>NZ_JALNUB010000005.1:0-406584 GCF_023162025.1 Flavobacterium pygoscelis | reverse complement strand
GGGGTGGGGAATGCCTACATTCAATATTTTCTAGATATCGTTTTAGAGCGTGACGTTCGTAATCAAGCAGGGATTTCAGATTTCTTGAATTTCTGGGATAAAAATGCAGAAAAATTTAGTATTCCGTCACCAGAAGGGAATAATGCAGTGCGGATTATGACCATTCATAAATCAAAAGGATTAGAATTTCCGGTTGTTATTTTTCCTTTTGCAGAAGAAGATTATAATAGAAAACCAAAAGACAAATTGTGGCTTAACGCCGAAGAAGAAGAATTTGGTTTGCCTAAAGTACTCATTGATAATAGCAGTGCGGTAGAAGGTTTTGGTGTAGCAGCTGCGGAAGTTTATAATCAGAAGAAACAAGAGGAATTGCTAGACAACATCAATGTATTATACGTGGCTTTAACGAGGGCAGAAGAACAATTGTATGTTATTTCGAATATGAATTTGTCTCGAAAAGGAGAAATTCCTAAAAATAATATGTGTGCTTTTTTTATTAATTACTTAGAAAATAAACACGTTTTTGATCCCGAAAAATCAGAATATGAATTTGGGAATCCGACGAAGCTTTCTGCACAAAAGAAACATGTGGATACCTCTAAAACAATTCCGGTGGTTCTTGAAATTTTAAATCCAAAGAATATTAAAATAGCTCAACGAGAAGCTTTGATGTGGGGAACATTGCAACAAGAAGCTATAGAATATGGTAATCTTGTTCATGAGATTTTATCTTTTGTAAAAACGAAGTCAGATGTCGAATTGGCACTAACGAAATCTATTGAGAGTGGATTAATTACCTTTAATCAAAAAGAAATAGTGCGTAATACTATTCAGGAGATTATCGATCACAGTGAGTTGAAAAACTTTTTTGCCGAAGGGAATGAAATTTTGAATGAACAAACTATTATTCAAAAAGAGGGAACAACTGTTAAGCCTGACAGAATGGTTTTTACTAAGAATAAAGAGGTGTTACTGCTGGATTATAAAACAGGAATGCACCATGTTAAATACCAGAAGCAATTAGAAGATTATCAAAGTGCAATAGAATCAATGGGTTATAAAGTGATAAAAAAAGCGCTTATTTACATCGGAAAAGGAATCGAAGTAGTAAATTTGTAGATTAAATGAATTATTCGCAAAAATAAATTTATAAATAAAATAATTATGTACGGAAAAATAAAACAACACCTAGAAACAGAACTTCAAACTATTGTAGATAACGGTATATTTAAATCAGAAAGGATAATTACATCGCCTCAAGGAGCTGAAATTACCATTTCTACGGGCGAAACAGTTTTAAATTTTTGTGCTAATAATTATCTTGGTTTGTCCTCTCATCCAGAAGTAGTTCAGGCTGCAAAAGACGCTTTAGACACCCATGGTTTCGGAATGTCTTCCGTACGTTTTATTTGTGGAACTCAGGATATTCATAAAACTTTAGAAAAAAAGATAGCTGAATTTTACGGAACAGAAGACACCATTCTTTATGCAGCTGCTTTTGATGCAAATGGTGGTGTTTTTGAGCCATTATTAGGTGCAGAAGATTGTATTATTTCAGATAGTTTAAATCATGCTTCGATTATTGATGGGGTGCGTTTGTGTAAAGCGGCTCGGTATCGTTATGAAAACAGCAACATGGAGGATTTAGAACAGCAATTGATTAAAGCTACAGAAGCAGGAACTCGTTTTAAATTAATTGTTACCGATGGTGTCTTCTCTATGGATGGAGTTGTGGCTCCATTAGATAAAATATGTGATTTAGCAGATAAATATGATGCAATGGTTATGGTTGATGAATGTCATGCAGCAGGATTTATCGGCGCAACAGGAAAAGGAACCCTTGAGGCAAAAGGAGTTATGGGACGTGTTGATATTATCACAGGAACCTTAGGTAAAGCTTTAGGTGGAGCGATGGGTGGATATACTACAGCAAAAAAAGAAATAATCGAATTACTGAGACAACGATCAAGACCTTATTTGTTTTCTAATTCACTAGCGCCAGCCATCGTTGGAGCTTCTATAAAAGTTTTCGAAATTTTAGAAAGAGATACTGTTCTACGTGATAAATTAGAATGGAATACAAATTATTTTAAAGAAGGTATGAAAAAAGCCGGTTTCGATATTGTTGAAGGTGATTCTGCAATAGTACCCGTAATGCTGTATGATGCTAAATTATCACAAACAATGGCTGACGAGTTATTGAAAAAAGGAATTTACGTTATTGGTTTCTTCTTTCCAGTAGTTCCTAAAGATAAAGCAAGAATTAGAGTACAACTATCTGCAGCACATACAACAGCGCACTTAGACAAGGCTATTAACGCATTTATTGAAGTTGGAGTAAAGCTAAATGTTATATAATTTCAATGTCAAATTGCATAATTCCTACATTTAAGGATTTTTGTAGGTTTTTTTTAACATTTGATTTTGTATTTAGATAATTACGCATTACTTTTGCTTATAATTAACTAAATTTTAATTAAAAAATTAAAGTATGAAACATCTTAACAAACTATTACTTACTGTAATGATGGTGATGGGACTTAGCTCTCATGCACAAGACAGTAACAATCCATGGGCTATCTCTTTTGGGGTTAACGCCGTGGATACAAAAACAAGTGCTGGTGGAGGAAAAAACTTTTTAGATCGTCATTTTTCTCAACCATTCGCAGTTAAAGACAATTGGAATATTCTTCCATCTGTATCTTATTTAAGTGTGTCTAAATATGTAGGAGATAATTTCTCATTCGGTATTTCTGGATCTGTTAACAAGATCGACAAATATGTGAAATTTAATCCAACAGTTCCAGGTCACGATTCTCGTGGTTATGTAGTTTCTAATCCTGGTGATTTAATGTATTACGGTATTGATGCAACTATCAAATATAGTTTCATGAGTTTAGTTAAATCTAAAGTTATCGATCCGTCTTTATCTGTTGGTGGAGGTTATACTTTCTTCGGAGATAGTAGCTATGGTACTGTTAACCCAGGTGCAGGTTTAACTTTTTGGTTTACTGATAATATCGGTTTAGAACTTGCTACAAAATACAAAAAATCTTTCGGAGATAGAGAAGATGCAGCAGGAGTTCCTGATGCTCCATCTCACTTTCAACATACTGCAGGTCTAATCTTCAAATTTGGTGGAAAAGATACTGACGGTGATGGAATCTATGATAGAGATGATGCTTGTCCAGATGTTGCTGGTTTAAAACAATTCAACGGATGTCCTGATACAGACGGAGATGGTATTCAAGATAGTGAAGATGCTTGTCCAGATGTTGCTGGTTTAGCTGCTTTAAAAGGTTGTCCTGATACTGATGGAGATGGAATTGCTGATAAAGATGATGCTTGTCCAGATGTTGCTGGTTTAGCTGCTTTAAAAGGTTGTCCAGATGCTGACGGAGACGGTGTAGCTGATAAAGATGACAAATGTCCTACTGTTGCAGGTCCAAGAGAAAACGCAGGTTGTCCTTGGCCAGATACTGACGGAGATGGTGTTTTAGACAAAGATGACAAATGTCCTACTGTAAGAGGTACTGTTGCTAATCAAGGTTGTCCAGAAGTTTCAGAAGAAGTTATGAAAACTTTAAATAACTATGGTAAAGTAATCTTGTTTGATTCTGGTAAATCTACTTTCCAAAAAGGAACTTACACAGTTTTACAATCAATCACTTCAATCCTTAAAGAATATCCTTACTCAAAATTCATGATCGAAGGACATACTGATAGCGATGGTAGTAATGAACTTAACCAAGCATTATCTGAAAACAGAGCTGCAGCAGTTAAAAATTACTTAATCGAAAATGGTATTGAAACTGATAGATTAAGATCTACAGGTTTTGGTGAAACTAAACCAATTGCTTCTAACAAGACTGCAAAAGGAAAAGCTGAAAACAGAAGAGTAGAGATTTCTTTGATCAAAGAATAATTTCTTTCTAAATATTTATAGAAAACGCCTCGATTTATCGGGGCGTTTTTTTTATTTTTATAGAATGACAAATACCTCCTTTTTAGATAAAATTGCTACTGTTTTAATTGAAGATTACTCTAACACCCTTTCTAATACAATTGTGGTTCTACCCAATAAACGTGCAAAAGTGTTTTTGATTGAAGCCTTAAAAAATCAAGTAGATAGCAATATTCTTTCTCCAGAAATTATAAGTATTGAAGATTTTGTCCAAAATATTGCCGGTATTCGAACTGTAGATCCAATCGAACTTTTATTTGAATTTTATGAAGTTTACCTTTCTATAACGGATAAAACAAATCAGCAAACTTTTGAGCTCTTTGCCAATTGGGCGAAAACACTTTTGCAAGATTTTAACGAGATAGATCGCTATTTATTAGATCCTTCTCACGTTCTTTCTTATCTCAAGGATATAGAAGATATTAAGAAATGGGGAATTGAAGTCGAGAATAAAACAGAATTGTTAGAGAAGTATATTGATTTTTGGAAATTGTTGCCTAATTATTATCAATCACTTTATACGCATCTTTTAAATAAAGGAATTGGCTACCAAGGTTTAATTTATAGAGAAGCAGTAAACAATCTGAATCACTTTACAGATTCTGTTGTCGAGAAGCAATTTGTATTTGCAGGTTTTAATGCATTAAATGCTGCCGAGGAGAAAATCATACAACATTTAATAGCCTCTGATCAAGCTAAAATATTTTGGGATGTTGATCAAACCTTTTTAAACGATCCTTATCACGATGCAGGTTTATTTGTAAGACGTTTCAAAGAAAGTTGGAAACATTATAAGTCTAATCCTTTTGAATGGATTGTTGATGATTTTTCGCAATCAAAAAACATCCATGTTATTGGTACACCTAAAACAATTGGTCAAGCCAAAATAGCAGGCAGTATTATTGAAAACGTAATCCATACCTCTGAAAGCCTAGGTGCTAATGGAAAATTAGATAAAGTTGCTGTTGTTCTTGGGGAAGAAAATCTTTTAGTGCCACTTTTGTATTCCTTACCATCAACTGTTGGTGCGTTGAATATCACTATGGGTTATTCAAGTAAAAATAATCCCGCACAGATATTGATTGCTAAATTATTTAAAATGCATACCAACGCTCTGTCTAGAAATAATAACAGTTATGTTTTTTATTACAAGGATGTTCTGGATATACTGACTCATCCATTGGTAGAACCTTATGCTAAAACTACAGCATTAGTCAGTATCATTAATAAAAACAATTATACATTTATTACGCATCAAAAATTAGTGGAATTGAATGCAGTTCCGTCGGAGTTATTTGTTTTATTATTTAAAAAATGGGAAAGTGGCTCTATTCCGGTGCTTGAAAGTATTTCTGAATTATTGCTAACGATAAAAAATAATTTGAGCAATGATAATGAAGAAGAGAAAATTACTAAAGCTTTTGTATTTGCCATTTTTAAAGTTATAAATAAACTAAATAATTATTATTCCAAACACCAACATATTGATAAAATAGAAACACTTTATGCAATTTACAAACAAGTAATAGATCTTGCTGAAGTCTCATTTGAAGGAGAACCTTTGAACGGTTTGCAGATTATGGGAGTTTTAGAAAGTCGGGTTTTAGATTTTGATACCGTTATTGTTACTTCGATGAATGAAGGAAAATTTCCAGCAGGAAAATCACAAAATTCATTTATTCCTTATGATGTAAAGCGCGAATTAGGCCTGCCTACTTTCAAAGAGAAAGATGCTATTTATACGTATCATTTTTATCATTTGTTGCAGCGCGCTAAAAATATTTATTTGCTTTATAACACAGAAAGTGAAGGATTAGATGCTGGTGAGAAAAGTCGTTTTATCACCCAACTCGAAGTCGAAAAACAGATCAATCATAATTTAACACATGAGATTTATAATGCTGATCTTCCCGAAACTGCTTATCAACCCATGGTGATTCCAAAATCGGAATCTGTAATGATTCGTCTAAAAGAAATTGCTGATAAAGGATTTTCTCCATCTGCTTTGACGAGTTATATTCGGAATCCAATTCAGTTTTATTTCCAAAAAATATTGCGCATCAGTGAAGTGGAAGAAGTAGAGGAGAATATTGCCCTGAATACTTTAGGAACGATTATTCATGAAACCTTGAAAGTTTTATATGAACCTTTCATCGGGAAATTCATATCAGAAAGTGATCTAATCAATTGTTTTAAGCAAATAGATGTTGAGGTTCTCAAACAATTTAAACTTGTTTATAAAGAGGGAGAGATTAAAAAAGGTCGTAATTTATTGGCCTTTGAAGTTGCTAAACGAAATGTTTCTAATTTCTTAAAAGTCGAATTAGAAAGTGTGAAAAATGGAGATGCCATTAAGATCATTGCTTTAGAACAAACTTATGAAAGGTCTTTACATCATCCTGGTTTGCCTTTTCCGGTATTAATAAAAGGAAATGTAGATCGAATTGAAGAGCGCAACGGAATAATTCGTATTATTGATTATAAAACAGGAAAAGTTGATAAGGCTAATGTTATGCTAAAAACTTGGAATGGTTTGACAGAAGACATTAAAAGCGATAAAATTATTCAAGTTTTGGCCTATGCTTATATGTATGAGCAGGAAGCAAAAGGAAAACCAATTGAAGCAGGAATTATCTCTTTTAAAAATTTAAAATCTGGATTTTTACCTTTTATTTTTAAAGAAGAAAAAGAATTAAATTCCATTATAAATGAATCCGTTTTGAGTAATTATATCGAACAAATTGTGTTTTTGTTAAGTGAAATTTTAGATAAGAATATACCATTTGAAGAAAAAATTTAAATTATAAAGCTATTAGAAAAGTCGCTAATATATTCGAGTTTTACAAAAGTACTTTGATAATAAATCTATCATTAAGTAGTGTTGTGTGGTTCTTTGTAGGGTTTGAAACCTTTAAATATGTTCTTGTTATTTTTGGATTTTTTATTAGTGTATTGCTCAAAGAAGTGAACTCTAAGAACGAGTATCTGTTTTATTACAATAACGGAATTTCAAAATTATATCTTTTGATTTATGGTTTTATGATGAATTTTATTTTTTCAGTGTTCTTGATTTTGGTCCTTAATTTAATTATTAAATTGTTATGACTAAAAGAGTTCTAGAAGTGGATAGCGTTCAAAAACAATATAATGGGAAAATTATAATTTCAGATGTTTATTTAAAATGTGAGACGAATGAAGTTGTTGGAATTTTAGGTAGAAATGGTTCTGGGAAATCGACATTATTAAAAATTATTTTTGGTATCGAAGCTGCCGATTTTAAGTTCGTTCGTGTGGACGGTATTGTCAAAGCGAATACTAGCGCTTTAATTAACCAAATTAGTTACTTGCCGCAGGATAATTTTATTCCAAATTCTCTTTCCATTAAAAAGGCTATTACATTATCTATTGCTAAAGATAAAATAGCGCATTTTTCTGCCGATGATATGATTCAATCCATGCTAAGTAAGAAGATAAAGCATTTATCGGGAGGAGAATTACGGTATTTAGAAATTAAATTAATTCTGTACAATGATTCTAAGTTTGTTTTATTGGATGAGCCTTATAATGGCTTGTCGCCAATCATGATCGATAAAATTAATAATCTAATTATAGAAAAAGCATCAGTAAAAGGAATTGTAATCACTGATCACAATTATGAAAATGTGATCAAAGTATCTACTAAATTAGCCTTGATGAAAGAAGGCAAAATGTTTCATCTAAAAAATAAAGAGGAATTGGTGGAACGCGGTTATTTGAGAGCTGGAATGATTTAAATTTTCTTGAAAAATGCTATTAAAACTTTCAATAAGTTTTCTTGGTTTTCAATATAGCTCATGTGGCCATCTGCATAAGTGATGAGCTCTACTTTTGTTTGTTCTATTTGTTTACTAGTTTCGTGATAAGGAAGTACAGGATCCTTTTCTCCTAAAACCATTAAGATAGGAAATGTCGATAAGTGTAAAACATGTTCGCGATCCGTTCTGATTTTCATTCCTTCCAACGAAGCAACAATTCCTTGTAACGGTGTTTTAAGGGCTTCTTTTTTTACTTTATCAATCTCTAATGCAAGTCTCTCTCTATTGTTTTCGCTAAATAAATTGGCAATAGATAAAGATATGAAATTTACGAAAGACTGTTTTACTGCTTTTACTGCTCGATCTCGATTTATTTTTCGTTCCTCATTGTCTGCTTTTGCGGTTGAGTTTAATAAAACGATTCCTTTTATATATTCAGGATATAATTCGGCAAAAGCCAAAGCTACATAACCACCCATAGAATGCCCTACAAAAAAAGCTTTGCGAATGCGTAGTTCTGATAAAACAGCATAAACGGCATCTGCGTGATCTTCCATCGAATGTACATAACCCAAACATTCTGATTCGCCATGGCCTAACAAATCTATAGTAATTACGCGATTTTTTTTGGCAAATTCTGGGACATAAAAATCCCACATAGTTTTATTTTCTAAAAAACCATGAAGTAAAACAATAGCAGTTCCTTTGCCAACATCGGAGTAAGAGATTTGTGTGTTTTTGAATTGGGTTTGTTTCAAAATGGAAAATTAAGTTTTTTGCAAAATTAAGGTTTTAATTTTTTTAAACCCTATTAGAGTTATAAGTTAATATCAGAGAAAGTACTATATTTGAGAAAAGCACTTTTTAAAGATGAATAGACTTATTATTATCGGAAATGGATTTGATTTAGCGCATGGATTGCCTACTTCTTATAAGGATTTTATTGATGATTATTGGAAGAATATAAAATCTTCAAGTCATGAAGATGAATTTATTTCCTTTCAAAATATTGCTAAAGATGTAAAATTTGATGAAATTTCAAATTTATCAAGATTATCTAAACTAATTATGAAATATGATGAAAAAATTAAATTTGAAAATGCAGAGATATACCGTGAATATGGTAATAATTTAATGACCGGGAAATATCTACGAGAAGATATTTTAGTTTATAAAAATGATTTTTTTAAGCTAATTAATCAGAAAAATGTTGAAAATTGGGTTGATATAGAAAACGAGTATTTCATCTTTTTGAAAAAGATCATTAAATCAGAACATATCAAAAATTATGTATCAAAAGAAATTTTAATAAATGAACAAAAAAGTCAAACTAAAAAATTAAATAATGAATTTGAACAAGTAAAAATTCTGTTGGAAAAGTATTTGAACGATAGAGTATTGAATGTTTTCGATTTACAAATGTCGTCGTTCTCAAGAACTGAATCTTCTAAATTTCAAAAATTAATTACTCCAGTAGGCATGTTTTCAAATAAACTAGATTTATTAAATGAGTTTCATGAAAAAGATCATAAAGAAATTGAGGGTCAGCTTAACGAATCGAAGGGAATTGGTAAAAATCAAAGTCGTGTTCAAATATTAAATTTCAATTATTCTCGTACTCCAATTAGATATAGTAATAATACGGCGGATGAAATAGAAGTTAATTTTATTCATGGAATAATAGGTAATAAAGATGAAAATAAAATTAATTTCGGTTTTGGAGACGAAATGGATGAGGATTATAAAATAATTGAAAATATAAATGATAATGAATATTTGAGGAATTTTAAATCATTTTTATATCTTCAAAATTCTAATTATAAAAGTCTATTAGATTTTATTGAAAATGATAAATTTCAAATTTATATCATGGGTCATTCTTGTGGCTTGTCTGACAGAACTTTACTGAATACAGTTTTTGAGCATGATAATTGTCGATCTATAAAGGTATTTTATCATGAAAGAGAAGACGGCACAGATAATTATACTGAGATTATTCAAAATATATCTAGACATTTTAATAAAAAGAAGTTGATGAGAGAAAAAATAGTTAATAAAACGCTATGCCAACCATTACCGCAAATTCAACTGCTACGATATAAATAATATGGCTCTCATTTCTGAAAGCCATTTAAAATTTTAAAACCGATTATCGCCATCTAATAAATTACCCAATCCGCCTAATAAACTGCCTTCTTCACGACTTTTTCCGCCAGCTCTGGGTGCCGATGCAATTATTCTATCGGCTAGTCTGCTAAAAGGTAAAGATTGGATATATACTGTTCCTGGCCCACGAAGTGTGGCATAGAATAATCCTTCGCCACCAAAAATAGAATTCTTGATTCCGCCTATAAATTCAATATCATAATCGACATCTTTCGTGAATCCTACAATACAACCAGTGTCTACTTTTAGGATTTCACCAACTGCTAATTCTTTTTTGGCTAATGTTCCTCCAGAATGCACAAACGCCATTCCGTCGCCTTCTATTTTTTGCATGATAAAACCTTCGCCACCAAATAAGCCACGACCCAATTTTTTAGAAAATTCGATTCCGATTGCAACTCCTTTTGCAGCACAAAGGAAAGAGTCTTTCTGACAAATAAATTTTCCTCCAAAATGTGTTAAGTCTATTGGGATAATTTTTCCGGGATAAGGAGCAGCAAATGAAACTTTGCTTTTTGTATTATTCTGATTGATGAAGGCGGTCATAAACAGACTTTCGCCAGTTAATACTCGTTTTCCAGCACTTAATAATTTGTCAAACAAAGTATTTTGTTGTGCCGATCCATCGCCAAATATAGTTTGCATCTGGATATTATTGTCCATCATCATAAAACTGCCCGCTTCGGCAATTACTATTTCTTGTGGATCTAGTTCTATTTCTACATATTGCATTTCCTCGCCATATATGTGATAATCTATTTCGTGTGCTTGCATAATTATATATTTTAAGTTTATTATTTCTTTTTTAGTTCTAACAATATTTTTGTGTGATTCATTTACCGCACAGACATAATGTTATTGTTTTGATAATTAAAAGTAAACAAAGTCTTTGTAACCTCGATAATTAACAAATGTTTGAACTCAAATTATTACTTGCGAAGTTCATTTTTAAAATTATTACAAAAAAACTAAAATAATAGGTTTGTTAAATAGGTCTAAAATAGATAGGTAAAGTTACAGTTTTAGAAATTTTTTTAGATTTGGGACATTGAAATTGATGTTTTCTCGTAAACTGCGCAAGGGATAGCAACGAAAAGCCCACAGCTTCGCATTTTTATGCGTTGCGAGGACTTGTAGTGAATAGCCCGACCCAACTGTAGTTTACGGAAGTTGGGTTGCGCCCAAAAAAAATCGGTTTACATTGCTGCAAACCGATTTGTGCTCTATAATTAAAGAGTGTTAAGAATTCATTAATTCCTCAATTTCTTGGATTTCGATAGGAATGTTACGCATCATATTGAAGGGTTCGCCACTTTCTTGAACGATTAAATTGTCTTCTAATCTAATTCCGAAACCTTCAGCAGGGATATATATTCCTGGCTCAACAGTAAAGACCATATTGGCTTGCATTGGTTCAGTCAGGATTCCGTAATCGTGCGTGTCTAAGCCCATGTGGTGTGAAGTTCCGTGCATGAAATATTTCTTGTACGCTGGCCAGTCTGGATTTTCGTTTTGAACATCAGCTTTGTCAATTAAGCCCAAACCTAGTAATTCTGAAGTCATGATTTTCCCTACTTCAATATGGTATTGTTTCCATAATGTTCCCGGAGTAAGCATTTTTGTAGCTTCATTTTTCACTCGTAAAACGGCGTTGTAAACGTCTTTTTGTCTGTTTGAATATTTTCCTGATACTGGAATTGTTCGGGTCATGTCACTAGAATAATTAGCATATTCTGCCGCAACATCCAGTAATATTAAATCTCCCGCTTTACACTGTTGGTTGTTTTCAATATAATGTAAAACGTTCGCATTATTTCCAGAAGCAATAATTGGCGTGTAAGCAAATCCTTTAGAACGATTTCGAACAAATTCATGAATCAGTTCGGCTTCAATTTCATATTCGGTTACGTTAGGTTTAACAAAAGAAAGTAATCTTCTAAAACCTAGCTCGGTAATATTACATGCATTTTGAATTAAATCGAGCTCTTCTGTTTCTTTTACAGAACGCAAACGCTGTAATATTGGGTTACTTTTTGCGACTGTATGTGCTGGATATTTCTCTTTCCACCATTTTACAAAACGAGCTTCACGAGTTTCTGTTTCTACAGTGGCACGGTAATGCTCATTGGTATTGATATAAATAGTATCAGAATGTGTCATCATTTCGAATAAAATCTTTTCGAAATCTTGTAACCAATAAACGGTTCTAATTCCAGAAATTTCAAAGGCGCGTTCTTTTGTGAGTTTTTCGCCTTCCCAAATCGCAATAAGTTCGCTTGTTTCTTTTAGGAATAAAATTTCTCTTTGGTGCTCATAAGGAGCATCTGGAAAAAGTAATAAGATGCTTTCTTCTTGATCTACACCACTTAGATAAAAAATGTCTCGGTGTTGTGCAAAGGGTAAAGTACTATCAGCAGAAACGGGATATATATCGTTTGAGTTGAAAATCGCAACACTTTTTGGCTTCATTTGAGCCATGAATTTTGCGCGATTTTTTATGAATAAACTGCGATCAATTTGATGGTATTTCATAACAATTCGTTTTAAACTTTTAATTACTCAAAAATACTAAGTTTATATCGTTTTAAGTTATGCATTTGGTAAAATTTAATACAAAAGACAAAGCATATCATTTTAAAATTAAATTTTAAATGATATGCTTTGTATAGATCCTATATTTATTTATAGTCTGTGCTGTCTTTGTTGAATAATACTATTAAAACTGTGCGGCTTCAGTTGAATCTTTCATTGCAGTAGTAGATGATTTTCCTATAGTTACAGTGTTTTGCACGGCATCAAAATAGGAAGTTCCTACAAACCCTTGGTGTTTTACTGCTTTAAAACCGTGTTGCTGCAAAGCAAATTCGCGCTCTTGCAATTCAGAATAACCGGCCATTCCTCTTTCTTTATACGCTTTTGATAGTTCAAACATACTTGTATTCAAGGCGTGGAAACCTGCTAATGTAATAAACTGAAATTTATAACCCATTGCAGCAAGATCTTCCCTAAAAGTTTCCATTTCAGCCACTGATAATTTTGCAGCCCAGTTGAAAGAAGGAGAACAATTGTATGCTAACATTTTTCCTGGAAATTTAGCATGAATTCCTTCAGCAAATTTTCTAGCATAATCTAAATCAGGATTGCTAGTTTCCATCCAAATTAAATCAGCATAAGGAGCGTAACTTAATCCTCTGTCAATGCCTTGTTCTACGCCACAATTTACATAGAAAAATCCTTCTCCAGTTTTTTCTCCTGTAATGAATTTTGCATCTCTAGGATCAATGTCACTCGTAAGTAAATTGGCTGCATCTGCATCTGTTCTTGCTACGACAATTGTTGGTGTTCCCATAACATCTGCTGCTAAACGGGCAGCTATGAGTTTGTTGATTGCTTCTTGTGTAGGTACTAATACTTTTCCGCCTAAATGACCGCATTTTTTTGCAGAACTCAATTGATCTTCAAAATGAACTCCAGCAGCACCAGCCTCAATCATGGCTTTCATTAATTCAAAAGCATTTAAATTTCCACCAAAACCAGCTTCGGCATCTGCAACTATTGGAACTAAATATTCTTTTTTATCCGCAGTTCCATTTACCACTTGTATTTGGTCAGCTCGCAACAATGCATTGTTTATTCTTTTTACTACTAAGGGAACACTATTAGCAGGATATAAGGATTGATCAGGATACATTTCCCCAGCTACATTGGCATCAGCTGCAACTTGCCAACCACTCAAGTATATGGCGTCAAGTCCGGCTTCTACTTCCTGAATGGCTTGGTTTCCTGTTAGCGCACCAAGACCAGCTACAAAGTCTTGGGCATTTAATTTATTCCAAAGATTGTTTGCTCCAATTCTGGCCACACTATGTTCTATTTGGTAAGATCCTTGTAATTTTACTACTTCTTCAGCAGTGTAAGGGCGCTGAATTCCTTCCCATCTTGGGTTTGTAAGCCAATCAGTAACTAATTCTTGTATTCTTGTTTCTGTAGTTTTCATGTTTGTATTTTTTTGGTTGTGTGTTAATAGTTTTTAGTATGTTTTATAGATATTTATATCCTGGAATAGTCAGAAACTCGATGAATTTATCGTTTACGACCAAGATGTCTAGTAATTGCTCTGCTAATCTGTATTTTTGTTTATCGTGATTTTCGTCACCCACTAATTCTCTAATTTTTTCAAATTCCTCCATCGCCAAACGATGATAGTATTTTTCGCAGAGTACTTTTTGATTGTCTAAAACCACTTTGTTTTGAAGCCATTGCCACAACTGTGATCTCGATATCTCGGCAGTAGCAGCATCTTCCATTAAATGGTGTAATGCAGCAGCGCCTTGTCCGTTAAGCCAAGAGGCCATGTATAAAACAGATATACTAATGTTTTTTCGAACTCCTTCTTCAGTAATAGTTCCTTTTGGAGTTTCAAGTAAATCGCTTTCTGTAATGTTTAAATCCGCTCTCTTGATGTGAATTTGATTCTTTGTTGGCATGTAGTTGTCAAAAACTTTCATGGCTAACGGAACTAAATCTGGATGAGCCACCCAAGTGCCATCATGACCATTTTTCACTTCTCTTTCTTTATCAGCAATTACTTTATCAAAAGCAATTTTGTTAGCTTCTTCGTTGTTTTTAATCGGAATTTGTGCAGCCATTCCGCCTATTGCATGGATGTTGCGCTTGTGGCATCTCTGAATTACCAATTGCGAATAAGCACTCATAAAAGGAGCTGCCATTGTCACCTGATCTCTATTTGGAACTATAAATGCAGGGTTTTTTCGTAATTTCTTGATATAGGAAAAAATATAATCCCAACGTCCGCAATTCAGTCCCACAATATGATCTCTTAATTCATAGATGATTTCATCCAATTGAAAACTGGCAGTAATCGTTTCGATTAAAACGGTAGTTTTAAAAGTCCCTTTTTTTACTCCTAAATAATCTTGCGTAAATTCAAAAACTTCGTTCCACCATCTTGCTTCTAGATAATGTTCCAATTTTGGAATATAAAAATAAGGAGCCGTTCCGTTTTCTATAAGTTGTTTGTGATTATGAAATGCGTAAAGTCCAAAATCGATCAAAGATCCAGAGGCTTGTTCTTGATTTATCAAAATATGCTTTTCAGATAAATGTAAACCTCTTGGTCGCACTATTAAAACTGCAGTTTTTTCGTTTAAAGTGTATTTTTTATTTTTTAGCTTGTCTTCTAAAGTGATTGTTTTATTGACTGCGTCTTTTAAGTTTTGTTGGCCGTTCATCAGATTGCTCCACGTGGGTGAAGTGCTGTCTTCAAAATCTGCCATAAAAGTTCTAGCGCCAGAATTTAAGGCGTTGATCACCATTTTTCGGTCTACGGGTCCTGTTATTTCAACTCTTCGATCCATTAAATCATTTGGAGTCTGAGCTGCTTCCCAATTTCCTTCTCTAATACTTTTCGTTTCAACAGGGAAGTGAGGTAACACACCTTTATCAAACAAGGCTTGTTGCTTTTCTCTCTCCGATAAAAGTTCAAGTCTTTTTTTATTGAATTTTTCATGAAGTAAAGACAAAAAAGTCATTGCTTCGCCAGTTAAGATCTCCGGATAGTATTCGGTAGTTTCTTTTGAGAAATTTAACAAATTTTCAGAATATACTTCTTTTAAATCCATTTTTAAACGCTTTTAATTTAACACTTATGATTTTTGTTTGAGAATATTTCATTCTTGAACATTGCAATACTACAAAAAGTTTTTTATAAAACAAGCGAACGTACGCTAAAATTGAAAAATATTTTTTTTGCGTAAGAATTTAATTTTTCTATCTTTGAAATATGAACATTGAAAAGGATTATATTAAACTGATTTTTGGGTTAAAACTCAAACAAGCGCGTACCAATAAGAATTTATCTTTGTTTGGTTTGGCCAAGATTACAGATTTGTCAAAATCGTATTTAAACGAAATTGAAAAAGGCAAAAAGTATCCTAAAACAGATAAGATTGTTCTTTTGGCTGAAAAATTAGAAGTTTCCTATGACCACATGGTTTCATTAAAATTAGATAACAATCTTGCGCCTATTGGAGAAATTTTGAAATCGGGTATTTTAAAAGAGATTCCATTAGAAGTTTTTGGTATTCAAGAAAATGATTTGATCGATATCATTGCAAATGCTCCTGCAAAAGTGAATGCGTTTATCAGTACGATTATCGAAATTGCACAGCATTATAACCTCACAAGAGAAAGCTTTTTTTTGGCAGCGTTGCGATCGTATCAAGAAGCACACAATAATTATTTTGAAGATTTAGAGCAAAAAGTATTAGATTTTTCTAAAGCTTTTCATGTAAATATCGAAACTACAATTTCTATTGATGAACTAGCAGCCATACTTACAGAAGAATATGGGTATACTATAAAAGAATTGGTTTTTTCTGAGCAAAATGAATTAGGAGATTTAAGATCAATATTTGTGCCTAAGAGCAAAACTTTGTTGCTTTCAGAAGGTATCGATCAACCTCAAAAAGCATTTATATTAGCCAAGGAAATTGCGTACAATTTTCTTGAAATTACGGAGCGATTGTACACTTTTAGCTGGATTAAATTTGATAATTTTGATCAGGTTTTAAATAATTTTTATGCCTCTTATTTTGCGGGAGCATTGCTGATACAAAGACAAAAACTGATCGATGAATTAAATTTATTTTTGGCCAAAAAAAATCCGAAGCCACAGGAAATGATTGCTTTAATGAGTGGTTTTAATGTGTCTCCAGAATCTTTTTATCAAAGATTAACGAATATTTTGCCTAAGGATTTTCAATTAAAAAATCTCTTTTTTCTAAGGATGTCTCACAAAATTGGAACCGATACATATCAAATAAAAAAAGAACTACACATTACCAATCAGCAAGAGCCTCATGCAAATGAAATGAATGAGCATTATTGCCGAAGATGGGTTTCTATTCGTACTATTGAAGAATCTTTAGCGCAGAAAAAGAGTCATTTTTTTGATGCCCAAATATCTAGTTATGATAATAGTAAGAATGAATATTTAGTTTTCTCATCTGCCACGCCGGATCCTTTTAAAGAAGATTGTATTCGAAGTATTTCTGTTGGAATTTTGATCACTCCTGCGGTTAAGAAAAAATTTAAATTCATGGAAGACGATGCTTTAGCCAAGCAAGTTGTTGGAGTTACTTGCGAAACTTGTGCAGTTAAGAATTGTTTAGAAAGAGCTTCTCCTCCCATTCAATTAGAGCAGAAAATAAGAAATGAAAATACGGATTCTATTGTGCAACAATATGTTGCAAAATATAGTTAATTTAAAATATTTTTAAACTTCAATTAAAGACAATGCATCTCTTTTTTTGCTAATTATTAGCATAAAAATTCAACTCGTTTTTTTAACAAGGATTTTTTATAATCAATTTTTAAGTTTTTTTAATTGTGAAAATTGGTATGTTTTAATTTAAAAAAAATAGTTTTTCATTGTTCTTTTTATATTCTATAATCGATTTTGAAATTAAATAAAAAAGAGAATAATCGCGTTGCTTTGTTACTACAAATCTGGCATTATAGATTTTTTTTATGACTTTAAAAATTTTATATGATTTTAATTATAGAATTGTTATTTTTAAGTTGTTTTTATTGCTTTTTTTTAAAATATACTTTCAAAGTTGGAAAGAATTTTCATAGCTTTTTTGTTTAACTATTTTGAAGTATTTTTTCAAAACAGCCTTGCTATTTAAGGAATTCTCGGAATTTTAGATAAAACACTTTAAATTCATTATAAATAACATTTAAAAGGTTGTAGGTACTGTCTAATTGGTTTATTTTTGTAATATTTTTTAAAACAAATTATTCTAATATTATGGCAAAATCTGCATTATTGAAGTCGTCAATAGCTAAAAAAGTAGCAATGGCGCTTTCAGGAATCTTTTTGATGTTGTTTCTAGCACAGCATTTCTTCATTAACATGACGTCGGTTTTTAGTTCGTCTACTTTTAATTCTATTTCTCATTTCATGGGAAACAATCCGTTGGTTCAATATGTTATTCAGCCAATATTAATTCTTGGAGTGATTTTTCACTTTATAATGGGTATTGTTCTAGAGCTTAAAAATAGAAGTGCAAGACCAATTGCGTATGCTAAAAACAACGGAGCGGCTAATTCTTCTTGGTCTTCAAGAAATATGATTATCACTGGATTGGTGATTTTTGCATTTTTAGGAGTTCACTTTTATGATTTTTGGTTTCCGGAAATGGTTTACAAGTATGTTGATGTTAATCCATTAAACGAGACAAGATATTTCCACGAATTAGTGGCGAAATTTGAAAGTCCGGTTCGTACTGCTTTGTACTGTGTATCTTTCCTTTTATTGTCATTACACTTGTGGCACGGTTTCAATTCTTCAATGCAATCAGTGGGTTTCAACAATAAGTATTCCCGTTCATTACATAAATTAGGATATGTTTTCGCGATAGTAGTTCCTTTCGGATTTATTTTTATTGCATTATTTCATCATTTCAATCATTAATATTCAATTATAATGGCATTAGATTCAAAAATTCCAAATGGTCCAATTGCGGACAAATGGACAAATTATAAAGATCATATTAATTTAGTTAACCCTGCTAACAAACGTAACCTAGATGTTATTATTGTTGGTACAGGATTAGCTGGAGGTTCAGCGGCTGCAACATTAGCAGAGTTAGGATATAACGTAAAAGCGTTTTGTTTTCAGGATTCACCTCGTCGTGCGCACTCAATTGCTGCACAAGGTGGTATCAACGCTGCAAAAAATTACCAAGGAGACGGAGATTCAACTTTTAGATTGTTTTACGATACTGTAAAAGGGGGAGATTACCGCGCTCGTGAGGCTAACGTACACCGTTTAGCTGAAGTTTCTACTAATATTATCGACCAATGTGTGGCTCAAGGAGTTCCATTGGCACGTGAATATGGTGGATTGTTAGACAACCGTTCTTTTGGTGGAGCGTTGGTTTCTAGAACTTTTTATGCTAGAGGTCAAACAGGTCAACAACTTTTATTAGGTGCTTATTCTGCAATGAACCGTCAAATAGGTCGTGGAAAAATAAAAATGTACAACCGTCACGAAATGCTAGATTTAGTAATCGTAAACGGAAAAGCAAGAGGTATTATTGCTCGTAACTTGGTTACTGGTGAAATCGAAAGACATTCAGCACACGCTGTAGTAATTGCTTCTGGTGGATATGGAAATGTATTTTTCCTTTCTACAAATGCAATGGGATCTAATGCTACTGCAGCTTGGAAAATTCACAAAAAAGGAGCATTCTTCGCCAATCCTTGCTACACACAAATTCACCCAACTTGTATTCCAGTTTCTGGAGATCACCAATCGAAATTGACTTTGATGTCAGAATCATTGCGTAATGACGGTCGTATTTGGGTTCCTGCAAAATTAGAAGATGCGCAAGCTATTCGTGAAGGAAAAAAGAAACCAACAGATTTAACGGAAGCAGAAAGAGATTATTACTTGGAAAGAAGATATCCAGCTTTTGGAAATTTAGTACCACGTGATGTTGCTTCTCGTGCAGCAAAAGAGCGTTGTGATGCTGGTTATGGAGTAAATAAAACTGGTGAAGCCGTTTATCTTGATTTTGCTGCGGCAATTCAACGTTACGGAAAAGAACAAGTTTTAATTCACCATTTAGATGCTAACGATAAAGAGTTAATCATTAAATTAGGAACTGAAGTAGTTTCTAACAAATATGGTAACTTGTTCCAAATGTATTATAAAATCGTTGATGAGGATCCGTATAAAACTCCAATGATGATATATCCAGCAGTTCACTACACAATGGGTGGTACTTGGGTTGATTATAATTTACAAACTACAATTCCAGGTTGTTTCTCTATTGGAGAATCTAACTTCTCTGATCACGGAGCTAACAGATTAGGAGCTTCTGCTTTGATGCAAGGTTTAGCTGATGGTTATTTTGTATTGCCTTACACAATAGGTGATTATTTATCTCCTGATATTAAAATGGGACCAATCTCTACTGATACTCCTGAATTTGCAGCAGCAGAGAAAAATGTGAAAGACCAAATCGAAAGATTCATGAACACTAACGGAACACATTCTGTTGACTATTTTCATAGAAAATTAGGAAAAATTATGTGGGATAAAGTTGGAATGGCACGTAACGAAAAAGGATTAAATGAAGCGATCGCAGAAATTGCAGCTTTACGTGAAGAATTTTACAAAGACGTAAAAATCCCTGGTGTTGCTAATGGTTTTAATCAAGAATTAGAAAAAGCGACTCGTGTTGCCGATTTCTTAGAATTAGGAGAATTGTTCGCTAAGGATGCATTACATCGTAATGAATCTTGTGGGGGTCACTTCCGTGAAGAATATCAAACTCCAGAGGGTGAAGCGCAACGTGATGATGAAAATTTCGCGTATGTAGCAGCTTGGGAATACACAGGAAAACCTAGTGATGCTGTTTTACACAAAGAGCCATTAGTGTTTGATAACGTGAAACTAGTTCAGAGAAATTATAAATAGAAATTAGTCCCAAGTCTAAAGTTCAAAGGCCTGAAATATAGCGCTTTTGAAATTCGGCTTTCTGACTTTCAAACTAATAAAAGTATGAAACTTACATTAAAAATATGGCGTCAAAAAAACGCCCAAGATAAAGGAGCAATGGTCGATTATCAAATCGACGGAATTGAGCCAGACATGTCATTCCTTGAAATGCTTGATGTTTTCAATCAAGATTTAATGAGTAAAGGTGGCGAACCAGTTGCATTTGACCACGATTGTCGCGAAGGAATTTGCGGAATGTGTTCTTTGTACATCAATGGTGAAGCACACGGACCAGATAGAGGAGTAACGACTTGTCAGTTACACATGCGTATGTTTAAGGATGGTGATACGATTACAATCGAGCCTTTCCGTGCAGCTGCATTTCCAGTAATCAAAGATTTAGTAGTAAACAGAAGTGCTTTTGATAGAATTCAGCACGCTGGTGGATTTATATCGGTAAACACTTCAGGGAATACCATCGATGCAAATGCAATTCCAATTAAAAAGGAAGATGCTGATAATGCATTTGATGCGGCTGCTTGTATTGGTTGCGGAGCTTGTGTCGCTACTTGTAAAAACTCATCTGCAATGTTATTTGTTGCAGCTAAAGTTTCTCAGTATGCACTTTTGCCACAAGGTAGACTTGAAGCTACGGATCGTGTGTTAAACATGGTAGCACAAATGGATACTGAAGGTTTTGGTAACTGTACTAATACAGGAGCTTGTGAAGTAGAATGTCCAAAAGGAATTTCTTTAGAAAATATTGCTCGTATGAACAGAGAATATTTATCAGCAAGTTTGAAAGGATAATTTTCCATATATTCTTTGTCAGTTCGAGCGTAGTCGAGAACATGCAGAGAATTTACATTATAAAAAACGCATTCATTTATTTGAATGCGTTTTTTTTATTTAATTTATTCAGATATCTTTAGTCTTTCCATCCCCAAGGTGCCGAAGGAGTTGGAACTGTTTTTGTTAAATCGAATTTTACCGTAAAAAGTCGATCAGACCCAATTCTTCTTAAATTATAAGTAAATGAAGTTTCGTCTAAAGTAATCCACCAAACATTAGCAGCTGAATTTGGAAGTAAATCACACGTTTTTTGATCTGCCGGAAAAAACTGGAGTGTTGATGAACCAGAATTAGTTGTTGTTCCGCCATATTGGGTAATTTTATCTTCGGATCCATCTTCATGACGGTGATCGTGTTTGAGTTCGATTCGGTCGTTTTTATACGTTAACACCCAAGTTCTGCTTTTATCATCTGCTACAAAAAATGGAATTCGAATTGTGTTTTTATCGCAATTACGAACGTGCATCACTAGTTTTTTATTACGAAAAGCATCGTTGTCAGTTCCTTCTGTTACTTGGCCTTCAAAAGATTTTCCACATTGTTGTTGTAAATTTTTCCAAAATTGTTTTGCTCCTGATTTCTCTTGGCTAAATGCAAAAATAGAGAATAGTATTGTGCATAAAACGAGTGTCTTTTTCATGTCTTTTTTTTGCTAATATAAGGAACATAAAGTACTGTTATTATGCTTAATTTTATGAAAAAATAAAAAGATGCAAGTTGTACTAATTCAAGCTCCTTTGGTTTGGGAAAATCCAAAATTAAATCGCGATTATTTCGAAGAGAGAATTAATGCTATCTCTGAAAATGTCGATCTTATTGTGCTTCCGGAAATGTTTACAACCGGATTTACAATGAATCCTAGTGCTATTTCGGAGACTATGCAAGGCGAAACGGTTTTGTGGATGCAATCTTTGGCGAAAGCCAGAAATAGCGCTATAACGGGAAGTATTATTGTCGAGGAAAAAGGTAATTTTTATAATAGAATGCTATTTGTATTTCCTTTGGGTGAAATACAGCATTATGATAAAAGACATTTGTTTACGCTTGCTGGCGAAGAAAAGGTGTATACCGCTGGAACTCAAAAATTAATTGTTGAATATCTAGGTTGGAAAATATGTCCTCTGGTTTGTTATGATTTGCGTTTTCCTGTTTTTTCTAGAAATGTGGAAGAGTATGATTTACTGATTTATGTAGCAAGTTGGCCAAAAGTTAGAATATCTGCTTGGGATGCTTTATTGAAAGCACGAGCAATTGAAAACGTAAGTTATGTAGTTGGAGTCAACAGAACAGGTGAAGATGCGAGTGGACATAATTATATTGGTCATTCTCAAGTGTTGGATTACTTAGGAGATTACGTAGTAGTTCCACAAGAAGAGGAAGTTGCTTTTAGTGTAAAATTGGATAAAACAAAGTTGATTGAAATGCGTAAAAAGTTTTCATTTCTAAATGACAGAGATGTTTTTGAACTTAAAAACTAAAGTTCTACTTTTTCTTATTGTCTGTTTTCTTTTTTACTTCTGGTGAATAAGGTATACTCAAATCAAAAACTTGCTCAACATCCCAATTGGCTCTAACGTCAATTTCCTTTGAAAAATAAATTACTTCTTCAGAATAACGTTTCTCTAGATAGTTTCCTGAATCGTAAATTTTATTTTTGTTATCGTCATAAATAGCTCTCAATGTGAATTGTGTAGGTTCTAAAAGATTAAAATCTATTGTTGTATTGCTTTCCGTATATTCTGAGGCTAAAACTTCTCCTTTAGCATTAGTTAGTTCTATGATTACAGGGAATTGTTTGACATTCTCCAGTTTTATTTTGAGATTCCCATAATCAGAAGCGTTTTGAGTATTTACTTTATAGGATAAAGTGTCGTTCGTTTTGTCAAAAAAATCAGTTAAACCACCGGGTAAAATTGAGAATGTATATTTTTCTGATGGTTCTTTTTTAAAGTCAAAAAATATTTTTTGATTGAATTCGTCATATTGAGTTGTAAAAGCAACAGCAACAGTGTCTTTGTTAATCAATTTTATTTTTGATTTGTCAAATTTCACTATTGGCGTGGCGGTTTCTAGCGTAAATCGATTTCTAAAATGCAATATTCCGGTATAGGCAGGTGTAATGCTTAAGGTATCTTTTTTTTGATCTTTAATTTTAAATTTAAAGTCAGTTGTATATTTTTCTTTGCTAACCGATAAGGCTAAGGAATCTACTTTTAGAGGTTTAAACCATATTTGAAGAGAATCTTTTTTAGGAAATTGAGTAACAACTGTTGTTAGAATTTCGTTGTTGTTTTTCAAAATTAACTTTGGTCTGGTATTCGCTAAAATCATATTCCCTTCATAACCCATGATAAGTCTGTTTCCAGATGCTTGTGTGGGTTTAAAAGCTTTAAAAGGCAAGGCTTCTTTGAATAACTCTAATTCGTATAGGGTATCATTTGGAACTGTGATGTATTGCTTATAAAAACCAATTTTATCTGTTTTTGGATTGTATTTGTTATTGTTGTTTACGTCTTTCATTGCCACAAGAAGGTATTTTCCAGACTTTAAATTTTCTAAGCGAAAGGTTTTTAGGCTATCTAATGTATTGGTTACATATCTTGGAGTTTCTTTGTAAACAACAGAATCTTTAAAAGTATCGTTAACTTCGTAAAGCATTACCGATACAAATGGTTCTATTTCTTTGTCATAGGCACTTTTGATCTTTCCGCCAAGGCTTAAGGAATCAACATAAGCGCCTGTAGAGAAGACATATTTGAATTGGTTTAATGGATTCCCTTCGTTGTTATCAGCGATACTTTGTCCAAAATTAAAACTATAAGTCGTATTGGGTTGTAAGGTGTCTTTTATTTTTATAGTAATATATTTACTTGCCGTAGTTGGAAGAATCAACGGCTCGTTTTTCATTGGAGGTGAAATAATTAGTTGTTTGTTTAAATTTTTTAATTTAATATTTTCATCAAATACTAACTTAATTTGATCTCCTTTGAAGTTGGTGTTAAAGTTTTCTGGAAAACTCATTTTTAAGACAGGAGCAATGGTGTCTTTTAAGCCTCCAGTGATAGAGCCTCTTTTGGCACAGCCAATAACTATGAAAAGGAATAATAAAGAGACGTATTTTAAATTGTTTTTCAACATATCAAATCAAATTAGAATCTACAAAATAACAATTATAATTAATGTGATTCCAGTTTTTATAAAATTATTATGAAGGATTTAGTTTAGCTTCCTTTTTTAAGAGCGCTGTTTTTTTGTATTTAATGTTTATTTTTACATTAATAAATAGGCGTAGTAGTAATAAGTAAATTTCTTTCGTACTGCGCTACAATCTATTCAATATATAAAAAATGAGAAAAATAGAACACATTGGTATCGCTGTTAAGGATTTAGAAGTATCGAATTTAGTTTTCGAAAAACTTTTTGGCGTTCCAGCCTATAAATTTGAAGAAGTACAAAGCGAGGGAGTAACTACATCTTTCTTTATGAATGGTCCCAATAAAATTGAGCTTTTGGCGGCTACTAGTCCAGAAAGTCCCATTGCTAAGTTTTTAGAGAAAAAAGGAGAGGGAATCCATCACATCGCTTTCGATGTTGAAGATATAGTTTCAGAAATCAATCGGTTGAAAGGAGAAGGATTTATTGTACTGAATGAAGTTCCTAAAAAAGGAGCGGATAATAAGCTGGTTGCCTTCTTGCATCCTAAAAGTACAAATGGAGTGTTAATTGAATTGTGTCAAGAAATAAAATAAATCTGTTTTTAGATTTGTGAGTATTCTTCTAGCATTCAGTTAGTTTGAATTTAGAAGTTTTTAATTAGTGAATTTTATTAAAATCTAATTAAAAAAAAGTTGTAACAAATCAAAAATAGTAGTAATATTGCAAACTCTAAACCGGTCCTATAGCTCAGCTGGTTAGAGCACCTGACTCATAATCAGGTGGTCCCTGGTTCGAGCCCAGGTGGGACCACAGTTTAAAATCAAGCCCTTACAGCAATGTAAGGGCTTTTTATTTGCGCTTATTAGATTCGCAAATGGTTGTAAAGAGTATTTTTGTAATTATTGTTTTTTTTTGTTAAAAGTAAACGCTTAATTTGTAGTGAATTAATTTTAATTAAAATCTTCTTGTAAAAAGAGTATTTTGTTATTTACAAGTCATGAAAATCACTAAAAAAATCACAGGAAGTTTACTGGTATTCTTTATGGGGATTATGAGTATGGTTGCTGAAACGCCGCCATCACCACCTATGGGATCACCTAGGGCTTTACCTCCACCGCCTCCGCCACGTGGATTTCCTATTGATGATAATATTTATATATTACTTGTAATCGCGTTACTCTTTGGAGCTTATATTGTATATGAAAGTAAATTTAAAACAAAAACTCCAATTTAAATTGGAGTTTTTGTTTTAAAAAAAATATTATGTTTCTATTTATTACTGTATAATCGACTTACATATTTTCCGATTACATCGAATTCTAAATTTATTTTGGTGCCTACTTCGAAGGATTTAAAGTTTGTGTGCTCGTGTGTGTAAGGAATTATCGCGACACTAAATTCGTTTTTCTTAGAATTTACCACTGTTAAGCTAACGCCATTTACAGTAATTGAGCCTTTCTCAATGGTAATGTTATTAAGTGTTTCGTCGTATTCAAAACTATAAAGCCAACTTCCATTAGTTTCTTCTGCTAGTATGCAGGTGCCTATTTGGTCCACATGCCCTTGAACTATATGTCCGTCAAGTCGGTCGCCTAGTTTCATGGCTCTCTCAAGATTCACGCTGTCGCCAACTTTCCAAGAACCTAAGTTTGTTTTTTTTATTGTCTCATCAATTGCAGTTACGGTGTAGGAGTTGTTTTTTATGGCTACAACAGTAAGGCAAATTCCGTTATGAGCAACACTTTGATCAATCTGAAGTTCGCTTGTAATTGAGGAATCCATTGTGATGTGTACGTTGGTGTTCTCTTTTTTTATTTCTTGGATAGTGCCAAGCGTTTCTATAATTCCTGTAAACATTTCTTGTTTTATTTTACTAAATTTGCACTTCAAAATTAGCAATAAATAACGGTATGTCATGATGAAAAAAGCAGAAAATATAATCGTAGGAATTTCTATCGGGGATTTAAACGGTATTGGAAGCGAGGTAGTTTTAAAAACATTTGAGGATACTCGTATGTTAGAGTTGTGTACTCCGGTGATATTTGCGAATGTAAAGCTATTGTCGTTTGTTAAAAAAGGGTTTCAATCGACCTCTTTATTGCATGGAATTGATAAATTAGATCAGATTGTTGTTGGTAAAATTAATGTCCTTAATCTTTGGAGAGAAGGCGTAGACTTAAAGCTAGGGGAAAATGACCCAAAAGCAGGAGAATATGCTATAAAGTCGTTTGTAGCAGCAACCAAAGCTTTAAAAGAAGGACTTGTAGACGTTTTGGTTACAGCACCAATAAATAAATATAATGTGCAGTCTGATGAGTTTAAGTTTCCAGGACATACTGATTATTTAGATCAAGAATTAGAGGGAAATGCGCTGATGTTGATGGTTCAAGATAATCTAAGAGTTGGATTATTAACCGATCACATTCCTTTAAACGAGGTGGCTTCGCATCTTACAGAAGAATTAATTAGAAAAAAAATTGAAACGGTTAAGTTGTCATTAATACAAGATTTTAGTATCAACAAGCCAAAAATTGCCGTTTTAGGTTTAAATCCTCATTGTGGAGATGGCGGGGTTATCGGAACAGAAGACGATTTAATTATAAAGCCTGCTTTGAAAAAATTATTTGATAAAGGAACTTTGGTTTTCGGTCCTTTTGCGGCGGATGGTTTTTTTGGTAGCAATCAATATGAGAAATACGATGCTGTTATAGCTACGTATCATGATCAAGGATTGATTCCTTTTAAGACATTGTCGTTTGGTAATGGCGTAAATTACACAGCTGGTTTAAATAAAATTAGAACTTCGCCAGATCATGGTACTGCTTATGATATTGCTGGGAAAGGAATTGCGGACTATAACTCCTTTAAAGAAGCGGTATATCTGGCATTGGATATTTATAATTCCAGAAATCAGTATGCCGAAATCAGTCAAAAACCACTAAAAACAAAAGAAAAGTAGTTGTGAACAAAAAAAAGTGAATAAGATTATTAGATTTGCAATAATTTTATATCTTTGCACTCCCGAAGTTTAGGGTCAAAATGTTGTGGAAATGAAGAATACTAAAGAATATTTAATTCCTTTTATAGGATTAAAGCCAGGAAAACATCATTTTGAGTATCAAATAAATAATGCGTTCTTTGAAATCTTTGATTATAATGAATATCAAAATTCAGATATCAAAGTAAACGTAGTTTTAGAGAAAAAAAGTACGCTGTTAGAATTGGCTTTTGAGCATAAAGGAGTTGTAAATGTACCTTGCGATCTAACAAGTGAAGATTTTGATTTGCCGATAAAAGGCAAGATGAAGTTAATTGTTCGTTTTGGCGAAGAATTTAACAATGAAAATGAAGAATTATTGATTTTGCCTCATGGAGAATTTGAGATAGACGTTGCGCAATATATTTATGAAATGATTGTATTGTCAGTGCCTTTAAGAAGAGTTCATCCTGGCGTAAAAGACGGAACTTTAAGAACCGAAGCCTTGACGAAACTCAATGAGTTGGCCGTAAAAGAAGTAAGCATAGAAGAAGAGAATAAAGAAGAAGAAAATATAGACCCACGTTGGGACAAATTAAAGCAACTATTAACGGATAAATAATATAGTAAAATGGCACATCCTAAGAGAAAAATCTCCAAAACAAGAAGAGATAAGAGAAGAACACATTACAAAGCTACTGTAGCTCAAATCGCTACATGTCCTATCACTGGAGAGGCGCATTTGTATCACAGAGCTTACTGGCATGAAGGTAAAATGTACTACAGAGGGCAAGTTGTTATAGATAAATCTGTAGCTGTTGCTTAATACATTTTGCAAATAATATTCGAACTCTCACATCGTGAGAGTTTTTTTGTTCTTTATGATTTTTGTTAAATATGAAGTTTCAAGTCATAGAAAACGGAATTTTTTTTGTAATTTTCAAGTCTTTTAAAAATTTTCAAATGGCAGCATTTGACTAGAAATAAATTGCACACAATGAATAAAATCACAGCCGCAATTACCGCTGTTGGAGCCTATGTTCCTGACTTTGTACTTACTAACAAAGCGCTCGAAGTAATGGTGGATACCAATGACGAATGGATTACCTCTCGTACAGGAATAAAAGAAAGAAGAATTCTTAAGGATGATAGTAAGGGAACTTCATTTTTAGCTATAAAAGCAGCTCAAGATTTATTAGTCAAAGCTAATATTGATCCGCTTGAAATAGACTTGCTAATAATGGCAACTGCAACACCAGATATGCCCGTTGCTGCAACAGGAGTTTATGTAGCTACTGAAATCGGAGCTACAAACGCTTTTGCTTACGATTTACAAGCAGCTTGTTCTAGTTTCTTATTCGGTATGTCAACGGCTGCTGCGTATATAGAGTCTGGAAGATATAAAAAAGTACTTTTAATTGGTGCGGATAAAATGTCATCTATTGTAGATTATACCGATCGATCAACTTGTATCATTTTTGGTGATGGAGCAGGAGCAGTTTTGTTTGAGCCCAATTACGAAGGATTAGGACTGCAAGATGAATACCTTCGAAGTGATGGAATAGGTAGAGATTTTTTGAAAATTGACGCGGGTGGTTCACTTAATCCAACCTCTTTAGAAACAATAAAAGAGAACAGACACAATATTATTCAAGACGGTAAAACTGTTTTTAAATATGCTGTAACAAACATGGCAGATTCTAGTGAATTGATTCTGAAAAGAAATAATTTAACTAATGAAAATGTTGACTGGTTAATTCCTCATCAAGCTAATAAACGTATTATCGATGCTACAGCAAACCGAATGAATCTAGAAGATTCAAAGGTGCTAATGAATATTGAGAAATACGGAAATACAACCTCAGCTACATTACCATTAGTACTGAGCGATTTCGAACATGTATTTAAAAAAGGAGATACATTAATTTTTGCTGCCTTCGGTGGTGGTTTCACTTGGGGTTCTATTTATCTAAAATGGGCTTACGATAAAAAATAAATTTAAACTAAAAACAAATAATCATGGATTTAAAAGAAATTCAAAATCTAATTAAGTTTGTAGCAAATTCAGGAGTTGCAGAGGTTAAGTTAGAGATGGATGATGTAAAAATCACTATTAGAACAACCTTAGAAGGTAATGTAACAGAGACTACTTATGTACAGCAAATGCCAGCTCAAGCAACACTTCAGCAAGCAGTAGCGCCTCAAGCAGTTGCTCCAGTAGCAGCAGCAGAAGCGCCAGTAGCAGAAAACTCTCATTACATCACTATAAAATCTCCAATTATTGGAACTTTTTATAGAAAACCATCTCCAGATAAACCAATGTTTGTTGAAGTAGGTAAAACAATCGCTCAAGGAGATGTTCTTTGTGTTATTGAAGCAATGAAATTATTCAACGAAATTGAATCTGAAATTTCTGGTAAAATTGTTAAAATTTTAGTAGATGATATGTCACCAGTTGAATTTGACCAACCTTTATTCTTAGTAGATCCATCATAACATTTTTAGATTCCAAATTTCCAAATTCCAATGTTGGAGGTTTGGAATTTATTATTTGAATTTTAAATTAAAAAAAGATGTTTAAAAAAATATTAATTGCAAATAGAGGCGAGATTGCATTACGTATCATTAGAACTTGCAAGGAAATGGGTATTAAAACAGTAGCTGTTTATTCTACTGCTGATGCTGAAAGTTTACATGTAAAGTTTGCTGACGAAGCAGTTTGTATTGGTCCACCTCCAAGTAATTTATCTTACTTGAAGATGTCAAATATAATTGCGGCTGCTGAAATTACAAATGCTGATGCAATACATCCAGGATACGGTTTTCTATCTGAAAATGCAAAGTTTTCTAAAATTTGTCAAGAACACGGCATCAAATTTATTGGAGCTTCTCCAGAAATGATTGATAGAATGGGAGATAAGGCTTCTGCTAAATCTACTATGATTGAGGCAGGTGTTCCTTGTGTTCCTGGTTCGGTTGGGATTTTAGAATCGTATGAGGAAGCTTTAAAATTATCTAAAGAGTTTGGTTTTCCAGTAATGCTAAAAGCAACTGCTGGAGGTGGTGGAAAAGGGATGCGTGCCGTTTGGAAGGAAGAAGAATTATTAAAAGCTTGGGAAAGTGCTCGTCAAGAGTCTGCTGCAGCTTTTGGTAATGATGGTATGTATTTAGAAAAATTAATTGAAGAGCCTAGACATATAGAAATTCAAGTTGTAGGTGATTCTTACGGTAAAGCCTGTCACCTTTCTGAAAGAGATTGTTCTGTTCAGAGACGTCATCAAAAATTGACGGAGGAAACTCCTTCACCATTTATGACGGATGAATTACGTCAAAAAATGGGTGCAGCGGCTGTAAAAGCAGCAGAATTTATTAAATATGAAGGAGCTGGTACGGTAGAATTTTTGGTAGATAAACACCGTAACTTCTATTTCATGGAGATGAATACGCGTATTCAAGTGGAGCATCCAATTACAGAACAAGTTATAGATTATGACTTGATCCGTGAGCAAATTATGGTTGCGGCTGGAGTTCCAATTACAGGGAAGAATTATTTGCCTAAATTACATGCAATAGAATGCAGAATAAATGCTGAAGATCCCTATAATGATTTCCGTCCTTCTCCAGGAAAAATTACTACACTTCATATGCCAGGAGGTCACGGAGTACGTTTAGATACGCACGTGTATTCAGGATATACTATTCCGCCAAATTATGATTCTATGATTGCCAAGTTGATTACAACAGCCCAAACTCGTGAAGAAGCGATTAGTAAAATGAGAAGAGCATTAGATGAATTCGTAATAGAAGGTATAAAAACTACTATTCCTTTTCATAGACAGTTAATGGATGATCCTCGCTATATCGCAGGTGATTACACAACTGCATTTATGGATACGTTTAAAATGAACGATCCAGAATAAAAAATATATTTTATTTATAAAGACCTTACAGCAATGTAAGGTCTTTTTTTTGATCTTTTTTTAGATGAATGGTTTTGATTTGTGTAAAATTTACCCAAGTTCTTAATCCTTTTACCCAATTTATACATCTTAGTTATAAACTAGGAATTATTAAAATGCTGTATTATAGGTTTTTATGGTGTTGTTGCTTAGCTATTTATATTTGGTATGATTATTCTATTAACCTAAACAATATAACTAGTAAATAATTTAAAACATATATCATGAAAAAATTAATCTTATCAGCAGCAATCGTTTTAGGAAGTTTATCAACTTATGCAGGGAATGTTCAAAACGAGATAGAAATTGTAAAAACAGTAACGATCCAAGAAGAATATAAAGAAGTAAAATTAGAAGAGGTTCCGGTAGCGATCAAAGAAGCATTAAAAGTTGCTTTTCCTGATGCTATTTTAAATAAAGCATTTATTAATGAAAAAAAGGAATACAAATTAGACGTTACAGTTGGTGAAAAAACAGGAAATCTTTTCGCTGATGAAACTGGAAAATGGATTCAAAAATAAACATAGAAATTAATAATTAAAATATATATCATGAAAAAATTAATCTTATCAGCAGCAATCGTTTTAGGAAGTTTATCTACATATGCAGGAACTATTCAAAACAATACAGAAATTGTAAAAACAATAACGATTCAGGAAGAATATAAGGAAGTTAAATTAGAAGAGGTTCCGGTAGCGATCAAAGAAGCATTAAAGGTTGCTTTTCCTGATGCCATTTTAAATAAAGCATTTATTAATGAAAAAAAGGAATACAAATTAGACGTTACAGTTGGTGAAAAAACAGGAAACCTTTTCGCAGATGAAACCGGAAAATGGATTCAAAAATAAACACAGAAAATAATAATTTAAAGATAAATACTATGAAAAAGTTAATCTTATCAGCAGCAATTATTTTAGGAAGTTTGTCAGCTCATGCAATAAATGTTCCTTTAAATGACACTAAAAATCAATCTTCATTAGTTCAAGAAAGATATATTGAAGTAGAAAAAGTTCCAGAAGCAGTGCAAAAAGCATTAGAAGTTGCCCATCCAGGTGCAGTTCTTGGAAAAGCTTATATCAATGAAAAACAAGAATACAAACTAGAAATCACAGTTAAAGACCAGAAAGCTACTGTTTACGCAGATGCTAATGGGAACTGGATAAATAAGTAATTGGAGATTTATTTATTGCAAAGAGAGACTATTTTTATAGTCTCTCTTTTTTTTGCAAAAAATTAGCACAATACAATTTAAATAACTTTATTTTAGCATCAAAAGTGAAACCTAATGGCTAGAATTTTATTGATTGAGGATGATGTGCCTTTTTGCAAATTATTAGAAAAGTTTCTGATAAAAAAATCTTTTGAGATAGTCACGGCTTTTTCAGGATCAGAAGCGAAAATTAAAATAAAAGATACTGATTTTGATCTTATTATGACAGATTTGAGACTTCCTGATTATGACGGAATTCAGCTTATGGCTGAGATTAAAACTATTAATCCCAATGTTCCTATTTTACTTATGACTGGCTATTCAGATGTGAGCACGGCAGTCAAAGCGATCAAAAATGGTGCAACAGATTATATTTCTAAACCATTTAATCCCGAAGAAGTACTTTTGGTTATTACAAATGCGCTTGCTCAGGAAGCAATTGTTATTGAAGATTCAACTATAGTTTCAAAAACCGTTAAAAAAACAACTGTACAAAAGGGAAGTAGTTTTATACAAGGAATATCCGCTGCATCATTAAAGCTAGCTGAATATATTAAACTAGTTAGCCCAACAAATATGTCGGTGCTTGTTATTGGTGAAAGCGGAACCGGTAAAGAGGTAATTGCAAAAAGTATTCATGAAAATAGTGCTAGAAAAAACAGCAATTTTATAGCAGTCGATTGTGGTTCGATTCCTAAAGAATTGGCAGCAAGTGAGTTTTTTGGTCATGTAAAAGGATCATTTACTGGGGCTATTCAAGATAAAATTGGTTTTTTTGAAGCGGCAAATGGCGGGACTATTTTTTTAGATGAGATTGGTAATTTATCTTATGAAAATCAAATTCAGCTTTTGAGAGCTTTACAAGAACGCAAAATAAAACCGGTTGGTAGTAATAAAGAAATAGCTGTAGATATTAGAATCATTACTGCTACAAATGAAGATTTGCGAGAAGCAGTCAAGAATGGCGATTTTAGAGAAGATTTGTATCATAGAATAAATGAATTTTCGATTCATTCTCCTTCTCTTCTAGAACGAAGTGAGGATTTAATGTTGTTTTCCGATTTTTTCCTTGAAAAATCTAATCAGGAATTAAACAAAAATGTAATTGGTTTTTCTGAAGAAGTCATGTCAATTTTTCAAAATTACAGATGGCCTGGAAATTTAAGAGAACTTCAAAACTGTATCAAAAGAGCAACCTTACTATCTCCGGGTGATTTTATCGAAAAAGAGGCGCTTCCTGTTGAATTTTTTCAGCAAGAGAAAATTGAAACAACTGATTTTTCTTTATCAGAAAATGAAAGAGAAGCGATAGTAGAAGCCTTAAATCGAACCAATCACAATAAAACTGAAGCTGCTAAGCTGTTGAAAATTAATAGAAAAACATTGTATAATAAATTAAAGCTCTACGGAATCAATTAGTTTTATCTTTTTGTATTAGTTTAAAAAGAACTTCAATTTTACTTTTTAAAGTGCTAATTTTTCTTTTTAATTCAGGTAGGTTTTCGTCTTTTAATTCTAATTCATCTAAAATTGCACTAATCTCAAAAGCTTTAATTTGCTTAAACATCGGATTCATTTTGTGCGCTATGTTTTTAATTTCTTGAAAATTAACAGCCAGTATTGCTTCCTCTAATAAAAATAAATTTTCCTTAGCGTCAATCATAAAAGATTGTAAAATTTCTTCTAAAGCATTTTTATCATCTGATAGAAATGCTTTTAATGCCTTTAATGAATACCCTTTATTGTGGTTTTTAGAGGAGTTTGTAGTGGCAAATTCTTTCGGAATCACCGTATTATTTAGGATTGCTTTTATAGTAGTAAGTATGGTTTTTGGGGTGTACGGTTTGCGAATAACAGTCGTGAATCCTGCTTGTTTATAATAATCTAAATCTAAATCGCCTCTTCCTGTAACTGCAAAAACAGGTTGGTTTTCATATTCTGTGTAAGACTTATTCTGTAGTTCTTTTAAAAATGAAAAACCATCCATCACTGGCATTTGAATATCTGTAATTATAAAATCGAATGCATTTTTTTCTATCCACAAAAGTGCCTCTGTGGCTTTATCGAAAGGGAATATTATAAAATCATTCTGTCTCAAAACTTCTGTGGTTAATTGCAACAAGCTTTGATCATCATCAATAATAACGGCTCTATATTGTGTTTTATCAATAGAGGAAAGGTTTTCTTCTATAGCGGTATTGTCAAACACTAAAGGAAGTTGGATTGTAAAAGTACTTCCTTTGCCTATTTCGCTTTCTAAACTTAAAGCTCCACCTAATATAGCAGCCATTTTTTTAGAAATAGTAAGTCCTAATCCTGTTCCGCCATATTTTTTTTCTATTTTTTCATCCGCTTGAGTAAACTCTTCAAAAACTAATTGTTGACTCTTTTCATCTATTCCAATTCCAGAATCTTTAATTGATAGGGTTAATGTTTGAGTCTCTAAATTTACTTTTCCATCAATTTTAATAAATCCTTTTTCAGTAAATTTAAACGCATTTCCGATAATGTTGGAGAGTATTTGTCTTAGTCGAAACGGATCTCCAATAATTTTTTGCTGTAATTTTTCGTCAATCGTGATACTTAAATCAATGGGTTTTTGTGAATAAACAGCTTGAATGCTGCTCGCTACCTCATTTATTACATCTGCTAAAGAAAAAGGAACGGTGTCAATAGTAATTTTGCCTGCTTCAATTTGTGTAAAATCTAATAAGTCTTGAACAAGTTTTGAGATATAACTAGAAGATCCTTTTATGTTCTTAGTAAAATGCTGTTGTTTTGTGTTTAATTCGGAATTTCCTAGCAATTCTGTATAGCCTATAATCGTACTTAAAGGTGTTTTTAAATCATGACTTACCGTCGATATAAGTTGCTCTCTACTAGTCAGTAGTTTTTTAGCTTTTAGATTAGCCATTTCTAATTGCGTTTTATAAGACTGCGTTTTAGAAAAATCGCTTATGATTAAAATTAGGAAGAATAAGGTCAATAATAAACCAATTGCGGCAGCAGTAGTCACTATCTGATTGGTTTTTTTTAATGATTTTTCACGTGCTAAGTAACTTGAAGTAGTGTTTAAGATAATTTCTCGTTCTATTATACCAAATACTTTACGCAGTTGGTCCGAGATGAGAATTTCGTTCTGGATCAGTTTAGTTTCTTCTGAGTTTAAGCGTTTTTTCTTGTTGGCAGTTTCTTTTTTCACTTCATTTAGCAACATTTTCGACACGCTTACAATAGAGTCTGACTCTTTTTTTGTTAGCGTATTGGTACTGTCATCAGGGATGTTTTGATTGAGATAATCAACGTATTTTTTGAGAACGTTACGCTCGTAATTTGCCATAGATGCAGGAGATTTTACAAAATCTTCCATTTGTAATTTTCGCATCGAGGACTGAATTTTGGTTAAATCAGTTATGGCATTGCTTACTGCATTTTCATCTTCACTTTTGCTCTTTATCGTTTTTAACTCTTGTATGTTTTTTATTTTTCTGGTCAATAATAATTGTACACTGTCTAATAGTGTTTTCTGGTATTCCGTAGAGACGGTCGTCTTTAGAGAATCAATATCTGTTTGGAGAGTCTTAGTTTTTAAGACATATTTATCAAAATCCTTATTTGATTCTGATTGAATGGCAATTCGGGCTAAGCTTTCCGTTTTGTATAAGTCAGACAAGATGGTGCTGACTTTTAACAGAGAACTATTTTTGTTGCTAAATCTTTTTTCATTTTTAGAAAAATTTTGGTTTTCCGTGTACAGAAACCAACCTACACTTCCAAAAAGAAGTACCAATAGCAGGTAGCTAATAAAAACTTTTAGCGGAATGTAACTTTTTTTGTTCTCCATTTTTCAAAGATAAAAATTTGAATAAGCATTCAAGTTAAGATATTCAAAATATTTATGACAATAAAAAACCCCACTGAAAAGTGAGGTTTTATTTATTTAAAAAAAGTTGGTATTACAAAGTTTCTTGAAGCCATTTGTAAAATTCTTTTTGCCAAACTTGAGCATTTTGAGGTTTTAATACCCAGTGATTTTCCTCAGGGAAATACAAAAATCTACTTTTTATTCCTCGCAATTGTGCTGCTTGAAAAGCTTCTTGAGATTGTCCAATTGCTACTCGGAAATCTTTTCCTCCTTGTATGATTAAGATTGGAGTGTTCCACTTATCTACATGATTAATCGGGTTGAATTCGTTGTAAGCTTTTTGAGCAATAGCATTGTCTTTTTCCCAATACGCTCCGCCAAAATCCCAATTATTAAAGAATACTTCTTCGGTAGTTCCAAACATACTTTGTGTGTTAAAAACCCCATCATGAGCAATAAATGTTTTAAAACGATTGTTGTGAATTCCAGCTAAATAAAAAGCAGAATAACCACCATAACTAGCACCAACACATCCAAGACGATTGGCATCTACATATTTTTCTTTGGCAACATCATCAATTGCAGCTAGATAGTCTTGCATAACTTGTCCGCCCCAGTCTTTACTAATTTGCTCATTCCACTCGACACCATGACCTTGCATTCCGCGACGATTTGGCGCCACAACTATATATCCGTTTGCGGCCATCAACTGAAAATTCCAACGGAAAGAATAGCTTTGTGTTAAGGGAGACTGTGGTCCACCTTGACAATATAAAAGTGTAGGATATTTTTTGGTAGCATCAAAATTAGGAGGAAGGATAACCCAAACTAACATTTTTTTACCATCAGTTGTAGTCACATATCTCCTTTCGGTTTTGCTTAACGCCAAAGAATTGTAAGTACTCGTGTTGACATTAGATAATTGTTTCCAGTTTTTTTTCTTTAAATCATAATAAAAAATTTCTGCAGCATGATTCATATCTGTTCTAGTTACAATCACGTTATCACCAGAAAAACCAACTATTGCATTCACATCAAAATCACCATTAGTAATTTGGCGAACTGTGATTGCAATTTTTGTTACACCAGGAAAGTTAACCTCAAATAATTGTTTTGTTCCGTCGATTGGCGCTACAAAATAGATTTTGCTTCCGTCTTTACTCCACATAAAACTATCTACTGTACCGTCCCAATTGGCAGTTAGATTCATTTTCATGCCTTTAAAACTAACAATTAAATCATTTTTGTCCGCTTCATAACCATCTCTTTTCATTTGCAACCAAGTCAAATTTCCAGTAGGTGAGAATTGTGGCGCCATATCATAACCTAGATTTCCCTCGGTTCTGTTTGTCGTTTTTCCAGTTTCTAAGTTGTACTCATATATGTCGGTATTGGTAGAAGTTGCATACTGCGTTCCCGCTTTTTTCTTTGATACATAAAGAATGTTTTTGCTGTCTGGAGACCAAATGTAGTCTTCGTCGCCACCAAATGGTTTTTGTGGACTATTGAAATTTTCCCCTTTTAGAAGATCAATTCCAATGGCACCTTCCTTATTCTCTTTGTAAAAAACATGATTAAATGTTCCGTCGTTCCAAGTATCCCAATGACGATAATCTAATCCGTCATATATTTGAGCATTTGAATTTTGTAAATCGGGATAAAAATCTTTTCCGTGAACTTTGTCTATTTTTACTTCTTCGTTATAAACAATATTTTTTCCGTCTGGAGAAATGTTTTTATCTTTTAGAAGTGTTTTTGTTTCCTTTACTTCAGTTGGACTTCCTCCGTTTATTGGTAAAGTGTACATTTTAGTTTCTGATTTGTTTTCAGCAACAGAGGGGAAAGTGACTTGATAAACAATGTTTTTACCATCGTTTGAAAGTCCTAAAGGATTTACCCTTCCTAGTTTCCAAAGTAATTCCGGCGTCATTACGTTTTGCGCCACTGCGTTTAAACTCATCATTATTAAGGGAATTAATAGTAATTTTTTCATTTTATTAGTTGTTTTATTTCGAACCATAAAAATAGCCAATTTATTTTGATCTTTCTCGCTTTATAATAATGCTTTTTAGCCCCGATACTAGTGTAAATCCTTTGTTTTTTGTTTGAAAAAAAAACAAAGATTGCAACGGATAGAGGGATTAGCTCCTGAAAATTATTATTTTTATAAAAATATTTAGGCATGGATTTGAGTTATTGGGAGTTGAAAAACTGGTTTACAAACGTTGATTATACAGTTGTTGGCAGTGGAATTGTGGGCTTACATGCTGCGTTGCGCTTGCGCGAAAGATTTCCAGAGAGAAAAATATTAGTTTTAGAAAAAGGAGTTTTGCCACAAGGAGCGAGCACCAAAAATGCTGGTTTTGCCTGTTTTGGTAGTATTTCTGAAATTATTGATGATTTAGAGACGCATTCGGAGCAAGAGGTAATTGATCTTATTAAAAAACGTTGGGTTGGTCTACAATTGTTAAGAAAAAGACTCGGCGACACTGCTTTGGATTTTAAATCCTATGGAGGCTATGAGCTTTTTTTAAAAGAAGCGGAGTCTACTTATGCAGAATGTATTGAAAAGCTCCCTTTTATTAATGGTGTTTTAAAACCGCTTTTTAAGGTAGCTGTTTTTGCTAAAGAAGAGGATCGTTTTGGATTTGCGGGTATTCAGCAACATTTAGTTTTTAATCCTTTTGAAGCACAGATTGATACTGGTAATATGATGCAGGCCTTATTGAAAAAAGCAGTTTCAGCAAATATTTTGATTTTAAATCAACAAACAGTAACAGGATATTTAGATAAAGGAAATGAGGTAGAGGTTGCTTTGGGAGACTTTTCTTTTAGAACCCAGAAATTATTGTTTGCGACAAATGGTTTTGCTAATGCGCTAACCAATGCCGCAGTAATTCCTGCTAGAGCGCAAGTTTTAATAACGGAACCTATTGCAGATTTAGTTATAAAAGGTACTTTTCATTTGGATAAAGGATATTATTATTTTAGAAATATTGGTAATCGTATTTTACTTGGTGGCGGAAGAAACTTAGATTTTGAGGCAGAAAACACTACTACATTTGGACATACAGAAATTGTGCAAAAAAAATTGGAACAGTTATTAAAAGAAGTAATTTTGCCGAACCAAAAATTTAAAATCGCCCATCGCTGGAGTGGTATAATGGGTATAGGTGCACGCAAGAATCCTATTGTTTCTCAATTATCAGATAACGTATATTGCGGAGTACGATTAGGAGGAATGGGAGTGGCAATAGGAAGTTTAGTAGGAACAGAATTAGCAGATTTAATATAATGGCAACAAAAACAACGTCTAAAAAAACAAAACAACCCGTCAAAAAAAAGGAAGATACTTCGTTTACAAGTAAAATTTCTCGTTTTTTATTTAAAGCACTTTTATGGTTTTTTGGTATTTCCCTGTTTTTCGTGGTACTTTATAAGTTTGTTCCCGTTCCGTTTACACCATTAATGGTTATTCGCGCAATAGAAAATAAAACGGCAGGAAATGAAGTTTATTTTAGTCATGATTGGGAACCACTTAAGAATATCTCAGATAATCTTCAAAAAGCGGTTATCGCTAGTGAAGACGGAACTTTTTTGAAGCATAATGGTTTTGATTTTGGTGCCATGCATAAAGCATATAAAAGTAACGAAAGAGGTCGCAGAATAAAAGGAGGAAGCACCATATCGCAACAAACCGCTAAAAATGTTTTTTTATGGCAAGGACGTAGTTATCTCCGTAAAGGGTTAGAAGCTTATTTTACGGTTTTAATAGAAATTATTTGGGGTAAAGAACGCATTATGGAGGTATATTTAAATAGTATCGAAATGGGTGATGGTGTTTATGGAGCTCAAGCTGCAGCAGAACATTGGTATCGAAAAGATGCCGCTAATCTAACTCCAATTCAAGCGGCTGGAATCGCTGCTATTTTGCCAAATCCTAGAAAGTTTAAGGCTACGAGTTCCTCTTCTTATATTAATAATAGAAAAACTAAGATTGTTCGCATTATGAGACAAGTTGGAACAGTTAAATATTAGTATCTAGAAAAGAATCAATGAAAAAATTGTAGTAAGAATAAAATAAAGTATTGTTGTACAATTGTAGTATTCTATTTTTTCTAGTGCCTCTTTTAAACAAATAAAACCCCATTATTGGGGTTTTATTTGTTTAATCTATTGTGTTTTGGTTAGAATTCTATTAGTAATCAGTATTGTTTTTTAAATAATTTAAGCTACTAATTTTTCTTTAGTAATTCTATCTACAATTAGCGCAATTGCTCCATCTCCAGTAACATTACAGGCGGTACCAAAACTATCCATTGCAATATATAGTGCGATCATTAAACCAATCATCTCTTCGCTGAAACCCAACATCGATTGTAATATTCCAACAGCAGCCATAATTGCTCCTCCAGGAACTCCAGGCGCAGCAACCATAGCGATTCCTAACATAAATATAAAACCGGCAAAGAGAGCGAAGTCAAACGGCATTCCCTGCAAAATCATTAGTGCTATCGCACAAGCTGTGATTTTCATTGTACTTCCAGACAAATGTATGGTTGCGCATAAAGGAATGACAAACCCTGCTATTTTTTCAGAAACTCCATTTTTTATTGTTTGCTCTAATGTAACAGGAATAGTAGCTGCAGAGGATTGTGTTCCTAGTGCTGTGAAATATGCAGGCAACATTGTTAGTAATAATTTGAAAGGATTCTTTTTTGTTACTACCCCAGCAATGGTGAATTGTAGCAGTAATAAGACAATGTGTAATGCAAAAATAACACCGATGATATTGAGAAAAACGGAGAGAATTGAGAATACTTTTCCGCTAAAGGACATGCTTGCAAATATGCCTAATATAAATAAGGGTAATAAAGGAACAATTACATTTTCTATTAGCTGCATGATGATTTTTTCGAAATCCTTTACGACTAATTTTAAGCTTGACTTCTCTTGATAGGAAAGTCCTAATCCTATTACAAAGGCAAAAACTAAAGCCGTCATCACATCTAAAGCAGGTGGAATTGAAATTGTAAAGTAAGGAGTTAATTCTAATGTTGAATTTCCGATTACAGCAACATTATTGACATGAGAATCTAAAAGTTGTGGAAAAAAATCAGATACAACAAAATAAGTCATAAAACCAGAAAATAAAGTTGAGCCATAAGCAATAGCAGCAGTAAGTAAAAGCAGTTTGCCAGCACCTTTTCCTAAATCTGAGATGGAAGGCATTATCAATCCCATTATAATTAATGGAATAGCAAAATTTAAAAACTGTCCAAAAAAAGCATTAAAAGTGGTGAAAATTCTATTTACAGATTCCGGAAGATAGAGACCAAAAACTATTCCCAACACAATGGCAATAAAAACTTTAAACAATAGATTAGAGAATAAATTTTTCATACTATAGATAGATTTGTAAAACTATAAAAGTCTTATGCGGTTTATTTTTTAAGTTTGCGAATATACTGCCAATGTTGCGAATTTGCCACTTAAGTATCCATTTTCTTCAAGGAGTACTATTATAAATGCGCACTTAAAGCTGATTTTTAAATTTTTAATATTTAGAATAAATCAATTATTTCTGTTAAAAGCTAATTTATTGTTTGTTACTTTAATAGTTATAATTAATTTATGCATAGAAAATTATTTAGTATTAATATACTTTAGCTTTTAAAATATTTTTTAGTTTTAATCTAATATTATACTATATTTGTGGGAAATTGGGGGATTAGCTCATTTGGCTAGAGTGCTTGCCTGGCAGGCAAGAGGTGATCGGTTCGAATCCGATATTCTCCACCACCAAGAGAATGAAAGGCTTTGCAGTTTTGCAGAGCCTTTTTTATTTTGTGTTTTAGAAGCCTTGTTTTGTACTGTTTTAAATTCTTCCCAAATACACATATTCCTCTTGATAATTGTATTTTTACATTCAAAAAAAAATTGATATGTCGTCACAAAGTCCTATTGGTTCTCTTAATACAACCATCGAAAATAAAATAGCAACCATCACATTTGGTCATCCTTCGAGTAATTCTTTTCCTAGAGAATTGCTAGATAGGCTTACGTCTGAATTTAATAATTTAAGTAATAATTCTTTAGTTTCCGTTATAGTTTTACAAAGTGAGGGTACAGGTGCTTTTTGCGCAGGAGCTTCTTTTGACGAACTTTTAGCAGTTTCTAATGAAGCAGAAGGAACTCAGTTTTTTTCTGGATTTGCTCATTTAATCAATGCTATGCGATCGTGTTCTAAACTTATAATTGGGCGCATCCATGGTAAAGCAGTTGGTGGAGGTGTTGGTATAGCTTGCGCTTGCGACTATACTATGGCTACAAATAATGCTTCTATAAAACTTTCTGAGTTGGCAATAGGAATTGGTCCATTTGTTATAGAACCTGCTGTTTCTAGAAAAATAGGTAAAAATGCCATGTCCGAAATGACTTTGGCAGCACAAGACTGGAAATCGGCTCAATGGGCTTTTAGCAAAGGATTGTATGCAGTGATTTTTGAAACTGATTTAGAGCTTGACGCTGCAGTTGTTGATTTTAGTTCAAAATTATCAAGCTATAATCCTGATGCATTACTAGAAATGAAAAAAGTTTTGTGGGAAGGAACTCAACATTGGTCAACACTTCTTATAGAACGTGCTGCAATTTCGGGTAGATTAGTTCTTTCTGATTTTACTATAAAAGCGTTACTACAATTCAAAAAATAACTCATGATCACAATTCTAACACTTGTTCAAAAAGTAAACATAGAAGAAAAGTTAAAAAATGCCACAGACAACGGCTATCAAATAGGGGTTGTTATAGGTTCTCTTATTCCTTTTGTGGTTTTAGTTTTGTTAGCCTATTGGATGTATACGAGTGCAAAAAAAAGAGACAAAGAACTTTAATTATTCACTAAATTTGCATTAAAATAAAAGTCTGATGAGCAATATAAGAATTACCAAACAATTTAGTTTTGAGACCGGACATGCGTTATATGGCTATGACGGGAAATGTAAAAATGTTCACGGGCATAGTTACAAGCTATCTGTTACTGTAATAGGATCTCCAATTACCGATCGTTCTAATGTTAAATTTGGAATGGTCATTGACTTTACCGATTTGAAAAAAATTGTGAAAGAAGAAATTGTAGATCAATTTGATCATGCAACTGTTTTTAACGGAACAACGCCACACGTAGAATTAGCTAACGAATTAATTACTCGTGGTCATCATGTTATTTTGGTCGATTACCAACCAACGAGCGAGAATATGGTTGTTGATTTTTCAAAAAGAATCATCAATAGATTGCCAGATGGAATAGCTCTTTTTTCCTTAAAATTGCAAGAAACAGATTCTTCTTTTGCTGAATGGTATGCTTCTGATAATGTGAAATCTACACTATAAATTCATGCAATTAACTCCAAATAAAAAAATATATTTTGCTTCAGATCAACACTTTGGTGCGCCAACTCCAGAATTGAGTTTTCCTCGAGAACAAAAATTTGTAGCTTGGCTTGACGAAGTAAAACGAGACGCAGAAGCTATTTTTATTTTGGGAGATTTGTTCGATTTTTGGTTTGAATATAAAACGGTTGTTCCCAAAGGATTTATTCGTGTTTTGGGAAAACTAGCCGAAATTAGAGACAGTGGAATTGCTATATACTTCTTCGTTGGGAATCATGATTTATGGATGGAGGATTATTTTCAAAAAGAATTGAATATCCCTGTTTTTCATGACAATCAAGAATATACGTTTGGAAATAAAACATTCCTAATCGGTCATGGTGACGGAAAAGGTCCAGGAGATTTAGGATATAAACGCATGAAAAAGGTATTTACAAATCCTTTTTTTAAATGGCTTTTTCGTTGGGTTCATCCCGATATTGGTGTTCGTTTAGCGCAATATCTATCGGTTAAAAATAAGTTAATTTCTGGCGATGAAGACGTAACTTTTCTAGGCGAAGAGAACGAATGGCTTATTTTGTATTCAAAGCGAAAATTAGAAACCAAACATTATAATTACCTTGTTTTTGGTCATCGTCATTTACCGATGAAACTTTCGGTAGGCGAAAATGCTGAATATGTTAATCTTGGTGACTGGATTAGCTATTTTACCTACGGTGTTTTTGATGGTGAGAATTTTGAAATCAAAAAATACGATAACTAATTCATTCCTACGCCATACAAATAATCATCAAGATTTATTTTAAATATAGTACCTTCAACAAGATCTTTAAGCTTGTCTAATTCTTGCATAGTAACTGCTAAGTCAATTTGTGAAAAAGGTGTTTTCAATAAAAATTTGTAGCATTTGCTTTTTAGTTCGCAATCTGCACATTCGCTATTTACATTATAGCTTTCTATAATACATTCTTTAAATTGTTCGATTTCTAATTTATTACAGTAGAATCCCATTTCTTTAAAGACCAATTGCACTTTATCAACGATGACTTTGTTTTCTTTTCTCCAGTAGAAAGAAGTTCCAAAATCATTTATATAAATCTGTTTTATCGTTTGCATTTCAAAAAATATTTGAAGCAAATATAAGTATTATTTATAATTATTCTAAATAAAAAACAACTATTATCCGTTTTCGTGTTCCTCTAAATCTTTTCTTAAATCTAGTTTTCTAAAGGTTGGTGATATTATTCCAGTAGTCAAAACGACTATAAGAGTCATGGTTCCGCCAAAAACAACCGCAGTTACAGTTCCCATTAATCGCGCTGTTAATCCACTTTCGAATGCACCTAATTCGTTTGAAGAGCCTACGAACATAGAGTTTACTGCTGAAACTCGGCCACGCATGTGATCTGGAGTTTTTAGTTGCAAAATGGTTTGACGTATCACTACTGAGATTCCATCGAAAACACCACTAAAGAATAATGCGATTAGTGAAACCCAGAAAATAGTAGAAAGTCCAAAAACAATAATACAGATTCCAAAAGCAAATATGGCGGCTAGCAGTTTTAGTCCTGCATTTTTACTCAATGGAACATAAGCTGTAATAATCATCGTTAAAAAAGCACCAACTGCAGGAGCAGCTCTTAGAAAACCGAAACCTTCAGGGCCTACTTTTAAAATATCTTGGGCAAAAATGGGTAATAAAGCAATAGCGCCACCAAACAGAACGGCAACCATATCTAATGTAATGGCTCCTAATACTGTTTTGTTATTGAATACAAATTTGATTCCTTCGGATAAACTCTGCATTACAGGTTCTCCAATTTTAGGATTCAGAATAGGTTTTTTCTTTATTTGAGATAAAGCCAATAATGCAAAAAGAGAACAAGCAAAAACAGTGCACATCGACCAATGTACACCAATAAGCGTGATCGAGAATCCCGCTAGCGCTGGCCCAGCAACTGAGGCAATTTGCCATACAGAACTACTCCAAGTTGCTGCATTAGGATATACTTTTTTGGGAACTATTAGGGAAAGCAAAGAAAAGATAGTTGGTCCTAGAAAGGCTCTCACTAGTCCGCCTAAAAAAACTAAGAAATAAATAGAATATAAAATAGATTGTGTAGAAATATCGCCAATTACGACTGGCCAAGTAAGCAAAAACAAACCAAAACTGATGACTGAAAAAGCGAGAATACATTTTACAAGTAGTCCTTTTTTCTCTTTTTGATCTACAACATGTCCGGCAAATAAAGCTAAGGAAATAGCTGGAATTACTTCCATTAATCCTATAATTCCTAACGAAAGAGGGTCTTTGGTAATGCTGTACACTTGCCATTCTATGATAATGAATTGCATCGACCAAGCAAATACCATAGCGAAACGCAGGAGTAAAAAAGTATTGAATTCTTTAAAACGTAAGGCGGCGTAAGGATCTTTTTTTTGCTTTATTTCTGTGCTCATTACTTAATACTTTTTAATCTTAATTGAACTGATGTTTTTCCGTTCCATTCGTTTTCGTCAATATTGTAGGCAACTTGAAAAGGTTTTTGGTTTGTTGTCAAATCAAATTTATCTCCTAAACCAAAACCAATTGCTGCGATTCCTTCGCTTCCATTTTGTTTCAAAAAAAGACGTAAATGCTCCTCGTCTTGTCCCATTGGTTTTCCGTATCCAGTGTCTTTAACATCTTTCGTTAAAAAAGTTGGAGTCATATTCTTGGGTCCAAAAGGTTCGAATTGTTTTAAAATTCGGATTAATTTTGGAGTAATATCACAGAAATCAATTTCGGCATCAATAGAAATTTCTGGAACCAGCATATCAGGATGAATGGTTTTTTCAACCTCTCTTTCAAATGCTTCTTTAAATAACAGATAGTTCTCTTCTTTTAAAGTCATTCCGGCAGCATACATGTGTCCGCCAAATTGTTCTAAATGTTCTGAGCAAGCTTCGAGTGCATTATACACATCAAATCCTTTTACAGATCGAGCAGATGCAGCATATTTATCGCCACTTTTTGTGAAAACCAAAGTAGGACGATAATGCGTTTCAATTAATCGAGAAGCGACAATTCCGATTACTCCTTTGTGCCAATCTTCCTGAAAAACTACTGATGTAAAACGCTCTTTTTCATTGTTTTCTTCAATTTGTTTTAGTGCCTCTTTAGTGATTAATTTATCTAAATCCTTGCGTTCCGAGTTGTAAGCTTCAATTTCAGAAGCGAATTGCTGTGCTTGTTCAAAATCAAATTCCGTTAATAATTCTACGGCATGATTTCCGTGTTTGATGCGACCGGCAGCATTTATTCGCGGTGCAATAATAAAAACCACATCGGTTATATCTAAAACTTTCTTTTTTATTTGATGCACCAAAGCCTTAATTCCAGGTCTCGGATTGCTATTGATTACTTGTAATCCAAAATGGGCTAAAACTCGATTTTCACCAGTCATAGGAACAATGTCGGCGGCAATGGCAGCGGCAACTAAATCTAAGTAAGGAACTAAATCTTCTATGGTTTGACTTCTGTTGTTTCCTAAAGCCTGAATCAGTTTAAAACCAATTCCGCAACCGCATAATTCGTCATACGGATAGTTGCAATCCTCTCTTTTTGGATCGAGAACTGCAATCGCATCAGGCAATGTTTCTCCTGGACGGTGGTGATCACAAATGATGAAATCGATGTTTCGTTCTTTTGCGTAAGCAACATGATCAATCGATTTTATACCACAGTCTAGAGCGATGATTAGTGAAAATCCATTGTCATCGGCATAGTCAATTCCCATAAAGGAAACGCCATAGCCTTCCTGATAACGGTCCGGAATATAAGTAGCTACTTCAGGATAATAGCTTTTTAGATAAGAAGAAACAAGCGAAACTGCCGTAGTACCATCTACATCATAATCGCCAAAAACAAGAATACGCTCTTGATTCTGAATTGCTTTTTCAATTCTCTCGACCGCTTTTTCCATATCTTTCATTAAATAGGGATCGTGCAAATGCTCTAGAGAAGGACGAAAAAAAACCTTAGCCTCTTCAAAATTTTCAATACCTCGCTGAATTAATAATTGCGCTACAAAATCTTCCACATTTAAGGCCTGCGCCAGATGCTTGATTTTATCTTCGGAAGGTTTAGGTTGAATTGTCCAACGCATGTAATTTTTGATTGAGGATTATCGATTTCTGATTTTAGATTTGTATTCTGAAAATCAAAATTCTTAAATAGTTTACTTCAATTTTAAAGGACTGCCATAAAATGCAATTCCTTCCCAACCGGTTTTCATGAAATTACGGATGTTTTGGTGATTGTTCCCATCAGGATTTTTTAAAACTTCGTCATAGTAATATGCGCCAAAACAAAATAATGTGTCTGACTGAGATAAGTTTTGTAATTCTGCAAAAGCAAATAATTTGCAAGAACCAGTATTTTCCTCCGCCGTATTGTGTAATACTCCATTTTCGAATGCTGTTGGCTCGAAGGTGTAGTTTTCTTCTATTACTGCAATCGTTTCGGTAAAAGCAATCGATTCTGGATTTTTATTTAATTTTTCTAAAAAAGAAGCTATATTCATCTTGTAGTGTATTAAAATTGAGTAGCTATATTTCTAGCAGCAACGATTGCTCCTTCCATATAGCCTGGATTTTGGGAGGCAGTTTCTGAACCAGAAACATATAACTTATCGTTCCAGAGTGGTTTGTTATAGTCGGAATTTCCATTATTTTCATGTCCCAAAACGAGTTGTTCATAAGGAAAGAAAGTGAGTGGTTCTTCCCGCCATACTTTTTCGTGATAGGCAACATAATTTGCAGCTTCTTTACCAAAGACTTTTGTCAATTGAAGTATTACTTTTTCTTCTCGTTGCTCTTTAGTGAGTGTATAAGTGCCGCCATTTAGAAATCCTTTGAGCGCGAATCCTTTATTGTCATTGTTGCTGTGATCATACATTTCTTGAATGATACTGGCTTGACTGAAAAGTGTGCCTGAATAATTATTTTCTTTCCAAAATGGATTGGCATATTCAACCGCAAATTTTATCGATTCGCCCATCCAAGTATGTGTTTTTTTGGCTAATCGCTGAATTTTTTCTGGCAAATGAGGTTCGAATTGTATAGTTTGAACTAACAAATGCGGAGGCAAAGTACTGATAATCTTTGTTGCTGTGTGTTTAATTCCGTTAGAATCTGTAATTTCTATATAATTTTCAATTTCTTTTACAGCCGTTACTTTAGATTTGGTTTTAATATTTTCTAAGCCAACTTTAGTAATTAATTTTTCAATTAATTTGGCTGTTCCACCCACTATTCTAAAGGAAGGTTCTTCGGCATCCGAAATTTCAAATCTTTGTGGAGGAACAAACGACATCGTTTCAAAAAAGGAGATACCTTTAGTATGTTGCTTAAAATAAGGTATTTCGAATTCCTCTAATAATGCAATAAGATTTTGATGTGGTTTACTGAACCAAGTGGCTCCCATTTCCATTGTTGCTCCGCTAGAACCCTTAAGAGTTTCTATACGTCCACCAATGCGTTTGTCTGCTTCTAAAATAGTTATATTATAGCCTTTTTTTTGAAGCAAATAGGCAATCATTACACCCGATAATCCAGCACCAATTATTATAATTTTCTCTTTATTCATATTTCTTCATCTGGTGAAAATTTAGATTTTTTAGCTTCTTTAACGATGGTTTTCCCGGCAACCACTACTACAATTTCTCCTCTTGGAGGCGTTTTTTCAAAATGGGCCAAAACTTCTTTTGCTGTACCTCTTCGGTTTTCTTCGTGTAATTTTGATAGTTCTCTAGAAACACAAATTTGGCGATCCTCACCAAAGTAAGTAACAAATTCAGCTAGTGTTTTTACTAATTTATGAGGGGAAACATAGAGAATCATCGTTCTAGTTTCTTCAGCTAATTCTAAGTAACGAGTTTGGCGTCCTTTCTTTTCGGGTAAAAAACCTTCGAAAATAAATTTATCATTCGGCAAGCCACTATTTACTAATGCAGGTACAAAAGCAGTGGCGCCGGGCAAACATTCTACAGTGATTCCGTTTTCTACACAGGCACGAGTCAGTAAAAACCCAGGATCTGATATCGCTGGAGTTCCAGCATCAGAAATTAATGCAATTGTTTCTCCTGCTTTTAATCTAGAAATTAAATTCTCAACTGTTTTATGTTCATTATGCATGTGATGGCTGTGCATGTGTGTGCCAATTTCAAAATGCTTCAGTAACTTTCCGCTCGTACGCGTATCTTCTGCAAGGATCAAATCGACTTCTTTAAGAATTCGAATCGCTCGAAAAGTCATGTCTTCGAGATTGCCGATAGGCGTAGGAACGATATATAATTTTGACATAGTTAGATAATTAATTACAAATTTCAGTTCTTCTAAATTTGTTAAAATTCCTTTTCATTGAATTTAATAATAAATTACAAGAATTTTTTCTCAATAATATCCATAAAACGGTCTTCATATTCTTGTTTTCCGTCCCAATTGTTGTAATCTGGTTTTACCATTTCCTGAACAAAATCTCTTGTTTCGTAAAAGGTATTAAAGGTGATTAATTGGCTTAAAACGCGATTATAATCCTCGCTGCTATTTCCAAAAAGATGTTTTATAAAAGCCAATCTATCGTTTAAATCGATATTTATTCCTTTGGATAACTTATCATTAAGAGAGACTGTTTTTGGTTCTGATTGCTCAGCTACTTCAGCTTCAATAATATTGGTTTTTAAACCGGCTGTTTTTTTATCTTCAGCGGGTATTGGTGTTTCAATCACAGCAGCCGCGTTTTGTACTTGATCTTTTTTTACAAATAAGGTATCATGATAATTTCCTCCTAATAGTTCTTCAAATGATATTTGTACAACATCTGATTTCTTTGGTGTTTCTAGTTCTGTTTCGACTTCTTCAACAGGTGATATTTCGAAAGCAGGAACAAAAGGAGTATTTTCCGATTCTGTGATTATCGGTGCTGCATTTTCTTGTGTAATTTCTGTTTTAGTTTCTTCTTCAGTTTCTTCAACGGCTTCGTTAATAGTTTCTTCTTCTGTAGTTTCAAAAGTATTTTCTTCTGATTCTTCTGTGATATTTTCAGTTTCCTCTATTGCTTCAATTGAAGGTAATTCTTCTGTTGGATTTTCACTAGATAAAGAAGTTTTTTCCTCTTGCTTTTCTAATACAACTTCATTATTTTCTTGAATAGCGTTTTCTTCTTCCTTTTCTATTTCAACTTCAGCGTTTTCTTCAATAGGATTTTCTTCTATTGCATGGATCGACTCTGATTCTAAACTGGGATTTTCAAAAATAGATTCGATTTCTTTTGAAATCTCTGAATATCCAATGGTGGGTTTTGCTTCGCTAAAATGATCTTCTACAAATCTTAGAACAGCCAATTTTTCGTATAATTTCTGTGTTTCTAAATATAATTGATTGATGTCAGATTTATTTTTTAACTGTAATACTCTGTGCGCAATGCTGATGAGATCAGCTTCCAATTTTTTTTTCATAACTTTGAAATTGTAGTGTGTTAGGCGGGTCTTTTCGATATATTCCTTCCGGAGTTTTATTTTAGCTAGTGGAAGAAGCGACCTTTTAATAAAAATGTCATACTTTTGAAACGACGTAAAAGTATAAAATTTTTAAGTCGATTTCTCTATTACAAAGTAATAAAAACTATTCATTTTTTAAGTCAGAAAAATACAAAATGTTTCTCGAAAATACAGTAAATCATAAAGAGCAGTTCGGCTGGATTGAAGTCATTTGCGGATCTATGTTTTCGGGTAAAACCGAAGAATTGATTCGTCGTCTCAAAAGAGCACAATTTGCTAAACAAAAAGTTGAAATTTTTAAACCTGCTATTGACACCCGCTATGACGAAGAAATGGTCGTTTCGCATGATGCTAATGAAATTCGCTCTACACCAGTTCCTGCTGCTGCAAATATTGCTATTTTAGCGCAAGGTTGCGATGTAGTTGGTATTGATGAAGCTCAGTTTTTTGATGACGAAATCGTGAAAATTTGCAACGATTTGGCTAATCAAGGAATCCGTGTTATTGTAGCTGGTTTAGACATGGATTTTAAAGGCAACCCTTTTGGTCCAATGCCTGCGCTTATGGCAACTGCCGAATATGTAACTAAAGTTCATGCCGTATGTACGCGCACCGGAAATTTAGCCAATTATAGTTTTCGTAAAACGGATAATGATAAATTGGTAATGCTTGGTGAAACCGAAGAATACGAACCGCTAAGTCGTGCAGCTTATTATCATGCCATGCGAAAAGATCAAGAGAAGTAAAACTCAACCAAGAAGTGCGAAGCGGAACTAGATTGAAATATAAAAGTGGATAAAATAAAAAACCCTTTCAGAATTTTAAATTCTGAAAGGGTTTTTTATTTTATAGAAACATTATTTTTTTGAATTGCTTTAGAGAAAAACGGCACAATAAATATATAATAAGTATTATTTTATTTGTCAACACTAAATCTCAAATAGGCAATCTTACATTTTCTTTCTCATTCTCGCTACAGGAATATCGAGTTGTTCTCTATATTTTGCAATGGTTCTTCTGGCAATAGGATACCCTTTTTCTTTTAGGATTTCAGCCAATTGATCATCCGGAAGAGGTTTTTTCTTATCTTCTTCCTCAATCGTATTTTGAAGAATCTTCTTGATTTCTAAGGTAGATACATCTTCACCCTGATCATTTTTCATCGCTTCAGAGAAAAATTCTTTGATTAATTTCGTTCCATAAGGCGTTTCTACATATTTGCTGTTGGCCACACGTGAAATTGTCGAAATATCAAGACCTACCATATCAGCGATGTCCTTTAAAATCATCGGTTTCAATTTGGTTTCATCACCATCTAAGAAAAATTCTTCTTGATAATGCATAATTGCATTCATCGTAACAAAAAGTGTTTCCTGACGTTGGCGTATCGCATCAATAAACCATTTGGCCGAGTCTAATTTTTGTTTGATAAACTGAACCGCATCTTTTTGCTGTGCTGATTTATCGCGAGAATCCTTATAGGTCTGCATCATTTCCTGGTAATCTTTAGAAACGTGTAGGGAAGGAGCATTTCTACCATTTAAAGTTAATTCTAATTCGCCATCGACAATTCTAATAGCGAAATCAGGGACAACATTTTCGGTAATTTTATTGTTTCCAGTAAATGCGCCACCTGGTTTTGGATTTAGTTTTTCTATTTCATGAACCGCTTTTTTAAGTTGCTCGTTCGAAACGCTATATTTTTGAATTAACTTATCGTAATGTTTCTTAGTAAAGGCATCAAACTGATTCTCGATGATATCAGTGGCAAGTTCTACATATTCCGTTGGCGTTTTATGTTTTAATTGCAACAATAAACATTCTTGTAAATCGCGCGCTCCAACACCCGAAGGTTCTAGTTCATGAATGACTTGCATCATTTTTTCGACCATCTTCTCATCAGTGTAAATACCTTGCGTAAATGCCATATCATCTACCATATCAGGTACACTGCGACGAATGTATCCCATATCGTCAATACTTCCCACTAAAAATTCTGCAATTTCACGTTCTTCATCATTTAATATGAAAGTGTTCAATTGATTAATTAAATCTTGGTGAAAACTTACTGGCGCTGCAAATGGCGTTTCACGATCTTCATCGTCGTCACTATAATTATTGGCTTGCGTTTTATAATCTGGAGTTTCGTCGTTACTTAGATATTCGTCGATGTTAATGTCTTCTGCATCGATTCGCTCTGATTCGGCGTCATCATAATCATCGTAATCTTCGTTTTCAAACTCGTCATTTTCAAACTCATCTTCTTCTTTTCCAGCTTCAAGAGCGGGATTTTCGTTCATTTCTTCTAACAAACGTTGTTCAAAAGCTTGCGTAGGCAATTGAATTAGCTTCATCAACTGAATTTGTTGAGGAGATAATTTCTGTGATAATTTTAAATTTAAGAATTGCTTTAGCATAATAAGGCACTAATTTATTTGTTTTTTGCCACTAAGACGCAAAGGCGCAAAGTTTTTATTTAATTTTTCTATTTATAAAGGCACTAATTTGTTTGTTTTTTTGCCACTAAGACGCAAAGGCGCAAAGTTTTTATTTAATTTTTCTATTTATAAAGGCACTAATTTGTTTGTTTTTTTTGCCACTAAGACGCAAAGGCGCAAAGTTTTTATCTAATTTTTCTATTTATAAAGGCAATAATTTGTTTGTTTTTTTGGCCACTAAGGCGAAAAGTTTTATTTAATAATTTTATCGCCTTCTAATAATTATTTTTTGTGTTAATGAATCTTTTAATACCACTTTTTATTAATGGTACATTGAAATTAATCAAAAAACCAATTTCTTTGTTTAGAAGTTTCAAATGGCTAATAATTTGAGCTTGCCATACAGGATTTATTGTTTCAACTGCTTTTATCTCTACAATAATACAATCTTCAACTAATAAATCAAGTCGTAAACCTTCGCTAAATTCAATACCGTCATAAACGATCGGTTTATCTATTTGTCTTTTTACATTCAGTCCAACTTTACTGATTTCATGAGCTAAACAAACTTCATAGACTCTTTCTAGTAAACCAGGTCCTAATTCTTTATGAACTCTATAGGCTGAATTTACTATTATTTTAGCTATTTCTTCTGTTCTCTCTGTAATCATATTCATTAGTTATTATTGTACACCAATTCATTGATTACTTTTCTTTAATCCTAATAAATGTTTTTATTGTTTCAAAAGCAAGCTTCGTTTATCTAATACATTCTTTCCAAAATTTAAAAGAAGCTTAGTGTCTTAGAGCCTTTGTGGCAAATTTACTTATCAATAAGAAAGAATTAGTGTCTGATCAAATTGAGCTGTGAAAATTAAAATTCAGCGTTTTGTGGTGTTCTAGGAAAAGGAATTACATCTCTAATGTTTGTCATTCCCGTAACAAAAAGAACCAATCTCTCGAATCCAAGACCAAAGCCAGAGTGAACTGCAGATCCAAAACGTCTAGTGTCTAAATACCACCATAATTCTTCTTCGTCAATTCCTAAAGCTTTCATTTTTTCAACCAAAACATCAAAACGCTCTTCTCTTTGAGATCCACCTACGATTTCTCCAATTCCAGGGAAAAGGATATCCATTGCACGAACTGTTTTTCCATCTTCATTCAAACGCATGTAAAATGCTTTGATATTCGCAGGATAATCAAACAAGATTACCGGACATTTAAAGTGTTTTTCAACTAAATAACGCTCGTGTTCTGATTGTAAGTCAGCACCCCATTCGTTAATGATATAGTTGAATTTTTTCTTTTTATTTGGCGTACATTCTCTTAAAATATCAATCGCTTCTGTATAAGAAACACGTTTGAAATTATTTTCAAGGACAAAATTTAATTTTTCTAAAAGAGGCATTTCGCTTCTTTCAGCAGCTGGTTTCGATTTTTCTTCATCTAATAAACGGCCTTCTAAGAATTTTAAATCCTCAGGACATTTATCCATCGTATATTTAATAACATACTGAATAAAATCTTCAGCCAAATCCATATTGTCATTCAAATCATTAAAAGCGACTTCTGGCTCAATCATCCAAAATTCAGCAAGGTGACGAGAAGTATTTGAATTCTCTGCTCTAAAAGTTGGTCCAAAAGTATAAATCTGACCTAAAGCCATTGCAAAAGTTTCTCCTTCTAATTGTCCAGAAACCGTCAAGTTGGTTTCTTTTCCAAAAAAATCTTCTTTGTAATCTACTTTCCCATCTTCGGTTCTTGGTGTTCCGTCAAATGGTAGCGCCGTTACTTTAAACATTTCTCCAGCGCCTTCAGCATCAGATCCGGTAATAATTGGTGTATTTACGTATACAAAACCCTTTTGTTGAAAGTAACTATGAACCGCATACGACAATACTGAACGCACTCTCATAATGGCTCCAAACATATTTGTTCTAACTCTTAAATGCGCATTTTCACGCAAGAAATCAAGACTTGGTTTGTTTTTAGGTTGTATTGGGAATTTCTCCGCATCTGAATCTCCAAGAATTTCTAGTTTTGCTACTTGAATCTCAAATTTCTGTCCAGCACCTTTACTTTCGATCAAAGTTCCTGTTACCGATATAGCAGCTCCAGTAGTAATTCTCTTCAAGGTTTCGTCTGGCGTGTTTTCAAAATCGACTACACATTGAATATTATCAATCGTAGAACCATCATTTAAAGCAATAAATTGATTGTTTCTAAAAGTTCTCACCCATCCTTTTGCATTTACTTCATGAAGTGTCGTGGTACTGTTTAGTAAGTCTTTAACTCTTGTATGTCTCATTTTAGGTATATAATTGATATTAAAAATTGTCTCGCAACCGAAATGCAAATATAATTGATTTGTTTCTATTTTTATGATGGGAAATGAGGTAATAAGGAGCTATTTCCCGCTATTCGCTATATCTTTTACTTTTTTGAGAAAAAAGTAAAAGGATGCCGCTACTATCGGGGCTAACACGTGGCCTAAATTTAGATGTTTTGTTGGTAATTGTTATTTAGTGGTTATTTGTTTTTCTAAATACAAAATACCCAAATTTCTCATGCAGAATGTGCGCCACAATCAGGCTTTTGTATCGTTGTAATCTTAATTTTAAAAAATAAAGTAAAATAATCGAATGTATTTAAACAAAAAAAAACAGTCACAAAATTAAATTTGAAACTGTTTTTTTTGGTGCTAATTAGTAGCTAAAAGAATTTGAATTTAGATTCTTTCTACTTTCAATAATTCAATTTCTTTTTCTCCTTCTTCAAAAACCCAATTAATGATGTCACCTTCTTGACAACCTACTAATGCTAGGCCCATTGTAGACATAATCGATTCCGTATTGTTTCTTCTTTTTGCTTTGTCTGGAGCAACAAATGTAAAAACTTCCTCTTCGTTAGTGTCTAGGTATTTGATAGTTGCACGAGTATCTATGTTAATTACATTTTCTGGTAATTCTTTTCTTGTGACTTGTTTTGCATTTTTAAGTTGCAATAATAATGTAGCTTCTTGAACTGCTGTTGCTTTTTTTCTTTTGACATGATCTTTAATCATATCGTATACTCCGGTAGTTAAAATTAAACTTTTTGACATTTTATTAGTTTTTTGTTGCACTACTTTTTAGAAGTTTTTTTAATACCCAAATATCAAATACCCACACTATTAAAAGATGGAATTCGACCATGAAAAACTTCATCAAAGCTTTGATGCGTTATTTTATAAAGATAAATTGAATAGTAAAGGAGTCCCTGTCTTGGGTTGCGACAGGGTTTAAGATATAAACTCTTTAGAGCTTTTTAAAAAAGCATCGTCTTGTTTATACTGCAAAGACAAAACAAGACCTAACTTATAAGGTTTTTTATATAAAAAATATAGCTTGTCCATTGTTTGTTTTTTTTCTAAATGCTAAGATAGATTATATAACAGTCATTTCAAAACTATACGCTCTAGTATTGTGTGTATTAACATTACATTAGCGATTTCTACAAGTTCATTAGGTTAAATTTAAGAAACTTACTTGTTTTTTCAATTTAGTAATTATCTAAATAGTAAATAAATATAATTCCTTTATCTAAAAAAACTTGTATTTATGACAAATAATCTGTGTATTAATAGCAATCAGTTTCTAGAGTTAATTTTATTGTATTTTGGTAAGCGTCCTTCCTTTATGGGCCGCAATATGATCTGTTTTGCTACTTTTTATTTCATATTGAGGATCTTCTTCGGTTGCGTGGTGGGTATAACCTTTGTAATCGAAATTCTCAATATGTATTTTGATGATGGTTCCTGAAACTATTCCCGCTTCGGAGTTCCAACTTACTTGGTCACCTATTTTGAATGTTGTTTTCATGATTGACTTTCTAATTATAATTTAAAACATTTGGATAAATAATCCACTATTTTTCCTCTGAATAAAAAACCTTTTCATTAAAAATTCTTGCTGGTGCGGTATATTTATGTTCTTGAACTTTTGCGATGTTCATTATATGTAAAACATTCCATCCTTTTGCTTTAAGATAATCAGAAACCATTGAGCGATGGCAGCGCCACCAAACGGCTTCAGAACACATATAAGCAGTGGTTTGTTTTAAGGCGATTTGTTTGAGTTCTTCAACTGCTTTTGCAAAAGCTTCGGTTTCCATATAATCGGCATAACCTCTAAAAGATTCATTTTTCCAGACTGTGTTTTTCGAATCTTTATCTGCTTTTCTTCTTCCTCCTAAGTCAACTAAATGAATGTATTGTATTCGAGCTTTTTCTAATGAATTTTTTAAATTTTCCTGATCGTATTGCGGATATTTACGTGAACCCGGAAAACGACGGATGTCAACAACTGTTTTGATATCAAATGATTGAAGCATACTCAAAAACACCTCAATGCTGTGAGTAGAGTGACCTATCGTATAAATTACAGCTGTTTTTGTAGTGCTCATAATTCATTATTGAGTGTGAGTATGTATTTGTCAATATAAATTTGCTTTTCTTTCGATTTATATTGTTGGATGTAACGCGGATGTTCTAATACTTTTATTTGCTCAAATAAATGGGCTTCTTTATTTAATTTTTGAATGAATAATGCATTTTTCTTTCCTAATACATATACTTCAGAAGTATCTAATCCGATGCCAATATTATTTTTTAAGGTCAAAATCATAAATTCCTTTACCATTTCAAAAAGAGCAGCATCATCGTAATAATTAGCATTGAGCCAGTTACCTTCTTTCGTTTTCCTTACGATAGCTAACGGAAAAGGGGAGTTGATGTAAAATTGTTTATAGAAAGTTGCTGCTCCGCCATATTCTGCAATCATGTCATACATAAATACAGACGATATTTCATGTGTATGTGCAGATTCCATTTTGATGCCACAAACACTTTCCAATCGCTTTGTATCTGTAAAAGGTACTCCTGTTACACCAGCTCCATGACGACTTGGATTAATACCGACAATAAACTTTCGTTGTTCGTTGTCAGAGTAGAATTTGTGGTAAAATTGTTGCATCACTTGCATCGTTTCAGGATTGTCCATATACGGATTAATGACTTTAAAGCCATCAGGAAGCGCTCCCGAAAAGTTTAATTGTCTATTAAAATTGATTACTTTATCTCCAAAACTTTCTGTCATGCTAGTTATATTTATTTTTTTAGAATTTGTCAAAATAAGTGATTTAGAAAGAGGCATTTAATTCTCGAGTGTCATCTAAAAAAAAGTGATGTTTTGTAAATTTAAGGAAAAAGAAAATTCTAAAATAAAAAAGAGGACTCGAATTCTGATTAGTTTCAGAATTCGAGTCCTCCTCAATTTTTTTAAATCTAGTTTTAACTTAAATAAAACCAACTATGTATTTTAGTTTCCTCTGTAAGTAGAATACCCAAAAGGAGAAAGTGTAATTGGTACATGGTAATGTTCATTATCTTTCAATTCAAAAACGATTTCGATAAAAGGATAAAATGATTTCTGTCCCGCCTTTTTGAAATAAGGTTCAGTGTGGAATGTAAGTTTGTAAATTCCAGTATGATCTTTTCCGTCTGCTTTAACAAAATCTGCTATACGTCCGTTTTTGTCTGTGTATTTTTCATCAATTTTCACCCATTTCTCGTCTTTATCTTGTTTGGATAAAGTTATTTTAACATCAGCTGCCGGTTTTCCTTGGGTGATATCTAAAATATGACTTGATAATTGGTATTTTACTTCTTGCGCAAATGACATACTTGCTGTAGCAAGAAATAATATTAGTAATAGACTTTTTATTTTCATTGTAATTTAATTAAGAGATTATTGACTGATTTTAAAACCTAAATTTTCAACTGCTTTTATAGCAATATTGTTATCGTTTTCAGAGCCTCCACCACCGGATACTCCAATGCTTCCTACTAAATTTCCGTCTTTCCAAATGGGTGCGCCTCCACCTAATAAAAGTAATTCGGGTAAGGTATTTAGATTTTTAGCATCCTTACTTTCTTCTGCATTTTTCATTAACAGCAAACTAGGTGTTTTCGTAGAAAATGAGGTGTATGCTTTTCTTCTTGATGCTTCTGTATTATGAGGTCCTACATTATCGCCTTTTAGTAAAAGTATAGTAACACCAGAGGAATTTAATACAGCAACAGAAACTTTTTTGTTAAGTTTCTGAGCTTCTAAATTGGCTTGCTTTGCTAATTCTAAGGCTCCTTCTTGATTTAAATCACTCGATTTTACTATATATTGTGCAGAAGCAGAATAGATGAAAACGAAGAACAAAGCACTAGTTAAAATTTTTTTTCTAATGTTCATGACGCAATTTTTTAATTTATGTGTGCTACTTTAAGTAGTTATATAGTAATAAATTTTTATAGTATTGTTCTAATACTTTGCAAAGGTATTAGGTTTGGGGAGGTTTATTAATAGCCATTATAAATAAGTTAACAGCTGTTAACGGATTTTTAATATCAAAATGCAATCAATAATTGTCACTTCAGTATTAAAAAGCTTACGCAAACAGCTGTTAAGATATTTAGATTTGAACTTAATCTAACAAAATGGACTAACCCTTAAAAGGTTACTATTTTACTTTAAAAAAAGTTGAGGCACAATAATTTTTTTATTAATGAATAGCGATCATTAATCTTTTCATAATTTCATTGTAAAATTGTAAGGTAATTTTTTAATAATAAATCGGAATTAATGCAAAACTTCGTTGTCTGCATCCTTTGGATTATTTAAAATAACAATTTTAGGTTCAATAAATTCTTGCTTGTTAGTCAATGATTTGTTTAATGTTAAAACTAGACAAGGCAATAACATTAAGTTTGATAACATTCCGAAGGCTAAGGTAATAGCGATTAATCCGCCCAAAGCGACAGTGCCGCCAAAATCAGATAACATGAATACAGAGAAACCAACAAATAATACTACCGAAGTATAAAACATACTTATTCCCGATTCCTTTATTGTAGCAAAAACTGATTTTTTTATCTTCCAATTATTGCGCTTTAGTTCTTGACGGTATTGTGCCAAAAAGTGAATCGTATCGTCAACTGAAAGTCCAAAAGCAATGCTAAAAACTAAAATGGTTGAAGGTTTTAATGGAATGCCAAAATAACCCATCAATCCAGCAGTAATTACAAGCGGAAGTAAATTTGGAATCAATGAAACGATCACCATCTTAAAAGAACGGAACATGAAAACCATTAATAATGAAATTAAAAATACTGCAAATAATAATGAAGTGACAAGATTGTCTAATAAATATTGTGTTCCTTTTTCAAAAACCAATGCTTTACCAGTCATAACGACGTGATAGCGATCTTTAGGAAAAATTTTATTGGCTTTTGCCCAAAGTTTATCTTCGATTTTAGCCATATTTCCGGTGCCAATGTCTCTCATAAAAGTGGTGATTCTTGCCACTTGTCCTGTGCTATCTACATAGCTTTTCATTAAATTGTTTTTCGAGTTTTTTGTAGCATTTTTAGCATAACCTAAAATAAAACTTTGCTCCTGTGAGGTTGGTAAATCATAATAATCAGGATTACCATTATAATACGCTTGCTTTGAATATTTAACTAGGTTTAATATCGAAATAGGTTTAGAAAGTTCTGGAATTTCTTCTATAGTTTCCTGTAATTCGTCCATTTTTTTTAGTGTAGACAAACTCATAACCCCTTTTTTTCTTTTGGTGTCAACCGTAATTTCAAGAGGCATAATTCCTTCAAATTCTTTTTCGAAAAATAAAATGTCTTTATAAAAGCTAGTATTTTTCGGCATATCTTCGATAAGACTTCCTGAAGTTTTGATTTTTAAAGCGCCCATAATGCTTACTAAAAATACAACTAAGGCAACGATATAGACATATTTTCTATTGTATTTTACTGTTTTTGCAATCCAGTTTATGAATTTACGGGTGTAATTACGATTTAAATGTTCTAAATGTTTTTGTTTAGGAACGGGTTGGTAACTGTAATAAATAGGAATTACAATCAAACATAAAAAGAAAAGAGAAATAATGCTTAAAGAGGAAATAATACCAAATTCCTTAAGAAGATGACTACTAGTAATTATAAAAGTGGCAAACCCCGCCGCCGTGGTTAGATTAGTCATCAGCGTTGCTGTTCCTACTTTTGTAATAACGCGCTGTAAAGCTCTTGCTTTGTTGTGGTGTGCGCTATATTCTTGTTGGTATTTATTGGTTAGGAAAATACAATTCGGAATTCCAATGACGATAACTAATGTTGGAACAAGTGCAGTAAGAACCGTGATTTGGTAATTGAACAATCCTAATAATCCAAAAGTCCACATGACACCAATAATTACAATTATGATGGCAATCAATGTAGCGCGAAACGAACGAAAAAAGAAGAAAAATATTAAGGAAGTTAATAGTAACGAAGCACCAATAAACAGACTGATTTCATTTACAATACTCAACGCATTTAACGTACGGATATAAGGCATTCCGGAAACACGTAAGTCAATTCCGGTTTCTTTCTCGAAAGCATCTATTTTTGGAATAAATTCTTTTACAATGTAATCCTTACGATGTGCAGTATTTACAATTTTTTTGTCTAGATAAATAGCTGAGCGAATGCTTCCACTTTTTTTATTAAAAAGTAAACCTTCGTAAAAAGGCATGTTCTGAAACAAATCCTTCTTGATTGAATTCAAATATGCTGCACTATTTGTTTTCTTAGAATCAACAAAAGGAACTAATTCAAACGTTTGTAATGATTCATTTTTCTTTAATTGCTTTAAATCATTTATCGACACCACTAAATCGACTTCCTTTTGCGCTTTGATTTCGATCATTAATTTGTTCCAAGCAGCGAAAGCTTTTGGTGTAAAAAAAGCATCATCTTTTACACCAACGACGATTAAGTTTCCTTCTTCGCCAAATTTATCTAAAAAAGCATTGTATTCTTTATTAACGATGTGATCGTCAGGAAGTAAATTAGCCTCTGTAAATGAAAACTGTATATTTTTCCATTGTAATGCTAAAAGAGCTGTTATCGCAATAATAATCGATAACATTAAAATTCTATTTTTGAGGACAATTCGAGCTACTAGTTCCCAAAATCCTATGCTAAACCACTTCGCCATATTTAATATTTAAAGGATGTAAAGGTAATTAAATGGATTCTAAGTCATTAATTTTAGCCTCTTTTTTTTGATGGTTTTAACTTTGGTTTCAGCTTATATATTTTATTTACTACAATATAAATATTAGAATAATAATGATACATTTGGCTACTCTTAGCCCGTTTTTGAATTCGAGTTTAATGCCGTAAAATTAGATATGAAAAAATATAAAAATACTATTTTTTATTTCGCTGTAACTGGCGGATTCTCTGCCTTAATATATTGGATTATTAGTAAAGGGAAATTCTTAGAAGCGAGTAAAACTATTGTTACGCCCGCAAGCGGAAATGGTTCTTGGAAAGATTTTTTAGCTTCTATGCAATACAATTTTCAAGATCCATTAGCGATTCTTTTAGCACAAATTATAACCATAATTTTGGTTGCTCGTTTTTTTGGCTGGGTTTTTAAAAAAATTGGTCAGCCGTCAGTTATCGGAGAGATTATTGCCGGAATTGTTCTGGGTCCTTCTTTATTAGGGATGTATTTTCCGGAATTTTCAGCGGCGCTATTTCCCGTAGAGTCTTTAGGGAACTTAAAATTTTTAAGTCAGATAGGTCTAATCCTTTTTATGTTTGTCATCGGAATGGAATTAGACATGAAAGTCCTAAAAAATAAGGCTAATGAAGCCATTGTAATCAGTCATGCCAGTATTGTAATTCCTTTTGCGCTAGGTATTGGTCTTTCCTATTTTGTATACGATCAGTTTGCTCCAGAAGGCGTTAAGTTTCTTTCTTTTAGTCTCTTTATGGGGATTGCATTGAGTATTACCGCTTTTCCTGTTTTGGCACGAATTGTTCAGGAAAGAGGAATTCATAAAACAAAATTAGGTGCAATCGTAATTACTTGCGCTGCCGCCGATGATATTACGGCTTGGTGTATTCTGGCAGTTGTAATCGCTATTGTAAAAGCAGGAACTTTTGTTAGTTCGCTATACATTATTATGCTTGCGGTACTTTATGTTGTTGCTATGATTTTTATAGTAAAACCATTTCTAAAACGAATTGGGGATTTATACGGTTCTAAGGATAGTATTGTAAAACCAGTAGTTGCTATCTTTTTCCTCGTGTTGATTATGTCTTCTTATGCTACTGAAGTTATCGGAATTCATGCTTTATTTGGTGCTTTTATGGCTGGAGCAATTATGCCAGATGTTCCAAAATTCAGAACTATTTTTATAGAAAAAGTCGAAGATGTAGCTTTAATTCTTTTGCTTCCCTTGTTTTTTGTTTTTACAGGTTTAAAAACTGAAATAGGATTATTAAACGATCCTTATCTCTGGAAAGTAACAGGATTCATCATTCTAGTTGCTGTTGTTGGAAAGTTCCTTGGAAGTGCATTAGCAGCAAAGTTTGTAGGTCAAAGTTGGCGCGACAGTCTTACTATTGGCGCCTTAATGAATACCAGAGGTTTGATGGAATTAATCGTTTTAAATATTGGTTTAGAACTTAAAGTGCTGACGCCAGAAGTTTTTACCATGATGGTTATTATGGCTTTGGTTACAACATTTATGACTGGACCCGCATTAGACTTGATCAATTATATTTTTAAGACAAAAGACAGCGATGCAATTGTTGAGCCAATTAACTTTAACAAATACCGTGTTTTAATATCCTTTGGAAATAATGAAAAAGGAAAATCATTGCTGCGTTTGGCAAACAGTTTGACCAAGAAGCAAAAAGCACAATCTTGTATAACCGCTATGCATTTGTCTTTGAGTGATGAGGTACACTCTTTTAATTTAGAGGATAAAGAAAAAAACACTTTTGATCCAATTGTTGAGGAGTCTCAATTGTTACAACAGGATATCAAAACTATCTTTAAAGCAACTGTGGATATTGAAACTGAAATCGCAGATATAGCCAATCAAGGAGATTATGATTTGCTATTAATAGGTTTGGGTAAATCTATTTTTGAAGGCACTATTTTAGGAAAAGTAATTGGCTTTACCACTCGGATTATTAATCCAGATCGATTGATTGATAAGTTTACAGGAAAAGAAGGTTTGTTTGAAAATTCTCCTTTTGATGAAAGAACCCGACAGATTATTTCTAAAACTAAAATGCCAATTGGTATTTTGATCGACAAAGATTTACAAGAAGTCAATCGTGTATTTGTTCCTATTTTTAGTACTGAAGATTCCTTTTTGATAGAATATGCTCAGAAATTAATTTATAACAACAATTCAAAATTGGTCATACTTGATGTAAATGGGTATTTTAATTCTAATTTTGTCATCAAGAGCGCTGTAGATTCTTTGCAAGAAAAATATCCAAATAACATTGATCTAATTGACAATCGAACTATCGAAAGTGAGTTTTTAGGACAGCAAGATTTGATGCTGATTAGTTTAGGAAGTTGGAAGGAATTAGTAGATTCAAGAAGTATTTGGTTGAGTGGCGTTCCTTCGGTATTAATTTTAAAACAGTAATATGAATTGGATTTTATTGATTATTGGTGGTCTTTTCGAAGTCGGTTTTGCAACTTGTTTAGGCAAAGCCAAAGAAAGTTCTGGAATGACTGCTACATTGTGGTTAGCAGGATTTTTAGCTTGTTTGGCCGTTAGTATGCTATTGCTTTATAAAGCAACACAAACATTGCCTATAGGAACTGCTTATGCGGTTTGGACCGGAATTGGTGCCGTAGGAACTGTTTTGGTTGGTGTTTTTATTTTTAAAGAACCCGCTGATTTTTGGAGAATATTCTTTATAACAACACTAATAAGTTCTATAATTGGACTTAAATTTGTTTCTAGTACCTAGTCCGATTTTTTTTGTAAAAATAAAAAAACCGTGTTTCAAAAAAATATTTTTTTGAAACACGGTTTTTTATATAAATGCTATAAGGATTAAACCTTCATGATTTCAGCTTCTTTGTAAACTAATAACTCATCAATTTTTTTGATAAAACTATTCGTTAAGTTTTGAACTTCTTCTTCAGCACTTTTACAAATGTCTTCAGAGGTTCCGTCTTTTTCTAGTTTTTTAATATCAGTGTTAGCATCTTTACGAGCATTTCTAATACCTACTTTAGCATCTTCAGATTCTACTTTAGCTTGTTTAGCCAATTCGCGTCTTCTTTCTTCGGTTAATGCCGGTACACTTATGATAATTACATCACCATTATTCATTGGGTTAAATCCAATGTTGGCTATCATAATTGCTTTTTCAATAGGTTGCAACATATTTTTTTCAAATGGCTGCAAAGTAATTGTTCTTGCATCAGGAACACTGATTTTAGAAACTTGAGAAAGCGGTGTCGCTGATCCGTAATAATCTACAAAGACACTTCCTAACATCGCTGGTGAGGCTTTTCCAGCGCGGATGTTCAAAAATTCTTTTTCTAAATGCGCAATAGAACCGATCATAGATTCTTTGGTACTATCTAATATAAATTCAATTTCTTCAGTCATTTCTTTAAAATTTTAGCTCTTTGTATTCTATATCTACTTTTGTTGTGCTTATATATTTACAACTGTTCCTATATTTTCTCCTTCGCAAATCTTTAATAGATTTCCTGCTGTATTCATATCAAAAACAACGATTGGTAATTTGTTTTCTTGACTTAAAGTAAATGCAGTAGTATCCATTACATTCAATCCTTTTTTAAGGACATCGTCAAACGAAATAAAATCAAACTTCACGGCAGCAGCATTTTTCTCTGGATCACAGTCATAAACACCATCTACACGTGTTCCCTTTAGGATTACGTTGGCATTAATTTCTATTCCACGTAAAACAGCGGCAGTATCTGTTGTAAAATAAGGGTTTCCTGTTCCAGCTCCAAAAATTACAATTCTTCCTTTCTCAAGGTGACGATCTGCTCTTCTTTTAATGTAAGGTTCCGCAATCGACTCCATTTTTAAGGCTGTTTGCAATCTAGTTTTCATTCCTTTTTCTTCCAAGGCACCTTGCAAAGCCATTCCGTTTATTACGGTAGCAAGCATTCCCATATAATCTCCTTGCACTCTATCCATTCCTGCACTTGCACCAGCAACTCCTCTAAAAATATTTCCACCACCTATTACAATAGCGATTTCAATTCCTTTTTCATGGATCTGCTTGATTTCGTCGGCATATTCACCTAATCTTTTCGGATCAATTCCGTATTGCAAATCACCCATTAAAGCTTCACCACTTAATTTTAGAAGAATTCTTTTGTATTTCATTTTGCGTTGTGTTGATTCGTGCAAATATAGACATATTCTGATTTTTAAAAAAAGGGTTGTCTATATTTTATAAATTAAGTTTCTCGTAGGATTCTTTGGCTGCTTCATAGCCAATTTTAAAAACAGTATCCATCTTTATTTTATTAGTTTCAAAAGTGCTGTACAAAGTCAAATCGGTAGGTTCAATTACCCAATCGCAAAAGTTAAATTTGTGCATATTTGAATTTGCCGAAAGAATGTCAAAAGCTCTTGTAGTAACGGCCTTGATTGAATGTAGGTCTTTTGCTTCAATTTTCTGAATTGGACTTACGTAAATTCCGATTAACGTTTCGCAATGTCCTTGTAAGATATCAGTTGGAAAATGATTTAAAATGCCTCCATCGCTGTAAAGACGACCGTTAATTTCATAAGGAGACATAATTCCTGGAAAGGCTGAAGAGGCCAATATAGCATCAATTATTTTTGTGTCCGGCCCAAAAACCTTTAGTTTCCCCCGTACCATATCGGTGGCAGTAATTTGTATTGGAATTTTTAAATCACCTATTAATGCATCTTTAAATATCGTATGAAAATACTGTTTGAAGGAACCAGAATCTATTAATCCCGCTTTTTTGAAAGTCAGGTGTTTCCAATGAAAAAGATAAATCGATTTAAAAAAAGTTAGTATTTCTTCGGGTGTTTTTCCCCAAGCGTACAAAGCTCCTACAATAGAACCAGCACTTGTTCCTGCAATGCGATCCGGTATTATGTTTTGTTCTTCTAAAAACTTTATTGCTCCAGCATGTGCCAAACCTTTAGAACCTCCTCCTGAAAGAATGAGTCCAATTGATTTTGTTTTTAAATCCATTTTCATTATTTGGTATAAAATTACTCTTTTTGTACTTTAGAAAGTGACAAATATCACATTTTAACCTCTTTTTTATGGTAACTTTGTAACTATAAACTAACAATTATGAAAACTTCAATAGCCAAAGGATTGTTTAATAGTCATCCTTATTTAGAATATAGAAAATTAGTTTCTGATTTATTATTGCAAGGTAAAGCTACAGGAAACGAACAATCTGAAGATTTAACGCATTATAGTACACTAAATGAGACTAGAATGAATCGTTTGGATAAAACCGTGCAAATAACAGAGCAAATTAGTCAAAAGTTAAAATCATTAAAAGGAGATTATATTTGGTTGGTTATTTCAGAAGGTTGGTGTGGTGATGCAGCCCAATTGTTACCAGTTGTTAATAAAATGGCTCTAGAATCAGGTAAAATTGAACTAAAAATTGTTTTGCGTGATGAAAATGATGATCTGATGAAGTTGTTTTTAACAAATAATTCAAAATCAATCCCAATAGTTATCGTTGTTGATAAAGTAACAGGAGAATTATTAGGACATTGGGGACCAAGACCAAAAGGTGCGATCGAATTAATTCAAAATTATAAAAAGGAATTTGGAGTTGTTGATGAAACAGCAAAAACTAATTTGCAACTTTGGTACTTGCACGACAAAGGAGTAAGTACTCAAGAAGAACTTATCAATTTAATGCAAGAGTTTGATTCTTAAATTTTAAAAAATCAGTAGTTATATTTCATTAATTTACAGAAGCTTTCTTAAGTTCTAAAAATTATTTTTTTTATTCTAAAAATAATTGTAAATTGCTGATTGTTAACCAAATCTATTATTTTGATTTGCTTTTTTTATAGGTGTTAATCAGATTGTCTAACAATTAAAAAAACATTATTATGAAAAAATTACTTGAAAAAGTGTATGATTATGTATCGCATTTTCTTTTTGGAGGAAAGCGCCTTGCTAATTATTAACGAGTGGCTGAAGCCAGTTAGAAATAAAGCATTTTTTACAACTGCTTTGTTTTTTAGAGAAAACACATCGCAAATTCATTTAATGATTTGTCATGTGTTTTTGCTTTTTAGAGTAAATAGGTTTGGTTTAAAAATGAATATTAGATGCCCAGAATCTTAAGTTAATTCGGCTTTTCATCTAATTTAAACTTCGCCACGGTAAAACTTTACTGTTATGAATCTAAAATATTTACTCGATAAGGTGAAAAAATTACATCTATTTTCCTAAGTTTTCTTCAAAAGCAGTTACATCTACAGCGTTGATCACATTATAATCTCCAATTTTGGTACGGCGTAAAGCAGTTAAATGTGAGCCTGAATTCATTGCCTTTCCAAAATCATACGCTAGTGATCGGATATAAGTTCCTTTGCTGCAAACTACTCTAAAGTCGATTTCTGGAAGCGCAATTCGGGTGATTTCAAATTCGTGAATCGTCGTTTTTCTGAAAGCAATTTCGACAGTTTCTCCGGCACGAGCATGTTCGTACAAACGGACACCATCTTTTTTTATAGCAGAATAAATGGGTGGTTTTTGATCGATTTCGCCAAGAAATTGTTTCACGGTTTCGTGAATCAAAGTTTCGTCAATATGTGTAATTGAGAACGTCTGGTCAATTTCGGTTTCTAAATCATAAGATGGAGTAGTAGCGCCAATATAAAAAGTTCCAGTGTACTCTTTGGCCTGACCTTGAAGTTCTGTTATTCTTTTAGTAAATTTCCCAGTACATACTAATAATAAGCCAGTCGCTAATGGATCTAAAGTTCCAGCATGCCCAATCTTGAATTTTTTAGGAAGTCCAAGTTTGTTGATTAGCGCATATTTTAATTTATTTACTGCCTGAAAAGAACTCCAATTCAAAGGTTTATCAATAAGTAAAATTTGTCCGTCTAGAAAATCTTCGACTGTCTTCAAAGTGAATTATTTAAAATATGAGAAGTAAACCAATAAAAACAAACCAACAATGATTCGGTACCAACCCCATGGTTTAAAACCGTATTTCTTGATGATTTCGATAAAAAATTTAATAGCAATAACTGCTACTATAAAAGCTACTACATTACCAATAAGGAACAATTGAATGTTTTCGTTTGACTTTAAAATTAATTCGTAACCTTTCATTTGTGAGGTTTCGTATGTTTTTAAAAATAGCGAATAACAAGTAACTGCCATCATGGTAGGTACGGCCAGAAAAAAAGAAAATTCGGCAGCAACATGTCTTGTAAGTCCTTGTTGCATTCCTCCAATAATAGAAGCTGCTGATCGACTTGTGCCAGGCATCATGGCTAAACATTGCCAGAATCCAATAACTACTGCTTTTTTTACGGTAATATCCTCTTCTTTTAAAACCGTTGGATTTTGAAATTTTTTGTCAATAAAAAGTAGAATTACTCCACCTAATATTAATACAATAGCGATAGGAATGGGGTCGCCTAATACAGCTTCGATTTTGTCATCAAATAATTTCCCTAATACTAAAGCGGGAATTACAGCACATATAAGCTTGATGTAAAAATTGAATTTTGAGAAGTCAAAAAACTTTTTCCAATACAAAGCGACTACAGCTAAAATGGCTCCAAATTGAATGGAAACCTGAAAAAGTTTTACAAAATCATCTTCTTGAATTCCAAAATAGGAACTAAGAAAAACCATGTGAGCTGTTGAGGAAATTGGAAGATATTCTGTTAATCCTTCTATAATAGCAATTAAAAAAGCTTGAATTGTATTCATTTATACTTTCTTTGGATTTTTAAGTATAGCGTAAATGGTGATTCCAAATCCAATTAAAACCGTAGTTGGAGCCAATCTAATTCTTCTAAAATTAAAAATAGCATCACTAAATACATTTGGATCTTTACTTCCTCCTCCAGACATGAGTATGAATCCTAAGGCAATAACTCCGATACCAATTAGTAGAATTTTATAGTTTACTTTGTCAAAAAGGAAATCTGATTTATTTTCGTTATTTTTCATTTGTGGTAAATTAGCAGGCTTTTTTTTATTAAATCTAAAAAATCGTTAATCTAAGATCTTAAATTAATACAGATCATCTGTTCTTAAATTTAAGAAACGTTGTGTAGCAAAATAGGTACTTAGCCAAGTGATCAGAATTCCAATACCTAAAACAGCTAATAATACCATTCCGATCGAAGCTTTGTCTTCTAAAATTCCAAGGTTTGGAAAACTATTTTCAACATAAAGTAAAACTCCAATCAAAGTTAGGACTGCTAATATTGCTCCAATCATTCCTAGCTTTATGCTACGCATAACAAAAGGTTTTCTAATAAATGATTTTGTAGCGCCTACCATTTGCATGGTTTTAATGATAAAACGATTTGAATGAATCGATAATCGCAGTGAACTGTTGATTAATAAAACAGCGATCACAGTCAAGAAACCGCTCACTATCAAAATCCACATACTTACTTTCTTGATGTTGTCGTTTACTAGATTTACTAGTTGTTTGTCATAAACAATATCAGACACCATGATGTTCTTACGTAAACTAGTTTCAATTTTTGCAATACTATCTTTGATTACATAATCTGCTTTTAGATGAATATCATAGGAGTTTTGTAATGGATTTTCTCCTAGAAAAGTCATGAAGTCTTCTCCGATAATGTCGGTATGTTGTTTTGCTGCAACTTGTTTATCAACAAAATTGAATGATTTTACAAAACGTTTTGATTTTAATTCGGTTCCAAAACTTTTTATAATACTATCATTAGCTTCATTTTTGAAGAAAACTGTCATAGCGATATTTTCTCTAAAATCATTAGCTAGTTTTTTAGAATTTATAATAAAAAGACCCAAAATTCCAAGTAGAAATAAAACTAAGAAAACACTTAGTACTACTGAAAAATAGGAAGAGATTAATCGGCGTTTTTGAAAATTATCAAAGGAAGAACTCATAGTTTATTGAAATTATTGGGTAAAAATAATAAAGAATTTCTTTATTTGAAGTTAATAACGACCAAAGTTTCAACTTTCGTACAATAAACGTAAATTTGACACCTTAAAACAATCATTTCCAGAAAAAAATGAAGCAAATGAGTAGATCAGTTGCTATGAATCTTAAATTATGAAATACAATCCGAACGAAATTGAAGCAAAATGGCGCAAATATTGGTTAGAAAATCAAACCTTTAAAGCCGAAAATAATTCAGACAAACCTAAATATTATGTGCTTGATATGTTTCCTTATCCTTCTGGAGCAGGTTTGCATGTAGGACATCCACTTGGATATATTGCATCGGATGTGTATTCTCGTTATAAAAGACACCAAGGTTTTAATGTGCTGCACCCAATGGGTTATGATAGTTTTGGATTACCAGCGGAGCAATATGCTATTCAAACTGGGCAACGTCCAGAAGATACAACGGCTGTAAATATTGATGGTGGTTTTGATAAAGAAGGAAATAAAATTGCTGGTTATAGAAAGCAACTAGATACTATTGGATTTTCATTTGATTGGAGTCGTGAAGTGCGAACTTCAAATCCTGATTATTACAAGCACACACAATGGATTTTTATACAATTGTTTAACTCTTGGTACAATAAAAAGAGCGACAAAGCAGAAGATATTTCGACTTTGGTTGCTGTTTTTGCATCAGAAGGGAATTCAAATGTGAACGCTGTTTGTGATGATACTATTCAACAATTTTCAGCAAGTGAATGGAACGCTTTCACAAAAGAGCAGCAAGAAAAAATTCTTTTACAATATAGATTAACGTATTTAGCGGAGACGGAAGTAAACTGGTGTCCAGGATTAGGTACGGTTTTAGCCAATGACGAAATTGTAAATGGCGTTTCTGAGCGCGGTGGTTTTACTGTAGTTCGAAAAAAAATGACACAGTGGAGCATGCGAATTTCTGCTTATGCAGAGCGCTTATTGCAAGGTTTAAATGAAATTGATTGGAGCGAAAGCATCAAAGAAAGTCAAAGAAACTGGATTGGAAAATCTGTTGGAGCGATGGTTTCCTTTAATGTGAAAGGTCATAACGAGATTATTGACGTTTTCACGACACGTCCTGATACTATTTTTGGAGTGACGTTTATGACATTGGCACCAGAACATGATTTGGTTGCCAAAATTACAACTCCAGCACAAAAAACAGCTGTTGAATCCTATATCGAAAAAACGTCAAAAAGATCTGAAAGAGAGCGTATGGCGGATGTTAAAACAATTTCAGGCGTTTTTACAGGAGCGTATGCAGAGCACCCATTTACTAAAGAAGCAATTCCGGTTTGGATTGGGGATTATGTTTTAGCTGGCTACGGAACTGGAGCAGTGATGGCGGTTCCTTGTGGAGATGAAAGAGATTTTGCTTTTGCGAATTTCTTTAAAGGGCAAGAAGGAATGCAAGAAATCAAGAATATTTTTGATAAAGATATTACTGAGTCCGCTTTTGGTTCTAAGGATGGATTTCAATTAATAGATTCTGATTTCTTAAACGGATTAGGATATAAAGAAGGAACTTATAAGGCGATAGAAGCGCTAGAAAAATTAAAACAAGGAAAAGGAAAAACAAATTACCGTTTGCGTGATGCTGTTTTTTCTCGTCAAAGATATTGGGGAGAACCGTTTCCAGTTTATTATGTAAATGGCTTGCCGCAAATGATTGATGCGAAACATTTGCCTATTATATTGCCGGAAGTAGAAAAGTATTTGCCAACAGAAGATGGTTTGCCGCCTTTAGGAAACGCTTTAGTTTGGGCTTGGGATATCGAGAAAAATAAAGTAGTCAATACAGATTTAGTAAATAATACAACCATTTTTCCTCTAGAATTAAACACAATGCCGGGTTGGGCGGGAAGTTCTTTTTATTGGATGCGTTATATGGATGCGCAAAATGAAAACGAATTTGCTAGCAAAGAAGCGTTGGCTTATTGGGAAAGTGTTGATTTATATATTGGTGGAAACGAACATGCGACAGGGCATTTGTTGTACTCTCGTTTTTGGAACAAATTCTTAAAAGATAAAGGTTATGCACCAACCGAAGAACCGTTCAAAAAACTGATTAATCAGGGAATGATTTTGGGAATGAGTGCTTTTGTGTATCGATTGGAAGGAACTAATAACTATGTTTCTAAAAACAAGATAGAAGGTCAAAATGTGCAACCAATCCACGTTGATGTTTCTATGGTAAATGCTTCTGATGAATTGGATATTGAAAGATTCAAAGCATGGAGAGAAGATTACAAGAATGCTGAATTCATTTGCGAAGACAATGGAAGTTTTATCGTTGGTCGAGAAGTAGAAAAAATGTCCAAATCAAAATATAACGTTGTTACGCCGGATGATATTTGTAACGAATACGGAGCCGATACGTTGCGTTTGTACGAAATGTTTCTGGGTCCATTAGAACAAGCTAAACCTTGGAATACTGCTGGAATTTCGGGAGTTTTTGGTTTCTTAAAAAAATTATGTCGTTTGTACTTTGATGATAACGGTATGATTGTTACAGACGAAACACCATCAAAAGACAACTTAAAATCATTGCACAAAACCATCAAAAAAGTAGCAGAAGATATCGAGAATTTCTCTTTCAATACTTCAGTATCTCAGTTTATGATTTGTGTAAATGAATTATCTACTCAAAATTGTCATTCTCGTGCTATTCTAGAACCTTTAGCCATTGTAATTTCACCTTTTGCGCCACACATTGCTGAGGAGTTGTGGTCGTTGTTAGGTCATGAAGGTTCAATTGCAACGGTTGCTTTTCCAATTTTTGAAGCAGCTCATTTGGTAGAAAGTGAAAAAGAATATCCGGTTTCTTTCAATGGGAAAATGCGTTTCACCATCAAATTACCTTTGGATTTAACCAAGGAGCAAATTGAGGAAATCGTTATGAAAGATGATAGAACCATTAAACAGTTAGAAGGTAAAACACCAAATAAAGTGATTATCGTTCCAGGTAAAATAATTAATTTGGTAGGATAGAACTAAAGTTTTTTAAATTAAAAAAATCCAAATTCCAATTGCTGGGATTTGGATTTTTTTTTTTTTTGAATATTGATTTCTGTGCTTCTAATCCCTATTTAAATAATGGAGAAGTGTCGTTGAGCTTGGATTAATGAAAAGTAATTAATTTATACGAATACCCCATCCTAATTATTACGCTAGAAGAATCGCATCGCTATAGCATAGTTTGGTTAGTACACTTTCTTACTGAAGAAGTATAGTAGTTATTAGATTTTAAAAAAACTCGATAAAGATATAACTATGAATTATCAATTATTTAACAAATGTCAATTTGTCAATTTTAATAATTGGTTCACAATTTGATGCTTCAGTAGTGTTTATAAAAAATTAAAATACAAAGATATGGGAATGGGATATTTAATTCTTGCTGGAGCAATTATGCTTTTCAGTTGGTTGGTGAGTTCGAGACTAAAAAGCAAATTCGAATTTTATTCTAAACTGCAGTTGCAAAACGGAATGTCGGGAGCAGAGATCGCTGAAAAAATGCTTGCTGACAATGGGATCCGTGATGTAAGAGTGATTTCTACTCCGGGAAGATTAACGGATCATTATAATCCTGTTGATAAAACAGTAAATTTAAGTGAGGCCGTTTATAATCAACGAAATGCGGCTGCGGCTGCGGTTGCGGCACATGAATGCGGACATGCGGTACAACATGCTGTAGGTTATCAATGGTTGACGATGCGTTCTAAATTGGTGCCAATTGTAAATGTAGCCTCAAGTTACATGCAATGGATTTTATTAGCTGGAATTTTGATGTTAAAAACCTTTCCGCAATTATTGTTAGTAGGAATTGTCATTTTTGCAGCAACTACTTTATTTTCTATTGTTACTTTGCCGGTTGAATACGATGCGAGTAACCGTGCTTTGGCTTGGTTAGAAAATAAAAGAATGCTTACGCAGCAAGAACAAGCTGGAGCTAAAGATTCGCTTAAATGGGCTGCAAGAACTTATGTTGTGGCTGCTTTGGGATCTATTGCAACTTTGTTGTATTATGTTTCAATCTACATGGGAGGAAGCAGAAGAGATTAATTTGATAATTTCAAATTATAGAAAAGTAGTAACCGACTCGATTGTTAATTGAGTCGGTTTTTTTTATGATTTATTTGATTTAATCCTTACAGCTGAATCTGTCTGTCAATTTGTTGGTCTAAGGAAATGAAGGTTTCCGTTCTAGAAACACCATCAATTGCTTGAATTTTAGTGTTCAATAAATGCATCAAATGTTCGTTATCTCGACAGATGATTTTAATCAAAATAGACCAATTTCCGGTCGTGTAATGGCATTCTAAAACTTCTGGAATTTTCTTTAAGTCTCTAACGGCCTCTGGATTACTAGAAGCTTTGTCTAAATAAATACCAACAAAAGCCATTGTGTTATAGCCAAGAACTTTGTTGCTAACAGTAAATTTAGATCCAGAAATCACTCCAGACTGCTCTAATTTCTTTAATCGTTGGTGAATTGCCGCGCCAGAAATACCTATTTTATTGGCAATTTGAAGAATTGGTTTGCGAGCATCATTCATTAAATCACGCAGAATTTCTTTGTCAATACCGTCAATTTCTACTACTAAAGAATTTATTTTCATAAGTTGTTATTGTAAACCAAACATCAAATTTTAGTTTAAGTTCAAAATCAAATTTAATTAAAAAAGATGAAGTAGAAAGGTTGTAGCTCTTTTTTGTATACTCAATCATAAAAAAAAGCCATTCGGATTACGAATGGCTTTTCTGTATTTAAAATAGAAGTAATTTATTTACTCTTGTTGGCTTCTACAATATATTTTTCTAAAGCCATAGTCATTGAAGGTGTAGCTGGCGTTGGTGCTAGTATATCAACTCGTAAACCATGATCCAGAGCTTCTTTTTGTGTCGTACTACCAAAAACAGCAATACGAGTATCGTTTTGTTCGAATTTAGGGAAATTCATAAACAATGATTTAATTCCTGTTGGACTAAAGAAGGCCAATACGTCATAATATACATCTGCTAAGTCTGAAAGATCGCTCATTACTGTTCTATAAAAAACAGCAGGCGTCCAATCTACTTTTAATGCATTCAATGTCGTTTGAGCATCAGCATTCAACTGATCCGAAGCAGGTAGTAAGAATTTTTCGTCTTTGTATTTTTTGATCAATGGCGATAAATCAGCAAAATCCTTTGGTCCTACATAAATTTTTCGTTTTCTGTAAACGACATATTTTTGTAAATAAAAAGCAATCGCTTCTGATTGACAAAAGTATTTCAAACCTTCAGGTACTTTAAAGCGCATTTCGTCTGCAACTCTAAAAAAGTGATCTACAGCATTTTTACTTGTTAAAATAATAGCAGAGTAATTGTTAAGATCGATTTTTTGAAGTCTAATCTCTTTTGCGCTTACTCCTTCTACATGAATAAAAGGTCTGAAATCAATTTTTACTTTATGCTTTTGTTGAAGTTCAAAGTAAGGTGAATTTTCTACCTTAGGTTCAGGTTGTGATACCAAAATTGTTTTCACTTTCATATTTTCACTTTTTCTAAGCATTCCCTTTTATAAACCAATAATACATAAAATAATAGGGTGCTATTTCGAGAGTGCAAAGATATAAAATAAAGTAAAACAACTTACCGAATATTAATTTTTGATAATTTTTTATTGAAATCAAATAGGTTAATGCGTTTGTTATCAGTGCAATCGCAATTATAAAAAGTGGGATATTTCTCGAAAATGAGTCGTAATAAAACAAAATTATATTAAAAGGGAGTATTAATAACCCAATATAGGTCCTGTAAGTAACTTTTTGAAGATTAAATTGTTCGGTAAACTCTTCGATATTAAAGGAAGTTGCTATGATCTTTTCAATCAAATATTTAGATAAAATAAAGAATATTAGAAAAGTAAATATTTGAATATATAAAAGCCAATCTGTTTTTGAGGCATATCCAAAATAACTGAGTGATATTTGTATAAAAAACGTCAAAGAAATCATTTGTACAAAAAACAAGGAAAGTGTAAATCCGCTTTTTAAATTTGTACTGTCTTTGTAAACTTTTATGTATTTGTTCGAGTAAATAAGGTTGGCAAAGTCACCAAAACGATTTTCAAATATAGATTTGGTAATTGCAATTATAGCAAATGATAGAACAAAAAGAACGGTTGCCCAGTCTTTGCTCTCTATTATTCTTGGATGAAGTATAGTTTCGATCATAGGGTCGCAAAATTACTAATTTTTATATCATTCTTTTTATTATAATTTTATTAAGGTTGTAATAGTATAAAAAGTTTACTTTTGCCTTGAAATTAGTCAAAATATGAATGATTGTATTGTTATAATTCCTACCTATAACGAAATTGAAAATATTGAGAGCATTATTCGAGCTGTGCTTTCTCAACGAAAAACTTTTGATATTCTAATAATTGATGATAATTCGCCAGATCACACTGCTGACAAGGTTGTTTTACTTCAAAAGGAATTTGGAGGTAGATTATTTATAGAAAAAAGAGAAAAAAAATCCGGTCTAGGAACAGCTTATGTTCACGGATTTAGATGGGCATTAGAACATAAATACGAATATATTTTCGAAATGGATGCTGATTTTTCGCATAATCCAAACGATTTAGAAAAGTTATATACTGCGTGTCACTTGGGTGATGCCGATTTATCTATTGGTTCGCGATATGTTACAGGAGTAAATGTAGTAAACTGGCCTCTAAGTAGAGTCTTGATGTCCTATTTTGCTTCGGTTTATGTAAGATGGATTACTGGCATGAAAATTCATGACGCTACAGCGGGTTTTGTCTGTTATAAAAAAAGAGTTTTAGAAGAAATTAATTTAGATAAAATAAAGTTTGTTGGTTATGCGTTTCAAATCGAAATGAAATACAGAACCTACTGCAAAAAATTTAAGATAACCGAAGTTCCTATTATTTTTACCGATAGAACAAAAGGACAATCAAAAATGAGTAACTCAATAATTATTGAAGCTGTTTTTGGGGTTATCGCACTAAGATTAAAGAAGTTATTTAATACATTATAGAAGAAGAAACGATGAACAGGATTTTAATTAAGAATGCCAAAATAGTAAACGAAGGAGTGATTTTTGAAGGCGATCTATTAATTGAGAATGATATAATTGTTGAAATTTCAGAGACCATCAGTGCTAAATCTGCTGATTGCAAAATTATCGATGCCGAAGGGAATTATTTGATGCCAGGTGCTATTGATGATCAAGTGCATTTTAGAGAGCCCGGTTTAACTCATAAAGGCGATATCGAATCAGAGTCAAAAGCGGCAATTGCAGGAGGTATTACTTCCTATATTGAGCAGCCCAACACTATTCCTAATGCAGTTACTCAAGAAATATTAGAACAAAAATATGAGTTAGCTGCGCAAAAGTCCTATGCGAATTATTCTTTTATGATGGGCGCAACAAATGATAATTTGGAGGAGGTTTTAAAAACAAATCCAAAAAATGTTGCGGGAATAAAAATTTTCTTAGGTTCTTCTACTGGAAATATGTTAGTCGATAATGAAGCGACACTCGAAAAAATATTTTCTAATACTTCTATGCTAATTGCTGTGCATTGTGAAGATGAAACAACAATAAAGAATAACTTAGAAAAATACAAAGAAGAGTTTGGAGAGGACATTCCAGTTACAGTGCATCATTTGATTCGCAGTGAGGAAGCCTGTTATATTTCTTCTTCAAAAGCAGTGGCTTTAGCCAAAAAAACAGGAGCGCGTTTGCATGTTTTTCATCTCTCAACTGCAAAAGAAATGGACTTGTTCACCAATAAAATTCCGTTAGAAGATAAAAAAATTACTGCAGAAGTCTGTATTCACCATTTATGGTTTACGAATGAAGATTATGCAACAAAAGGGAATTTGATAAAATGGAATCCTGCCGTGAAAACTGCAAATGATAGAAAAGTATTGTGGGAAGCACTGCTTGATGGTCGTATTGATGTAATTGCCACAGATCACGCTCCGCATACTTTAGAGGAGAAAAGTAAATCTTACATGAACGCTCCTTCTGGAGGTCCGCTGGTGCAACATGCTGTTGTAGCAATGTTTGAAGCATTTCATCAAGGAAAAATAAGTGTGGAGAAAATTGTGGAGAAGATGTGTCACAATCCTGCTAAAATATTCAAAATTGAGAAACGTGGTTTCATCAAAGTGGGCTATTATGCTGATTTAGTCATCGTAAATTCTGGTTTGCCTTGGAGCGTAAAAAAAGAAAATATAATAGCAAAATGTGGTTGGTCTCCTTTTGAAGGGTTTACTTTTAAGTCTAGAATTACTCATACTTTCGTAAATGGTCAATTGGTTTATACTGCCTTTAAGGTCAAAGATATACGTGCGGGTAAACGTTTGTTATTTGAAAGATAAAAACTTCTGATAAATGAAAAGAATAATTTTTTTTATAGTCTCATTGACCCTTTTTATAAGTTGTAAAGACGATGCGGTTAAAAAACCAAAACGCCTAATTGAAAAAGAGGTTATGGTAGATATAATGTATGACATATCGCTTTTGGATGCCATTAAATATCAAAATCCAACTTCTATAGATAGTTTAAAAATAAATCCAAGAGATTTTATATTTAAAAAGTATAAAGTAGATAGTCTTCAGTTTGCTACTAGTAATGTTTATTACTCTACTGATTATGAAGGGTACAAAGTCATGTTTGATGAAGTAGCCAAACGAATTAACAAAGAGAAAAAATCTGCAGAAGATATAGTTAAAGCTGAGCAAAAGAAACTTAAAAACACTAAAAATATAAAGTTAGAAAAAACTCAGAGATATAATTCTGATACGTTGGTTAGAGGAAGAAAAGGACTTCTTGATAAAGAAATGGTAAAAGAACCTGCTATGAAAATGCAGGCTGTTGAATAGGTTTGGCTATAGCTTAAGAATTGAGATCTCTTTTATATAGGAATTGATCGCTTTAAATTTGAAGTTTAAAGTTTCTTTTATTTTTTGATTAGAGTACGAGCTTTTAGAGTAGGATGCTTTTGCAGTAGCCTTTGTAAATTGTCTTTTTTGTTTAAAAATAACGGATAGAATCCAATCCATTCTCCATACTATTTCCATAAAAAAAGGTGACGCATGTTTAGTGGGTCTCTCTTTTTGCAAAGCATCAGAAATGTTGTTTAAGATGTCTCTAAAACAATTGTTTTCGGCAATTAATGTAAATCTTTGATTGCAAATTTCACTATTCATTAATTCAGTTGTGATTTTTACAACATCACTTACGACAATAAAACCGCTTGTTCCAAGAGTGTAAAATGATAATCCATCAGCTACTTTCTTAAAAAGTAAACCGCTTCCTTGTTCTTGAAATCCCGGACCAATTATCACACCTGGATTTACAATTAATATTTTTAAACCTTCTTGTTGTCCTCGCCAAATTTCCATTTCAGCACCATATTTAGAAATGGCATAATCGCTATGTGGTTTTTCGGGATTCCATTCGGTTTCTTCGGTGATAATGGTTTCGTGAGCGGCTAAATCGCCAAGTGCAGCTATTGAGCTTACATAACACAGTTTTTGAATGGAATATCTGAGGCAAAAGTTGACAATATTAGCAGTTCCTTCGATATTTATTTTGCGAATGTTTTCTTCGTCTTTTGGATCAAATGATATTAGGGCAGCACAATGATAGACTTGAGTAATCCCAATAAAAGCTTTTTCTAAAGATGGAACATCGATGATGTCGGCTTGAATCCATTGTATGTTGTCAAATAAATTTGACTTTTTGTAAAGTTGAAATAGCGATTTCGTTTTTTCGATACTTTGAGTAGTTCGATATATTGCCCGAATTCTCTCGCTCCCTCTAGTTTGTGATTCAATTAAATGAAGCAATAAATGTGCGCCTACTAATCCGGTTCCTCCTGTTACTAAAATCATGCTACGAAAATACGAATATTTTTTTTTGAATAACCCCATAAACCAATAACCGAATCCACAATAAATTTTATCTTTGTGCATACAAAGCCCAAAAGGCTGAATTGACGAAAGTAAATTGATTAAAAAAGATGAAAAATTTTATTGAAGAAGTGACTTGGAGAGGAATGCTCCACGATGTTATGCCAGGTACAGAAGAACATTTGATGGAACAAATGCGTGTGGCATATGTGGGAATTGACCCAACTGCCGATTCATTGCATATAGGACATTTAGTTGGAGTGATGTTATTAAAACATTTTCAGTTATCTGGACACAAACCATTAGCTTTAGTAGGTGGTGCAACCGGAATGATTGGTGATCCGTCAGGAAAATCCAATGAAAGAAATTTATTAGACGAGCCTACTTTGCGTCACAATCAAGAAGCCATTAGAGCACAATTGAGTCGTTTTCTTGATTTTACTTCAGATGCCCCCAATGCAGCTGAATTAGTAAACAATTACGACTGGATGAAGAATTTTTCTTTCCTAGATTTCATTCGTGATGTAGGTAAACATATTACCGTAAATTATATGATGGCGAAGGATTCTGTGAAGAAGCGTTTGACTTCTGAAGCTGCCGAAGGAATGTCATTTACCGAGTTTACTTATCAATTGGTTCAGGGATATGACTTTTTGCATTTGTATAGAGATAAAAAATGTACGCTACAAATGGGTGGAAGTGATCAGTGGGGAAACATAACTACCGGTACGGAATTAGTGCGTAGAATTGCAAGTGGAAAAGCGTATGCTTTAACTTGTCCTTTGATTACAAAAGCAGACGGAACTAAATTTGGAAAATCTGAAGGAGGAAATATTTGGTTGGATTCAGCGCGAACTTCACCTTACAAGTTTTACCAATATTGGTTGAATACTTCTGATGTAGATGCAGAGAAATACATTAAAATTTTCACTTTTTTATCGAAACAAGCAATTCAAGATTTAACAGAAAAACATAGAGAAACACCGCATTTGCGTTTGTTACAAAAACGTTTGGCTGAAGAAATTACAGTAATGGTGCATTCAAAAGAAGATTTAGAAAATGCGATAAAAGCATCTACTATTTTGTTCGGGAATTCAACTTCAGAGGATTTAAAACAGTTGGATGAAGCTACTTTTTTAGATGTTTTTGATGGTGTACCTCAAGCTGAAATTGCAAAACCTGAAATAGAAACTGGAATTAATATAATTGACCTATTAAACGAAAAAACAGGCTTTTTTAAATCAAATGGTGAAGCAAGACGTGCTTTGACTGCTAATTCTATTTCAGTAAATAGAGAGAAAGTAGCAGAAGATTTTATGCTTTCGACTAAAGATTTAATCAATAATCAATTTGTGTTGTTGCAAAGCGGCAAGAAAAATTACTTTGTAGTTAGAGTTGTTTAATTTCATAACTTTACTTTAAATATTTAAAATTATGGAAACACAATTTTTAACTGATGAAAAAGGAAATAGAACGGCTGTTGTTTTGCCTATAAAGCAATACAATAAAATGATTGAAAAATTGGAGGATTTAGAAGACGTTCGCCTTTATGATGAAGCCAAAAAGGAGGATGATGGTTATCGAATTTCATTTGAAGATTATTTGAAAACAAGGGAAGCAAAAAAGTCAAATCTATAACATTGATTTTTCCAAAAAAGCGCAGAAGAAGTTAGATAAGTTATCAGATGAGACAGCTAATCCAATATTATTTGCGATTGGAAGTTTATCAAAAAATCCTAGACCTTCAGGTTGTAAAAAGTTAAAAGGAAGAAAAGGATATAGAATACGTGTTGGAGATTATAGAGTGATTTATGAAATAATTGATGATATTCTTTTGATCGATGTAATAGATTTAGGTCATCGAGAAGATATTTATGAATAAGATTTACATCACCATCAGGTTACATCCTCGAATATCAGAATTATCAAAACGTCCCAATACCTCGAAAGAGTTGTTGGGATTTTTTTTGCCCAAATCTTGAGTAGCAATAAAAGAACAAGAATTGATGTTAGCTAAATCAATCACGTTGATTCCGCCTGTTTTTCCTTGTGGAATGTAAGTTAAAGCATCTTCGGTGTCGCGAATTAGGATTTGTATCCAAGAAGGGCATTCAAATACGCCTTCTCCTAGTGAATAGGCTTGAGAAAGCAATTCGGTCATTCCGTATTCCGAGTGTATACTAGAAACGCCAAAACCTTCACAAAGTTGCTGATGTAGTTCTTCCCGAATCATTTCTTTGCGCTTGCCTTTCATGCCGCCAGTTTCCATTATAATCGTGTGTTTCAAATTGAATTGCTGTTTCTCTATAAGATCTAATAAAGCGTAAGTAACTCCAATTAAAATCACATTTTGTCCTGCCTGATCTAATTCGATTAATTTTTTGATTAATTCATCGTGGTTATGTAAATAAAACCCACTTTCTGGTTGATTAGAAAGTTTTATTAAATCTTCGACCATATAGATTAACGATGATCCTTCGCGCTCCAGATAGGAAGGGAGTAAAGCCAAAACGACGTAATCTTCAATATTTCCGTAAAACTCTGAAAACCCTTTGCGATAACTTTCTTCGTAAATAGAAGCGTCTGTTACAAGATGCTTACTCGTTATTGTTCCCGTTGTCCCGCTACTTGTAAAAACGGCTTCGACAGCATCAGTTTTTGAAACTACATTGTGACTTTTGAAAAACTGAATAGGTAAAAATGGAATTTGCTCTACTGATTTTACTTTATGAGAATCTGTTTTTAGAAGTTCACAAAACTCACGATACACTTGATTGTTTTCGTATTGATGACGAAATACTTTTAAGGCAATTTTCTCAAATTGTTTTTGACTAGAAATAGAAAATATATCAGCAGTTGAAATCAAAATATTTTTTTTACAAAAGTAATCAAAAAATGCTCGATGTTGTCAAAAACGCCATCCTGATGGATTTTTTGGACATAAAAAAAAGCTCCAAATTATTTTGGAGCTTTTTATTTATTTTAGAATACTTATCGTATAATTAATTTTCTAGTTGCCGAGGCTTCTTTTTCATTAATTTTTATGATGTAAACCCCAGAAGTTAAGGTAGAAACGTTTAGCTCTCTGGAGCTAAGTTGTGTTTGAAGTACTTTTTTGCCTAAAACATCAAAAATGATTATTTCTTTGTCTAAATCATTTTTTGTAGCAATGTAAACTTTACCATTGCTCACAGGATTTGGATACAAGTTTAAACCTTCTATTGTAGGTGAATCTTGCGTTCTTGGCTGTGGCTTAGTTTCTTGAGCATTAGCGCTTAAGGAAAATAAAAAGACCAATAAAGTAATAGTATAAAAGTAGTTTTTTGCCATCAGATTTATTTGAATAGTAAATGTACAAAAAAATATTCAAATAGTGTACCAAAAAAAATGCCTCTCCAAAAAGAGAGGCATTTTACTATTTTGTTTCTATTATTAGAATCCAGTTGCCCATCCAGCAGCCCAGCTCGGCATTCCAACTCCATTTCCAGCTCCAGTAGCTGTTGCAGAAGTAGTAGCAAAATTAGCATTTACTGTTGCGCTAACTCCTGAAGTTGCAGGTGCTACAGCAGTTGTTTTTCCTTTCATAGTAGTTGTTACATCCGAATCAATTTTGAAATTAACAACTTTTAGAGACGTTCCAGCATTTGCTAACGTTTCATCATGCTCTAGATCAAAACCTGTAGCCCAACCTTTGATCACCACATTGGTAAAAATACCTTTTGTTCCTCTTCTTAGTTTAATTGCTTGGTTTTCTGCAAATGCAGTAGTATTAGCAGTACTTCCAGGTCCAATAAGTGTTAGGTTTGTAATAGTAGGATTAGAGATTGGAGTATTTGCAAAACCAAACTCATAGTTGTCTGCTTCAATACCTCTATTTCCTGTTCCGTAATCTAATCTACCGTACCAATCTGTGTTTGTACCAGACCAACCTTCAGTCCAATCAAATTGATCATCTTCGTTTCCTATAGAGATTATGTGATCCGTGTTTACTGTTCCTCCAAAGAATTCTACTCCATCATCAGATCCGTGAATTAATTGAACGTAGCTAATTGTTGTTCCAGAACCTACACCAAATAACGATAGTCCGTTAAACTCTTTATCAGCATTAAAAAGTGCTCCAGCATATTCTATTCTTAAATATTTAATAGAACCAGAGTTGTCATTAGATATTGTTCCTCCATAAGTTAAATCACCAACTTCTGATTGTGCACTACTTGCGCCTCCGCTAATGCGATTAATTGGTGCTTTTCCACAGATAACTAATCCACCCCAGTCACCACCAGCTTTTGTAGCCTTTCCACTTGTCATTACAACTGGTTTTGATGCTGTTCCGTTTACATTGATTTTACCTCCTTGTGCAACGGCAATATAAGACGCTGTTCCGCCAGTTCCCTGAATTACAGTTCCTGCAGGAATTGTCAAAGTAGCGTTATTGTTTACTTGGATTTTTCCAGTAAGTTTATAAACTTTACTAGCATCTAGAACTACTTCACCTTCTGTTATTGTTCCTTTAAAATCATCTGCATTAGCAATAAATTTTGAGGTTGAAGGATTAGTTGTGTCTGAATCGTTAGAAGTACAACTGGTCATTACTCCTGCAGTTACAACTAAAAGACTTAATAGATTTACAGTTAATTTTTTCATAGTTTTTTTAATGTTTTTTCATTTGTTTTATTAGGACAAATATCAAACAAAAGCTTTTTTCTAAAGTTAGGTTAACGTGAACCTTAGATTAAAAAAAAGGCTATTTAATGTTAGCTAATTGTTGCCATGTTAAGAACGGTTTGAAGATCACTAATAAGTTTTTGAAACAAAAAAAGAGGCTATTCGTATTAATGAATAGCCTCTTTTTAGATGTTTGCTTAATTATTTAGAACTGATAGTTAATGCTAAGACTTAGTGATAATCCTTTTTTGTAGCTTAATAGGTTTACATCTCCATTTGTGTTTTCCTGAACTTGATTGATGGTAGGATTTAAAATGTTTTTTACAAGAAAACTTAATCCTACTTTTTCATTTAGTTTAGATTTAGCTACAAAGTCTAAAGTACCAAATGCTTTATCAACAATATCACCTCTTTGTAAGGTACCAATAGCATATATTCTATCAGAGAAATAAGAATACGTTAATGTTGAAGTTAGATTGCTTTTTTTATTGTTCCATTCATTAAAAAAACTTAAATCGGTATTTAATAATACGTCAGAAGCTCCTGTGAATTTTCCTTTTTTAGAGGTAAAATCTACTTCGAAATCTGTTTCTTTCTTCACTTTATTAGAGTTTAATTCTTGATTAGAATATAAGTAAGATACATTTACACCTGCAGAAAGTTTTTTAGAATTTTCGGTATCAATATTCAATAGTTGCTTGCGATATTCTACTTCGGCTCCCGTTACATAACCATAATCGCCTGTGTTTACATAAGAAATGTCATTTGTAGAGGAATTAATCGTTACCTCGTTCATTGGGTTTTGAATGTATTTCCCAAAAGCAGTTACCGAAATTAGCTCTTCGTTTTTAGGAAAAAATTCCCATTTTAGATCTAAATTGTAATCATCTGATGCGTACAGTTTTTGGTTTCCAATATATACTTGAGTAATTTCTTCATACAAAAATGGTGCTCTTTCTTTAAATTGTGGTAAGGTATAAGTTTTGCTTAAGCCCAAACGCAAGTTTTGTTTTTCTGCCAATTCATATTTCATTACGATACTAGGTAAGAAAGCAGTTTTATCCAGCTGACTGCTTTTTGTAATAGGATCAAGTTGGGTGTTCCAAGTGATTTTTTGAGCTATTTTTTCTGCTCTTAAACTTATAACAGTCGTTAGTTTGTTCAATTTATATTCTGTATTTAGAAACCCTGCATTTATGTTTTGGTCTCCTTTATAAAATTGTGGATTTAAAGCTGAAGATTCAAATTGATCGCCTCTAAAAGTGATAATTTTAAAATAGTTGTTATCTAAATTAGACTGGTTGTAAAATAAATCTAAGTTGTTTGGATCTACAATGTCAGATAAGTGAGTATTATCAGATTTAAAATTAAATTGTGTGGCTTTAAAGTTTCTAGTTTTAACTCGTCCGCTATATCCAAAAGTGAATTTTCCTTTGTATTCCCCTTCTTCCGTTTTGCTGAATTTGTAATCGTAGCTTAAGTTTGCAGCAACTTCATCTTCTTTCAAATTTTGAAAATAACGATTGTTACTTCCAGCATTAGATAAAAGTGTATAACCAGCGGCCACTTTGTTTAAGGTATTTGTTGTTCGGTCTGGAGTATCTCCTTTGATACTGTTATATGATAATCCCCAATTAAATTTAGAACGCTCCTTAAACTTATGTTCTCCTAATAATTGGTTAACCCATAAAGCATTTTTATTGTACTCATTTCTTCTAATTAAAGCATTCCCGCCATCACCACCATCCGCAAAGTAACCACTGTATTCTTTTTTAGATTGTGTACTTGTGTTAATGAATAATGAGTTAAAGTTAACGGTGTTGTTTGGGTTTATTTTGTACCCTAAATTTAACAGTCCAGTCGTGTTGGTATTGTAATTAATATCGGTGTAAGTATGGTAATTTTTATTTGCAACACCAGTTCCAGATACTGATCCTTTTGCAGAACCATTACTTTTAGAGTTAAATTCATTGTCGTAAGAAGCATTAGCGAAGATGCTAATTTTCCCTTCTTCACCAACTTTAAATGAAGTTCCTCCTGAAATATTGTAAGAGCTAGCAATTGGCGCTTTATTCTCTAATTGATTTGTTTTATAATTGTACTGTGTCAAAGGATTTGACGGTATAGCACGATTGGTAAAGCCTAAAGCTCCGTAACCTTGTAGTAAATTAAAATTGTCTACTTTTAAGGCATTCGTATTTATCTTTGATCCTAATTGAAATTTTAAAAAGCTTTTGCCTTTGTGTTCTTTAGAGATAATGTCAACATTACCACCCGCAAAATCGCCGTAGAATTTTCCGTTGTATACTTTGTCTATTGATACATATTCTACAATATCGGTAGAGAAAATATCTAAATTAAGGTTTTTCTTGGTTGGGTCATTAGAAGGAATTGGAAGTCCATTCATGGTTGTCGAATTGTAGCGGTCTCCTAATCCTCTAACAAAAATATTCCCTGTTCCTTCCTGTTTTGTAATACCAGTCGTTTTTGTAACAGCAGTGGCAACATCACTAACTCCTTTTCTTGATAATTCTTGAGCACCAATAGACTGCTTGATGTCTACAGCATTTTTTTGTTCTAATAATAGCGCTGTTTCTTTTTGCCTACTTACAGTACTAGCTCTTACAATTACATCTTCTAATTTGTATCCTGCAGAGCCTAATGCTTGATTGATGGTCAAGGTTTGGTTTGCTATAATTTTCACAGGAATCTCAACAGATTCGTATCCAATAAAACTAAATTGAATTGTATAATTACCAGGAACTATAGACATCGAGAATTTACCGTCAATATCAGTGTTTGTTCCAATATTAGTTCCAGCAATAAGTACGTTAGCAAATGGTAAGGATTGGTTGTTTGCCTCTTTGTCGGTCAAGATTCCAGTTATTGTTCCTTTGTTTTGTGAAAAAGAAATAGCAGTTATAAATAACGATATAAAAAGTATTTTGAATTTCATTTGTTTTGTTTTTTTTGCAAAGTAAGTCCCGAAATGTAAAATGTAAGTTACCGTCTTGTTAGGGTTATGTTTTGTTTTTGCTAATAAATTGCTCCAATATTAAATTACCGTTAACACCTTTTCAGTTTCCTATTTATGATTACATTTACCATAAAAAAAATAACTTTTGACGCTTTATGAAGAAAAAAAACACCAAAATTCTATTAGTCGATGACGAGCCAGATATTTTAGAAATAATAGGATATAATCTTTTTCAAGAAGATTATCAAATCTTTACGGCCTCTAATGGTAAGGAGGCTATAGCCAAAGCAAAAAAAGTAATTCCAGACCTTATTATAATGGATGTTATGATGCCAGAAATGGACGGAATGGAAGCTTGTGAAAACATTAGAAAAATACCAGAATTAAGTAATGTATTAATTACTTTTTTGACTGCTAGAAGCGAAGATTACTCTCAAGTAGCAGGTTTTGATGCTGGTGCAGATGATTATATAACAAAACCGATTAAGCCAAAGTTATTAGTAAGTAAAGTAAAAGCCTTGTTGCGTCGTTTAAAAGAAAATGATCAAAATAGCGAAACACTGAATGTAGGTGGTATCGAAATTAATCGCGAAGAATATAAAATTGTAAAAGACAATATTGAAATTGTATTGCCCAGAAAAGAATTTGAGTTATTTTACCTTTTAGCTTCAAAACCTGGAAAAGTATTTAAAAGAGATGAAATTCTAGATCGAGTTTGGGGTAATGAAGTCATTGTTGGCGGACGTACTATAGATGTTCACATTAGAAAATTACGTGAAAAAATAGGAGAAGAATTATTCAAAACAATTAAAGGAGTAGGATATAAGTTTGAAGTATAGATGACTATAAATTTTAAAAAAACATATCGATTTGCTGTTAAGTCTTCGCTTTACATTACCTTCTTTTCTACCGTATTAGTAGGATTTCTAACGCATCTTTTTTTTAAATTTTCATATCAATTTTGTCTGGTTTTTGCTTTTTGTATTGCTGTTTTTTCTTTTATCGTTCTTCAGTATAGAGTAGAGCGCTTTATTTACAAAAAAGTAAAAAAAATATACGATGATGTTGCTTTATTAGAGTCGAGTACTTTTATGAATCAGCCTATAACGACTGATATGGCAACGCTAACGCGTGAAGTAAAAAAGTTTGCTACGGATAAAAAATTAGAAATTGAAACCTTAAAAGTAAGAGAAGAATATAGGAGAGAATTTCTAGGCAATGTTTCCCATGAACTTAAAACACCTCTTTTTATGGTTCAAGGTTACTTGTCAACGTTGCTTGATGGAGCGATGAATGATAAAACAATTCGAAAAAAATATTTAGAACGTGCCGAAAAAGGAGTTGAAAGATTGATCTACATTGTTCAAGATTTAGACATGATTTCTAAACTCGAAATAGGAGAGTTAAACCTTGAGATTACTCAATTTGATATTGTCAAATTAATTCAAAATGTTTTTGATTTATTAGAAATGAAAGCTTCTAAAAAAGACATTATTCTTATGTTTGACATGAAATATAGTATTCCCATTATGGTAATCGGAGATCAAGAAAAGATTCAACAAGTCGTTATGAATCTAATCGTAAACTCTATTAAATACGGGGAGAAAAAAGGAACTACTGAAGTGAGTATAGAGGATTTGACCGAAGAAAAATTAATCGTTAGAGTGACTGATAACGGAGAAGGTATTGTAAAGAAAAATATCTCCAGATTATTTGAACGTTTTTACAGAGTAGATAAAAGCGGTGCGCGAACAGAAGGCGGTTCCGGTTTAGGTTTGGCTATTGTAAAACATATTATTGAGGCACATGACGAAAAAATATATGTTGATAGTACCTATGGTGTAGGGTCAGAGTTTTCTTTTACACTTCAAAAAGTAAAAAATAAAAAAAAGCAGGTGTAACGCTACTCCTTAAAAACATGAAATAAGGAACTCCAATCCGTTTTTATTTCTGTTTTTGGTAATCCTTTGTAATTCGCAACTTGCTCCAAGTTTTCTATTTTAAAATCATCTTGTGAGGCAAATGGAACAGCGTTTTCTTCTTGTAGTTTTCTAGCAAGATATTCTTGTTCAAATTGTCCTGGAGTAGGGATAAAAAAGGACTTTTTGTTTAGTTGTGTAAGATCCATAATTGTAGTATATCCAGAACGACAAAGTACAATTTCACTTTCGTTAAATGCATTTGATATCTCAGTAGCATTCATAAAATTATAATAACTCACATTTTCTATTTGCTGCTTTACTTGTTCTTTTTCTATAATTCCTCTAATAAAAATTATTTTGCCAGAATATCTTATAATTTCGGATCTTAATTTCGCTTCTAAAATTCCTCGTTGAGGTTCTGGTCCTGATAAAACAATCATTAAGTCGTATTTCTTTTCTTTTTCTTGAGGCTGCAACCTACTTAATGGTCCAATGTATTGTATGTTTTTTGGAGTCTTTTTTAGATGTCCTAATTTTCCGGTTAGATTAGGAGTTTCATCAAAATCGGGTACCCAACAGGCGTCAAATTTTTTAATGATATTTTGATGTATTTTACTGCTTAACCAAGTGCTACTTCCAGACAGTACTTTCAGTTGGTGTGTAATGTAAACACAGGGAACTTTTGTACTGCAAACTCCAAATCTGTTGTCCGAAATGATTCCTTTAATATCGTATTGCTCAATCCAATGTTCCGCAATTCTTTTCTCTTCTTGAATGGCTTTGATTGTTTTTAAGCCATTTTTAAATAATTTCCATTTTAGATTCTCTCCTTTTCCCGCATATTCTATTTGGTATGAGGGGAGTTCTAATGTATTTAGGTTGGGGAACTCTTTTCTTAATAAAGCTAAAGCATCACCGTCTGAAGCAATAATTGGGGTGTAGTTATTTTCTATCAATGCTTTAATAATTGGTATGCAGCGGGTAGCATGACCCAAACCCCAATTTAAGGGAGCAATTAAGATTGTTTTTTTATTAAAATTTGATATCATTAATTTTTTTAGCTAGTGCAATGGTCATAACGTAGCAAAGGGGACAATTGTTTAGAAAGTCCCCTTTGTTTTTTATTTTAAATGGAATTAATCTTGAATGTATGTTTTATTTCCGTTTGCATTAATATAATATTTTCCTCCTCTAGGACCTGTATATACCTTTTTACCGTTGTATTCACCAGTTATTTTATCTGCAATTTTTGGTGCCTTTTCATTGGTTTCTTTAATTTTTGCTGGTGCTTTTTTTGTCGTAGCTTTAGCTGTTGGTGCTTCTTTTTTAAGGTTTTCCGCTTTCTTTTCTACTTTTGCTGATTTTGCCTCTACTTTTTCCGCTTTTGCTTTTACTTCTTTTTTTGTTTCAAGAGCTTTCTCTTTTGTTTGAGTTGCTTTTGTTTTACTTTCAGTGGTTTTCGCTTTGTTTTCTTTTGCTTTCGCTTCAGTTGCTTTCGCTTTTGCATCAGTTGCTTTTGCTTTCGCTTCTGTTTCTTTCTTCTTAGCTTCAGTTTTGGTTTTCAAAGCTGTTTCTTTAGCATCTGCTTTTGCTTTAGCTACTTTCTCTGCTGCTTTTTCTGTTTTGGCAGCTGCTTTCTTCTTTTGTGCTGCAGTTTCTTGAGCATAAAAGCTACCAGACAATAGAAAAGCAAAACACAATAAAAATAATTTTTTCATGATAATTTATTTTAAGTTTTTAGAAAATGTTTAGGACATCTAAATTTAATAACTTTTTTCCTAAATATAATGTTAAAAAATTAAAAATAAGCTCTTAATTGAATGTTTCCAGTATGAATAGCCAAATTGGTTTCACTTTTTCTACCTTCATAATTTAAGTTGATATCTAAAAACTGTGTTATATTTCTTTGTATTAGTAGTTTCCAAGTCAAATTTTGCCCTGTTTGTAAGCCTTCTAGCATTTGAAATCCAACAGAAGAAAACTCATTTCCATCAAATTTATTTTGGTAAAAAGAAACCTCTCCATTCATGGTAAATTTAGATTCACTCGCATAAGAAAAAGAAGTTCCAAAACGATTTTGAATTAATTTTTCTGATAAGCCTATTTGATTTTCTTTTTTTTGTAATTCATAAAAAATATCCCAACTCATATTTTTAGAAAATAAATAGCTAATTTTTGGTGCGAGTTGGTAACCGCTTATTTCATAGTTTTTTTCTAAATAATTCTCGGAATTTATTGCTGTTTGAATAGTTTTGATCAAAAATCCGAATAGCCAACTTTTTTTGTATAAATGATTGTATTGTAACTGATGGGAACTATTTGTTGCTTCTTGTGATCCCGTAGAAAGAAGATTTTTTGTTTTGCTTTCTAAGTAAGTGTAGGTTACAGAATGATTTTGCCTTCCTCGGTTATAAAACAAGCTGTTTCTTAAACTCGAATTTAAGCCTAAAACATTTTCATTACTTGAACTAAAAGGATTTAATTCAAAGTTGGCACCATTATTCCTGTTTTTTCTATCCATTATAAAAGCTGTTTGGTTATAAAAGTAGGATAAGAATTTTTTTATTCCGTTCTCATTTTGCCACTGGATTGGATTTAATGTCAAAGACTGCGAAAATTTATTTTGATGAGTTTTAATATACAATCGATTCGGTAAAAAAACGCGGATAAATTTGGCTTGATCTATAAATGGAGCTATTTCAAACTCTTGTAACTCTTGAATTCCGTTGTTGTTATAGTCATTCCAAGTGTAAACTCCCTGTCCTATAGGCACTTCTATATAAGTGAATTCTTGCTGTGGAATGCTTCCTGAATTGGTTTCGTAAGTAGTAGTATTTTGAATAAATTGATTGAAATAACGGTCTGTGTACACAATTCTAGAGTTTAGCGACGATTCTTTTTTTCTAGAGTCATTACTGAATTCTAATATCCTGTAATTAGCATATACAGATAAGTCACTCGTATTGCTTTGAATTAATCTTGATTTTAAACGAAAAGTTTGAGAGGTATTTACCCTTTGAATAATGCTTTTTTGTAAACTATCATTAGTGCGTTTTAGATATCCTAATTCTACAAAAACTTTGGTACTGTCTCCTCTTCCTGTAAAAAATCCATATTCTGTAAACTTTTGACTGAATGCAGAAAATGCATTGGTATTCTTATTTTTCTCTTGATTGTCCTCTAATCGCAGGCTTGCGCCTATCCAGTTTTTATCAAAATGAAACCGAACTTGAGATTGACTTCTAACAAAATGAGAGGAAAGGAGGCTGCCATTACTTTTTAGAAAACTGCTTTGATTTTTGAAATTCCAATTTTTAAGTTGAAAAAATCCATCTAATAAATGTCGATTTCCGGAGAAATTATCAGAGAAATCTAATTTTTCAAACTGATACTTTATTTTTCCTTTGCTAACGGTATTGTTTTTTGGATTTAAATCTAATTCTAAGCCTGAAATAAGTAGGCTTTGGTTTCCAATTCCCAACGTTCCTAAATTCCAATCTCTATTAAATTCAATGGTGTACAATCGCTCCACTGAGGTAAAGTCCTTTTGGACAAATTGATAATTTGTAAAAGCATCTAAAGTCCATTTTTTAGAGAAAAGACGTTGTTTGGCATTTATTTTCCCTGCTAATCCTTTATTATCACCATCATTTAATGAAGAGAATAAATTTTTATCATTGTTACTAATTCCTATTTCAAAATCCATTGCTGTTTTCTCAGTGGGTTTGTATTTTCCTAAAAAAGTAGCTACTTGGATCTTTGTAGGTGCAACCAAAGGCACGGTTGGTTCGTAGTTTCCTTGTGGAATTCCATTTATTGGCGCAACATATTGATATACTCTTGTGATCGTGGTTGAATTGGTTAAACTATAATTTCCTTTAAAATCGCCCACTAAAGTAAATCGCACATTATAAAGCTCTTCTTGTTTATCTGTTGAATATTCAAAAATTTCAACAGTATTTAAAACAGATTTTCGGTAAAGAACTTTGTTGTCAGAGTAGGAATCTACATAGGCTGAAGGCGCGACCATAAGATTTTGATTATCTCCTGCATTAATTAATATGTCTGCTTGCGCTTGCGACAAATTTTGCTGTAAAGGTTGATTTTTTTGGTCGTTTTCAGAGTATAAATAACCACCAAAACTCCAAGAGTTATTCTCGTGCGTGGCTCCTGCATAGGTTACAAATCGAGTATAATTTCGATCTGAATACTGGTATTCTACCGTAATTCGCATTTCAGACGTAATGGTAAACAAAGGTGTAAAGATGATTTCTCCAGCATTATAATCGATTGTGTAGTCGTTATTGTCTCCTCTTTTTAGCTGAGTGCCATTTACATAAACACGTTCAGATCCCGAAATGACTAATACATATAATTCTCCATTTTGTCCTTTTAATTTATAAGGGCCTTGATTTCCTTCCTGACCAATAATAGCACTTTTAGCATATTGACCACGAACCAAAGCTGCGGAGGCAAATGCATTTGTTTTGCTTGTGGCGGTATCAAAGTCGAAGCTTGTAGCAAGTCCTTGTACTTTTTTATTGAAATTTAAAAATTGTGTTTTCTTATTTTCAAGGAATAAATCACCTGCTCGAATATTCCATTTATCACTAAATAATTCCATGAAAATATTGTCGAACTGATCCAATTTTTGTGAATAACCTCCATCTTGTAATGGGATGTTGCTGTCTTGAATTGAGGCCCTTAGGCTTACTTTTTCAGAAATTTTTCCAGTTATTTGGAGGTCTAAATTAGAATTTAATACTGCATTTTGATTATTTCCAATGGTTATTCCTCTTGTGATACTTCCTGAAGTATTTAAGCCATCAAAAGGAATGTTTTTATTTGTACTTTTCTGTTCTATTTTATATAAATTACCCAATCCCGACTCATTGTTTACCAGACGACTTGAGTCATAGATCTTGTATTCTTGAGTTAATAAATCAGGAAATTTTAAATATTTTACAGTAATGGAATCCCTTTGTAAAGGGCTATTTTCTTTAAATAATAGAATCCCTTTTTTAAAGTTTATTTGATAAAAAGCAGTGTCAATGGGATTTCCATCCGAATCGAGTATTTTAAAAAAGCTGGAATTAATACTTTCTTTTTCAATGTAAATTGTATCGCGGGACGGAATAATTTTTTTGGTTTTGTATAAGGTATTGATTTCTTGAGCATGAAGCCCAGAAAAACAACTTATTGTGAGCCAAAAAAGAAATTTTTTAAACATAAATACAGTTACTCAAAAGCATCAAAAGTAGTATTTATAATTTAATTTTATCAGAATGAGTTTATTAGGGAGTAAAGTTAGAAATTTCCCCTAAAAGATAATGGGAATCAAGATTGCTCCTTAATTCCCATTAGTTTGTCTATAAAAATAGTTTTATATTTCCTTAGTTACGACTTGCATAGTTTCTCGGCTTACTTGTTTTAGTAAAACAACTTTGTTTTCTTCAACAGTATGTGCTGCGGTATCATTAAAATGTCTGATGGTGTAAAGAGTAACATTCTCTTCAAAATCAACTTTAAATTTTTTAGATAAAATCGCATTCAACTCATTAAAGTTATTGAATTTGTCTTCGACACAAACAGAAAAACTAATGGCAGAATTCTGAATTAGGTTTACTTTGAGTTTAAAACGGTGAAACAAGGCAAAAATTTCGCTAATGTTCTCTTCCATTATAAAGGAGAAATCTATAGAGGATAGCGAAATCAATAGTTGATTTTTCTTGACGATAAAGCAAGATAAATGAGGTTCTAAATCGACTCCTTTTGCAACACTAGTTCCTTTTAATAAAGGATTTATAAAAGACTTTACGTATAAAGGAATTTCTTTTTTTTGTAAAGGTTGCAACGTTTTTGGGTGAATTACCGAGGCACCATAAAAAGCGAGTTCGATTGCTTCACGATACGAAATTTGATTAAGTAAGCTTGCATTTTCAAAATACCTTGGATCGGCATTCATCACTCCAGGAACATCTTTCCAGATGGTTACGCTTTCGGCATTCAAGCAGTAAGCAAAAATAGCTGCTGTATAATCTGATCCTTCACGACCTAATGTTGTGGTAAAATTATTTTCGTCGGAGCCTAAGAATCCCTGTGTAATATTAAGGATTTTACTTTTTATATTTTTTGATATGTTTTTTTGAGTCAGTTCCCAATCTACTTCTGCATCTCTATAATTTGCATCAGTTTTTATAAAATTGCGAACGTCAAGCCATTGTGTTTGTATACCCATAAAAGTCATAAAATGACTCAAAATAGTAGTCGAAATTAATTCGCCAAAGCTAACAATCTGATCATAGACAAAATTATAGTTAGGAGATTTGTTGTTTGCTAAAAAATATTCTAAATCGGAAAATTGAGAATTGACAGCTGCAAAAACTGCATTTTTTTCGTCCTCAAATAAGTCCATTACAATTTGATTGTGGTATTTTTTTACCTCTTGAACCGCCGAACTTAATTCGGGAGATTTATCAAAATAATTTTTAATAACCAATTCTAATGCATTGGTTGTTTTTCCCATAGCAGAAACAATTAGCAACACATCTTCATAGCCCACTTTTTGTAAAACGTCATAGACATTTTTTATTCCTTCGGCGTCTTTTACAGACGCTCCACCAAATTTAAATACTCTCATATTACTATTAATTCTACCGTTCTTAAACTTTATGTTTTTTTGTCCATATGCACAATGCTAGTTTGCAATGGATTTAAATTTTTAATTTAGAATCAACAAAATGGTTAATTCCTTCTTCGTCCATTTGTACAACTAACCAACCATCAAGAATTTTTGCTCCCGATTTTTTGTAAAATTCTATTGCTGGCGTATTCCAATCCAGAACATTCCATTCTACTCTTCTTACATTATCCTTTTTGCCTTGTTTTAAAATTTCAGAATATAAGGCGTAGCCCAATCCTGTTCCTCGCATTTTTTCTTTTACAACTAAATCTTCCAGATGAATTGTTTTTCCTTTCCAAGTAGAAAAGCGATAATAATACAAGGCGATTCCAACAATTTCTTTAGTTTCTGTAGTATCGGTTTCTACTTCGGCAACAAAAACTTGAAATAATGGATTTGTTCCAAAACCATCTCGAACAAGATCTTCAACCCTGATTTGAACTGCATCGGGTTCGTTTTCGAATGTTGCTAATTCTTGAATTAGGTTCAAAACAGCTTTCATGTCCTCGGCTTTTCCTTTTCTAATATTCATAAATAGTTGGTTTTTATCGTTCTTAGTGGGTACTTACAAAGCTAATGAGCTTATAAAGTAGTGATTTTGAAAGCAAATATACAATACTGATAAACTAAGTAAATATTATTGAATTCATTTTCACAAAAAAACCGATATTTGTGACTTCAAAATAACTACAACGATTTCGCAATGAAAGAACGCAACAAAACACTAGGTGAGTTTATCATCGAAAACCAAAATGCATTTCAATATTCTTCTGGAGAACTGTCAAGAATCATCAACTCTATCCGATTAGCTGCAAAAGTGGTTAATTATAAAGTCAATAAAGCGGGATTAGTGGATATCATTGGTGCAGCTGGAGAACAAAATATTCAAGGTGAAGATCAACAAAAATTAGATGTTTATGCCAACGAGGTTTTTATTCAAACTTTAATCAATAGAGAAATTGTTTGCGGAATAGCTTCAGAGGAAAATGATGAATTTATTACCGTAGCAGGAAGTGATAAAAGCCATAATAATAAATATGTAGTGCTCATGGATCCTTTAGATGGTTCCTCAAACATTGATGTAAATGTGTCTTTGGGGACTATTTTTTCAGTGTACAGAAGAGTAACACCAATAGGATCTCCTGTAACAATGGAGGATTTTTTGCAACCAGGAGTTAATCAAGTGGCTGCAGGTTATGTAATTTACGGAACTTCTACAATGTTGGTTTATACAACTGGTCATGGTGTAAATGGATTTACTCTGAATCCTGCAATTGGTACGTTTTATTTGTCTCATCCTAATATGCAATTTTCTATGGATGGACATATTTATTCTATTAATGAAGGGAATTATGTTCATTTTCCACAAGGAGTAAAAAATTACATTAAATATTGTCAGACTGAAGAAGAAGACAGACCTTATACGTCTCGTTATATCGGAAGTTTAGTTTCAGATATTCATAGAAACATGATCAAAGGTGGTATTTATATTTATCCTACTAGTTCTAAGGCTCCAAAAGGTAAATTGCGTTTGTTGTACGAGTGTAATCCGATGGCATTTATTGTAGAACAAGCAGGAGGAAAGGCTTCGGATGGTTTTGGTAGTATTATGGAAATCATACCGACTGAATTACACCAGCGCGTTCCTTTTTTCTGCGGAAGTTACAATATGGTAGAAAAAGCAGAGGAATTTATGGAAAATGCTAAATTAAGCAAATACTGAAAATAAAAACAGCACAAAAAAAAGCTTCCAATTATAATGGAAGCTTTTTTTTATATTTTATTTATTCATGTTTTGCATTTCAAACAAAAAAGTTTCAAGATCAACTTCTTTATCTGCTAATTTTAATGATTTGTTTACGATGTAGTCAACATTATCAATATTAAAACCTAATGCGATACAAATTTTTCTAAGAAGTAATTCTTGTTTGTCTCCTAAATGATGATCAACATGAATCATTCGAACTAAGTCGAACAAACGATCTAATCTTTGCTCGTGTAAGTAGGGAGCGTTTATTGGAAAATTTAAAGGATTTTCTAAAATCTCTTCATATTCTGCAGGAGAAATTTCAAGTTTAATGGCTAGTTTGTCTAAAAATGCTTTTTCTTCTGGAGAAACTTTTCCATCAGTAAGCGCCACACGAACAATAGCTGAAAAATGACCTTGGTTTCTTTGCTTAAATCCGCTATCAAATAAATCTGAAAATGACATAGTTTTTGTTTTTTAACCCACAAAGATAAATCTATTTTTAAATTTATTGATTTTTTAATTTTTAATTTTTTTTCTTTTAAAAATATATGTTTTCAATTCCGTTTATTTAAATATTCAAATCAATCATTTTCAAAATTAATCGTAAGTTTACAGCCCTTTATCAACTTAATATTGTACTAATGTCAGAATTTTGGATTTACTTTCAAATAGGATTAAAACACGTTTTAGATATACACGCCTATGACCACGTTTTATTTTTAATAGCTCTTGCTGTTCCCTTCTCTTTCAGCGATTGGAAACGTGTGGTTTTATTAGTAACGCTCTTTACTATTGGGCATACCATGGCATTGATGTTGTCTGTTTTTGGTATAGTTGCTATCAAAGTAAATGTTGTCGAATTACTTATTCCAATAACTATTTTGATAACAGCTTTATTCAATTTATTTACGGCAGGAAAATCCGGCAAGAAGGAAAGTATTAACTTGGTATTTTTTATCACGCTCTTTTTTGGAATAATCCATGGTTTGGGTTTTTCAAATTATTTTAAGTCTATTTTAGGAGGTACTGCAAGTTCTAAAATCTTACCTTTAAGTGAATTTGCATTAGGTATAGAAGCCGCACAGATTGTAGTGGTTTTTGTAGTTTTAGTGCTTTCTTATATTGTACAAACTATTTTTAGATTCTCTAAAAGAGACTGGACTTTAGTGATGTCAGCATTTATAATAGGAGTTGTTATACCAATGATTATTGCTAGCGAAATCTGGCACCGATAAATATGAACGAAAAGAAATTGAATAAGTACGACAAGGCATATCTTAGAATTGCTAGTGAATGGAGTCTTTTGTCTTACTGCAAACGCAAACAAGTTGGCGCAATTATTGTCCGGGATCGAATGATTATTTCAGATGGTTATAACGGAACGCCTTCTGGTTTTGAAAATTGTTGCGAAGATGAAGCGGGTTTGACACGTTGGGATGTGCTGCATGCTGAGGCTAATGCGATTTTAAAAGTAGCTCGATCTACACAATCTTGTGAAGGCGCTACCTTATATATTACACTTTCGCCTTGTAAAGAATGTAGTAAACTGATTCACCAATCCGGAATAAAAAGAGTCGTGTATCACAAAGGTTATCGCGATGATTCTGGCATTCAGTTTTTGATAAAAGCAGGAGTAGAGGTAGAGCATATTCCTGAGTTAGAAGAATAGAAGTCATTTAAAAGTTGTCCAAAAAAAGCTGTTACTATTAAAATAATGTGACCATCAAATGAAATTTAATACAAAATTTTTACCTCTTCTCTTTTTTGCAACACTTGCCTTAGGTGTTGTACTGGGTGGTATGTTAAATTTCCCAAACACAGCAGAATATCTAGTAAAAAACAATTCGAAAAGCAAACTCAATAAACTAATCGATTTTATAGATAATGATTATGTTGATGCTGTTAATACAGATTCTATAGTAGATCTAACGGTCAATAACATATTAGCTAAACTAGATCCACATTCTATTTATATGCCTCCAAGCGAACAACTGCAAGTAGCAGAAAGTATGAAAGGAAATTTTGTGGGAATTGGAGTCAATTTTTATATGTATAAAGATTCCGTTGCTGTAATAAAACCGGTTGCTGATGGTCCTTCTGCAAAAGCAGGTATAGAGTCAGGAGATCGTATTTTGTATGCCGATAAAACAAAACTATTTGGACGAAAATTACCAAGTGATAGTTTGTTTTCTAAATTAAAAGGAACAGTAGGTTCTGATATTGAACTTACTATTTATAGAAAGTCAGAAGGCAAGAAACTAAAAGTAAAAATTAAAAGAGATGTTATTCCCATAAAAAGTGTTGATGCAGCATTGCTTTTAAACGCTACTACGGGTTATATCAAAATCAATCGATTTGCCGAAACTACTTATAGCGAGTTTATGACCGGCTTAATAAACCTTAAGCAGCAAGGCGCAAAATCATTAATTATTGATGTTCGTGATAATGGAGGTGGTTATATGGAAGAAGCCATTGCAATTGCTGATGAGTTATTGCCAAACAAACAACTAATCGTTTTTACTAAAAATAAAAAAGGAAATGTAGATAAGACTTTTGCGACCGAAAAAGGAAGTTTTGAAAACGGAAATGTATTTGTTTTGATAAATGAAAATAGTGCTTCAGCGAGTGAAATTCTTGCGGGTGCTGTTCAAGATAATGATAGAGGTACAATTTTGGGGCGTCGTTCTTTTGGAAAAGGATTAGTGCAACGCGAAATGGATTTTTCCGATGGTTCTGCAGTGCGTCTAACGATTGCTAGATATTATACGCCAACGGGTCGCTCTATTCAGAAACCATATACAAAAGGGAATGAAGCTTATTTTAAAGAATCAGAATCTCGTTATACAAATGGCGAATTGTTTGATAAAGATAGTATTAAGGTTTTAAAAGAAATAAAATTTAAAACTAAAAAAGGGAAAATTGTTTATGGCGGAGGCGGAATTGTTCCAGACGTTTTTGTCCCTCTTGAAGTAGAACATGGCAATGAAGGTACTGCCTATTTATTGCAGTCGGGTATTTTAGGAAATTTTGTATTCGAGCAACTGGATAAAGATAGAAGTAGTTTTAAAGGATTGACTTTTGAGCAATTTCAAGTCAAAATGAAACAGACTAATCTTTATTATGATGCTTTTCAAAAGTTCATTTTTGGAAACGGATTGGACTTGAATTTTGGAAAAAGTAAATCTTTAGTGCAACGGTATTTGGTGGGTGAATTTGCAAGACAACTTTATGGAGAAAAATATTATTATGAAATTGTATTAAAAGAAGATGCAATGATTAAGGCAATTTTAAAATAATCGATTAATGAATAAGTTTAAAATAAGTTTTCTTTTGCTGCTTACTGCTTTCGTATTCGCTTGTGCAGGTATGAAAGAGAAAAATGCAATTGAAGGAACGGTAAATGCGGTTGAGTTTGGTAAGGATGGCTATACTGCTAAAATTAAAACCAACAATAATAAAATCATCTACGCAACGCTAAGTATCGTAAATGTTGGAGGCCCCGAAAATTACAAGGTTTTTAAAGTAGGAGAACAAGTGTCTGTTACAGGAGATCTATGGAAAACGGATACTGAAAATCATATTACAGTTAGAAAAATCATTACTGCAAATTAATTATTACTTTCTAATTATCTTATGCTATCGTGAGCATGAGTTTGTATCTCATTGTTCCATAAAGTAAGAATGTCTGTTGCTACTGCAGCACCACTACCAGCTGCAATTGCGAGTTGGCTTCTCCAGCCTGCTAAAGTTCCAATTACATAAATGCCTTCGGCAACTTTATGATCGTCATTTTTGAGTTGAATTCTTTGTTTTTCTGGGAGCGATTTTTTGTGAGGTTCTACATATTGCATCAAGCCTTCGATGGCAAATGTATTTGCTGCGCCAATACCAATAACGATCATTTTAGTGTTATAGTTTGATCGATTAGTTATAACGGTAAAATTGGGAAACTCTCCTTCAATTTTAAGTACTTTTTCGTTAGGTATTTGTACGATCTGAGGATGAGTTGCTGAGAGTTGCCCCGTACTTTCTTTTAATAAATCGGAGCCCAGTTTTCCACTCGGAATTCCGTATGCATTGTTGAATAATGCTTCTTGTAATGAAGAGGTTTTTTGATGGGTAAAAATGCCTATTTTTTTATCAGAAACAAAAGATTTGTTTTTTGCTGAGCCCAAAATAAGCGAACATGACATTCCAGAAACGCCACCTCCTATTATTAAAACATCAAACATAAGGATTTATTTTCCGTTGGTTTTTTCTTCAATTCTTTTTGACATTTTAAAAATCAAAAGTATCATAACCGCACAAAAAGAAGCTGCAATGCCAATAAATGCAACTACACTATCTCCTTGAAATGGATTTCTAAAATCAAGTAAAGTAACATTAAATAGAATTAGAGCAATTGCTAAAAATACCAATATGTTAATAAAAATTTTCATAATGTGTTATTATTTTAAAAGTATCAAGTAGATGGTTTTATTGTCAAACGAAATTCGTTGAGAATCTAATTTGTTTTATTATCGGGTCTTAAGGGCGTAAATTTAGGGAAATTTATTTTAGACAAACAAACCTTTAACATTCGCAGCGAATAATTTAACAGCTATTGCTAAAAGTACTACTCCAAACGTCTTTCTAATCACACCAAGTCCATTTTTTCCTAGCATTTTCTCTATCTTAGAAGAAGATTTTAGTACTACATATACTAGAATTATGTTCAAAACAATGGCGATAATAATGTTTGCTGTATGAAATTGAGAGCGCAATGAAAGTAAAGTGGTCATTGTTCCTGCTCCAGCAATTAGAGGAAAAGCTAGAGGAACGATAGAGGCGGAACTGGCTTCTTCATCACGGTAAATACGAATGCCTAAAATCATCTCAAGAGCCAAAAAGAACAATACAAATGAACCTGCTACAGCAAATGAATTGACATCGATCCCTATTAATTTTAATAACTCTTCTCCAACAAATAGAAAGGTGATCATTATAACTCCTGAAACTAAGGACGCTTTTTCTGATTCGATATGTCCAAATTTTGCTCGTAATCCGATGATAATTGGTATAGAACCAATAATGTCAATTACTGCAAACAGAACCATTCCTACGGTTATAATTTCCTTAATGTCTAATCCTAGCATGAGCTTTTTTTTGCTACAAAGTTACTCTTTTTGATTAAGTATCAAATTAATATCAGTAGCAACAACCACTCTATTTGTAAAATTTTGCTTGTTTAGAATTTTTTAACTCGTTAATTATTTTTTTACAAATAATTTGAATCCATTTTTAAAGGGGAATTATTGGGTACAAAGAGACTAAAATTAAAGTTTCATGATAAAATTTGCGAATTAAATTTTTTAGGAGTCCAGGCAAGTTGGTCTTGTTAAAGTTGTTTTTTAAACCTTAAGTTATGGGATTCTTAATTACCTTTGCGGTTAATTATATAAGCACTACAGAATAATGTTTCAATTAGGAAAAACCATAGTTTCAGAGGATTTACTCGAAAAAGATTTTGTTTGTAATTTAACCGCTTGTAAAGGCGCTTGCTGTGTTGACGGTGATGCTGGAGCCCCTTTAAGTTTAGAGGAAACAAAGATTTTAGAAACCATTTATCCTAAAGTGAAACCATTTTTGCGTAAAGCAGGAATTGATGCTATCGAAGCGCAAGGAACTTGGGTTACTGGTGTAGATGGTGAACTTGAAACTCCACTAATTGACGGTAAAGATTGTGCTTATGTAATGTTTGATGGTAAAACTGCGCTATGTGGTATCGAGCAAGCCTACAACCAAGGAATTATCGATTGGAAAAAACCGGTGTCTTGTCACTTGTATCCTGTTCGAGTGAAAGATTTTACGGAATTTGCCGCAGTTAATTATGATAAATGGGACATTTGTGATCCCGCTTGTTCTTTAGGTCAGGAATTAGAAGTTCCTGTTTATAAGTTTGTCAAAGAGGCCTTAATTCGAAAATTCGGTGAAGACTGGTATATGGAATTAGAGCAAGTAGCACAAGACTTAAAAAACCAAAAATAAAAATAAACTTTACCTTATTATTTTATTTACTAAACCCTATGTTTTACGGTGCTTTAGCGTTTCTTAACGTTTGTAATTCACTGTAATACAGTATTTTGTAATAAATCGTAAAATCACATCTATTTCTTTCCTTTGTTAAAAACTAGGGGAGATTGTGGATAAGTTTGGCTTTTTATTACCGCAATATTTCACAACCTTTGTAAAGCTCAAAAAGCTACAAAATTCATTAAACGCATAAAAAAATAAATCCATACAATGACACAACTAGAGCCAATTTTACAAGAAAATAAAAATCGTTTCGTAATTTTTCCTATCAAACATCATGATATATGGGAGTTTTATAAATCAATGGAAGCTAGTTTTTGGACGGCAGAAGAAATTGATTTATCTCAGGATTTAAACGACTGGAATAATAAGTTGAATGATGATGAAAGGTATTTCATTAAGCATATTCTTGCATTTTTCGCTGCTTCTGATGGAATTGTAAATGAGAATTTAGCAGAAAACTTTGTAAATGAAGTGCAATATGCTGAGGCTAAATTTTTCTATGGTTTTCAGATCATGATGGAGAATATCCATAGTGAAACCTATTCTTTGTTGATTGACACTTACGTGAAAGATGAAGCGGAGAAAGATGATTTATTTAATGCTTTAGAAGTTTTTCCAGCGATTAAGAAAAAAGCAGACTGGGCATTAAAATGGATTGAGTCAGATTCTTTTGCTGAAAGATTGATTGCATTTGCAGCCGTAGAAGGAATTTTCTTTTCAGGAGCATTCTGTTCTATTTTTTGGTTGAAAAAACGTGGATTGATGCCGGGTTTGACATTCTCTAACGAATTAATTTCTCGTGACGAAGGTGTTCATTGTGACTTTGCAGTGCATTTGCATAACCACCACTTAATTAATAAAGTTCCAAAAGAAAGAATTAGAAGCATCATCGTTGACGCTTTGAACATTGAAAGAGAATTTATCACAGAATCACTTCCTGCAAGTTTAATAGGAATGAATGCAGTATTGATGACTCAATATTTAGAATTTGTTGCGGATAGATTATTAGTGGAACTTGGTTGTGATAGAGAATACAATACTTCAAACCCATTTGATTTTATGGACATGATTTCGCTTCAAGGAAAAACAAACTTCTTTGAAAAGAAAGTAGCTGAATATCAAAAATCGGGTGTGATGAACACTGATGTTGATGCTCAAAAAATATCTTTTGACGCTGACTTTTAGTATTCAGCCACAAAGACGCTAAGCCGCAAAGAAAAGTAAGGTTTAGTTTTAAGTGAAAATTTCATTATTTTTTTGGTGATGTAGCAATCTAAAAAGGTTACTCAAGCATAAAGAATCTTTGTGCCTTGGTGTCTTTGTGGCTAAAAAATAAGTCAATCCAAGTAGAAATAACTTCTTGTCTCTATGACAAAAAGATAAACATAAAGCATAAATAAACTTTGTGCCTTAGTGCCTTCGTGGCAAAATCAGATTAACAAATAACTAAAAACAGCAAAGGGATTTGTTGTTTTAAAAAAACCAAAAAAATTATGTACGTAGTAAAAAGAGACGGTCGCAAAGAGCCTGTAATGTTTGACAAAATCACAGATAGAATTAAAAAACTATGCTATGGTTTAAATGATTTGGTAGATGCTGTAAAAGTAGCTATGCGAGTGATTGAAGGACTTTATGACGGAGTTTCTACGTCAGAATTAGATAATTTAGCTGCCGAAACTGCGGCTTCGATGACGATTGCGCATCCTGATTATGCACAATTAGCTGCGAGAATCGCGATTTCAAATTTGCATTCGAATACCAAAAAAGCTTTCTCGGAAACAATGAACGATATGTTTCATTATGTGAATCCAAGAAATGGTCAAGACGCTCCTTTATTATCAGAGGAAGTGCATAAAGTGATTATGGACAATGCGGAATTTTTAGATTCGCATATTATATACAATAGAGATTTCAACTACGATTATTTTGGTTTTAAAACACTAGAGCGTTCGTATTTGCTTAAAATAAACGGTAAAATTGTAGAGCGTCCGCAACATATGTTGATGCGTGTATCGGTTGGAATTCACTTAGGTGATTTAGATTCAGTGATTGAAACTTATGACTTAATGTCTAAAAAATTCTTCACACACGCTACACCAACGTTATTCAACGCAGGAACTCCAAAACCGCAAATGTCTTCTTGCTTTCTATTAGCGATGCAAGATGATAGTATTGACGGAATTTACGATACATTGAAACAAACCGCTAAAATTTCGCAATCAGCGGGTGGCGTTGGATTGTCAATTCACAACGTTCGTGCAACTGGATCTTACATTCGTGGAACCAACGGAACTTCAAACGGGATTGTTCCTATGTTGAGAGTTTTTAATGACACGGCAAGATATGTAGATCAAGGTGGTGGAAAACGTAAAGGTAGTTTTGCGATTTACATCGAAACTTGGCATGCTGATATTTTCGAATTCTTAGACTTGAAAAAGAATACTGGAAAAGAAGAAATGCGTGCTAGAGATTTATTCTTCGCGATGTGGACTTCTGATTTATTCATGAAACGTGTACAAGAAGATAGTTACTGGACGTTGATGTGTCCTAACGAATGTCCAGGTTTATATGATGTTTATGGTGACGAATTTGAAGCCATGTACATCGGTTATGAAAAAGCGGGTAAAGGTAGAAAAACCATTAAAGCGCATGAATTGTGGGAGAAAATTCTAGAATCGCAAATCGAAACTGGAACGCCATACATGTTGTATAAAGATGCAGTCAACAGAAAATCAAATCAGAAAAATTTAGGTACTATTCGTTCATCGAATTTGTGTACAGAGATTATGGAGTTTACTTCTAAAGATGAAATCGCAGTTTGTAACCTAGCGTCTCTTTCGTTACCAATGTTTGTGGATGGTAAGAAATTCGACCACGACATGTTGTACACGGTGACGAAACGCGTAACAAGAAACTTAAACAAAGTTATTGATAGAAATTATTATCCTGTAATTGAAGGAGAAAATTCTAATAAACGCCACAGACCAATCGGTCTTGGAGTGCAAGGATTAGCAGATGCATTCATTATGTTGCGTTTGCCTTTTACAAGTGATGAAGCTAAAAAGCTAAATCAAGAAATTTTTGAAACGCTTTATTTTGCTGCTGTAACCGCTTCTATGGAAATGGCAAAAGAAGAAGGTCCGTATTCTACTTTCGCAGGATCGCCAATGTCTCAAGGAGAATTCCAATACAATATGTGGGGAATGAAAGATGAGGATTTGTCAGGTCGTTGGGATTGGGCTTCTTTAAGAAAAGAAGTGATGGAACACGGTGTGCGTAACTCGTTATTAGTAGCGCCGATGCCAACTGCTTCAACGTCTCAAATTTTGGGTAATAACGAAGCTTTTGAGCCATACACTTCTAATGTATATACACGAAGAGTACTTTCGGGTGAGTTTATCGTGGTAAACAAGCATTTATTGCATGATTTAGTAGAGCGTGGCTTATGGAACGAAACGTTGAAACAAGAATTAATGCGTAATAACGGATCGGTTCAAGATTTGAATATTCCGCAAGATTTGAAAGAATTGTACAAAACAGTTTGGGAAATGTCAATGAAAGATATTATTGATATGTCACGTCAACGTGGGTATTTTGTAGATCAATCACAATCATTGAACTTGTTTATGCAAAACGCCAATTACTCTAAATTGACTTCTATGCATTTCTATGCATGGCAATCTGGATTGAAAACTGGAATGTATTATTTAAGAACAAAAGCAGCTGTTGATGCGATTAAATTTACATTAAATAATGATAAAAAAGCAGAACCAATTGAAGTAGAAGCTAAACCGATACAAGTAGCAGTTCCTGCTGCTCAAGTAGAAATGAGTTCTGAAGAATACAGAACCATGATCGAAATGGCCAGAAATTCTGATCCAGACGATTGCGAAATGTGTGGGTCGTAAATTATATTAAAATGAAAAAGGCTTCTTAATTGAAGCCTTTTATAAGAATAACTTAAATCTATTTGCCGAGGTAAAGAAAATCAAACGCATAAAAAAAGGGAAATCTTTCGAAATCCCTAACTTGGAAAAAACTTAAATAATAAAAGCTTGGCGGCCATTTTTTATTAAGTTATTATAAAGATGATGAGGTTGCCTCACCTACTTTTTTTATACCTCAAAAGTATATAAATTGAATCTTCTTTCCAAGTTAAATTTTCAACACAATGCAAATTATCACAATAAAAGCTCGTGAAGAGTTGTAAGTTAAAGCATTGTATTTAATTAATTATATAGTTTAATAACTATTAAATAAGAAGAAGATGATAAATTTATCAATTTACAGAATAACACTTGTAAATAAATCAAAAGAACAACAAGTGTTAAGTTTCTACAATGAAGAAGAAGATTTGCTAGAAACAATGAATGACTTCTGTAGTCATATCCATAAGAATATTAGATCTTACACTGATGTACAGGGTAAACACAGAACTTTTTCCTTGGCGAATAAACAGCATAAAGATGTTGAAAAAAGAATAATTACAGGTTATTTTGATTCTGCTTACACAGGAGAGTATGGGAAAATAAAAGATAGTAGAACATCTCATCTTAAATATGATATTTTAAAGGGAGATCTTTTTAGCAAAGATTTTTTTTACCTCATTCATGTCCCGAAAAATTCAAAATATGGTTTCTTTGTTTTTCAAAAAAAAGAAAATCATGGAGTAAAAGTAGTGTTTGAAAATGCCTTTAATAATTTTATAAGGACCAAAGGAGTATCAAATTTCTTTTTAGAATTAAAACATGCGCCTTCAAGATATTTAATAACCAACTTTTTTAAGTTTGGTCGTTTAAAAGAATTTAGGTTAATTGATTCGACTGTAAAAAGTAATGACAAGTTCATTAATATGAATTTGGGTAGAGAAGAGCGTGTAATTAAGTTAAATAACGCTGTAAACAGTGAAGTTATAAAGGATGTTTTAGTCGAATTATTTGATAATTTCTCTCACGAAAACAGAATCTCCTTTTTGAACCATGGTGAATTCGATGAAATATCGTTTATAATTACCCATAATGGTGTATCAAAAACATTTTATGTAAAAGATAAAGAAAAAATTAGAGCTAGTTTAAATGTCAGTAATATGGTAGAGTTTCAAGATGGAGAAGCTACATTCGATTCATTGATTAAAATTTGTTTAGAATTGATAGATTCTGCAGCATAATTGATGTTTAAGTAAGCTTTAAAGGAGTTTGTGATTTTCCCCGCTAGTTCAATTGTTTTGAGTCAATCGAAAAGCGAAATTGTCATTAAAAAAAAGAAAGTCCCTAAAAAGACTTTCTTTTTACATTATAATATTTTCAGCAATAATGAAAGAATTTACTTAACTTTACTCACAACTTTTTTAAAACTTCTCAAATGAAAATAAACAAACTACTTATTATAGCGTTAGTAATTTCTAATCTTTGCATGGCGCAGCAATATGATGGAGTTAAAATAGAAAAAAGCAAAGTAGATAAGAATAATGTTATTTATCAAATTGGTAAAACATTTATGTATTCCTATTCTATTCAAAAGAATGAAAACAAATATTTTCTCGTCAATAACACAAAAGACAGTTTAACTACTAATGAAGTGGATAAAAATAAAATTGATGCTATTAAAATGTCCGTTATAAAACCAAAGATGTTTCAAAGGATAAACAAAAATCAAACTGAAATCCGTTATAATTTTGAACCCAATCCTAAATTTTTTAGTTCAACTGGAGTAGTCGAAAATAAAGAGAATGTTTGGATTCATCCTCCCAGAATCGGATTTTTGAATGCATTAGAAACCTGTCCCTTTCCTTATATTAAATTAAATAAGCCTGTTGGTTACACTTGGACTGACAAGATGAGCATTGGCGATCATTGGTCAAACAAACAATGGGGAGAATGGAAAGGTAGACTTCTTTTAGATTACACTTATGTAATTGTTGGGAAAGAAGCAATCAAAACTAGTCTTGGAAGTTTAGATTGTTATAAAATTAATTCAACTGCAAAATCTAATATCGGCGAAAGTAAACTGGTAGCTTTCTATAACGATAAATATGGTTTCGTTAAATTAGAATATACCTTAATGAACGGAATTCAAATCGATATTAATTTAGTTGAAGTTAGTGAATAATCGTAATTGCTAAAAAGCTTTACTGTTACTTTTATGTAGACTTTTTTATGTAAAATAAAATAGGAAAAGAAATACTTATTCAAAAAGCACTGACAGATATTACTAACGGTAATACATATACTCACGAAGAAATGAAGCGATGATTTGAATCTAATATTGTAAATAAAGGATAATTTATTAAGGTTATTATGAATTTTTTTTTTGTAATTTTATAAAATGGAAATCAAAGATTTAAATAAAATAACTACTGCTGAGAAAATTGTTTTAGTTGAGCAGTTATGGGATAGTGTTTCTAAAAAAGACATTGATCTTTCATCGGAACTCAAATCGGAGTTAGATTTTCGATTGCAAAAAGTCGAGGAAGGTAGAGCTGAATATTTTACTTGGCAAGATGTGAAAAAACATATTGATTCATTAAGATAAATGTACAGTGTACATTTTATAAAGGAAGCATTATTGGATATTGAAGAAACAATTCTTTGGTATGAAGAACAAAGAAAAGGACTATCTTATGACTTTGAACTTTGTTTAGAAGTTGGTTTGAATCAGATTACTAGAAATCCTTCTTCATTTCAAAAAAGATACAAATCTGTAAAAATTCTTTTTATAACTCGTTTTCCTTATGGAATTCATTATATAACTACCAACGATACTATAACGGTAATTGGAATCTTTCACACTTCACGTTCGCCTAAAAATTGGGAATCTAGATTAAATTCTCATTGATAACGCAAACGTCCCGCGCGTTCCAAAAATCAACATAAAAACAATTCCTATAAAGACTTTCATTTTACATTACAATCACTTCACAAATCGTAATTCTGCGAACTCGGCTGCTTGATGAAAACCATATTTTTTGCTTTTATAGGCTTTTAAGGATTGGTATTCTTTAGTTTGTCCGAAGTCAATTCGGAATAAATTTCCTTTCCAAATGGTTCCAATTTTTGGAGTTTTAAAATTGCCATTTGTTATTTCGTTTAAACTCGAAAACGGAACAGCAATTTCTACGCTATATCCAGAATCGGTAATTTTTGAAGCTGTTTGCAATCCTTTTACACTAATTGATAAATCAGATTTTCGTTTGGCGCAGTCACTTCCAATGCATCGAATAAGCAGATCGTAATTACTGCTGAAAGCATTTACGCCAATTTCAATGTAATTTTTAACTTTTGCATCTGGACTAATAAAAATCTCTACTAAATCATCAGTTTCAAAGAGAGGAGAATCTTGATTCCTTGCTTTGCCTACAATTTCAGAATCGATACTATTGTAAGCGATATATAAAAAATTATTATCCCAAGAGAGAGACGCAACGGTTGTTTGTGTTGCTTTTTCTTCAGAGTTATGAATAACAAATGGCTGCGAAAAAGGAGAATGCCAGTCGGATAAATCACCATCAATAACTATGGGTTGCTTTGTCTTATGAATTAAAACAGTCTGTGATTTAATTTGTTGCACACTAAAAATCAGTAAGAATACTACAATAAGAGTGTTTTTCATTTTTTACTTCAATACGTTACTTTGTAAAAAGGGTAAATAATAGGTTCTAGAACTTTATCTAAAATTCAAATGTATCTTTTTATGGAGTCAAAACTTTATTTCTATTCAAAATAATTGCCTTTTGTATTGATGAATAAGCTTTAATGCTTTCGTTATTATTAAAGCGCTAATTTATTTTGTGTTAAAAGCAAAAGTAATTTTTTGATTTAAAAAAGTCTAAAGCATTCGATAAGAGTGAGAATTTCATAAATCTATCATAAAATAGTATAAAGATAAAGTTCTCAACCTGAGATATATTTGTATTATCAAAAGAATGTGATTATGAAAGCAATTCAATATACTAAAAAAGTTAGCACGAATATTTTACGTTTAATATATTCTACGTGTACCAATGATTTGGTTATAAATTCGAAACAAGCCAGTGTGATCGAGGATTTTTTCTTAGCCTTTTGTATAGAATTCAATCGTTTGTTCATTGCAGATAGTCTTTTAATGAATGTTTTGCAAAAACACTGTATAGTAAAAGCAAAGACCTATATTGATCATACTAAAAGTATATGTAGAGATAATTTTCTTGAAGATAGAAATGCTTTTCTTGAATTTTTTGGTTCGAATGAAAATTATAGTATTTTAAATAAAATGAGATTATTTGAAAAAACGAATAATTAAGCAGCTCGGTTTTGCTCCTTTGATTTTATAATCTTCTTTTGTAAATAAATCTGAATTTTCACTACCGTTGGCTAGTATTGTCTGTCAATATTGATACTAAAGCCACATTAATTCGCTATATTTGAGAAATGTAGCATCCTATAAAATCTACTCTCCTAAAAAAAAACAAAAATGGAAACTAAAGAATTTATGATTACTGAAGATCTTTTAGCTTCTAAAGGACAACGATTTTTAAACTGTATAATCGATTTGTTTATTGTTTACTTACTTACAATGGGAATTGGTGCAGCCATAAATATACTGGGAGAATTAACGGGTAATTTTAAACTTTCTGAGTGGATTATATCTCTAACTCTAATTGAAAATATCATTTTTGGTCTGGTAGTTTTATTCTTTTATTACGCTATAATGGAAATGTATTTATCCAGAACATTTGGTAAATATTTTACTAAAACTTTAGTCGTAAAGCATAACGGCAATAAACCGAATATGAAAAGTGTAATTATTAGAACTCTAGTTCGAATGATTGCTTTTGAAGCTTTTACTTTTCTTAATGATAATGGAAGAGGTTGGCACGATACATTATCAGTTACTTATGTGGTAAAGAAACATGAGTTTGCGGCAAAAATGAAACTTTAAGAAAAATAATATATATTTTTAAGCGCTATAGCTGTCATTTTTGGCAGCTTTTTTTATTTCCGCTTCTTACTTTTTCTTTATATTCGCTCCTTATAAATTCAGCATAATATATCCATCACAAAATGAACTGGGAACAACTTTTATCACTAAGAAGACAAGGCGACAAAGGCAAAAGATTGCGTGTAGAACAAGATGACACACGTTTGGGTTTTGAAGTAGATTATGATCGAATCGTTTTTTCGGCAGCATTTAGAAGTTTGCAGGACAAGACACAAGTCATTCCACTTTCTAAAACTGACTTTGTACACACGCGTTTGACGCACAGTTTAGAAGTTTCAGTTGTGGGACGTTCTTTAGGAAGACTAGTTGGTAAAAAAATTATTGAAAAATATCCGCATCTTAAAGAAGTACATGGTTTTCACATGAATGACTTTGGAGCTATTGTAGCAGCAGCTTCTTTGGCACATGATATTGGAAATCCACCTTTTGGGCATTCTGGTGAAAAAGCAATAGGAGAATATTTCTCAATTGGGAACGGCCAAAAATACAAGGGACAAGTTTCTAATAAAGAATGGCAAGATTTAATAGATTTTGAAGGGAATGCAAATGGTTTCTCCGTTTTAACAGCCAGTCGTCCCGGAATTGAAGGCGGATTGCGAATTTCATACGCTACTTTGGGCGCTTTTATGAAATACCCAAAAGAAAGCTTGCCTAAAAAACCAACGAAGAATATTGCAGATAAAAAATATGGTTTCTTTCAGACCGATAAAAACTTTTTTCAGGAAGTAGCCGCCGACATGGGTATGATTCCCAATAAATCAGGAGATGATATTGGTTACGAAAGACATCCTTTAGCTTATTTGGTAGAAGCAGCAGATGATATTTGTTACACCATCATAGATTTTGAAGACGGAATAAACTTAGGATTGGTATCTGAAGATTTTGCGTTAGAATATCTAATTAAATTAGTAAAGGACAGTATCGACACATCAAAATATAAAACACTAACCACGAAAGAGGATCGCATTAGTTATTTGCGTGCTTTGGCAATTGGCAGTTTAATTAATGATGCAGTGAGTGTTTTTGTAGCTAATGAGGAAGCAATCCTAAATGGTAAGTTCCCTTATTCGTTGATGGATAAAAGCAAATACAAAGTCCAGATGGATGATATTATTAAGATTAGCGTTAATAATATTTATCAGAGTAGAGAAGTAATAGAGAAAGAAATTGTAGGATATCAAATTATTCAAACTCTTTTAGATAAATTTATAACGGCTTATAATAATAGATTTAATGAAACGGAATCTAACTACGATTCCTTAATTTTAAAATTATTGCCTGAGAAACACCATTTAGAGAAAGAGAATGTTTACGAAAGATTATTACACATTTGTCATTTTATTTCGATGCTTACAGATGGAAATGCGCTTTTGTTTTATAAAACAATAACCGCTGTAAAAAACTAATTAATACTTTACTGTAACGATATAAAAAAGTCCTGATTTTTATCAGGACTTTTTTATTAAAACACATATTCTAAACCAACACCTATGGCTTGCCTTATTTGGGTTCTTGGGCCTTGAGTGATTTGAATTCCTGCTACTTCTTTTTTAGATTTAATATCATCATCATAAATTACGTGAGCGCCTATGTTGGCTTTTACATATTGATTTACGACAAGCTCTATTTGCAAATCATAATCGATATCTACATTTCCAAAACGATTAATATAATCCGAATACAAACTCACTCGATTCTCTAATATTATATTTTTAAAAACTTCTTTTCGGTATTTTCCAGTGATTAGAAAACCAAGTTCCATTTTCGATTTTTTTCCTTCACTTATAAGATTTTTGTCTAGATCATAAGTAGCTTTATCAACCCCAAAAGCACCTTGATTGGCCAAAGATTGGTCTAAAACCAAAGTAGTTTTGAAGGTAAATGGCGAAATATAAAAAGTTCTATTTTTTTCTACATTAATGTTTTCAGCACCAATTCCCATAAAAATATACGCTGGAGCAAATGGTTTCGATATAGCTCTATCGGTATTAGGATAAGCATAACCGTTGGTGAATTGCGTGTTAAAATTAAATTTAGCAGAATGAAACCAGTTGGAGAGCGTGTCTTTTCGATATCCAAAAGTAGAGTTTAATTTCATGGCATCGTCTGTTTTCTTAAGACCTTGTCCGTCTTGCTTGTTTACACCGTATCTAAAAATTAACTCGTTAGACCAGTTGTAATTGCTTCTTCTGTAGTTTCTTATAAAATTCCCTTTTAATAAACCGGAAATCGAACTTGTTCCTCCTGCATTCCAATTAAAAAAAGCTACTTCGGAAATGTCAAAACCCAATGTGTTTTTTTTGTTCCAATACGTCAAAGGAATATAATGGGTTTTTGTTCTAATTTTAAAATACTTTATAGAAGGTTTAGCTACAATCATTTTTTTTGTAGCAGGTCTTAAGGTATCAAATATATATACTTTTGTAGAGTCCTGAGAAAAACATTTTATAGAAAAAGTGCAGATAAAAAAGAGTAAAGTGTAGGTTAATAACTTCATTTGGGAGTGATTGTATTTAACGGCGCAAAATAAATATTTTAAAAGTTTGAAAAAAGTATTTCGAGACTTTTAACGTCTATTTTACAATATTGTTGCAATTCGGCTACATTTCCATGCTGAATAAATTCATCTGGAATGCCAAGAGTGGTAATTTGTGATGAATAATGGTTTGTTGAGGCAAATTCAAGAATTGCACTACCAAAACCTCCAATAACTGTCCCATCTTCAATTGTGATGATCGTTTTGAATTTTTTAAAGATAGAATGCAATTGATTTTCATCGAGTGGTTTTACAAATGGAAAATCATAATGTGCTAGCTGTTCTGGATTTTTTGTTTTGGCAATAGCCAAAGTAACGTTGTTGCAAATAGTTCCATTAGACAAAATAGCAATTTTAGAACCTTGCTTTAGACAGTCACTTTTACCGATTTCTATTGCTTGGTAAATTCCTTGATAATTTTTTTGCCAATCCGGAATTACACCACGACCGCGCGGATATCGAATAGCAATAGGATGTTTTAATCCTAATTGGGCAGTGTATAATATATTTTGCAATTCAATTTCATTTCTTGGAGCGTAAATAATCATGTTTGGAATGCAACGCAAATAAGCGATATCAAAAACGCCATGATGCGTAGCGCCATCTTCACCGACTAAACCCGCTCTGTCTAAACAAAAAATAACCGGTAAGTTTTGTAAAGCGACATCATGAATGACTTGATCATACGCTCTTTGTAAAAATGTAGAATAAATGTTGCAGTACACAATCATTCCTTGTGTAGCCATTCCGGCGGCAAGCGTGACAGCGTGTTGTTCTGCAATTCCTACATCAAAAGCGCGTTTTGGAAATTCCTTCATCATAAAATTTAAGGAACTTCCCGATGGCATTGCTGGAGTAATTCCAATTATTTTTTCGTTCTTTCGGGCTAAATCTAATACGGTCAAGCCAAAAACATCTTGGTATTTTGGAGGAAGATTTTCCTCTGCTTTTATATATATTTCACCAGTAGAAGCGTCAAATTTGCCTGGTGCATGGTATTTTACCTGATCTTCTTCTGCTTGTTTTAGTCCTTTTCCTTTTGTGGTAATAACGTGAAGGAATTTAGGACCTTTTATTTTTTGTAAACGTTTTAATTCCTTGATTACGGCAAAAATATCATGGCCATCAATAGGACCTGAATAATCAAAATTCAAGGATTTGATCATGTTATTCTGTCTCGGATTTTTTCCTTCTTTTACGGCAGTGAGATATTTTTTTAGGGCACCAACACTGGGATCAATTCCAATAGCATTGTCATTTAAAATCACTAATAAATTAGCATCTGTAACTCCGGCATGATTCAATCCTTCAAAAGCCATTCCGGACGCAATTGATGCATCACCAATTACTGCAATATGTTGTTTCTCGAAATCTCCTTTCAAATTAGAAGCGATTGCCATTCCTAAAGCGGCAGAAATAGAAGTAGAGGAGTGGCCTACGCCAAAAGTATCGTAAATACTTTCGTCTCTTTTTGGGAAACCGGAAATCCCGCCTAATTGTCTGTTAGTGTGAAAATCATCTCTTCGACCAGTAAGTATTTTGTGTCCGTAAGCTTGGTGACCCACATCCCAAACTAATAAATCATTTGGCGTGTCAAAAACATAATGCAAGGCGATAGTAAGTTCTACTACACCTAAACTGGCACCTAGATGACCTTCTTTTACCGCTATAATATCGATGATAAAATTACGTAGTTCTCGCGCAACTTCAGGAAGCTGAGCCTCATCGATTAAGCGCAAATCGGATGGAGAATTTATGTTTTGGAGTAAGTTGTTTTTCATTAGAATATAAAAAGCGAATTTACGGTTTTAAATAATAAATTCCGCAAATTGTAAATTTACATTCTGTATTTGCAACCGCATTCGATTTTTCTATCGGTTTATTAACGGATTTTTTTTATAACTTTGAAATAAATTCAGTTACTATGAATGTAGAAATCCAACGCAGAAATATTGTGCACAGAATATTAGATATTGAAAATGTACAGTTATTAAATAAAATAGAAGATTTACTAAATAATGATATTTATACTTATTCTACAAGTGGAGAGTCGTTAACTATAAATCAATATAAAAGTCACTTAAGTGAAATTATGAAGCTTTCGGATGCAGGAGAAGCAGGGTATTCATCTGAGGAAGCTCGAAAAAAAATCATTAAAAAGTGAAGCCGGTTATTTGGTCTCCAAATGCAATAGAATCTATTCGAAATAGTTATAACTATATCTACACTAAAAGCCCGCAAAACGCGGATTTAGTTGTAGAAACCTTATTTGATTTAGGTGATAAGCTAAATTTATTCCCTGAAAAAAATCCAATAGAACCATTGTTTAATTCAGAAGCAATTCGCTTTTTCCCGAAATGGAATTTCAAAATAGTATACCGAATTGAAGAACATAGAATTTATATTCTAGATGTTTTTTCAACGTCACAAAATCCTAAAAACCACAATATATAGTTTAGAAAGCTATCGCTTATATCGTACTACGAATTAAACACTATGATAAATCCTTTTAACGACGAATATTTCATGAAAAAAGCTTTACAGGAAGCAGAAATGGCTTTTGATAAAGATGAAATTCCTGTAGGCGCTATTATAGTAATTGATAATAAGATTATCGCTCGAAGTCATAATTTGACTGAGTTACTAAATGATGTAACTGCTCATGCGGAAATGCAATCTATTACTGCGGCGGCTAATTTCTTGGGAGGAAAATATTTAATAGGATGTACACTTTATGTTACGCTTGAACCCTGTCAAATGTGTGCCGGTGCTTTGTACTGGAGCCAGATTTCTAAAATTGTGTATGGCGCTAGCGATGAAAATCGTGGTTTTGTAAAAATGGGAACAAAGCTGCATCCTAAAACTACTATTGTTTCTGGAATTTTAGCTGATGAAGCAGCTGATTTAATGAAACGCTTTTTTGCTCAAAAAAGAAAATAAAAACATTCCCATAGTAGTAAAAATAAGCAAAGCCCTTGAGATGAAAAATCAAGGGCTTTGTTTTTGCAATTATCTGAATTAATAATTATTACATGTCTATTGGCACCGCTCTGTTTCCTCGACCTTCACCATTTTTGCCTCCTGGAGGATTTTTCATTCCTGAAAAATCTTGTATTTTGTAGGTTAATGAGAAAATAGCATATCGCTTTAAAATTGTGTTTTCATCATCGCGTATTGTGGTTGCTGAGATTGTTCTGGTACTACTCTGATTTTGATTTAGTAAGTCATAGACTTTGACTTTTGCGATGAAATTTTTATCAAAAAAAGTATACGATAAACTGGTGTTCCAGAGATAAAAATCCTTTTTAAATTCAGACGAAAGTTTAGAGTTGTAAGTATAACCAAAATCATTTCCCCACGTCCAATTGTTTGGCCAATAGCTAGTAGTTTGTATGTTTAATCGATGAACGACATTTGAACTTGATTTGGTCAGATAATTATCATATTGGGTTTCGTTATAAGAGAAATTATATGAAGGTGCTACTGTGAAAAATTCTCCGTAATCGTAGTTTACATATACTCTAGGACTTATTCCTGTCGAGGTTGCGTCAAACAAAACACCGTCAGTAAAGCCTTTTGAAGTTGAAAAATTGGCATTCATTGAAATGCCATATCGCAATAAATTTGCTTCTTGTTTGATTGATTTGTTCCAACTTCCTCCTCCAGAAATAACATAAGTTCCAGATATGTTTTCGTAAGTAGTTGTTCTCTTCCTATTGGCATCGTAAACGGAGGACGATATAATTTCACTGCTGTAAAAGTCTGCATTAGCAAAAATAGAATATCCAGAACGCGTACGGAAATCAAAATTTCTATAATTAATATTCGCGCTGTGCTTCTCGTTTGGTTTTAAATCAGGGTTACCAATGACCGTATTCAGCGGATTAGAAAGATTTACAACAGGAAGTAATTGATTGGAAGACGGTAATGAAACCGAGTAGTTATATCTCGTTGTAAGTGCTTTTGAGCGATCGAATTTATATCTTACTTGTCCGCTAACATTGGGTAAAATGTATTTTTTGTTGAGATCGGTTGCTTGGTTTAAATAATTAGAATAATTGTCATATTGAACAATAGAAGAGGACGAATTAATATCGACTGTGAAATTATTTTTTTCAAATCGAATTCCAGCTTTTGGAATAATACTGTTTTGTTTTGAAGAAGTATAATTAGATTGTAAGTCATTCAACTCTGAATACGATTCATTTAAAGAATTAAAATTATAGGTTCGAACTTCGTTTGCTGTAGTGCTGAAATTATACGCAAGTCCTATTCTAAAACGCAATGAATCGGTTACGGGTTCTGTGTATTCTATTTCCGCAGCATAGGAATCGCTTGAACTGTCAGAAATGGTGTTTTGATTTCTATTGTCAGTTGTCTGAGTCGCATAATAGGTTGTCTCCGATTGGGTTAATTCGTTGCTATTTGATTTAGAGTTGTTATTGTTGAATACGAGACTCAAATTTCTGGCTTTCTTTTCAAATGATTTGTTGAAATTGATTGCGTTCTGAAAATTATTAGAATCGTTTTGAGTGGTTGATTTCGATTTCGAGTCATTGGTCAATGTTCCATTTTCATCTGTAGAATTACTTCTAGAATCGGAATAACTATCGGATTTAGTACTAGAAAACTTTGGTGCAGCAAATATTTGAATACCTGGAATTGCTTTATACTCTAATTCAACACCCGCTTTATGACTCGTGTTATCATTTTTTGTTTTCGATTCCGATTCCGTTGTAAAATTTCCTGTAGGCAAGAAATTAATTGCTTTGGATTTGTATAAATTATCGGTTTCTGTATTCGAAAAATTATAATTAGCCGAGGTTTGTAAACCGTTGATCCATTCATCCGAATAGTTTAACCCTAATAAGTTTGATTTGGTAATTCCTTTTGCTCCATTTTTTGAAGTATTTCCTCTAGCGTTTCTGCCTCCTCCCATATTATCAAAAACCTCATCCATAGAGAAGCCTGGAGCATTAATGTTATTTGAAGATCCTAAAAGGCTTATTTTTCTATTATTATCAAATAAATTGACAATAAAACTAGATTCGTATCGATCATCGGTACCATAACCGCCTAGGAATTTACCAAAATAGCCTTTGTTTTTTTCTTTGTCAATTGTTAAATTAATGCTGGCATTATCTGAGCTTGAAGCTGATTTTGTATATTCTTCTTTTTTTGTTTTATAGTCGGAAACCTGAACTTTGTTAATGATATCTGCTGGTAAATTTTTTAAAGCCATCACTCCATCGCGATCAAAAAATGGTTTTCCGTTGACCAATACTTGGTTTACTTCTTTTCCGTTAACGGTAATTTTACCATCACTGTCTACTTCAAAACCAGGTAATTGTTTGAGCAATGTCTCTACATTTGAGTCTGGGCGAACTTTGAATAAAGAAGCTTTAAACTCAATAGTATCATTTTTTACGCGTATCGGAGGTTCTTCAGTAATAATTGTCACACCAGAAAGCATGTTTGCCGATTCCGGAAGCGCAATAGTATTAAAATCTCTGTTGCCATTAATTTCCGGAACAAGTTCTTTATGTGTTTCAAAACCCATATAGGTTACTTTTAGAAAAACAGGCTTTTCTTGTTTTTTTACGCTTAGTATAAAATTACCATTTTTGTCGGTAAGGGTATATTCTAACATCGTAGAATCTTTTACGGTTGTGAAATAAACCGTAGCTGATTCTAATGGGAATTTGTCATTTGCACCGATTACCTTCCCTTTGATAGTGTATTTTTCCTGAGCGTGAGAAAATAAAGAACAAAGTAAAAAAAATAAAATGGCGTAGGATTTTGACATAGTACAAGAGTTAATTCTCATTAAGATATCAAATAACAAGAAAGGTTTAATGAGAAATAAGTATCAATCAAAAAAAATCCTCGAAAAACAGCTGGTTTTGCGAGGATCAATATTATATTGGCATCAATATTAATTTTTTTTGGATTCTTTTTTAGCTTCTTTTTGTTTTATTTTTAATTCCTTTTCTTCTTTTTTTAATTCCTTTTCTTCCTCTTGTTTTTTTGTGAGAGCTTCTCTATCTACTCTTAATTTTTCTATCTCAGCTTCATATGTTTTTATTTTTGTTTCCGAAGTTTCTAGTTTTGTTTTAGCTTTAGTTATTTTTTCTTCTGTTTTAGTAATGTTTTTGGCTAATTTATTATCGTCTGAAGTTTTTAGATTGTTTTTAGTGATTTCTAAATTGGCTTTTTCTTCAGTAAGTTGTATTATTTTTTGCTCTAGTTTTTTAGTTTTTCGTTGCTCTTTACTCAGTTTAATTTCTGCTGTTTGAGTGTTATTTCTGTTATGTTGTAATATAAGTTGCTGTTGTTGTATTTGCATATACATCAGGTTTTGCTGTCTTGTCATTTGAACCGCCGCATTCATTTGTCTTTGAGCACTAGAATATTGTGCGTTTGTTGCAAGAGTACTTAAAAGTGCTATTATTGTAATTAATAGAAGTTTCATAATTTATATTTTTTTATAAGCCTCAAATATAAAAGAATATAAAAGTATAATTGTCATTAAGGTTTATTTTTTGTAGGAATTAACAGTGGGTTGCATAAGGGATAGCAGCGGCATCCTTTTGGGAAGCTTTAGCGGAACAAAAGATACAGCGAATAGCCCGACCCGAAGTTTTTACGCAGGGACTGCCCAAAAACAAGAAATCATCAATAGATATAAATCTGAAATTCACTGCTAAAACTTATACAATTAATGTCCTGTAGTTTTTGAAAAAACATTGATTATGATAACGCCAATTAAAATTAGCGATAAACCGAGGATTGCGGGTAAATCTGGAATTTGTTTAAAAAAAACAGCACCAATTATAGTAATTAAAACAATTCCAACTCCAGACCAGATTGCATAAGCAATTCCTATTGGAATGGTTCTTATGGCAAAACTCAAAAAGTAAAAGGCACCACAATAACCTACAATTGTAATGATACTTGGAATTAACTTACTGAATTCTTCCGATTTTTTTAGTGCTGAGGTTGCAATAATCTCAAAGAGAATAGCAATGCCTAAAAATAAAAAGTTTTTCATAAAATACGCTTATTTGTTTCTGTAGTACTAAAAATAGAAACCCTCACATTCAAACTGAATTTAGCTCAGTTAATGTAAGGGTTTAAATCTAAAATAAAATTCCTCCTTTGTCGGAATGACAAATCAGACTAGTATCTGTAATATTCTGGTTTGAATGGACCTGAAACTTCTACACCAATGTAAGCCGCTTGATCGTCACGTAATGTTTCTAATTCAACTCCTAATTTAGCCAAGTGTAAAGCTGCCACTTTTTCATCTAAATGTTTAGGTAACATATACACGTCATTGTTGTATGCCGCGCTGTTTTTCCACAATTCGATTTGAGCTAAAGTTTGGTTTGTAAAAGAGTTACTCATTACAAAACTCGGGTGACCTGTAGCGCAACCTAAGTTTACCAAACGACCTTCAGCAAGGATAAGGATATCTTTTCCTGCGATAGTATATTTGTCTACTTGTGGTTTGATTTCAACTTTAGACGCTCCGTGAGTTTTGTTCAACCAAGCCATGTCGATTTCGTTATCAAAGTGTCCGATGTTACAAACGATCGTTTTATCTTTCATTTGTTCAAAGTGAGAACCAAGAACGATATCTTTATTTCCAGTAGTTGTAATGATGATATCAGCATTTGCAACAACAGTATTTAATTTTTTAACTTCAAAACCGTCCATTGCCGCTTGTAAAGCACAAATTGGGTCAATTTCAGTAACGGTTACAATAGATCCAGCACCTCTAAAAGAAGCCGCAGTTCCTTTTCCTACGTCACCATATCCGCAAACAACAACTCTTTTTCCAGCAAGCATAATGTCTGTTGCACGACGAACTGCATCAACTGCAGATTCTTTACAACCGTATTTGTTGTCAAATTTCGATTTAGTAACAGAGTCATTAACATTGATTGCAGGCATTGGCAATGTTCCCGCTTTTACTCTTTCGTAAAGTCTGTGAACTCCAGTTGTAGTTTCTTCAGACAATCCTTTGATTCCAGCTACTAAATGTGGGTAACGATCAATAACCATGTTGGTTAAATCTCCACCATCATCCAAAATCATGTTCAATGGTTTTCTATCTTCACCAAAGAATAAGGTTTGCTCGATACACCAGTCAAAATCCTCTTCGTTCAAACCTTTCCAAGCGTAAACTTGAATTCCAGCAGCAGCGATTGCAGCAGCAGCTTGATCTTGCGTAGAGAAAATGTTACAAGAAGACCAAGTAACCTCAGCTCCAAGAGCGATTAATGTTTCGATTAAAACCGCAGTTTGAATAGTCATGTGCAAACATCCTGCAATACGAGAACCTGCAAGCGGTTGTTCGTCTTTATATTCAGCACGAAGTGCCATTAAACCTGGCATTTCAGCTTCAGCTAGTTCAATTTCTTTTCTTCCCCAAGCCGCTAGAGAAATGTCTTTTACTTTGAAAGCCACAAAAGGCATAGTTGTAGTACTCATTTATAGTATATTTGTAATGTAAATTTTTTGCAAAATTACGCAATAAAGTTATGACTTTAAAAGGATTCCTAAATATTTATGAATTGTTTAATTTTGTAATCTTTTAAAAATCAGTAAAATAATTTTTTTAAACTGAATTATTTTTAGTTTAAGGAGCTATTTCCCGCTTTGCACTGTATCTTTTATAATAGTAGGCTTCCAGCCTTTCGAAGGCTGGAAGCCTACTATTATAAAAGGATGCCGTTTCAATCGGGGCTAGGGATCACGATACTAACATGCCACTATTCAAGACAATATCCTTTAATTCGACAACACAAATTCTAGTTTGGAAGATTACAGAATCTTACCAAGAACTTTTGGATACCGTAGTTTTAAACGAAAAAAACAGCATCCGATTAGCCGGAATGAAATCACCATTGCACCAACGCGCTTTTCTCAGCGTGCGCAAATTATTTCATTTGGCCGGTTATACCGATTTTGATCTGTACTATGATGAATTTGGAAAACCACATCTTAAAGATGGCAAGCACATTTCAATCACTCATTCACATGAATTTTCGGCAATTATTCTAAGCGACGAAACCGTGGGAATCGACATGGAATTACAACGTGATAAAATCATAAAAATAGCCGATAAATTCTGCGATTCGGAATTTCAGTATTTAATCGATAACGAAGAGTATATTCGGAAATTAACCGTGATTTGGGGTGCTAAAGAAGCTATTTTTAAAATCAGAAACGAAAAAGGAATCAGTTTCAAAAATCACATCAAAGTCAATGCTTTTGACTTAGAAACTAAAGAAGCTATTTCTGAATTGCATTTTGATCGCTTAATCAAAAATTTCAAAATCTATTTTGAGGAAATTGAAGGTTTTACTTTGGTATATGCCTTTCAACTAAATGTTTAAAATAGTTACGTAGCGTTTTTTGCCGCAAAGACACAAAGTCACAACTTCTTTTAGTTTTACAAATCAAGATAATCCTAAATTTAGTGACTTTGAGACTTCGAGGAATTGCTTTTAAGTGGTCTTTAGTTTTTTTTGCCACAAAGGCACAAAGACGCAAAAAAATATTCTTTACGTTTTATAAATCAAAATAATCAAATGCTTCGTGTCTTTGTGCCTTGGCGGCGTTATTTTTAAGTATTCTTCAGTTTGTTTTTACCACATAAGCACAAATACGTAAAAAAAATATTCTTTACGTTTTTATAAACCAAAATAATCAAAAGCTTAGTGACTTTGAGTCTTGGCGGCATTATTTTTAAGTAGTCTTTAGTTTGTTTTCGCCACAAAGGCACAAAGGCGCAAAAAAAAAATATTCTTTACTTTTTAATAAATCAAAATAATCAAAAGCTTCGTGTCTTTGTGACTTCGTGGCATTTTTTTTAAGTAATCTCAAATTGAAAGTAATTACACTTTTCTGCGACTCTCAAAAATATTCATAAAAAGAAAAGTACTCATTTTCTGCGCTCTACGTTTTAGAACATCGGCATTTTCGCCTACAAACAATTCATCAATAGTAGCAAACCATATATTCAGCCAAATACCAAAGATGTTTGACGTAATCTGCTGGTTGAATTTTTTATCTACTGCGTTATGCGCTACGATTGGGTTTCCAGTAAATTTTCGAGTACCAAATATATTCATTTCCCAAAAATCGGTCAACTTTTCTAGATGTTCTTCCCAATTGGTAATGGTTTCATTAAAGAAAAAACCGATTTCCTGATCCGCTCTTATTTTTTCGTAAAAAGTGCTAACTAACAGTTTTAGATCTTCTCGGTTTTCAATTTCTTTTATCATCGGATAATTAAGGTGTTCATTAAAATAAAGAAAATACTTGAAATAACGCTGATGATAGTCAAGTTAAAAATTACTTTATGTTTCATCTGGGCTAAAATTGACGTATTAACAAGCATGCAAATTAATACAATAATTGCCAATTGTCCCATTTGCAAAATACTTGTTCCGTTTCTTAGGATATTCATTGCAGCAGCTGAACCTAAACAACTTTGTCCAATAACGATTAAAGTTGCAAAACCAATAAAATTGTTGTTGAAATCAGCGAGTGTTTTTTGATATAGTGACATGATAGTTAAATTTTTTTGTTATTACAAATTTACAGACATATCAATATGTTTATTTATGACCTATATCATAAACCAGAAAATCAACGATATACTTTTCTATTAATGATTTTTAGTTCTCCTTTTTTTTCTAATGTTTTGATGGTTCGTATTACAGTTTCTACGCGAAGTCCCGTTAAATCGCCCATTTGTTGTCGGGTCAAATCAATATGGAAACCATTATTTTCTTTTTTAAAATTAAAATAAGTAATCGAATAATCAAATAATTGCAAAAGGCGGTGTTCTGAATCTTGAGTAGAAATCTCAGCAGCCATTACCGATTTGTAATGCAAACGTTGCGCTAAATTTTCAATCATAATAATAGAAACTTCGGGGTTTTCAGCCATTAGTTGAAGAAAGTTAGCTTTAGAAACACACATTAATTCAGCTTCTTCGACTACTTCAGCATTTGCGGGATACGTTCTTTCTAAAAACAAAGGAGGTTCACCAAAACATTGATTTACAGTAAAAAAACCTTGAATAAATTCGCGACCTTCATCGTTAAAATTATTCATTTTTACCGAGCCAGAAATGATTTGGTAATAATGTGTGGCTAATTTATCCTTCTCGAAAATGATTTCTGATTTTTTATAAAGGCGTCTAAAAGCGCCATATTTTTCTAAAATTTCTATTTTTATCATACAGTTGTTATTCTCGCATTTTTGATTCCTAAAACTAAGATAAGTTTTCTTAAAGTTTGGCTCACTTTCAAAAAAACGCATACTTTTACGTTTATTATGAAAAATAAAGATAAGGATATATATGGTCAAATACTTTTGGCAAGATCAGAGAATCGCAAATTATTAGCGATTTTACTGGATCCTGATAAAATAGTTTTAGAAGATATTAAAGAATTGATTCTGAAAATTAATCAGTCACCGGCGACTCATCTTTTTATTGGAGGAAGTCTTGTCGAAAATAATATTCTTGACGAATTGATTTTAAAAATAAAACTAAACTGTAATTTGCCCATTGTTTTATTCCCCGGAAACCCGTCGCAAATTTCCAGTCATGCCGATGGAATTTTGTTTCTTTCTTTACTCTCTGGACGAAATCCAGATTATTTGATATCCCATCAAGTAAAAGCAGCTCCGCTATTAAAGAAAACCCAACTCGAAATTATATCTACAGGTTATATTTTAATAGAAAGCGGAAGCGAAACAGCGGTAGAACGTGTGAGTAAAACCAAACCAATTGATAGAGAAAATATAGATAAGGCTTTGGCAACAGCTCAAGCGGGAGAAATGTTAGGTAATAAATTGGTCTATCTAGAAGCAGGAAGTGGTGCAAAATATTCGGTTCCTTTAGAAATGATAACAACAGTTTCTAGAAATATAGGAATACCATTAATTGTTGGTGGCGGAATTGTATGTTTGCAAGGAATTCAAAATGCTTATGATGCGGGAGCTGATTTAGTAGTTATTGGAACCGCTTTTGAAAATGATGTAGCGTTTTTTAACCCAACAAAATAATATAATAGCATGTTTGATTACTTTTTTGCACAATATCATGATTATCCAGTACATGAAGTTTATCTAGAACTTATTGCTGTTTTTTTTGGCTTATGTAGTGTTTGGTATGCGAAGAAAGATAACATTTTAGTTTTTCCCACGGGATTAATTAGCACTTCTATTTATGCTTATTTGCTTTGGCAATGGAGCTTGTTGGGAGACTCAATGATCAATGTGTATTATTTTATAATGAGTATTTATGGTTGGTATCATTGGACCCGAAAAAAAGAAGATGTTGAGGAGTTTCCAATAGCAGTAATGACAAAAAAAGAGAAAGGAATGGCAATACTAATTTTTGTTGCTACCCTTGTTTTTGTGGTAATCGTTTATCTTTATTTTGATAAATTTACCAGTTGGTATTCCTATTTAGATACTTTATTAACAGGCATATTTTTTGTGGGAATGTGGCTTATGGCCAAAAGAAAAATTGAAAACTGGATTTTCTGGATTGCTGGTGATTTGCTTTCTATTCCTTTATATTTGGCAAAAGGATACACTTTTACCAGTTTTCAGTATATAGTATTTACAATTATTGCCGTTTATGGCTATTTAGAATGGAAAAAGATCTTAGACAACAAAAAAGTTCAGTTATAAAAATAGCTTTGTTTGGTCCCGAAAGCACCGGAAAAACAACATTAGCTAAACAACTTGCTGCACATTATCATACGGTTTGGACTCCTGAGTTTGCAAGAGATTATCTGCAAGAAAAATGGAATAAAGAACAAAAAATATGCGATCTGTCCGATATGCTTCCTATAGCGTATGGTCAAGTTCAATTAGAAAATGAGAAACTAACACTTGCTAATAAATACTTGTTTTGCGATACGAATTTGTTGGTCACCAAAGTTTTTTCTGATGTTTATTATAATTATTGTGATCCTTTGTTGCAAAAAGCAGCTCAGGAACATGAATACGATTTGTTTTTCCTTACCGATATTGATGTGCCTTGGGAAAAAGATGATTTAAGAGACAAACCAGAAGGTCGAGAAAGTGTTTTTGAGGTTTTTAAACAGTCTTTAATTAGCAATAATAAGCCTTTTATCCGTTTGACAGGCGATAAAGAATCGCGACTTAAAAAGGCTATTGCAATCGTAGATGATTTGACAAAAGCTAAAGAAAATGGGTTTTCTTCTGTGGATTTTGTACAGCTTTATAAACGTGAAATTTCAGTGGATCAAGTAGTAAAGCAGTTAGAGTTTATTCAAAATGGAATCTGCAAAACAAAGTTGATTCAGCCGGCGAGTTTGAATAATGGAATTTTAAAATTGTCTAAAAATGATTTTATAGAAAAAGCCGCGTTTTTTGAGGAAAATAAGCAGTCGTTAATACTTTTGAAATTTGTTCCTGCCTCTGGTGCCGCAACAAGAATGTTTAAGTTTTTAATTGCATTCCTAGAAGAATTTGATTTAGAAAACGAGACGATAAATGCCTATATAAATCGAAAAAAAGCGAGTCGACTTTCTATATTCTTAGTTGGACTTGAGAAATTTCCTTTTTTTGAAGCAATAAATTCAAAGTTGCGATCAGAACTCCCCAATTTTGATGATTTAGAGAATGATTATAAAAAATATTATTTTGTAAAATTCTTGCTCTCTAGTGATTTTTTTGATTTTGCTAATAAACCCAAAGGGATTTTGCCTTTTCATAAATACGCTTCCAATGTGGCTTCACCAATAGAAGAGCATTTATATGAGTGTGGATATTATTCTAGTTCTAATGGAAACTCAAATTTGCATTTTACGGTTTCTGAAGCGCACCAGTCTCATTTTGAGGAAATAATTACTTCTATAAAGCATAAGGTTGAAGAGGAAACAAATACCAAAATTAAGGTAACATATTCCTATCAAAACAAAAGCACAGATTCTCTTGCCGTTGATACAGAAAACAAACCTTTTCGTGAGGAAAATGGCGAATTGGTTTTTAGACCTGGCGGTCATGGAGCACTTATTCAAAATTTAAATGAACTAAACGCAGATGTCATTTTTATAAAAAATATTGACAATGTGATTCATAATAACAACCAAAAAATTGCATTGTATAAAAATGCACTGGCGGGAATTTTGGTTGAATTGCAACAACAAGTTTTTAGTTATTTGCGACTAATTGACGAAACAGTTTTAAGTCAAGAACAAGTGCAAGAAATTGGTGTTTTCCTTAGAAAAAAATTAAATGTGCAAGTACCTGATGATTTTGAAAAAGGCACTGTAGATGATAAAATAGCCTTTATAAAAGAAGTGCTTAATAGACCGATTCGCGTATGTGGTATGGTCAAAAATGAAGGAGAACCAGGCGGCGGTCCTTTTTGGGTTCAGAATAAAGAAGGTAGAATTTCGTTGCAAATTGTCGAAAGTGCCCAAATAAATTTATCGGATAAAGAACAAAAAAGAATTCATAATGCCGCCACTCATTTTAATCCTGTAGACTTAGTTTGCGGCATTAAAAACTATAAAAACGAGAAATTTAATTTAGCTCAGTTTGTAGATCACAACAGCGGTTTTATTGTAGATAAAATTTGCATGGGACAAAATATCAAGGCTTATGAGTTGCCTGGATTATGGAATGGTGCTATGGATAATTGGCTTACGGTATTTGTTGAGGTTCCATTACTTACCTTTAATCCTGTAAAAACAGTAAATGATTTGTTGAAGCCAGCACATCAATCTTAAGAGATAACAGAAATAATAGAGCAGCATGGAAATTCATAAAATACTAGCAGAGTTGCACTATAAGGCAGTTCGAAGTAGCGGAGCAGGAGGGCAAAATGTAAACAAGGTTTCGTCTAAGGTAGTTTTGAGTTTTGATTTGAAAAATTCGCAAGCCCTTTCAGAAGAAGAAAAAATACTACTTGAGACTAATTTGTATTCCAGATTAACGTCTGAATTAATTTTGATTCTCAATTGTGATGAAGACCGTAGTCAGCTAAAAAATAAAGAAATTGTAACCAAACGCTTTTTATCACTTATAAAAAACGGTTTACTAGTTCCTAAAGAAAGAAAACCAACTAAGATTCCAAAAGCAGCTATTCGAAAAAGAATTAAAAATAAAAAGTCTATTTCCGAAATTAAGAAAACAAGAAAGAAACCAGATTTTTGAAAATACTGTCGAAAAATCAATTATTTAGATAAGAGAGTGTAATGGTGGTTTCTTTTTGATTGCTGTGATTTGATTACTATTAAAATATTTTTTTATTTAAAGAGGTAAAACGTTGAGTTGTAGTTAGTAATTTTTTTGATTGACTGCTTTACAAAAAATGTTAGGCTACTTGTTACTTTTATCTTAATACTTTTTTACCTTTGCTGCGTCTCAAAGGGGTGCTTAGATTCTGAAAATTCAGAATTACAGGCTGAGATCATACCCAACGAACCTGAGCAAGTAATGTTGCTAAGGGAAAAAATGACAAATTATAGTGTGCACACTATTTTTTTGTCATAAAAAACAATCAATAATTTAAAAAAAGAATAATTCCCCCTTTTATTCGTAATTTTTTTTACGGATGAAAACTATTTGCAATTTTTCTAGCCTTAAAGGCAAAAAGGTACAAAACAGCACTTTTATACTGTCTGTTTTCTTTACAATATCCTCTTTTATTTCTTTTGCACAAGTAAAAGATTCTACAAAAGTCAATCAATTAGACGAAGTATTAGTTTCTGCAGTTCGTGCTACTACAAAAACTCCCGTTAGTTTTAGTAATCTGACTAAAAAAGACATCAAATCTCGTAATCTCGGTCAGGACATTCCTATTTTGATGAATTATTTACCGTCCGTGGTTACCACTACTGATGCAGGAAATGGAGTAGGTTATACCGGAATCCGTGTTCGTGGAAGTGATGCTACTCGTGTCAATGTAACCATCAACGGAATTCCGTATAATGATTCCGAAAGTCATGGAACTTTTTGGGTGAATATGCCTGATTTTGCTTCTTCAGTAGAAAGTTTGCAATTGCAACGTGGTGTAGGAACATCAACCAATGGCGCGGGAGCTTTTGGTGCAAGCTTGAATATGTTGACCGATACATACGCTAAGGAAAGCACGGGAGAAATCGCTAATTCGTTTGGAAGTTTTAACACCAGAAAACACACCGTTAAATTTAGTACTGGTTTGATGAATGATCATTTTGAAATCGCTGGGCGTTTGTCGGCTTTAAAATCAGATGGCTATATTGACAGGGCTTTTTCTGATTTAAAATCCTATTTTCTTCAAGGAACTTATGTGGGCAAAACTACTTTAATTAAAGCCTTAGCTTTTGGCGGAAATGAAAAAACCTATCAATCTTGGAATGGTTTAGAGGATTTGGACAAACTAAAAAATGACCGAACGTTTAATCCTGCTGGGAAATATACAGATAAGTTTGGTGTAATTCGTTTTTATGACAATGAAACGGATAACTACCAACAAGATCATTATCAATTGCACTGGAACGAAAAAGCATCCGAAAAATGGAGTACGAATCTGGCTTTCCATTATACCAAAGGAAAGGGTTTTTATGAAAATTATAAGCCGAATGCAAAGTTTGTGGAATATGGATTGACTCCAATTGTGATTGATGCAACTACCATTAATAAAACTGATTTGATTCGTCAGAAATGGTTGGTAAATGATTTTTATGGAACTACTTTTTCGGCCAGTTATAAAGAAGAAAAATGGAATGTTATTTTAGGAGGCGGTTACAATAAGTACGAAGGAAATCACTTTGGAAGAATAATTTGGGCGCGCTATGCCTCAAAATCTGAATTAGATGATCATTATTATGATGATGCCGCGACAAAAATGGATGGAAATGTTTTTGCGAAAGCCAATTTCCAAATTACAGAAAAGCTAAATTTATACGGAGATTTACAACTTCGAAACGTGCATTATAAAGCGAATAGTGCCGAAGCAGGTTTGGTCAATGATAATTTTAATTTCTTCAATCCTAAAGCGGGATTAAATTACGAACTTAATGCTAACAACGCCTTGTATTTTTCGTATGCCAGAGCCAATCGCGAACCGAACAGATCCGATTATGAAAACGGGAGTCCACGCCCAGAGAAATTAAACGATTTTGAATTGGGATTGCGTCATGTAGATTCAAAAATAAAGTTGAACGCTAATGTTTATTATATGGCTTACAAAGATCAGTTGATCGTTACAGGAGCATTAGACGATGTAGGTGCGCCAATACGTGAAAATAGTGGCGATAGTTATCGTTTAGGTGTAGAGGTTGATGCAACAATTTCTATTTTGGATAATTTATTTATTAGACCAAATATAACGGTGAGCACAAATAAAAACAAAGATTTTTTCTTTAAGAGAGATGGTGTTTTAACCTCGTTAGGAGATACCAATATTGCTTTTTCACCTGATTTTATTGCGGGGAATATCGTAAGTTTTGTGCCAGTAAAGAATCTTCAAATATCGTTTTTATCAAAGTATGTTGGGGAACAATATATGGCAAATATTGATGCAAAAGGATCTAAATTAAAATCCTATTTTACGAATGATTTGAATGTTTCGTATGAGATTATTCCAAAATCAGTTTTCAAATCGATTTATCTTTCAGCTTTAGTAAATAACATCTTTGATTACAAATACATATCAAATGGTTTTTTCTATACTTACGATGATGACGAGTCTAATCCGCCAGCGATTGCTACTTTAGAAGGAGCCGGTTATTATCCGCAAGCAGGAATTAACTTTTTAGTAGGACTGACTTTGAAATTTTAATTGAAAAGATACTTTATTGAAGAAGGCTAGGAGTTTATGAACTTCTAGCCTTTTTTAATTTTGTAGGTATTCTTAATATTCAATATTAGTGAAAAGAAGTACTAAATTTATAAATAACATACTATTTTATTAAAATAAATGCTTTTAGATGATGAATTATTTTGTAGGTTTATGATTATATAATTTCTTCTTTTTAAGTGTGATTAATTAAATAATGATTTTCGTAAAATTTATAAATAATGAAGTTAATAAAGATCATATTATTGTTTTGTTTCGTTTCTTGTCTTGGACAAGTAAAAAACGGAACTGTAGAGTATGGGCTAAGTATTGAAATGTTAGAAGGACTTAAAGAGAATGGTCCATTCAAAAAATTATACTCGGAGGCTGTAAATAATGCGCAATATTTGACTTTTAATTTATTATTCGATAAACAAAATTCTTTTTTTTCTTTAGATAAAGGACTTGAAGTAGGCGAAAATAACAATTAATTGGCTATTGTTGCCTCAGGTTATAAAGGGGTAATTTATCAAACAAAAGACTTTGCACTTTCTGAATTAGATAAAAGTTTTGGAAATTTTTTACTGAAAAATGAAGTTAACGAATGGACTTTGGTTAAAGAAACAAAAGAAATTCAAGGTTTTCTGTGTTATAAGGCTACTGCTATTAAAACAATTATAAATACTAAAGGGAATTTTAAGTTTCCTGTAATAGCCTGGTATTGCCCTAAAATACCTCTTTCGTTTGGGCCAAATGGTTTTGGTAATTTACCTGGTTTGATTTTAGAATTACAAGTTAGGAATGTTCTTTTTGAGGTTAAAAAAATTGAAATGAATCTTAATAATCCTCCTATCTTACCTAAAATTAAAGAGTATAAAATAATCGATGAAAAAGAATTAGAAAAAATGATTGCAAAAATTAGCGATTTTAAGAATTAATAACTTACAATGAAAAATACTATTATTATTTTTTTAATTTTCTTTGTATCCTCAGCAAATGGACAAGAAAATAATATCAGTGTCGTTTATGGCTTGAATATAGAGAATGAAGTTGGTTTATTTAATAACAACGCTACTTTAAAAAATTTATTTTTGAAATCCATGATTGATTGTAAAAAATTAAATTTTCAATTAATTATTACTCAAAATGGTTCTAAATTTTATAACGAAAAAAAATTAGAAATCGATGGTAATTTGGGTTCTAAAAGCTTTACTCTTTCAATGGGAAACTACACAGGAATGATATACAGTATAAAGGGGAAAGTATTAAAACAAAGTCCTTATTTGGGAGAGAATATTTACGGTGAAGAAGTTTTTAAAAGTGATTGGAATTTGACTAGCGAAACTAAATTAATTGATAATTATTTATGCTATAAAGCAACTAGTAGTAATAAAGTGGTCTATGGTGATAAGGTGTGGAACCATCCTGTTGTAGCGTGGTATTGCCCTAAACTACCTTTTCCTTATGGTCCTATTGGTTATGGTAATTTACCAGGATTAATTTTAGAACTCCAAGTGAGAAATGCTATTTATGGTGTTAAAAGTATAAACCTTAATAGTAGTTTTGATTTTGATGTAAAATTCTTAGATAAAATAAAAATATTAACTCAAAAGCAAATAGAAGAGGCTTTTACAAAACAAGAAGGATATTGAAAAATTTCATAAATAGTAAATATAAAAATTAATGGTTCATTTTTATAGATTTTTTAGTTACTATGTATAGAACTCTTTTTTTATTATTTTTTACGACTCTCTGTTTCTCCCAAACAAAAATTCTTGTAGGTGTGGTTTCGGACGATGTAAATAAACCATTCGAATCTGCTAATGTTATTGCAAAACCATTACAAGAGAAAGCCAATTTAAATTTTTCTACAGCTGATAATAAACGGTGTAACGTCTGGGGTCGGTTATTATGCGCAAGCAGTAATTAACTTTTTAGTAGGGATGAATTTGAAGTTTTAATTAAAATGATACTTTATTGTAGAAAGCTAAAGGTTTATGAATTTCTAATCTTTTTTAATTTTGTAAGAAATTGATTTATTGACATCTCCTTAATCAGACGAACAACTCGTTAAATTTTAGATATAATTCTTGTTTATTTTTTTTGATATTTACCTTGATTAACCAGAAAATATTTATAAATTTAAACCAATTTAATTATAAAAAAATTAGTATTTACTGCTTTTGCAGTGGTAGCATTTAGTGGAGTTGCAATGGCAAATACTTTGGCATTGAAAGAGGGGAAAAAAGAGAAACAGAAAAAGGAAGTTGTTTTAAAAGTGCAAGATTGTACTACAAAAGCAATGAATTATATAGACCGCGTATATGATGGTAATGGCACACATTCTGCAGAGCAAAATTATGCGGCTTATCAAGGTTATTACCAAGCTTGTGAAGATGCGAAAACTCCACAGAATTAATTAATTATTAAAAAAATAAACAAAACTATTGAAAGTTTTGTTTGTATTTTAAAGTTAAAATCATGAAAAAATTAAAAATTATATTCATTTGTATTTGCGCTTCAACGATGGCTAATTGTTTTGGACAATCAGTTTCTGGTAAAGTTATTTATAAAATTCAATTAGTTGGTTATGGCACAGATAGTAAAGATCCAGAATTTAACAAACTAAATGAGGCAACAGTTGAAATCGCAAACAAGCAAACTTGTACGTTGCAATTTAACAGTACACAGTCAAGTTCAGTTTTGGACAAGTATCTAATTTCTGACGCTGAAAATAATGGCTTAAGAAAAATGGCTAGGACGATGGCTTTTATTGTAACGAACGAAAGTGATTATTTTTTCGATAAGTACACTAATACTGCAATAAAACGGGAGGACAATGGAAAACTCATAAAGAAAGCGCATGATAAATTACAATGGGAAATATCGAGTGAAAGTAAGATAATTGATAATTATTTATGTTACAAAGCCACTTATTTCATGAAGTTTATTAATAGGTTAGGAGTAAATACCAGTATTCCTATTACTGCATGGTTTGCTCCAAGTTTGCCATATGCATATGGTCCTAAATACTTTAATGGCTTGCCAGGACTCATCTTGGAACTAGTAGATAGAGAAACTACTTTTTATGCTACTTCCATAGAGATTTTTACAGATAAGGAACTTGCAATTGATTTTCCAAAAGGGAAAACAATTAGTGCGGAGGTTTATGAAAAAGGACTAAAAACACAAGTGGGAATGTAAAATTTTAAGTTCATTTTTATAACTATTTCAATTTTAATGTTCAAAACTCTTTTTTTATTACTTTTTACCACTCTCTACTTCTCCCAAACAAAAATTCTTGTAGGAGTAGTCTCTGACGACTCCAATAAACCACTAGAATCTGCTAATGTTATTGCAAAGCCATTACAAGAAAAAGCCAATCTAAAATTTGCTTTTACCTATATTATAGAACGTTACCTATGAAAGGGTTATTATCCACAAGCTGGAATCAACTTTTTAGTAGGTTTGACTTTGAAGTTTTAAAGTTTGTTTGGAATTTTAATTACTAACCTATGTATTGATTGAAATACCATGTTGTTAATTTTACGTTAAAATTTAAATAAAATTCTTATTAATGTTTTTTTTTTTTTTGATATTTACCTTGGTTAACCAAAAAACTATTTATAAATTTAAAAACTATTAAATTATGAAAAAATTACTATTTACCGCTCTAGCAGTGGTAGCATTTAGTGGAGTTGCAATGGCAGAAACAAGTGTGCAGAAACAAGTATTTAAAAACAGTTGCGGTGATGTAGCCGCAAATACTGTTAATGTAGCTGAAGAAGAATATCATAATGAGACAGGACAATGTTTTGATTCTTGGGTCTATAATTATATATACAATAATGCATTAGAAAACTGTCTAAATTAAATAAATAAAACGCTCATTTATGAGCGTTTTAAAAAATAAATGATAATGAAAAAAAATATTATAATATTATTGCTTTTTTCCTCTTTATCATTGAGCAGCCAGAATAATCATCAAGATTTGACATATGTGATTTATAAGTTTAAGAATGTAATGGTAGATTCAACAAAGTTTGCACGTTTTAATCCTAATTTATTAGAATTCGAGTTTATTTATGAAAATAAAAGAAGCTTGTTCAAAATCATTGATAAAATGGAGTCACATTCCAAACAAGATTACAAAATTACTTCGATTATTTATGGGGGTAATTTAATTCATTTCAGAGATAATTCAATCCCTGAAAAGCTATTTAATGTAAATTATAAAGGGCAATCTTTAAATGTCATAATGGATTTGAAGGATTATGAATGGCAAATCTCAAATGAAAGTAAGTATATTGGTAAGTTTAAGTGCTATAAAGCAACTACGGTAATAAAAAAAGAAGATAAAGGAAGAAATACTGTAAAAATACTTAATCCAATAGTTTGGTTTACACCTGACTTGCCAACATCATTTGGTCCATTTGGGTTAGATGGTTTACCAGGTCTTATTATAGAGGGTACTATTGATGGTAAGGCTTATTTTTATGCTGATAAGGTAACTTTAAAGGATGAAAAAAAAATTCAAATTATAAAACCTAACAAAGCAATTAATATTGCCGAAATTGATTTTGATAGTATGATCGCAGCTGATTTTGTCAATTCTAGAGACAAATAATTTATTTTGACAACCTTCTTAACGGGTTTATTTTTGTTGCCTATGAGGTAGATATGACAAAGAAGACGACATCGATTTATTAAACGATCTTATAGGACTATGTCATTAAAAAGGTAAATGTAAACACTATCAAAAATACATTTTGATAGTGTTTTTTAAATATGAACAATACTTATGAAAAATATACTTTACTTATTTCTATTATATGCAAATATTTTATTTGCACAGTCAGGGGTCGTTATTTATTCTATACAATTAGATACCACAGGTCATAATAAAACTAGATCTAAATTAACAAAGGAATGGGCTGATATAGATATGAAAATGAATAAATATGCCATGATGCAACAATTTGAATTGATATTTGGCAAGAATCAATCAAGTTTTAAATATAAAGAAAGATTAAATTCTGATATAAATTTTGACGATAAAATAAATAAATTAGCAAAATCTGCTTATACATCTAATGACGATGTATTTATTGATTTAAACACCAATACTGAGTTTAGTAATAAAAGAGATGGTACTATAGTTCAAGATACTATTAATAAAAACTGGCAAATTCTTAAAGAATCAAAAAAAATAGGAGACTATTTATGCTATAAAGCAATTCTAAAGACGCCTTACATTAATAGATTTGGAGAATCAAAAATTAAAATAATAGAAGCTTGGTTTGCACCTAGTTTACCCTATGCTTTTGGCCCAGAGAATTTTTGTGGTTTACCGGGCCTTATTCTAGAATTGGCAGCAAATAGAATAACCACATATGTAGCTAGCAAAATCACAATTGAAAAAGAAGATTTGAATATAACTTTCCCAAAAGGGAATACGATAACAAAAAAGGATTATCAAAACGCAATGGAAAGCAGTATTGGTGGTATTTTACTTGCGAAAAAAAGAGAAGAAGCGAAAGAGAAAAATTAAATTAATACAAGTTGCTAGGCAAGTTTCATTCTCCATACTATCTAAAACATCATGTTTAAAATCCTATTCTTTTTTTTAATAACAACACTTTCTTATTCTCAAACCCGCATAATAACTGGTGTGGTTTCGGACGATCTAAATAAACCATTAGAATCTGCTAATGTTATTGCAAAACCATTGCAAGAAAAAGCCAATCTGAAATTTGCTATTGCGGATAACAAAGGGCGCTATCGCCTAGAACTAGATGCGCTTGTAAAATACGAAATCACTGTTTCCTATATTGGTTTTGTTGAAGAGGTCTTTATAATAACAACTGATGCCACTAGTACAAGTCATGATTTTAAGCTAAAATCTACGGGGGAACAACTCAAAGAAATTGTCATCAAACATGAGTTTAAGCCTATAGTTATCAAGAAAGACACGATGACATTTGATGTAAAAAGTTTTGCTAACGGTAACGAGCGTAAAATGAAAGAAATTCTAGAAAAATTACCCGGTGTTGAAGTAGATAAAAAAGGAAATGTTACGGTACAAGGCAAAAAAGTAACCAAAATGCTCGTTGAGGGAAAATCATTTTTTGGCGGAGGCTCAAAACTGGCGGTCGAAAATATTCCTGCTGATGCGATGGAGAAAATTGAAGTTATAGACAACTTTAACGAATTAGGTTTTATGAAACAAGTGTCGGATAATGATGAACTGGCGATGAACGTAAAACTAAAAGCCGATAAAAAAAAGTTTGTCTTTGGTGACGTCGAAGCGGGTGCCGAAGTAGGCAATGCTGATAACGGTTTTTATCTCGCTCATACTGCTTTGTTTTATTATGCGCCCAAAACAAATTTGAGTTTTATAGGCGATGCCAATAACATCGGTAGAAGCACGTTTACTTTTGATGATTTAATGCGCTTTGGCGGTGGCATGAGCACGTTTCTTTCGGGCAGAAAATCGTTTACTAATCTATATTCTTTTGCAAATGATAATACGGATGTGGTAACCAATCAATCCCAATTTGCAGCTTTAAATTTTAGCCACGAAACCTCTTCAAAATTGACGATTTCTGGTTTCAGTATTTTTTCTAAAGTATTAACAGCAACCAAAACAGAAAGTAAAAACGAATATCTACAAAATAGTGCCATTGCTTTCGAAAATAAATTGCAAAATGGCGAAAATCGTTCCGTATTGGGAATAGGGAATATCAAACTAGATTATTCGCCTACCAATAAAGAAAAATGGTATTACAACGCCCAATATCAATCTAGTACTAATGATTTATCTAGCACTGTAAATTCGATAACAGCTGCAAATTCAACTGTTTTTGAAACTATCAGTAAGGCAGATAATGTGTCCGTAAAGCAATATTTAGAATGGCATAAAAGTTACAATGAGCAGCACACTACGACTTTTGTAATAAACCAAGCGTATGATAACAATACACCAAAAAATCAATGGTTTACTGATAAGCCTTTTTTTGTGGGCTTAATTCCGTTACAAAATGATGTTTCTTACACGATTAACCAAATCAAAAAAGTAAGAAATAATAGTATTGATGCTTTATTTAAGCATTATTGGATTATTAATAATTTCAATCATTTGTATACTAATATTGGGAATAATTCAGGCACTTCAAGTTTTACAACTGCCGAAAAACAAATTCTTACTAACGGAACTAGTAATGATTTTGCGTCGGCTGGATTTGGTAATGACATAAAATACCAATTAAATGATGCTTACGCTGGCGTTGAGTATAAATTTAGAATAGGAAAGTGGACTAATAAACCTGGTCTTTATGTCCATTTTTATAATTTAAAAACGAATCAAATTAGTAGAGAACAACACTTATCTAAAACACTTTTACAACCACAATGGAATAGCGAGTATGAATTTAATAAATCTGAAACGCTTAATTTTACTTATAAATTAGAAAATAATTTTCCAGAAGTAAGTCAGTTAGCTTCTAATTATACTTTGCAAAATTACAATTTGGTATACAAAGGAAATGCGCTTTTGCAAAATGAACAATTCCATACGGCTAATTTAAGGTATTCAAAAATGAATATGTATCGAGGTATTACTTGGAATGCAATGGCAAATTTCAATAAAAAAATAAAAACCATTCGCAACGAGATTCAATTAGATGGAATCAATCAATTTAATAATCCAATTTTAAGCGACAATCCTGAAACTACTTATGGTATAAATGGTTCTTTTAGTAAACGGATTTATCGTTTTAATCTAAAGCTAAACACGCGCTTGAATTGGTTTAATTACAGTCAAATCATTAACAGTGTTATTACCAAAAATGATAGAAATAGTCAAAATTTTGGTTTGGTATTTAAAACGGCTTATCGCAAATGGCCAGATTTCAGCATTGGGTATAATAAAGGATTTAGTCAGCTTTCAGGATTGACAAAGTCCAATTTTCAAACTGATGCAATAAATGCTGATGCAAATGTGAATTTTTTTAAATCTTGGATTTTTAAATTGGAATATGAAAAACTTAAAAATACAAATAACACAAATCAAAGTAATTTTTATGATATTGCTAATGCTTCTTTACGATACCAAAAGAAAAACAGTCCTTTAGGGTTTGAACTAACTGCCAATAACTTGTTTGACAATAAACTAAAAAATGATTATTCTTTTTCAGATTATGTAATCAGTGAGCGAAACACTTATCTTTTACCAAGAGTAATTTTGTTCTCGATAAGTTATAAATTGTAATTTAATTAAAAACTCGCAACACATCACCATTTATCTGAACGCGATATTGTTTCATTGGATATTGCAGTTTTCCTTGTCCGGTAAACAAACTGTATTCTTGATTGTCGCATGCGCAAAGGGCATTAATGCCTTTTATTGTCATAGTAGAACAAGAAGATAAAGCTTGGTTAGGACAAGCGGCATCAAAAGCATTGTAGCCACTACCGGTATTAAAAACAATAACGCCACGAACCCCTTTTTCTGGAATTAACACCGCATTGCTCACAAATTTTAGATCAGAATATTGGGGCAAATTTAAGTTGAGGTCAATAAGAACTGAATAGTTAGGTAAGTAAGGATTGGTGTTCTTTACTCCTGAATCGCTGCAGGAAAAAAACAAAGGAATGATAAAAAAAAAAGCGGCGTATTTTTTCATTTTAAAAGTGTCAAAGTATTAGCGAAACAAATTTAAATTATTTAACTTTGAATTATATATGATTAACATATAATTATAGGCAAATAAAAATAATAGTATCTTTGTGGAAAGAAATCCCGTCCTGATGGGATTTTTTCTATTTATATAAATAAGGAAGTTATGAGTACAGTATCGTATTACACCGCTGATGGGTTAAAGAAATTAAGGGAAGAGTTAGATTATTTAAAAAGTGTGATGCGTCCAAAAGCCTCTGCAGATATTGCTGAAGCTAGAGACAAAGGCGATCTTTCTGAAAATGCAGAATATGATGCGGCTAAAGAAGCACAGGGAATGTTAGAAATGCGTATTGCCAAATTAGAAGAGGTACATTCTAATGCTCGTTTGATAGATGAAACAAATTTAGATCTTTCTAAAGTTTTGGTTCTTTCTAATGTTAAAATAAAAAATCAAACCAATGGCATGGAAATGAAATACACATTGGTTGCAGAAAGTGAAGCTGACTTAAAAACAGGTAAAATCTCAGTAACTTCACCTATAGGTAGAGGTTTGCTTGGTAAATCAGTTGGAGAAGTCGCTGAAATCACGGTTCCTAATGGCGTTTTGAAATTTGAAATACTTGAAATTACAAGAGACTAAGCAATCACAACCAATTAATTATTTCTACTATGTCAAGTATTTTTACCAAAATAGTAAACGGAGAAATTCCTTGTTACAAAATAGCTGAGGACGATAATTTTCTAGCTTTTCTAGACGTTAATCCCAATGCAAAAGGACATACACTTTGTATTCCGAAACAAGAAATCAATAAGATTTTTGAAATAGAAGAGGAATTGTATATAGGATTAATGCAGTTTTCAAAAAAAATTGCAATAGCCTTAGAAAAAACAGTCCCTTGTAAACGAGTTGGTATGGCCGTTGTTGGTCTAGAAGTGCCTCATGCGCATGTACATTTAATTCCGTTGAACGAAATGGATGAAATGCGTTTTCAAAATAAAGTTTCTTTTTCTAAAGAAGAATTCGAATCTTTGGCACAAGCAATTACAAACAATCTATAACATAAAATTAATAATTTTTATTTCCACGAATTTGGTAATTTATTTCTAAACTCGTGGATTTTTTATATTCATTCGTCATGAAAAAAATTCTAATTTCAATACTTTTTTTAATTCCTTTTATAATTTTTAGTCAAGAGAAAAGCAGTCATAATTATTATTGGAATATTTATGATGCTAATGAAACTATTGTTGCCGCTAAAAATTGTTATGTTAGAGAAATGCCTTCTATACAATCCAATTTGCTCGATTCCCTGCAATTAGGAAAAAAGATAAAAGTACTGAGAACGACTGAAAATGATTTAAAAATTAAAGGATTAAATGTTTCTTGGGTTGCAATTGAATATGAAAATAATATTGGAAAATTAGTTCAAGGTTTTTTATGGAAAGGATTTTTGGCTGTTGGTTTTTCTAAAAGCGCCGACTATACTTATCTAACTGCTATAGATAAAATTGAAACTGTAAAAGATGCAGATGGTTTTGAAAAAAATTCAGTTAGCATTTCTGTAAAAATCCTGGATAGTGAGAATGCTGTTGTTGGGCAAAAAACAATCACAAAAAATCTTGATGGTAGTTATTTTTTTCAAAACAAGACTATTGGTAGTTTAGGTTTGACCAATCTAGAAAATATTTATAGAATTAGTTTTAGCGGAGAGGCATGCGGCATTCCGACCTTATACTATTATTTTGGATGGAACGGTAAAAGTTTTGTGATGCTGCCAGAAAAACAAGAAGTGGGTGATGCTGGAGTGTATTATTATTCAGAAAATTTTGTTTTTCCTAAAGAAACTGGAGGGAAACCGGATTTAATAGTCAAGCAAATTGAAGAAGGAGAATACGATCAAGACTCAGAGAAAGACAATACTTATCTTTTAAAAATAAGTAAATGGACTGAAACGTATAAATGGAATGGTGAAAATGCAGTTTTTATCTCTAAATCTAAACCAGTTAAATCGTCAAAAAGAGAGTAGTGCTAAACTATTTTTTTTAAAATAACTTGCATGGTAGTTCCTTTTCCGATTTCCGATTGAAGCACTTTTATGGTTCCTTTGTGGTATTCCTCTACGATTCTCTTTGTCAAGGAAAGACCCAGTCCCCAACCTCTTTTTTTAGTGGTAAAACCGGGTTCAAAAATAGCTTTAAACTGTTTTTTTTGAATTCCTGCACCGGTGTCTGAAACATTTATTTTGACTAAATCGCCTTCTTGCTTGATTTCTAATGCTAATTTCCCTTTTCCTTTCATGGCATCAATTGCATTTTTTACTAAATTTTCAATTGTCCAACTGTGCAAAGTAGGATTTAGCAAAACCATAATTTTTGTTTGTGGCGCTTGAAAAGAGAATTCAATTTGTTTAGAAAACCGAGATTGCAAATAGTCATAAGATTGTTGGGTTTCGGCAACAATATCTTTAGGCTCTAATTTGGGTTCCGATCCTATTTTAGAGAAACGATCCGTTATGGTTTGCAAACGCTCAATGTCTTTTTCAATTTCAAGTGTTGTACTTTCTTCAACGGCTTCCGATTTTAAAATTTCAACCCAGCCAATCAATGACGAAAGTGGAGTTCCTATTTGATGCGCTGTTTCCTTTGCCATTCCCGCCCAAAGCTTATTTTGAGTTGCCATTTTGGTGCTTCTATAAAAATTATACACTAGGCCGCCAAACAGCACAATAATAAGTACTAATGCAATAGGATAATATTTTAATTTATTGAGCAAAGAAGAATTACCATAATATAATTTCTGAAATTTTCCGGGAACATATTCTATTACAATAGGTTCATTTTCACTTCTTAAATTGTGTAAAAAGTCTACTGCTTTATCTTTGTCTTTTACAATAATATCGTCAATGTTTACGGTATTAATTATGCTATCATTCTCTGTAAGAATTATTGGTATTGACGTATTATTGCTGAAAATCTGTAACGGAAGTTCGACATCCGTAGTCTCATTAGCATTGATGAAAGTTTTTTGCGCATTTGCCCAAAGATTCATTTTTAAACGTTCTTCATTTTTGAAAATCTGGAAAAAGGTATAAGTATTCCAAAGTATCAATGAAACGATCAAAAAAGAGGCGAAAATAATAATCCAACGGGTTGTATTTCTTCGGTCAGAAAACTGCATAAATAAAATTTTGAGGTATAAATATAACGAATTAAAGATGGAAGTATTTTAGGATCAGTCAAAGAATTTTATTTTGAAAAAATCACACTCTTATTTTAATCTAATTCTCTTATTGACGTTCTAAAATTTAATTCAATTGTCTACTTTTGTAGCTACAAGAACTAAATCTTAAAGTATGATTACTATTGATCCTAAAAGTATAGAAACGGCAAAATTACAAGGATATTTGCAAGGTTCCGTAGGTCCAAGGCCTATCGCTTTTGCCAGTACAATGGATACGGAAGGAAATCCAAATGTGTCTCCTTTTAGTTTTTTTAATGTATTTAGCGCAAATCCTCCTATTCTTATATTTTCTCCTGCAAGAAGGGTGCGAGACAATTCTATAAAACACACTTTGATTAATGCTGAAGCCACGGGTGAAGTGGTAATTAATGTTGTGAATTATGATATGGTGCAACAAACTTCGCTTGCCAGTACAGAATATGCTGAAGGTGTTGATGAGTTTTTAAAATCAGGTTTAACGCCAATTCCTTCAGAGGTTGTAAAACCATTTAGAGTCAAAGAATCGCCCGTTCAATTTGAATGTAAAGTGACTCAAATTATTGCTTTAGGAACAGAAGGTGGAGCAGGAAATTTAATTCTTTGCGAAGTAGTCAGAATTCATATCGACGAAAGTATTTTAGATCAAAATGGAGCGATTGATCAACATAAGATTGATCTAGTATCTCGATTGGGCGGAAATTGGTATTCGAGATCCAATCAAGGACTTTTTGAAGTGCCAAAACCACTAACCACGTTAGGAATTGGAGTAGATGCCATTCCTGATTTTGTAAAGCAAAGTGCTGTGTTTAACGGAAATGATTTAGGCATGTTAGGAAATGTCGAATCTTTGCCAACTCTTGAAGAAATTACTATATTTGTAAAAGAAAATTTTGAAGTAAAAGGGGTACTGAGTGCAGATGATGAAATCAAGAAATACCAATTAGCTAAAGAATATTTAAATAAAAACGAAGTACTTACCGCTTGGAAGGTACTTTTAGCCAAAAAATAAAGAGAGCAAACAATTAAAATAGAGAAGATGGAAGTTACAGGAAAAATTAAAATGATCGATCAAACTAAAGAAGTTGGATCTGGAGGTTTCAAGAAAAGAGATGTAGTTGTTACTACTGATGAGCAATATCCACAGCATATTCTAGTTCAATTTGTTCAAGATAAATGTGATTTATTAAATGGTTTTCAAGTAGGAGAACCTGTTAAAATTGATATTAACTTAAGAGGTAGAGAATGGACTAATCCTCAGGGAGAAACAGTTTATTTTAATACAATTCAAGGTTGGAGAATTGCAAAAGCACAAGCCGATGCGCCTGCAGCACAAATGCCTCCAATGCCTGCAGCACAAGCATTTGCTCCAGCAACAAATTTAAATGAAGAAGAAGCTGACGATTTGCCATTCTAAAATAAAATTATAAAATTTATAAAAACCAAATTCCAACTTTAGCTTGTCTTAAAATTGGAATTTGGTTTTTTTTTAAATGATTTTACCACTATCATTGACTTGATTTTTGTATTAATGCACTACCTAACTAACGATTTATTTTTTCCGCCGGTTTCCCAAGCCAATCTCGATGGTATTTTAGCTATTGGGGGCGACTTATCTCCTGAGCGTTTGTTGTTGGCTTATAAAAGCGGTATTTTTCCTTGGTTTGAACCTGGAGATCCTATTCTCTGGTGGTCTCCCAATCCTAGAATGGTTTTATTTCTAGAAGAATTAATTGTTTCAAAAAGTATGCGAAACATCCTGAATAGGAAAAGCTTTAAAGTTACTTTCAACCAGAACTTTAGAGAAGTAATTGCTCATTGTCAAAATGTAAAAAGAAACGGTCAAACCGGAACCTGGATTACCAATGATATGATTGAAGCATATTGTAATCTTAACAAATTAGGAATAGCCAAATCAGTTGAGGTTTGGCAAAACGAAGAATTAGTCGGTGGTTTGTACGGAATCGATTTAGGAACTATTTTCTGCGGCGAAAGTATGTTTTCGTTAGTTTCAAATGCATCAAAAGTGGCTTTTATCGCTTTGGTGGAACAGTTAAAAGAGAAAAATTACAAATTACTAGACTGTCAGGTTTATAATCCCCATCTGGAAAGTTTAGGATGTCGTGAAATTAAACGCTCTGAATTTATCGCTATTTTAAGTAATGAAAATTAAGGCCTATTCCAGCTGTTCGTTGCAAGTCTTCCCTCAAAAAACTTTTTTTCTAAAGCCATAAAAGGAGCTTCCTGCCGGTCGCTCTTTTCTGTCTAGAAAAAAATAGTTTTTTTCAGTCAGCGCTTTCCACTACCATCTGGGGCAAAAGTATTCCTAATTTTATTTTTAAACTTTGGGAAAGAGCTAACAGCTTTTAAAAACAAGTTATTTCGAAAAAAAAATCCGTGTTCATCTCTCCAATCCGTGTCATCCGTGTTCCAATTCCTAAATTTAAAAAGTCAGCTTTGTAAAACTCCAATCTAAAGTTTTAAACAAAACTAATTCATTTTTTAACGTTGGTAAACCTATAATCAACTTCAAAGTTTCATGTGCCATCATCAATCCAATTAGGCCTGGTAAAGTACCTAAAACCCCATTCATATTGCAATTAGGAACGTCTTTAGGGTTTGGTGGTTCCGGAAATAAATCACGCAAATGTTTACTTCCTATATGATTAAAAATTGCTAACTGTCCTTCAAATCCTAATATACTTCCATAAACTAATGTTTTCCCTAAAGCAACACAAGTATCATTTACCAAATAGCGCGTCTTAAAATTATCCGAGCCATCAACGACCAAATCAAAATCAGTAATAATTCTCGCAGCATTTTCAATCGTTATTTTTTCTTCGAAAGCTAAAACTGTAATTAACGGATTTAGTTTTTCTATGACACTTTTTGCAGTCGACGCTTTAGGAAAGCCTATTTGTTCTTCGGTATATAGAATTTGACGATGTAAGTTGTGAATTTCAATTTTATCAAAATCTACAATTCCAATTGTTCCTACACCAGCAGTGGCAATATATTGCAAAACAGGACAACCCAAACCGCCCGCTCCAATAACAAGAACTTTCGATTTTTTTAATTTCTCTTGTCCTTCATCACCAATTTCAGACAACATGGTTTGTCTGTTATAACGTAAAAAATCTTGTATAATGCTCATTTTTAATTAAGTCTTAAATTTTTTAAAGTCGAAAGTTATAAAGGCAATAAAATACTTAATGAAGAATCGAGCTGTCTTTAAGACTTTCGACATTCGACTTTTGACTAAAGGTTCTATCCCAATCTTTCCAAACGGGTTCGTATCCTTTTTGGGTTATTATCGCTGCAATTTCTGCTGCAGAGCGTTCGTCGCTAATTTCAAATTGCTCTAAGGATTGCGGATCTACTGCATAACCACCTGGATTTGTTTTAGAACCCGCGCTCATGCTTGTAGTTCCTATAGCAATAATATGATCTCTAAATTTTTCATTCTCTCTTGTCGATATAGAAATTTCTAACTCTTCATTCCACAAACGATAGGCACAAATGAGTTGGGTTAAATCTTTATCATCCATAATGAAATTAGGTTCTATAATTCCTTCGGCTGGACGTAATCTCGGAAAAGAAACAGAATATTTAGTTTGCCAATATGTTTTTTGTAAATAATCCAAATGCAAGGCATTGAAAAAACTATCGGTACGCCAATCTTCCAAACCTAATAGAACGCCTAATCCTATTTTATGAATGCCAGCTTTGCCAATACGATCAGGTGTTTCTAGCCTATAATCAAAATTTGATTTTTTGCCTTTCGTATGGTATTTTTTATATACTTCTTGATGATAGGTTTCTTGATATACTAAAACAGAATGTACGCCAGCTTCATGCAAACGCTCATATTCTTCCTGAGAAAGTGGTTGCACTTCGATAGAAATTATCGAGAAATCTTTTTTTATTTGTTCGATAGCGTTCAAGAAATAATTGATATTTACCGTGTAGTTGGCCTCTCCAGTTACTAATAAAACGTGATCGAATCCTGCTTTCTTTAAAACAGCTATTTCTTGTTTTATCTCTGTATCAGATAAAGTCTTGCGTTTGATTTTGTTGTCTAAACTAAAACCGCAATAGGTACAAATATTTTGGCATTCATTACTTAAATACAGCGGAGCATACATTTGTATTGTTTTTCCAAATCGCTTTTTAGTGAGCGTATGACATTGTTGTGCCATTTGTTCTAAATAGGGTTGTGCTGCGGGTGAAATCAATGCGATAAAGTCATCGAGATTGCGTTTGTTTTTCGCCAATGCTTGCTCCACTTTTTCATGGCTGGTTGCGTATATTTTAGAGTGAATTTCGTCCCAATTATATTGTTCAAAAACTGATTTGAATGTGTTCATTTGATTTTTTATGGCACGCAAATTTGGTAGATTTGCGCAGATTTTTATATTTTATTGGCAATTCTTTTGATGTCATTTAAAATGGTTGTAGTGTTGAAATTGACTAGTATTCCTAATTTCTTATTAGTAAGCTTTAGATAATTTGTAATTTGCTTGTAATGAATTGGAGCTAAATCTTCGACAGATTTCAGCTCAACAATTACTTTGTCCTCTACTAATAAATCAATTTTAAATGCAATATCTTAAATGATTTCTTCATAAGGAATACTAATTACAAGTTGTCTTTCAACTTTTAAATCCATTTTTTTTAATTCATAACTCAAAGCATTTTCATAAACCGATTCAAAAAAACTTGGTCCGAGTGTATTATAAACCTTGAAAATTGCTCCTCTTATTTTAAAAGATATCTCATTTTCAGTCATTTGTTAAGATTTTTATAATTAGTATTAATTAGATGTATTACTTAATATTAAAAAATAACAATAATAATTTTTAGCAAGCAGATTCTGGCATATTCATTTAAATTTAATTTTTTATCTGTGTAGATCTGCATAATCTGCGTGCCATTTTCAATATTTTATTCATATAAGAAAGCAGTCAAAGGACTAGAAGCTATCGCATGATTAAATTGTTGACCGAGTTTGGCTTCAAAAGCTTTTCTACCTGCAATAACAGCTTCTTTAAAGGCTTCTGCCATTAATTTAGGATTTCCTGCAACAGCAATTGCAGTGTTGACCAAAACGGCATCAGCACCTAACTCCATTGCTTTTGCGGCATCAGACGGAGCGCCAATTCCAGCATCAATTATAACTGGAACTTTACTTTGTTCGATAATGATTTCTAAAAAATCGATCGTTTTTAAGCCCTTGTTACTTCCTATCGGTGAACCCAGAGGCATTACAGCTGCTGTTCCTACATCTTCTAATCGTTTGCATAAAACAGGATCAGCGTGAATATACGGTAAAACGATAAATCCTAATTTAGCGAGTTCTTCTGTTGCTTTCAAAGTTTCGATAGGATCAGGCATTAAGTATCTTGGATCCGGATGAATTTCGAGTTTAAGCCAATTTGTTTCTAGTGCCTCTCGAGCTAATTGTGCTGCAAAAACAGCTTCCTTAGCATTTCTTGCACCTGAAGTATTGGGTAATAAATTGATTCTTGGGTTTTGCAAATGTTTTAATATCGAATCTGTGTCGGTTTCTAAATCAATTCGTTTAAGTGCCACGGTTACTAATTCACTTCCTGATGCTAGTATGGCTTCTTCCATTTGGATATTTGATCCAAATTTTCCCGTTCCTAGAAATAATCGCGATTCTAAAATTTTATCTCCAATTTTAAATAGTGACGCTGCCATATATTTTTTCGTTAAGTTGACTAATTAGTTTTTTAGGCTTTTCGCTTTTTGTAATCAGACTAGAAACAGCAATACCGTAAATGCCAGTTTCCATTAATATTTCTATATTCTCGAGCGTAATTCCTCCAATAGCATATATTGGAATTGCAATCTTCTTTGATTTTACTTTTTTCAGTATTGAACGATACCCTTCAATTCCTAAAATTGGACTCAAATTTTCTTTAGTATCTGTATATTGAAAAGGTCCTAAACCAATATAGTCGCATTGCTCAGCAAATCTTTGCTGAATGTCAGCAAAAGTATTAGCAGTGCCACCGATCATTTTGGTGTCGCCTAAAATTTGTCTGGCTTCACTGATTTTCATATCTGTCAATCCTAAATGAACGCCATCGGCCTCAAATTGTTGGGCTAAATAAACATTGTCATTAATAATATAATTGGCAGAATAAACATCGCATAAAATTTTTGTAGACTCGGCTAAATTGAATAGATCCATTGTATTTTGAGTTTTAAATCGCAATTGAATCCATTCGCAACCATTGTCTAATGCTTTGCGAATATTTGTTATTTGTTCTTCGACTGTATTTCCTTGAGAAATGTATTGTAATTTATTATACATAATGATAGCCTAGTTTAGAAGGGTTCGATAATAGAAATTTTTCAGAATATATTTTTGCGATTTTGCATGCGTTTAAAAGATTTTGATCTAATGCTAGATTAGCCGTTATAGCTGCTGATAATACACAACCAGAACCATGTTTAGCATATATTTTGGTAGTTTCTGGTGAAATTCTAAAGATCTGACTTTGATTGTGTAAAAAATCAGTCCCCGTTTCGGTGGGATGATGTCCGCCTTTTATGAGTATCGCACAGTTTTTAGTTAGTCGCTCCGTAATTGTATCTGCATTTTCTTTTGCAGTTCCTAATTTTAAAATCTCCTCATAATTAGGTGTTATAAGTTCTACTTCGTTTAAAATTGAAATTAATTCGGAGTTATTTTCGATTGTTAAAAAATCAAATGCTGTGCTCGACTTTAAAACTGTATCCCAAATAATTTTCGTTTTTGGGGATAGTTGCTTAATCAAAAAAACTATATTTTTTAGATAAGATAAAGAGGGAACTATGCCAATTTTTACGGCTTTAATTTCATAGTCGTTAAATAGAACTTCTATTGAACTTAACACAAAGTCTAAGTCGGTCCATTGTATATCGTAAAATTTATTTTCAGTCTGTATTGTATTGGCTGTTTGAATACCAAAGCCATACACTTGGTGCTGTTCGAATGTTTTAATATCTGCTAGAATACCAGCTCCAGCAGAGGGATCGAAACCTGCTATACTTAATGCATATGAGCGATTTGTTGGCATATTTTGAATTTTTTTATTGGATTATCATCGTTCCAAATAGTTCCTAAAAGCGCACAATCATCAAAATCAGATTGTAATAGTTTGGGTATGTTTTCTGGTTGAATACCGCCCAACGCAATCATTCTTGTTTTAAAATTGGTTCTTTTTTTAATCTCTAAAAATAAATCGTTTATTGGATGATAATTGGTTTTTGAAATAGAGGAAAACACCGGACTTAAAAAGGCATATTCAAAAAAAGTTGATAATTCATTAAACTCTTCTATAGAATGCGTTGATGTGGAAAATATAGGTTTATCCCAGCCAAATTTTTTAATTTTGACAGGGTTATGAATCCTATTAATACCAAATTCTGTTGCCAATTGGTGGTGATTATGCAATACCAATTTCGATCTGAATTCTTGATTGATCTCAGACAAAAAACTTTTCATTTCTTCATCAGAATAATTAGGTTTTCGTACATGTAACAATTCCAATCCCTCTTCAAAAAGGGTGTTGATAAGGAATTTTTCTCTATTTAAAACTATGGGATTTGAAATCACAATCATGCGTTGTTTGCCTTTTTCTAGATGTAAATTTCTTTACCTTGTTCTATAAACTCTTCTGATTTTTCCTTCATCCCTTTTTCTGCTTCAGCTACATCGCGAATTTCTTGTGATATTTTCATCGAACAGAATTTCGGTCCACACATCGAGCAAAAATGTGCGACTTTAGCGCCATCGGCAGGAAGGGTTTCGTCGTGAAATTCTCTTGCTGTGTCGGGATCTAACGATAAGTTGAATTGATCTTCCCAGCGAAATTCAAAACGTGCTTTGCTTAATGCGTTGTCGCGGTATTGCGCTCCTGGATGCCCTTTGGCTAAATCGGCAGCGTGAGCGGAGATTTTGTAAGTGATAACGCCATCTTTTACGTCTTTTTTATTGGGTAAGCCAAGGTGTTCTTTTGGAGTTACATAACACAACATGGCGCAACCATACCAACCAATCATGGCAGCTCCAATAGCCGAGGTGATATGATCATAGCCTGGAGCAATATCTGTAGTTAATGGACCCAGGGTATAAAACGGCGCTTCGTCACAATGTTCCAATTGTTTGTCCATGTTTTCCTTGATCATGTGCATGGGTACGTGACCAGGGCCTTCAATAAAAACTTGAACATCATGTTTCCAAGCTACTTTTGTGAGTTCTCCTAATGTTTCTAACTCGGCAAATTGTGCGGCGTCATTTGCATCAGCAATTGATCCTGGACGTAATCCGTCTCCTAGCGAGAAGGCAACATCATATTGTTTCATGATTTCGCAAATTTCTTCAAAGTGCGTGTACAAGAAATTTTCTTTGTGGTGAAATAAACACCATTTCGCCATTATAGATCCTCCACGAGAAACGATTCCGGTAACACGATGAGCGGTCAAATGAATGTAACGCAATAAAACTCCCGCGTGAATTGTGAAATAAGAAACGCCTTGTTCTGCTTGTTCGATTAAAGTATCACGGAATACTTCCCAAGTTAGATCTTCGGCTATTCCGTTTACTTTCTCTAATGCTTGGTAAATTGGAACGGTACCAATAGGTACAGGCGAATTACGAATAATCCATTCTCTAGTTTCATGAATGTTTTTTCCTGTAGATAAATCCATGATTGTGTCAGCTCCCCAACGGCAAGCCCAAACCGCTTTTTCTACCTCTTCTTCAATGCTTGAAGTCACAGCGCTGTTTCCAATATTTGCATTTATTTTTACAAGGAAATTACGACCTACAATCATCGGTTCACTCTCGGGATGGTTGATGTTATTTGGTATAATTGCTCTTCCTCGTGCTACTTCACTGCGCACAAATTCAGGCGTAATTTTAGATTTTGGTGTGTTGGCTCCAAAACTATGACCTTCGTGCTGGCACTGCATGGCTTTAGTTTGATTTTCTATTTGTTCCAAGCGCTGGTTTTCGCGAATGGCAATGTATTCCATTTCGGGAGTAATAATTCCTTGTTTTGCGTAATACAATTGCGAAACATTGGCTCCTTTTTTAGCACGCATCGGTTTATGTAAATATTCAAAACGCAAGTGATCTAATTTTTCGTCTTCTAAACGTTTTTTCCCATATTCGGAGGAGATTTGACTCAATTCTTCTACGTCATTTCGATCTAAAATCCATTGTTCCCGAATTCTTGGCAATCCTTTTCTAATATCGATTTCAATATTTGGATCCGTATACGGCCCTGAAGTATCATAAACTGTTACAGCAGGATTTGTTTCTATGCCTCCTCTAGAAAGTTTGGTGTCTGCTAAATGAATTTCGCGCATCGCCACTTTTATTGGGTGAATTTCACCATCTATATAAACTTTAGTGGAGTTTGGAAAAGGTGTCCTGGAAATTTTTTCTTCGTTGTTCATAGTTCTATTCTTTGTGTTTAGTAGTGTTTTCTAGTTGTGTTTTGAAAATGTAGTTGTTCTGCTAGGGATAGTAATGAAAAGCTCGCAAAAGCAAAAACTCTAGAAAACAAGGAGTAAGAAAGCGACCAAAGGAAGCTCTTGTTGCGACTGTGTTTTTGAGTTTTTTGACTGCGAACTTGTAATGGATAGCCCGCCCGAGCAGCCCAATTATCCTCCTTGAGTTGCGGAAATAATTAAAATTTCGTCGGTTTCTTGTAGAATGTGTGAATTCCAGTTTGATTTTGGAATTACAATATTGTTAATAGCAACGGCAATGCCATTTTGTTTTTGGGAATTTTCAATATCAAGAACGTCTTGGATGTGTAGCACATCTGCTTGAAATTGTTTTATTTGATTGTTTATTTTTAGTTCCATTCCGTTATAATTTTATTCAATTATACTTTAGGAATGGCTACAATTACGCATAGGAGTGCGCGATGAAGTCATCTTACTTTTCCCTACGCTAGTATGAACTAGATCAGGTTCAGAGGGTAAAATCTCAGCCTACAGTATTGCAGACACCCCTAAAGTGAGCTGCAAATGTAATAATTTATTTCGGTTTATGGTATTTAGAGAGAAATAATTGATTTTTTATAAGTCGCCCAAATTTTTAAATGGTATTTTTTTTGGGATATTATTAAAAGTAAAAAAGGGATTTATTGTTTGCTAATCCAACAATCTTGTAGATGATCGTTGACGATTCCAGTAGCTTGTAAAAAGGCATAAATTACTGTAGAACCAACGAATTTGAATCCTCTTTTTTTTAAATCTTTGCTAATTGTATCTGAAAGTGGAGTAGTAGCAACAACATCTTTTAGTGTTTTGGGGTGGTTGATTATTGGATTTTGATTAGTGAAATTCCAGATATAGTTAGAAAAACTTCCAAACTCTTCTTGTATTTTGATAAAGGCTTGTGCATTTGAAACGGCGGAATGAACTTTTAATTTATTGCGTATGATTCCGGGATCTATTAAGAGTGCTTGAATTTTATCTTCTTGGTATTGAGCTATTTTTATGTAATCGAAATTGTCAAAAGCTGATCGGAAGTTTTCTCTTTTTTTTAAGATAGTGTACCAACTTAAGCCCGCTTGAAAAGTTTCGAGGATTAAAAATTCAAATATAGTTGCGTCATCATAAATGGGAATTCCCCAATCTTCGTCATGATACTTCCTGTATAAATCATCTTTTTCGCACCAAGCGCAACGCAGTTTATTTTCCATATATAAGTCTATGGTTCAAATATAAAAGAAAAACTCCATTTCAAATTAATTTGAAATGGAGTTTTTTTAAATCTGAAATCAAATATGGTTAATTTGAAATCATAAATCAATTTATCCTAAACTAACTCTTTTGAAACCTGTAATTTCAACATTGAATCCTTTAACATAATCACCAACTTTTTTACTGTCATCTTTGATGAAGTTTTGATCTAATAAAGCTTTTTCTTGATCTAAAGTAGTATTGTCAGAAATGAAACGTTGCACCTTTCCAGGAATAATTTTATCCCAAATTTGTTCTGGTTTACCTTCTGCTTTTAATTCTGCTTTAGCATCTTCTTCCGCTTGTTTTAGAACTTCTTCAGTTAATTGAGAGAAAGAAATATATTTAGGAACATTTTTCAACGTTTTTCCTAAACGTTTTGCTTCTTCATTTTCTTTTTCGATTATAGCAATACGAGCTGCAAGTTCAGAAGCTACGAAAGCAGGATCAAAATCTTTGTAAGATAATGTATCAGCTCCCATAGAAGCAACTTGCATAGACACATCTTTAGTTAAAACTTCAGCATTATCAACTGCTGTAGAAATAGATGTTAATGCAGCAATTTTATTAACGTGAACATAAGATCCGATAAAAGCACCTTCTAAGATTTCAAAACCACCGATTTCGATTTTTTCACCAATAACACCTGTTTGCTCAATTAATTTTTCAGCAACAGTCATTCCGTTAAAATCTGAAGCTAAAAATTCTTCTTTAGAAGAAAAGTTGATCGCTTTTTCAACTAATTCTTTAGCTAAAGTTACGAAAGATTCATTTTTACCTACGAAATCTGTTTCACAGTTTAAAGTTATAATAGCTCCTTTAGTTTTGTCTGCATTAATAAAAGAAACAGCAGCTCCTTCAGAAGACTCACGGTCAGAACGATTAGCAGCAACTTTTTGTCCTTTTTCTCTAAGGTTTTGTATTGCTTTATCGAAATCTCCATCAGCTTCAACTAAAGCTTTTTTACAGTCCATCATTCCGGCACCTGTAGTTTGTCTTAATTTATTTACGTCTGCAGCAGTAATTGTTGCCATGTTTTTTATATTTTAAATTAAAAAATAGTTTTAATAAAAAAATCCAAACCCAAAATTCCAGTTTCCAATTGATAAATCAAATCATTGCTGAGTTTAATTTTTGGAATTTGGAATTTTAGAATTTGGAAATTCTTTTTGTTTTATTCTTCAGTTGCAGTTGGAGCAGCAGCTTCTACAGCAGGAGTTTCAGCAACAGGAGTTGCTTCTACAGCTTCAGCAGCAGGAGTTGCATCGCTTTCTTTATCAGAACCTCTATCAGAAAGTCCTTCAGTAATTGCAGCTGTAACTAAAGTTAAAATTTTATCAATTGATTTAGAAGCATCATCATTTGCAGGAATTACATACTCTACTTCACGTGGATCAGAGTTAGTATCAACCATTGCGAAAACTGGAATGTTTAATTTTTGAGCTTCTTTTATTGCGATATGTTCCGCTTTAATATCAACTACGAACAAAGCAGCTGGTAGTCTAGACATGTCAGCGATTGAACCTAAATTTTTCTCTAATTTAGCACGAAGACGATCAACTTGTAAACGCTCTTTTTTAGAAAGAGTCATGAATGTACCATCTTTCTTCATTTTATCAATAGTAGCCATTTTTTTAACAGCTTTACGGATAGTTACAAAGTTAGTTAGCATTCCACCAGGCCATCTTTCAGTGATGTAAGGCATGTTTGCAGCTTTTGCTTTTTCAGCAACGATGTCTTTTGCTTGTTTTTTGGTAGCAACGAATAATATTTTTCTACCTGATGCAGCGATTTTTTTCAAAGCGTCATTTGCCTCTTCAATTTTTGCTGCAGTTTTATATAGATTGATAATGTGAATACCATTACGTTCCATATAGATGTAAGGAGCCATGTTTGGATCCCATTTTCTAGTCATGTGTCCAAAGTGAACACCTGCTTCTAGTAAGTCTTTAACTTCTATTTTGTTTGCCATTTTTGTTCTAGTTTACGTTCTGTTGATTAGCAATGCACAAATGGCGGTTTCCCGGCTTTATACATTTAGATGCTAAACTATTTCCTACCTCGGTAGGAGAGCAACAACAACTGTGTTTTTTAAATTCAATAATAAATTGATACTGTCCTGTACATAGTGTGCAAGACAGGTAATATTAACGTTTAGAGAATTGGAATCTCTTACGAGCTTTCTTCTGACCGAATTTCTTACGTTCAACCATTCTTGGATCTCTTGTTAATAAACCTTCTGGTTTCAATATTCCTCTGTTTTCAGCATTTACTTCACACATAACGCGTGCTAATGCCATTCTTACAGCTTCTGCTTGACCAGTTGAACCACCTCCGTAAACATTAACTTTTACGTCAAAGTTAGTTACATTTTCTGTCATAGACATTGGTTGTAATACTTTGTACTGTAAAGTTGCAGTTGGGAAATAAGTTTCGAATGCTTTTTTGTTTACAGTGATTACTCCTGTTCCTTCTGAAACATAAACACGTGCAACAGCGGTTTTTCTTCTACCGATTTTGTGAATAACTCCCATTATTTAAGATCGTTAAGGTTAACTGTTCTCGGTTTTTGAGCGCCTTGTTTGTGCTCTGAACCTACAACAACATTTAAATTTCTGAAAAGTTCAGCTCCTAATTTGTTTTTAGGTAACATTCCTTTTACTGCTCTTTCTACTAATAATGCAGGGTTTTTTGATTGCAATACTTTAGCAGTTAAAGATCTTTGTCCTCCTGGGTAACCTGTGTGACGAATGTAAGTCTTCTCGTCCATTTTGTTTCCAGTAAGGTTAATTTTTTCTGAGTTGATAACAATTACGTTATCTCCACAGTCAACGTGTGGTGTATAACTTGCTTTGTATTTACCTCTAAGGATCATTGCGATCTTTGAAGCCATACGTCCTAAGTTATGCCCATCAGCATCAACAACGATCCACTCTTTTGTAACGGTGGCTTTGCTTGCTGATTGTGTCTTGTAGCTTAATGCGTCCATAATATTATTTTAATTAAACATTCCATCCCCATAAAGGGGTTGCAAAAGTACAATTAATTATTTTAAATGCAAATACCTTAAAAGATTATTTTAAACTTGTTTTAGTGCTGATTATCAAATGTATATTTAAAATATGCTTCTGTCCTGAAAATTTACAATTTTACTTACCAAGAGATTGTTGTCTAGTGGTCTTTTGTTTTTTATAAAATATTGAGTATTTCTTATTTTTTAGAGCCCTATTGTGTATTATATAAACTATTTTTGTTTGTACTATGTTTATTATTCTAAACATTGCTTTGTCTCATTAATGGATTTTTTCCATTTTATATATTTAATTTATTTATGAAAGTTAAAGCTACTTTAAAACAAATCGCAAAAGAACTCAATGTTTCTGTTTCTACAGTTTCAAAAGCGCTAAATGATAGTCCGGAGATTAGTGAGTTAACGAAAGTTAAAATTAAGGAATATGCTAAACTTAAAAATTACAAACCCAATGTTATTGGTTTAAATCTTAAAAATAGAAAAACGAAGACTATAGGTGTTATTATTCCAAATATATTAAACTCTTTTTTTGCAAAAGTTTTTAGTGGTATCGAGAAAATTGCAGATGAAAATGGGTATAATGTAATTATGTGTATTTCTAATGAATCGCTAGAAAAAGAAGAGCATACTATGGAAATGTTGAGTAATGGGACTATTGATGGTTTTATTGTTTCTGTTTCTGAAGAGGCGCAAAAAAATCAAGAATATGAGCATTTTTCTAGAATTATTAATGACGGAACTCCCATTGTTATGTTTGACAGGATTGCCGAAGGTGTTGATTGTGACAAAGTTATAGTCGATGATTTTGATTCTGCTTTAAATGCTACACAACATTTGATAAATCTTGGATGTAAAAACATTGCATTATTGTCTTCTATAGACAATTTGAGTGTGGGTAAATTAAGAGTTCAAGGATATCTAGAAGCTTTAGAAATTAATAATATTCCTGTAAATAAAGATATTATTCTTAGAACTGATTCTGAAGAAAATTTGAATGACAAAATAGAAGGAATTCTTGACAATAATACCATTGACGGAATTTTTGCTTTAGAAGAAACCGATTCTGTTGCCGCATTAAAAATTGGACTTAAAAAAGGTTATAAAATACCCGAACAACTTTCTGTAATTGGATTTGCTGACGGCATCTTAGCTTCGAGAAGATTGTCACCGCGATTAACAACAGTAAGCCAACACGGAATAGAAATAGGTGAGGTTGCTGCTAAATTGCTTATTGATAGGTTGGAGTCTAAAGAAGAGCATGTTCCTTATGAAACCAAGGTTATTAAAACTAAACTGAAAGAAAGAGAATCTACCAGGAAGTTATAAAAAACAAAAAAATCCATCGATTAGATGGATTTTTTTTTTGGGATTATTGTCATTGCGAGAAAGCACACAATCTCATTTAAAATTAATGTGATTGTTTTATTCTTGGTGACAACTAGTTTATCACTGAAAAGTGAGTAGTATTTTTAATGCGCTTCTAACCAGTTTTTACCTATTCCTATTTCTACTTCTAAAGGCACCTCTAGTTTGAAAGCATTTTCCATTTCATGCTTAATCATAGGTTGAATTTTTTCTAATTCAGAGTTATGAACATCAAAAACAAGCTCATCATGTACTTGCAGCAGCATTTTTGATTTCCAATTTTCATTCATTAATTTTTTATGAATATTAATCATTGCAATTTTTATAATGTCAGCGGCACTTCCTTGAATGGGTGCATTTACAGCATTTCGTTCGGCGCCACTTTTTATCATCATATTGGCAGAATTAATGTCTTTCAGGTATCTTCTTCTTCCTAAAACAGTTTGAACATATCCGTTTTCTCTAGCAAAATCTACTTGATTGGCCATGTACGATTTTAGTTTCGGATAAGTGGTATAATACGCATCAATCAATTCAGCACTTTCTTTGCGCGAAAGTGAAGTCTGATTCGAAAGTCCAAAGGCAGAAACGCCATATATAATTCCGAAATTTACTGTTTTAGCATTGCTACGTTGTTCCTTAGTTACTTCGTCTAAAGGGACATTAAATACTTTGGCTGCGGTACTTTTATGAATGTCTTCATTGTTTTGAAACGCTTTTATCATATTCTCCTCACCAGATAAAGCAGCAATAATCCGCAATTCTATTTGGGAATAATCCGCAGAAATTAAGGTGTAATTTTCGTCGCGAGGAATGAACGCTTTACGAATCAAACGGCCTCTTTCCGTTCGAACGGGTATGTTTTGTAAATTCGGATTGTTAGAACTTAAACGTCCTGTAGCAGCGACGGTTTGCATGTAATCAGTATGTACACGACCCGTTTTTGTATCAACTTGATTGGGTAAAGCATCTATGTAAGTACTTTGCAGTTTTACCATTTGGCGCCATTCTAAAATATCTTTTACAATAGGATTGTCGTTTGCTAAATAGGATAAAATTTCTTCTCCAGTTGCATACTGACCTGTTTTAGTTTTCTTTTGTTTGGCTCCACCAATTTTCATTTTGTCAAAAAGGACATCACCTAATTGTTTTGGGGATGCTAAATTGAATTTTTCACCAGCCGTTTCGTAAATTTTTTGCTCCAGCGCATTGCTTTCTGCCGCCATTTCAACAGACATCGATTTAAGAAAAGGAACATCAAGATTAATTCCTTCTAATTCCATTGCTGCTAAAACGGGAATTAAAGGAATTTCGATCTCATCAAATAATTTTTTCGTTTCTGCTTTATCCAGAATTGGAGAAAAATTTTGTTTCAATTGATAAGTGATATCTGCATCTTCAGCAGCATATTCTTTAATCTCTTCTAATGCAACATCGCGCATTGATTTTTGGTTTTTGCCTTTTTTTCCAATTAATTCTTCAATTGATTTGGGTGAATATTTTAAATACGTTTCTGATAAAATATCCATATTATGACGCATATCAGGATTAATTAAATAATGTGCAATCATCGTGTCAAAAAGTTTTCCTTTAATTTCAACGCCGTATTGTGCAACTATTTTTAAATCGTATTTTATGTTTTGTCCAATTTTCTCTATCGATTCACTTTCGAAAAAAGGTTTAAATTTATCAATAAGAAGCTGTGTTTCTTCTCGATTTTCTGGAAACGGAACATAAAATGCTTTTCCTTTTTCCCAAGCGAAAGAGATTCCTACTAATTCTGCATTTAAAGCATCAATTCCAGTTGTTTCTGTATCAAAACAAACCGAAGTTTGCTTCATTAAATTCTGTATAAAAAGCTTTACTCCTAAATCTCCTTGAACATAAGTGTAGTTGTGGTCCGTATTTTCTAATGTTGCATAGAAAGAATTTGATTTTACTTCATCGTTATTTTCTTCAGAAAAGCCAAACAAATCAAACTGTTCTTCATTGGTTTTTTTTGCAGGTAATTTTTTTGAAGTTTTTTCATCAGTACCGTCACTAGTTTCATTTTCTGCTGCAGAAGGATTGTATAATTTGTCAAATTGCGCTTTCATTTGACGAAATTCTAGTTCCTGAAATAAAACATCAGTTTTTTCTACGTCAGGTTTTGATAATTCATAATCATCCTCATTAAACTGAACGGGACAATCCAATAATATAGTGGCCAAGGTTTTAGATAGTAATCCTTTTTCTTTATTGGCTTCTATATTTTCCTTCATTTTTCCTTTTAGTTTATCCGTATTGGCTAAAAGGTTTTCCATGGTTCCAAATTCCTTCAATAATTTTTTAGCAGTCACTTCTCCTACTCCTGGAAGTCCAGGAATATTATCTGCAGCATCTCCCATCATTCCCAGAAAATCAATTACTTGGTCAGGTCTCTCGATTTCAAATTTAGCTAAGACTTCTGGAACGCCCCATATTTCTATACCGTTCCCCATTCGAGCGGGTTTGTACATAAAAATGTTTTCGGAAACTAACTGAGCAAAATCTTTATCGGGTGTAACCATAAAAACTTGGTAGTTTTGTTTTTCTGCCTGTTTTGCGATCGTGCCTATCAAGTCATCAGCTTCAAATCCAGAAACTTCTATAATAGGAATATGCATTGCGGTCAATAAATCTTGAATGTAAGGAATTGCAATTTTTATAGCTTCGGGAGTGGCGTCACGGTGCGCTTTATATTCCGGGAAAATATCATTTCGTAATTGACTTCCGCCTTTATCAAAAGCTACAGCTAAATGATCTGGTTTTTCTCTCTTTATGACATCCATTAAGGAGTTCATAAAACCCATTATAGCCGAAGTATCCATTCCTTTAGAATTAATTCTTGGGTTTTTTATAAAGGCATAATAACCTCTAAAAATTAAAGCGTAAGCATCCAGTAAGAATAAGCGTTTTTGTTGTGACATGAGTATTATTTTGTATAGTTTTCAAAAGTACAAAATTGCATAGATAAAGAAGTGTAGGTTTGGTTTATTTATCTAAGATCGTTTGTTTAGGTATAGCTTTTAATGCTGTTTTTTTGTAATAAATTATGATTGTTCTTAGTTTTAGAGCTAGTTTTTTTGTTTAATAAAAAATATTTAAGTTTTTGCAATAGGCTTTTGTTGTAACCTAGAAACAGTAGTGTTTTTAAATTTAATCAGATTCTCCCTTTTACGAAAGTGTATATTTAGTTAAATTTAGATTAATAAAAACCAATTGTGTTTTCTTAATTTGTTATTTTGTTTAAAATTAAATTAAAATGATCTTTCGTTTCGCGCTCCTATTTGTTATTGTTACTATTGTCGAATTATATACTTTTCAAGCCTTAAAAACGCTCATAAGGTCGAGGCCAGTTTTGATCGTAGTAGAGAGTTTGAGTATTTTATTTCTGATATATATTGTTTATTCTTTAATGCAATTTGATCGTAGTGTAGGTCAAACACATCAAACAATGATTACGATGGCGCTATTGCTGATCGTTTATGTGCCAAAATTAATTTTGACGTTATTTTTATTAGGCGAAGATATTTTTAGATTAGGTGCCGGAACCGTTAATTACTTTATTAATTATGATAAAGAAGCTGTTTTTTTTGAATCGCGACGCAAGTTCGTTAGTCAAATTGGTTTAGGAATTGCTACTATTCCATTTCTGTCTTTGATTTACGGTGTAACTGTTGGAAAATATAATTACAAAGTGATCAAACAACGTATTTTTTTTCCTGATTTGCCAGAAGATTTTGATGGTTTTACTATTACTCAAATATCAGATGTTCACAGCGGTAGTTTTGACAATGCTGAAAAGATAAATTATGCAATTGATTTGGTAAATGAGCAAAACTCAGACTTGATTTTGTTTACCGGAGATATTGTCAACACACATGCAAAAGAAATGCATCCTTGGATTGAAACGTTTAATAGAATAAAAAAACACGCTTATGGCAAATATGCGGTACTTGGGAATCATGATTATGGTGAATACGTAACATGGCCTAATGAAACAGCAAAAGAAGAAAATTTCAAAGCAATTAAAAACTTATATGGTCAAATAGGTTTCGATTTGATGTTGAATGAACATACTTTTATTCAAAAAGGGGATTCTAAAATAGCATTGGTAGGAGTAGAGAATTGGGGTCATAATTTTAAGCAAGCAGGAGATTTAAACAAAGCTGCGGGAGTATTGCAAAAAGAAGATTTTAAAATTTTGATGAGTCACGATCCCTCTCATTGGGATCATGTAGTACAACACGATAAAAAACATTACCAATTAACACTTTCAGGTCATACGCACGGTATGCAATTTGGTATCGAAATTCCTGGCTATTTTAAATGGAGTTTAGCACAATATGTTTATAAGCAATGGGCCGGTTTGTATGAGCATATGGGAAGATACGTATATGTAAATAGAGGTTTTGGATTTCATGCTTATCCTGGAAGAGTAGGAATTATGCCCGAGATTACCGTTATAGAACTAAAAAGAGGTAGTGGAATTGCCTAATTTAATTTCTATTACAAGTTTTAAATTAGGTATGTAATAAATAAAAAAAAACTGGTTAAAAATATTATATTTGATATTTATTAGCTTAAATTTTTCATTTTTGATCTTTTTTTAGTATTATGCAAGTTCTAATTCTATTAATAGTAGTAAATTAGCGTATATGATTCCCAAAATCTAAAAGATAAACAGACCTTATTATGAAAAAAATTACTTTAAAACGCAACTTTTGGATTTTTGCATTTATGTTTTGCATGGTGCAATCTTATGCCCAAGTAGGAATAGGAACTATAACACCTAATGCTAGTGCTATGCTAGATGTTTCTTCCACCACGAAAGGGATGTTAACTCCTAGAATGACCACAGCTCAAAGATTAGCCATCACAAGTCCTGCTCCAGCAGATGGATTAATCGTTTATGATATAACCTTAAAATCATTTTATTATTATAATACCACTACCTCTTCTTGGAATAGGGTAAATAGTGATGTAAATGGTAGATCTAAATTTAAAAGAATTAAGTCTATAGCTGATTTAGCTCCAGAGAAGGTTGGTTCAACTTATGTTTTAGCAACAGATACTTACTATGAAGTTAACGGAACTATTATAGTAGATTTTCCTATTGATATAAATAACGCTTATTTAGTTGGTTTAGATGCAAACGAAGATAGATTAATCAAAAATTCTGGAACCTTATTTCAAGGTACTCAAGGTGGAACAATAAAAAATATTACAATATCAAAGGCTGCTGGAACTTTACAAGTATTTAATTTAACAGGGGATGCTACTGGAACTCCCTTAGTAGGAACTCAAAATCTAATCGTTAGAGACTGTATAATCGCTGGATGTAATAGTGTTGGTACAATTAGTGGTTTTAATTTAGTGTTTTTTGCAGTGGTACAATACGCTTCAAACACTACAGGGATTACGTACTCTAATGTTGCACAACTTTTATTGAGTAATATCGGTTGGTTTGGAAACAATTCTGGTACATTTGAGACATTTTCGGGTAGTTTTAATTTATTGCAAAAATTAGGAGGATTTAGTGATGTTAAGTCTGGTGCGATTGGAGTTGATGTGTCTTCAAATCCTACCATCAATAGTGATGCAGTTATGGAATCTGTTGTTTTTACAGGAGCATCTACTCAATATGTTAATCCTTACACATTAGGAACTTATTCCGGTTATAATTTTAATAATAGTTGGAATGTTAGGTCTGCAGGTATTCCTAATGAAACCGATGCTGATGCAGGTGGAGGTTTTTCAATGGATTATGGAGTTGGGACAGGAATATCGGTATCCACAAATAATTCAAATCCAAGTAATATTGTTAAGGTTGGTACTGGCACTACTATTTCTCCAACCTCTAATTTATTTAGATTTTCATCGGATAGTCCAAATAGATTGAGATACTTAGGTAAAAAGAAAAGAATTTTTCAAGTTTCTGGATCAATTTCTATTCAAGTTCCAGGTGCTGCAACTTACATTGTTTACCTTGCTAAAAACGGAACTGCTGTAACACAATATAAAGTTTATGGTAGAGGTCAAGTAGCTAACGATATATTAGTTCTTCCTATGAATGCTAACATTGAATTAAATAACAATGATTATATTGAAGTATTTATTCAAAGATTTACAGGTGTAACTGGGGATCCGATAGTTCCTAATCTTACAATTATTGTTAGATAATTTTTATAAAATATAATATTAAATAAATTATTTTAGTATAAATAATTTTAAGTAATAGATTTACATTGGCAAATTGTCATTATAAATTATTTATTATTAATAAAATCAAATTTATGTCAAAATTTGGAGAACTTATAAATACGCAAGTCCCCGTGTTAATTGATTTTTACACCGAGTGGAATGAACCGTCAGTATCTATGCATCCTGTAATAAGAGATGTTGCAGCTGCTCTTGGAGATAAAGCAAAAGTTATTAAAATAGATGTTGATAAAAATCAAGAGTTGGCCGAGGCACTTCGTATAAAAGGAGTGCCCACTTTAATGATTTATAAGCAAGGTCAAATGATATGGAGACAGTCGGGTGAGTTAGATGCTAATACTCTTATCGGTATTGTTCAAGATCAGTTATAGCATTTTATAAAATACCACAAGTAAAATTATTTTGTTTTAAATATTCCAATGTTTTGGGTAATGCATATTCTAAGTTATTAGAAGCTTTGATGCTGTCATGAAAAACAATAATGCTACCTGATTTTATATTGGTCAATACGTTTTCTAAACATTTTTCTTTAGGAATAGATGGATCAAAGTCGGCACTTAATATGTCCCACATTATTATTTTATATCCTAATTGCCTAATCGCTCTAGATTGGGCAATTTTTAGCTTTCCATAAGGCGGCCTAAAAAGTTTTGATTGTAGATTGTTCTTTTCTTTAAGACTATGCTGCAATTTTTCTTCACACTTCTTAATGTTGTCTAAATAGGTTTTGTTTTTTGTTTTCCAGCCGTTCAAATGATTGTAGGTGTGGTTTCCTATAGCATGGCCATCATCTTCAATTTTTTTAAATACCGCTGGATTTTTATCGATATTATCGCCAATGCAAAAAAAAGTGGCTTTAGCGTTATATTCCTTCAGTGTTTCCAGAACCCACAAGGTAACTTCAGGAATTGGTCCGTCATCAAACGTGAGATAAACTGTGTTTTTAATATTGGTTTTATCCCAAATAAACCCTGAAAATAGCTTTTTAATTATCCAATGTGTCTTTATCCAATATAATTTCATAATTAGAATAATAGAAAGTAGTAATTAATTTATAAAACGACTTGCTGAAAATAAAAATGAGTTAATTAGAAATGATTGCAGTTACCTTTATTTCTAATTAACTCATTTTAAAATTATGTAAAATAATTACTCCTTTTCACGTTCAAAACGCTCGAACATCTTTATGTAAGTATTAAAAGTAATTTTATTTTTATTGTAGAAATCTAAATCTCCATTTTCCTTCATCACTTGTAATAAACTTCTGTAGCGCTCAATGTCAATAATAATTGGTGTAGCTATACTACTTTGTTCTGAAGCTTTTAGCTTCCCGTAATAATTAAGGTTTTCTTGGTATTTACCAATAAGCTTTTGGAGTAACTCTTGTGCTTTTTGTTTTTCTCCAATTTTATAATATCCACCAGCGTAAGGTTCAACTAAGGGATAATATCCAAAATTATCAATAGGCATTTTTGTCATAGCCAAATCGATTATTTTTTTAGCTTTATCTTTTTTTCCTTCAACAATCAGTTGATTCATTAATCTAGAAAGATAAGAGCGATAATTGATACTATTTTTTCTTGTTTCTGGGTCATGGTATATTTTCGGACTATCGTTATTTCCCCAATCCCATTCCATTACTTTAGAGTACATCTTATCAGCATCTACTTGACCCATTTCTAGTGGACTAGCATCTTTTGCTAAAGCTGTTTTTACAGGTACTAATTTATAAACCATTCCTTCTAATTGCAGGTATTCCTTCATCCAGATGTAATCTTCATTATCAAAAGCACCACCGCTAAAATAAATTGGTCTTTTCCAATTGTTGTTGGCTACAATGTCAAGCATCATTAACCTATTTTTATATAATGCGTTTCCTTTTATGTCAACATCAATATATGGAACAATAGAATCGTTGAATTGCGCAGAAACTACTTTGTTTTTTATAATTATGTTTTTATCAACAGGAATTCTAATTTTATTGGTTGGATAAAAATGAATAGTTTGTCCGTTTTGCATTTCAACTGTCGATTTTGGATTTTTGATAAAGTCCATAAAATCTTTAATATCCCATCGACTTTGCACCTTAGGAATATAAGCTACATAATCCAAATTATCACCTACATATTGTTCGTGTGTAAATGAAATAGGCAAAGGTTCTGCTTCGTAGGTTTTAGTTTTCATCTGATCAATATACCAATCTTTCATAAAGAGACTAGTATTTACTATTTTAACATCAGTTCTAACTCCTTCTATCTCTTGAGCATACCATAAAGGGAATGTGTCATTATCGCCAATTGTAAATAATATTGCGTTAGGATCGCAAGAAGTAAGATATGCTTTTGCAATTGCAGTAGCAGTATATTTTCCAGAGCGATCGTGATCATCCCAGTTTTGAGAAGCCATTAGTACTGGAGCGGCTAATAAACTTGCCGCAATAATAAGCGGACCTGCTATTTTGGGGGCTAAATATTTTTGCGCACTTTCATACAATGCGTAAACTCCAAATCCAATCCAGATCGCAAATACGTAAAAAGAACCAACTAATGCGTAATCTCGTTCTCGAGGTTCAAAAGGCCTTTCGTTTAAGTAAATTTTTAATGCTATACCGGTAAAAAGAAATAAAGCGAGTAAGACATAAAAGCTTTTTAAATCTTTGTTAGCGTGATACATTAATCCAATAAGTCCGAGAATAAACGGTAAAAAGAAATAGACATTACGACCTTTGTTATTAAGTACATCAGACGGTAAGTTATCTTGACTTCCTAAATGTAAGTTGTCTATAAAGGAGATCCCGCTTAACCAGTTGCCATCTAAGTAATCATATCTTCCTTGAATGTCGTTCTGACGGCCAACAAAGTTCCACATCAAATACCTCCAGTACATATACCCAAATTGATACTCGACCATAAACCCAAGGTTGTCTATAGTTGTAGGTTTATCAATAATTAAATAATTACTATAGCTTTTTAGGAATTTGATATACCCTTCGTTGTCAATTTGTTTTTGGGCATAAGCATGTCTAAATTCGTTTATGGTTTTTTCAGTTTCCTGTTTCAGTTGAGCAATTGCTTTGTTGTAATCTTCTTCACTTAATTGGCTAGCATCAATACCGTACTTAGCTAAATCCTCTTCATACGGATAATCAGGGTTAAATCTGAAAGTAGGAGGATTGGTAAAGTTCATGTAGTTTTCAATATGTCCATCACTCCACATCCTTGGTAAAAATGTTTTATGATTATCATCAGAATTTTGTACGGCATTTTTGTAATTATTTACAATAACATATTTTCCTGTTTTATAATCTCTCTCGTAGTTAGGAGCTTGGTCAAGGTAAGGGTTGTTTTTGTCAAGTCCTGCAAAATTCTCTGTGTACTGAGGTCCGTAAAATAAGGGATTTACTCCATATTGTTCTCTGTTATAATAGGCTAGAACTTCACGCGCATCCGAAGGTTTATTTTCATTAATTACAGTATTTGCATTAGCACGTACCGGAAGCATAATCCAAGTAGAGAAACCAATCAAGATAAAAAGGATGCAAAGTATAAGAGTATTGTAAGTTACTAACCCTTTTTTATTGGTATATTTTAAACCAAAGTAAAACAAGGCAATTAACAAAATAGCTACAAAAAGAGTTCCAGAATCAAATGGTAAACCTAAACTGTTAACCATAAAAACTTCTGTTTCTCCAAAGAATCCCATTGTCAAAGGCAATAGCAGTTTAAAAATAAAAAGTAAGATTCCAACAACTACAATATTTGCAATGATGAAATTTTTAATCGTTACAACTTTATAATTTTTGAAAAAGTAAAGAAATCCAATTGCAGGAATTGTTAACAAAGCCATAAAGTGAACTCCAAAAGAAAGTCCAACTACAAGAGATATAAGTAGCAACCATCTGTTTCCTCTTGGTGTGTTCATATCTTGTTCCCATCTTAAACCTAACCAGAATAGTAATGCAATAAATAAAGAAGCCATTGCATAAACTTCTGCTTCAACGGCATTAAACCAAAAGCTATCTGAGAATGTGTACGCTAGAGCTCCAACAAATGAGCTTCCTAATACAACGATATCGTTATTTTTATTGGTATTATTTTCTAATGTTTCGTTGTTTTTTGAATCAGAAAAACGAGCAACAAGTTTTCTTAAAATTATTGACGAAGACCAAAACAAGAATAAAATGGTAAAGGCACTAGAGAAAACTGACATCATGTTGACCATTAATGCGATTTTTGTGCTACTTGTAGCAAACATTGCGAAAAAAGCACCAATCATTTGATATAGAGGAGCTCCAGGCGGGTGTCCTACCTCTAGTTTTGCAGCGGTAGCTATGTATTCGCCACAATCCCAAAAACTCATGGTTGGCTCAACTGTCAAAGTATAGGTTAATAATGCGATTCCAAATGTAAACCAACCAATGATTGTATTCCATTTATTGAAATTGAAACTTGCTTTAGCCATGTCGAAAATTTAATTTAAATGTAAGCTACAAAGAAAATGTTTTTTTGTTTATAGAGGTAGTCATTAACAAAATTTTCTGCAAAAGTAATGTATTTTAATAAAGCATTGATTATGAATATCTTTCGTGGAGTTGGCAATATTGATTTTTGAAAAAGTGATTTTTTTTTGATAAAAAGTTGTAAAAAGTTTGTGCAAACTAAAATTTATTCTAAATTTGCACTCGCTAACCGCAATACTGGTCTATGGTGTAATGGTAACACAACTGTTTTTGGTGCAGTCTTTCTAGGTTCGAGTCCTAGTAGACCAACAAAAAACCCCTCAAATTTGAGGGGTTTTTTTATGGAATTTAATCAACTACAATTACTTTTTTTTAAATCGCTTTTTTTTAATTTATTAAACTTTTGAAGTTTTGCTTGTAATGAAGTTTTAAATTTTGAAAGTGATAACAGGTTTGCTAATATGATTTACTAAATCCTCACTGATACTTCCGTTAAAAAAATGTGCCAATCCTGTTCTTCCGTGGGTACAGATCCCAATTAGATCGGCATTTATTTTTTTACTGAAATTTTTAATACCGTTTTCGATATTGCTATCATTGAATAAATGTAAAGAGTAGTTTTCTATTTCATAGTTTTTAACGAATTCATTCATTTTTTGCTCCGCTTCTAGTGTGTTTTTAAAGCTGTTTGGAGTTGAAATTGTTACTAAGGATAAATTTGCGTTGAAAGCTTTGGTGAATTCTAGCATTTTTTTGAAGGGTATTACGGTTTCTTCTGAAAAATCTGAAGCAAATACGAAGTTTTCAAACTTTAGATCTTTTGCGTCTTTTTTTATCACTAAAACAGGTACTTCAGACATTCTTACTACTTTTTCGGCATTAGAGCCAATGAGTATTTCTTCCATTCCTGAGGTTCCATGAGATCCCATTACGATTAGATCGATTTCATTTTTCTTGTTGAATGTTAAAATCCCATCAAAAGCCTTTTCAAACTGTACCGAAGTGTAAATTGTAAGTCCGTCTAAGTAAGTTTGCTCTGTTATTTTTTGTAATTTTTCATTTGCTTTTTTTATAAACAACATTACTTCAGGAATGCTGCTTCCTGCTGTAATAGCATCGTTCATTTGGTTAGGTAAATCTAATAAATGCAACAAATAGATTTCTGAATTGTTTTTTTTGGCGATTAAAGCTGCTGTCTTTAGTGCATTTTCTGCATATTCAGAAAAATCAGTTGGGACTAAAATGCGTTTCATAGTTAAAAAGTGTTAAATTATGGAGAAAATACTTATTTATTTCCGTAAATAAAGGTAAGGATTTTTTTTAAAGCAACCGATTATTTTAGTTAATAAAAAAAAACACTATATTTGCACCGTTATTTATTAAAATCTAGATAATGAGGGGACTAATATGTCCCCTCTTTTTATAAAAACTATGACATTTAAAGAAAAAGTAAATACGTTATTGGTAGATTGTCTTTTAGAGAAGCCATCAATATTTTTGATAGACCTTGTGGTAACCGATGCTTTTAAGGTAATAGTCAACTTAGATGGTGATGATGGAGTTGCATTACAAGATTGTATTGATGTGAGTCGTTTTATCGATAATAATTTAGACCGAGAGGAGCAAGATTATTCTCTAGAAGTAGCTTCGGTAGGAGTTGGATCACCACTGAAACTAGTAAGACAGTATAAGAAAAATATAGGTCGAACATTGATTGTTAAGACTGAGGGAGAAATAATTGAAGCTGAATTAGTGGATGCTAATGATGATTTTGTAGTTTTGTCTTGGAAAGCAAGAGAGCCTAAAAAGTTAGGAAAAGGCAAGGAGACAGTTCAAAAAGAACTTAAGTTGCCTTATGGAAATATTAAAGAAGCAATTGTTACAGTAACATTTTAATTAAAGAATTCGCATGGAAAACTTAGCATTAATCGATTCATTCTCAGAGTTTAAAGATGATAAACTTATTGATCGTGTAACGCTTATGGCAATTTTAGAAGATGTATTTAGAAATGCATTGAAGAAAAAATACGGATCAGATGATAATTTTGATATTATTATCAATCCAGACAAAGGCGATATGGAGATATGGCAAAGAAGGGTTATCGTTGCTGATGAAGACTTAGATTTTGATCATCTTGAAATCACTTTAACAGAAGCTAGAAAAATTGAACCTGATTTTGAAATTGGTGAAGAAGTTTCCGAAGAAGTGAAATTAATTGATTTAGGTAGAAGAGCAATTTTAGCTTTGCGCCAAAACTTAATTTCAAAAATTCATGAACACGATAATACAAATCTTTACAAGCAATTTAAAGATTTAATAGGTGATATTTATACTGCTGAAGTGCACCATGTGCGTCCAAGAGTAGTTATTTTGGTTGATGATGAAGGAAACGAAATCGTTTTACCAAAAGAAAAACAAATTCCTTCTGATTTTTTCCGCAAAGGAGATAACGTTAGAGGAATTATCGAAAGTGTTGAATTGAAAGGAAATAAACCTCAAATTATTATGTCTAGAACTTCAGAGAAGTTTTTAGAAAAATTGTTTGAACAAGAAATTCCTGAAGTTTTTGACGGTTTGATCATGGTTAAGAAAGTAGTGAGAATCCCAGGTGAAAAAGCAAAAGTAGCTGTAGATTCTTATGACGATCGTATTGATCCTGTTGGAGCTTGTGTTGGTATGAAAGGTTCTCGTATTCATGGAATTGTTCGTGAATTAGGAAATGAAAATATTGATGTTATCAATTATACAAGTAATATTCAATTGTTTATTACTAGAGCATTAAGTCCAGCAAAAGTTTCTTCTATTAAAATTAATGAGGAAACAAAAAGAGCAGAAGTTTTCTTGAAGCTTGAAGAGGTTTCAAAAGCTATTGGTCGTGGTGGGCATAATATAAAATTAGCGGGTCTTTTGACTGGTTATGAGTTAGATGTTATTCGCGAAGGCGATGTTGCTGGTGCAACAGCTGATGAGGATGATGTTGAATTAACGGAGTTTTCAGATGAAATTGAAAGCTGGGTTATTGAAGAATTCGCAAAAATTGGTTTGGATACTGCAAAAAGTATTTTGAAACAAGATGTGGATGATTTAGTGAGAAGAACAGACCTAGAAGAGGAAACGATTTTAGATGTAATGAGAATATTGAAAGAAGAATTTGACAGTTAGTCAATAGTTCTTCAACGATAAACATGCCGCTTTACAATGAATTCTTGCTCGGTAGGTATCGGGTTAGAAGTAAAGCGAGGAATAACAAAAAAGATAATAATAAAAAGGTTTTATGTCTGAAGAGAGAATTATTAGAATAAACAAAGTTTTAAGGGAATTGAATATTTCTTTGGAAAGAGCTGTGGATTATCTAAAAGATAAAGGAATTGCTATTGAGTCAAATCCAAACACAAAAATTTCTGATGATGTATACAATGTCTTGTGCGGTGAATTTGCAGGCGACAAAGGGAATAAAGAAGCTTCTAAAGAAGTAGGGGAAGAGAAAAGAAAAGAAAAAGAGGCTTTGCGTTTAGAGCGTGAAAAAGAAATTGAAGACAAGCGTAGAGCGGAAGAAGATCGTCTAAAACAACAGGAAGTTATAAAAGCGAGAGCGGTTATATCAGGTCCAGTTCAAGTAGGAAAGATTGACTTAAGTCCTAAGAAACCTTCAATTATTTCTCCAGCAAAAGCTGTAGAAAAAGTAGAAACTCCAATTGCTAAAGCTCCTGAAGTGAAGCAAACGGTGAATGAAGCTACTCCTGAGAAAGTGTCAGTTGAAAAACCGGTACAAGAAAAACCTTTAAGCGAAAAAAACGCTTCAGACAAAAAAGAGGTAAAACCTGTTGTTGAAATTAAAGAGGTTAAAGAAGACGCATCAAAAGAAGTTGCTCCTGAAGCAAAAGCAGTTGCTAAAGCAGAAGTTGTAAAAACTGATGAAGCTCCAGTTGATGAAACAATTACTACACAATATCAAAAATTGTCTGGTACTACTTTGACAGGTCAAATTATTGATTTATCTCAATTCAACAAGCCAAAAAAGAAAAAAGAAGAGCCTAAGATTACTCCAAATAAACCGGGAGCTCCAGGATCTGCAGCTGCAAATGCTAATAAAAATAAACGTAAAAGGATAGCTCCTAAACCGGGTGCTCCTAGACCACCTGCGACTCCTGGAGTTCCTGGTGCACCAAATCCTAATAAGATTACTCCTAATGTAGGAGGTGGTGGTTTTAATGCAAATAGAAGTGCTAGACCTGGTTTTGTAAAAGGAAATAGACCTGCTATTGTTGCTAAAGTTGAGCCAACAGAAGAAGAAGTTAAAAATCAAATTAGAGAAACTTTAGAAAAACTACAAGGAAAAGGTGGGAAATCTAAAGCGGCTAAATATAGAAGAGATAAAAGAGATACGCACCGTCAGAAATCAGATGATGAGCAAAGAGCTATTGATGAAGGAAGTAAAACTATTAAAGTTACTGAATTTGTTACTGTAGGGGAGATTGCTATTATGATGGATGTGCCAATTACTAAAGTTATTGGTACGTGTATGTCACTTGGAATCATGGTTACCATGAACCAACGTTTAGATGCTGAAACATTAACTATTGTAGCTGATGAATTTGGTTACGAAGTTGAGTTTATTACGGTAGACATTGAAGAAGCAATTCAAGTTGTTGAAGACAGAGAGGAAGACTTAGTTTTTAGAGCGCCTATTGTAACTGTGATGGGTCACGTCGATCACGGTAAAACATCTTTACTAGATTACATACGTAAGGAAAATGTTATTGCAGGAGAATCTGGAGGAATTACACAGCACATTGGTGCCTACGGAGTAACATTAGATAACGGACAAAAAATTGCATTCTTAGATACTCCTGGTCACGAAGCGTTTACAGCGATGCGTGCACGTGGAGCTCAAGTTACCGATATTGCTATTATTGTAATTGCTGCTGATGATGACATCATGCCGCAAACAAAAGAAGCAATTAGCCACGCTCAAGCAGCAAATGTTCCTATTATTTTCGCTATCAACAAAATTGATAAACCTAACTCTAATGTTGAGAAAATAAAAGAGAAATTAGCGGGTATGAATTTACTTGTTGAAGACTGGGGTGGTAAAATTCAATCACATGATATTTCTGCAAAAGTAGGAACAGGTGTGAAAGAGTTACTAGAGAAAGTATTGTTAGAAGCAGAATTGCTTGATTTGAAGTCGAATCCAAATAAAGCGGCACAAGGAACAGTTGTTGAGGCTTTCTTAGATAAAGGAAAAGGATATGTTTCTACAATTTTAGTTCAAAATGGTACTTTAAAAGTAGGAGATTATATGCTTGCAGGTAAACATCATGGTAAAATTAAAGCCATGCATGATGAACGTGGTAATATTGTAACTGTTGCAGGTCCTTCTACTCCAGTATCCGTTTTGGGTCTTGATGGAGCAGCTACTGCAGGAGATAAGTTCAATGTGTTTGAAGAAGAAAAAGAAGCGAAACAAATTGCTTCTAAACGCTCTCAATTAATGCGTGAACAATCAGTACGTACACAGCGTCATATTACTTTAGATGAAATTGGACGTAGAATTGCTTTAGGTCAATTTAAAGAATTGAACATTATCCTTAAAGGAGATGTTGATGGATCAGTTGAAGCATTATCTGATTCGTTCTCTAAATTATCTACTGAAGAAATTCAAATTAATATTATACATAAAGGGGTAGGTGCAATTACAGAGACTGACGTTATGTTAGCTTCTGCATCAGATGCAATTATTATCGGATTTAATGTTCGACCTGCCGGAAATGCTAGACAATTAGCTGATAAAGAAGAAATCGATATCCGTTATTACTCTATTATCTATGCTGCAATTGATGACTTAAAAGATGCAATGGAAGGAATGTTAGCTCCTGAAATGAAAGAAGAGGTTCTTGGTACTGCTGAAATTAGAGAGATATTCAAAATTTCTAAAGTAGGTTCTATTGCAGGTTGTATGGTTATGGATGGTAAAATTGTCAAAAATGCTAAAATGCGAATCATTAGAGAAGGCGTTGTTGTATTCACTGGTGAGTTGTTAGCATTGAAACGTTTCAAGGACGATGTAAAAGATGTAGCTAAAGGTTATGACTGTGGTATTCAAATAAAAGGGTACAATGATATCGAAGAAAGAGATGTTATTGAGTCATACCATGAAGTAGCAATCAAAAAGAAATTGAAATAGTATTTCATTCTATATTTATATAAAAATCCCGATTCCTCGGGATTTTTTGTTTTTAACGATATAGGTTAATGTATTTGTTTGATTTTTTAAATTGCACTAACAACCAAAATTTTTTTATCTTCTTTTTTATAAAGTTTACTGTTAGAATACTAAAATTATTAAGCAGATATGACTCTCCTTTTTTATATATGATAGTGTGGGTGTTTCTGCTTTTTATATTGTGAATTACACAAGAATTTTTTTGGCTATTATTTTAACACTTAATAAATCTATTTTATTTTATCCTGAATAATTTCAAATTTCATCAATTTTTTTGTTTTGTCATATGATTGCTATTAACGAAAAAAGAATAAAAATAAAATTATATGTACTTGTAAATATTTAAATTGGAATGATACTAAAGTTTTAAAATTTGGGTTGTATTTTATATAATAGTAGCTTTTTTTTAAATATTTGGATTGATTTTTTTTTATCTAGAACACAATTTTTTTTCAATAATATTTTATACTTAAAAAACTAGGGTTTTATTTTAGATTAATTGTTGTATTTTTTTTTATAAATGTAACTTCTTACTTTGATACAAATTCAATTAAAAAGGTAATTGATTTAGACGATGTTTATGAGTAGTAAGTAACACTTTTTATCGATTGACTATGTTTTTTAAAATTTATTAGTAAATGTAAATATTATAAAACTGATGAGTTATTTGTGGTTTTAGTTTTATGATTAATACTTCTTAAATTTTAATTAAAAATTCACTTTAGTTTTTTTTATATTATTATTTCACATTGTATAAAGTAATTCGGATTGGATTATGAATTGAAGATAGTTTTTTTTGTTAATTGATTTATTTTTTTCTTTCTATTTGTAAAGAGTTGGGGGAACTGACTTTTGAAAACAGTATTATAATTTAGTTTTCTTCATTTTTTGAATAAAGCAATTAGGTTTCATTACTTATCATTTGCTTTTCTAAAAAGTATTTTTATGTAAAAATGAATTTTTTTAAATTACCAAAGATTAATATTGAATCAAATTTAGTGTGCCCAATTTTTATATTTTTTAGCAAAAGAGAGTCATTCAATCAAAAGGATTTAATTCTTAAATGTGTATTAATAAATGATTATAAAATAGCATTTTTGATAAATAATAGGTAGTTGGGTAAGGCTATTTATTTTTCTTATTTCCACTTTAAAGTGTGTTTTTAGTAGGTATGAAATGTCAATTTAGTAATTGATGTATTAAAGTAATATTGCATTCTTTTTTTGTTGCAAAGTGGTTTTTTTTAACCTTCTAATTGCATAATTTATAAAGAATGAATATATGTAAAACAAGAAAACCACCCTAAAGAGTGGTTTTCTTGTTTTAAGAATGTGGTGTTTTGCTATTTGTTAGGTTTTATCAAATGAACATTATTGTATTTTTTTCTAATTTCAATCAAATTGCGTTCCGCATCAATTTTTGTTTTAAAATTTCCAACCCAAACCTTGTAATTGGGTGTAAAGAAAAATATTGTTGCATCAATATCTTTAAATTCTTGTCTAAATTCATTTAATGTGCTTTTTGCTTTTTCGCTTTCGCCACTAAATATCTGAATTTGGTATCTTTCGTTTATTGCATTAGAAATATTCGTTTTTCTCTTCTCATTTAGCAATTGTTCAAATTTAGTATCTTGTTTTACAGTTATGTTTGTAGCTTGTGCGTTTGAGTTATAACTGGAAATAAATAATGTTAGAGCTAAAAAAAAGGCTTTTGTAAGGGCTAAAATTCTCATAATGTGATTGTTTTTGTGCAAAAATAATATTTAATGATTGATGCCAAAGTGTAAATGTTATTTAGAATTGATATAAATTGAAATTAAGACTATTTTAAGGTTTTGAGAATAGTTCTTAAGTCGTATTTTTGTCGAAGTTTTAAAATTAAGGACTAGTTTTTATAATTCAATTAGAAAAAACTATGCCAATTTTTATTAGATAATCAATATAGTTTATGAAAAAGGTGGGTAACCGTAATTCGATCTCAAGGAAATTAATTTTTAGCATAGCTTTTATGTTAACTATTTCCTTTACTTCATTTGCTCAAGAAGCTGATGCTTCAGCTACTTCTGGAAGTGCTGACCCTGTTAAGGGAAAAGAGCTTTTTAATGCAAACTGTGCTGCATGTCACAAGTTGGATGCAAAAGCTACAGGTCCTGCACTTAGAGGTGTTGCAGGTAAATATGATGCTTCATGGCTTCATAAGTGGGTTCGAAACAGTTCTGATTTAATAAAATCGGGAGATGCACAGGCTGTAAAGGTTTTCGAAGAGAATAATAAAGTGGTTATGTCTGCTTTTCCACAACTTTCTGATGGTGATATTGATAATATCATTGCTTATACCTCTGAGCCTAAAGCTGAGGCTGCCGCTCCTGCTGCAGGAAAAGAAGCTGTTCCTGGAACTGCTGCTTCTGATAGTGGAGTTTCAAATAATATAATTTTAGGTGCTTTGGCACTTGTTATGATTGTTTTGGTAGTGATGTTATTTTTGGTAAACAAGGTTTTATCTAAAGTGGCTAGTGCAAACGGAATTGTAGTTGCTCCAAAAGCGGCGACAACTCCAATATGGAAAGCATTTGCGAAAAATCAATTCTTGGTTTTAGTAACTTCAATATTTTTATTGTTGGCTAGTGCTTATTTTGTTTATGGTTTTCTGATGCAGATTGGTGTAGATAAAGATTATGCGCCTATTCAGCCTATTCATTTCTCACACAGAATTCATGCTGGTGAAAATGAAGTTAATTGTAAATATTGTCACTCTGCGGCTAGAGTAAGTAAAAATGCAGGTATACCTTCTTTAAATATTTGTATGAACTGCCATAAAGGAATTGGTGAAGTTGCAGAAACTACTGCTACTCCTGAGTACAGCAAAGCTTTTTATGATGAACAGATTCAAAAATTATATACGGCAGTTGGTTGGGATTCTGAAACTCAAAGTTATACTGGTAAAACACAACCTGTAAAATGGGTTCGTATTCATAATTTACCTGATTTTGTGTATTTTAATCACTCTCAGCACGTTACTGTTGCTGGAATTGAATGTCAGACTTGTCACGGTCCAGTTCAAGAATATGAAATACAAAAACAATTCGCTCCATTAACTATGGGTTGGTGTATTGACTGTCATAGAAAAACTGACGTTAAGATGGAAGGGAATGAATATTACACTAAAATTCACGCTGAGCTTTCTAAAAAATACGGAGTTGAGAAATTGACTGCAGCTCAAATGGGAGGTTTAGAATGTGGTAAATGCCATTATTAATCAAATTATTAAGATTTTAATATTTATATATGTCATCAAACAAAAAATACTGGAAAAGTGTTGAGGAACTAGACAAAAATAGTTCTATTGTTGAGGCGCTTAGAAATAACGAATTTGTTGAAGAAATTCCTACTGATGAGTTTTTAGGAAACGGTGATGCTTTATCATCTTCATCAACATCACGTCGTGATTTTTTAAAGTACGTTGGTTTTAGTACTGCGGCGGCTACGCTTGCAGCTTGCGAGGGTCCTGTAAACAAATCAATACCTTACGTTCTTCAGCCAGAGCAAATTATTCCTGGAGTAGCTGATTATTATGCAACTTCTGTTTTTGACGGATTTGATTTTGCTAATCTTTTAGTAAAGACTCGCGAAGGACGTCCTATTAAAATAGATAATAATAAAATTGCTGGAGCTAATTTTAGTGCTAATGCTAGAATCCATGCGTCTATTTTGTCATTGTATGACAGTATGCGTTTGAAAGAGCCAAAAATTGAAGGTAAAAATTCAACTTGGGCTGCTGTTGATTCTGAGTTAAAAGCAAGTTTAGCTGATGCTGCTGCAAAAGGAGGTCAGGTTGTTTTGTTAACTAATACGTTAGCAAGTCCATCTACTGAAAAACTTATTGCTGAATTTTTAAGTAAAAACACAGCCGCAAAACATGTTATTTATGATGCGGTTTCTGAATCTGAAGCATTAGATGCTTTTGAAACGGTTTACGGAGAAAGAGCTTTAGTAGATTATGACTTTTCTAAAGCGTCATTGATTGTTTCTGTTGGAGCTGATTTCTTAGGTGATTGGCAAGGTGGAGGATATGATGCTGGCTATGCTAAAGGAAGAATTCCTAAAGCGGGTAAAATGTCACGTCACTTTCAATTAGAGTCGAATATGACTTTGTCTGGAGCTGCTGCTGATAAGCGTGTTGCTATGTCAACTGCAAATCAAAAACAAGCTTTAGTTCATATATATAATGTAATAACAGGTTCTTCTATAGGGGTAAGTTTAGATGCTGCCTTTAAATCAGAAGTAACAAAAGCAGCTCAGCAATTAAAAGCAGCTGGTTCTAAGGGATTGTTAGTTTCTGGTATTCAAGATAAAAATGCTCAATTATTAGTTTTAGGCATTAATCAAATGTTATCAAGTGAAGCTTTTAATACTTCAGGAGTTAGACAGATAAGAAAAGGATCGAATGCAAAACTTACTCAATTAATTTCTGATATGAAAGCTGGTAGCGTTCATACTTTGATTATGAGTGGTGTGAATCCTGTATATACTTTAGCAGATAGTGCTTCTTTTGTTGAAGGATTAAAGAAGGTTAAAACATCAGTAGCTTTTTCTTTAAAAGAAGATGAAACTGCTTTGTTAAGTAAGATTGCTGCTGCTGTTCCTCATTATTTGGAATCGTGGAATGATGTAAGTATTACAAAAGGTACTTATGGAATAACGCAACCAACAATTCGCCCTCTTTTTGATACAAAACAATTTCAAGAAGTGCTTTTATCTTTAAACGGTATTCCTGGTTCTTACTATGATTATGTTAAAGGAAATGCAGCTTCAATAATTACTGGTTCTTCATGGAACAAAGTTTTACATGATGGTATTTTTGTTGGGGCAGTGCCAAGTGTTTCTGCTGCTTCAGTTGACTTTAAAGCTGCTGCTAGTGCTTTGTCTCAGTCTAAGGCTGCTCAAGGTCTAGAGTTAGTATTGTATACTAAAACGGGTATGGGTGATGGTCAGCAAGCTAACAACCCATGGTTGCAAGAGTTTCCGGACCCTATCACTAGAGTTTCATGGGATAATTATGTTACTGTTTCGAACGCAGATGCTAAGAAATATGAATTATCTAATGAGATTGTTGCAAATGGTGGTTTAAACGGTAGTTATGCTACGATCACGACTGCAGATGGGTTGAAGTTAGAAAACGTTCCTGTAATTGTTCAGCCAGGTCAAGCTGTAGGAACTGTTGGATTAGCATTAGGTTATGGTCGTAAAGCGGCTTTTAAAGAAGAAATGATGGTAGGTTTAAATGCCTACACTTTATATAAAGGTTTCAATAATGTGCAATCAATTACATTAACAAAATCTGGAGGAGAACATGAGTTTGCTTGTGTTCAAGGTCAGAAGACATTAATGGGAAGAGGTGATATTATTAAGGAAACTACTTTAGAAATCTTTAATACTAAAGATGCTAAAATTTGGAATGAACAACCAATGGTTTCGTTGGATCATAAAGAAGTAGAAGCAACTAAGGTAGATTTATGGACTTCTTTCGATCGTTCAACAGGACACCATTTTAATCTTTCAATTGATTTAAATGCTTGTACTGGATGTGGGGCTTGTGTAATTGCTTGTCATGCTGAAAATAACGTTCCTGTTGTTGGTAAATCTGAAGTTAGAAGAAGTCGTGATATGCACTGGTTGCGTATTGATAGATATTATTCTTCTGAAAGCACTTTTGCTGGTGACAATGAAAGAAAAGATAACATAGCTGGTTTGTCTAGTTCTTTATCTACATTTAATGAAATGGAGAAAGCAGGAGATAATCCTCAAGTTTCTTTCCAACCTGTAATGTGTCAGCATTGTAATCATGCACCTTGTGAAACAGTTTGTCCTGTTGCGGCAACTTCTCACGGGCGTCAAGGTCAAAATCAAATGGCTTATAATAGATGTGTTGGTACGCGTTATTGTGCGAATAACTGTCCTTATAAAGTGCGTCGTTTTAACTGGTTCTTGTACAACAAAAACAGTGAATTCGATTATAATATGAATGACGATTTAGGACGTATGGTTTTAAACCCAGATGTTAATGTTCGTTCTCGTGGAGTTATGGAAAAATGTTCTATGTGTATTCAAATGACACAAGCGACTATTTTAAAAGCAAAAAGAGAAGGAAGAGTTGTTGTTGATGGTGAATTCCAAACGGCGTGTTCAAATGCTTGTTCTACAGGAGCAATGAAATTTGGTGATGTAAATGATTCAGAGGCTGAGATTACAAAATTAGCAGCTAATGAAAGAATGTATCACTTGTTAGAACATGTTGGAACAAAACCAAATGTGATTTATCACGTTAAAGTTAGAAATACCTAGTACAAAATAAATTAATTAAGAATCAATATAAAGGATTATGTCGTCTCACTACGAAGCAACCATTAGAAAACCCTTAGTTATAGGTGATAAAACTTATCACGATGTAACTGTAGATGTAGCAGCACCTGTTGAAGGGAAAGCAAACAAACATTGGTGGATTGTATTTTCAATCGCATTAATAGCCTTCCTTTGGGGATTAGGCTGTATTATATACACCGTGTCTACAGGGATTGGTACATGGGGATTAAATAAAACTGTTGGATGGGCTTGGGATATCACGAACTTTGTTTGGTGGGTTGGTATTGGTCACGCAGGAACTTTAATTTCTGCTGTATTATTACTTTTCCGTCAAAGATGGAGAATGGCAATTAACCGTTCTGCAGAAGCAATGACAATTTTCTCTGTTATTCAAGCAGGTTTATTCCCAATTATTCACATGGGTCGTCCATGGTTAGCTTATTGGGTATTACCAATTCCGAATCAATTTGGTTCATTATGGGTGAATTTTAACTCTCCATTACTTTGGGACGTGTTTGCAATTTCAACTTATTTATCAGTTTCATTAGTTTTCTGGTGGACTGGTTTGTTACCTGATTTTGCTATGTTGCGTGATAGAGCTATAACTCCTTTTAACAAAAGAGTATATTCAATATTAAGTTTTGGTTGGAGCGGTAGAGCTAAAGATTGGCAACGTTTCGAAGAGGTATCTTTGGTTCTAGCAGGTTTAGCTACTCCACTTGTACTTTCAGTACACACAATTGTATCGATGGACTTTGCAACATCAGTAATACCAGGATGGCATACTACCATATTTCCTCCATATTTTGTTGCTGGTGCAGTTTTCTCTGGTTTTGCAATGGTGAATACCTTGCTTATTATTATGAGAAAAGTATCCAATCTTGAAGCCTATATCACAGTTCAACATATTGAATTGATGAATATTGTAATCATGATTACAGGATCTATTGTTGGTGTTGCCTATATTACTGAATTGTTTGTTGCTTGGTATTCTGGTGTAGAATATGAACAATATGCATTTCTTAACAGAGCAACAGGACCTTACTGGTGGGCTTATTGGTCAATGATGACTTGTAATGTTTTTTCTCCTCAGTTCATGTGGTTCAAAAAATTAAGAACTAGTATTATGTTCTCATTTATAATTTCAATAGTTGTAAATATAGGAATGTGGTTTGAGAGATTTGTAATTATCGTAACTTCGTTACATAGAGATTACTTACCTTCTTCTTGGACGATGTTTTCACCAACTTTTGTTGATATTGGAACATTCATTGGAACAATAGGTTTCTTCTTCGTATTATTTTTATTATACTCTAGAACGTTCCCTGTGATCGCTCAAGCTGAAGTAAAAACAATTCTTAAAGGAACTGGAGATAATTATAAAAGAGAAAGAGAAGCAAATAAAGATTCACACCATGAGTAATAAAGTAATATACGCCATTTATAATGACGATGATATTTTGATGGATGCGGTAAAAAAAACCAGAGCAGCTCATCATCATATTGAAGAAGTTTTTACTCCATTCCCAGTACACGGTTTGGATAAAGCAATGGGACTTGCACCTACGAGATTAGCGATTTGTTCGTTTCTTTATGGTTGTGTAGGTATTTCATTTGCCACTTGGATGATGAACTATATAATGATTCAAGATTGGCCACAAGATATTGGTGGTAAACCAAGTTTTAGTTACATTGAAAACATGCCTGCTTTTGTTCCAATTATGTTTGAACTTACTGTATTCTTTGCTGCGCATTTAATGGTTATTACTTTTTATATGAGAAGTAGATTATGGCCATTTAAAGAAGCTGAAAATCCAGATGTAAGAACTACAGATGACCATTTTTTAATGGAAGTTGCTGTAAGGGATAATGAAGAAGAATTGATTTCTTTTTTTCAAAACACAGGAGCTGTAGAAGTTAAAGTAATAGATAAGCATTAAATTAGATATGAAAAGCGTATATAAAATAACACTTTTATTTGGTATAACTATTTTAGTTTCATCTTGCCATAATACTACGGCACCAAACTATCAATATTTTCCAAATATGTACGAATCAGTAGGTTATGAAACTTACTCTGAGTCGAATGCATTTAAAGACGGTAAAGAAGGACAATTGCCTGCTGAAGGTTCAATTAATCGAGGCTTTGAGCCTTATGAGTATGAGAACACTACTGCTGGTTATGAATTAGCAAAAGCTAATCTTAAATCTCCACTTGATTCTTCTGTTCAAAACCTTGAAAAAGGAAAAGAGCTTTTTGATATTTACTGTATTTCTTGTCATGGTTCTTCAGGAAATGGAAAAGGTAAATTGGTAGAAAGAGAAAAGTTTCTAGGTGTTCCTAGCTATGCAGATAGAGTGATAACTGGTGGAAGTATTTATCATGTTATAACTTATGGTTTGAATTCGATGGGTTCACATGCCAATCAATTGAATCCCCAAGAACGTTGGTTAGTTGCTGACTATGTTCTAAAACTAAAAAGCGAATTATAATTGTTGAACAAACTGATCGTAATAGATATGTATACATTTTCAAGTAAACTAAAAACTTTTTCATTCATCTTGATGGCCGTAGGTGCGTTAGGAATTGGATATGGTTTTTATACTGCACCCAAAGATATTCAAGAAGTTGAAAAAATTCTCGCAGCGGAAAGTCATGGTGGCCATGGTGAAGCAAAACATGAAGAGTCTAAATCAACTGATGCTTCACATGAAAAAGCTAGTACTGAAAAGCTAGTTTTAGCAGATGATAAAGTGGCTAATACAGCCTTAGGAACTGCTGCTGTTGTTGATGATAGCACTCAGGTTAAAGTTGAGGCTGAAGCTATTCAAGCTGATTCTAATATTAAGAGAGAGACTCATGTAGTTAGTGAAGAAAAAGAGCATGCAGAACATTTAAATCATGTTTTACATCAATTACAAAATAAGCCATGGGCAGCTTTTTATGTTGCTTGTATCTTTTTTATGCTAGTTTCTCTAGGTGTTTTAGCTTTTTACGCTATTCAACAAGTATCTCAAGCTGGTTGGTCTCCTGTATTATTCAGAGTGATGCAAGGTATAACTTCATATTTGCCTGTAGGTTCTGTTATTTTCTTTATAGTTTTATTATTATCAGGTTTGCACTTAAATCATCTTTTTATATGGTTGGATCCTGAAGTAGTTGCTGCAGATAAATTAATTGCTAATAAAACGGGTTACTTAAATTTTCCTTTTTGGATTATTAGAGCTGCAGTGTTTTTGGTTGGATGGAATTTATATCAATACTTTTCAAGAAAAAATTGTTTAGCTCAAGATGAGTCAAATGATAATCTTAATTACAAAAAGAATTTTAATATATCAGCAATATTTTTAGTTTTCTTTATAGTAACTGAATCTATTATGTCATGGGATTGGATTATGTCTATTGATCCACACTGGTTTAGTACTTTGTTTGGATGGTATGTTTTCTCAAGTTTCTTTGTAAGTGGTATCACCATTATAGCATTAGTGACTTTGTATTTAAAATCAAAAGGTCTTTTAGAGCATGTAAATACAAGTCATATTCATGATTTAGCTAAATTTATGTTTGGATTTAGTGTGTTTTGGACTTATTTATGGTTTTCACAATTCGTTTTGATATGGTATGCTAATATACCTGAGGAGGTTACTTATTTTATAACAAGAATCGAATTATACAATCTTCCATTCTTTGGAGCTGTTGTGATGAACTTTTTATTCCCTTTGTTGATTCTTATTAACACTGATTTTAAACGAATTACATGGGTTTTAGTTATGGCTGGTGTTGTAATTTTAGCAGGTCATTATCTTGATTTCTTCCTTATGATTATGCCTGGAACAGTAGGTGACAGATGGTTTATTGGAGTTTCTGAGATTGCTTCTGTTCTTTTCTTCCTTGGTTTATTTATCTTTGTTGTTTTTACAGCATTATCTAAATCACCATTGTTGCCAAAAAGAAATCCTTTCATCGATGAAAGTAAACATTTCCATTATTAATATTTAAAGTAGAAAACAGATGACAAGTTTGTTGGTAATTATAGTTTTAGTTTTATTAGCTGTTGCTTTATGGCAATTGACTAAAATATTCGACCTAACGCAAGTTGGATCCAATTCAGATACATCAGAAGTAGCTACAGATGATGATAATAACGTACAAGGTTATATCATGTTTGCATTTTTAGCTTTCCTGTACATCTTCACTATTTATGGTTTATTTAAATGGGGACCTCTTGTTCTTCACACTCCTGCTTCTGAGCACGGTTTGGATGTTGATAATTTAATGAATATTACGTGGGTACTTATTTTTATTGTTCAGGCAATTACTCAAGCGTTACTTCACTATTTTGCTTTTAAATATAAAGGTAAAAAAGATCAAAAAGCGTTATACTTTGCTGATAATAATAAATTAGAAGCTGTCTGGAGTGTTATTCCTGCAGTTGTGTTAGCTGGTTTAATATTATATGGTTTATATGCTTGGACAAACATTATGTTTGTTGATGAAGATGAAGACACTATTGTAATTGAATTATATGCACAGCAATTTAACTGGAAAGCAAGATATTCAGGAACTGATAATGTTTTGGGTAAAGCGAATGTTAGATTGATCGAAGGTGTAAATAGTCTTGGTGTTGATATGTCAGATCCTTATTCTCAAGACGATATTGTAGTTACAGAATTGCATATCCCGAAAGGAAAAAAGATTCATTTTAAAATGAGATCACAAGATGTTTTGCACTCAGCTTATTTTCCTCACTTTAGAGCGCAAATGAACTGTGTTCCTGGAATGGTTACTGAGTTTGCTTTTACACCAATCTTGACAACTGCTGAATATAGAGAGTTGCCTTATATGATTGAAAAAGTAGCGCATATTAATGACTTAAGAGCTAAGAAAAGTGTTGAACTTGTTGCTAAAGGTGAAACTGCTTTAGATCCTTACACTTTTGATTACTTATTGTTATGTAATAAAATTTGTGGTGCATCTCATTACAATATGCAAATGAAAGTAATTGTTGATACGCCAGAGGATTATAAAAAATGGGTGAGTGAGCAAGCTCTTTTGGTAAATCAAGTAAAAGAAGCTAAGGCTTCTGCTGCACCTGCAGTTGATGGTGCTGTAAAGCAAGATTCAACTAAAGTTGGTGATAGTACAGCTGTTGTTAAAATAGCTATGAAATAATTTATTAAGAAAATTTAAAGTAAACATATATGTCAGCAGAAGGTCACGATCACGCATTAGATCACGAACACGAACACCATCATAAAGAAACTTTTATTACTAAATATATCTTTAGTATAGATCATAAAATGATTTCTAAACAATACCTAATTACAGGTATTATAATGGGAGTTATAGGGGTTATGATGTCTTTGCTTTTTAGAATGCAATTAGCATGGCCAGAGGAATCTTTTAAAATTTTTAATATTTTATTAGGTGATAAATTTGCACCTAATGGAGTTATGGCTAATGACATTTATTTAGCTTTAGTTACAATACACGGTACCATAATGGTTTTCTTTGTTTTGACAGCTGGTTTAAGTGGTACTTTTAGTAACTTACTTATACCTCTTCAGATCGGAGCTCGTGATATGGCATCAGGATTTATGAATATGGTTTCCTATTGGTTGTTCTTTTTGTCAGCTGTAATCATGCTCTCTTCTTTATTTGTTGAAGCAGGACCTGCATCATCTGGTTGGACAATTTATCCTCCTTTAAGTGCTTTGCCACAAGCAATCCCAGGTTCTGGTATGGGTATGACACTTTGGTTAATATCAATGGCTATTTTTATTGCTTCCTCTTTGTTAGGGTCTTTGAACTATATAGTTACTGTAATCAACCTTAGAACTAAAGGAATGTCAATGACAAGATTGCCATTAACAATTTGGACGTTTTTTGTAACAGCTATTATTGGTGTTGTATCTTTTCCAGTGTTATTATCAGCAGCTTTATTGTTAATCTTTGATAGAAGTTTTGGTACTTCATTCTTCTTGTCTGATATTTATATTGCGGGAGAGGTTTTACATTATCAAGGTGGTTCTCCAGTTTTATTTGAACACTTATTTTGGTTTTTAGGTCACCCTGAGGTTTATATTGTTATTTTACCTGCGATGGGTATTGTATCAGAAGTTATGGCAACAAGTTCTCGTAAGCCAATTTTTGGTTACAGAGCTATGATTATGTCTGTTTTAGCTATTGCATTTTTATCTACAATAGTTTGGGGTCACCATATGTTCGTTTCAGGTATGAATCCTTTCTTAGGATCTGTATTTACTTTTACTACATTATTAATTGCGATTCCATCTGCTGTTAAAGCTTTTAACTGGATAACAACATTATGGAAAGGTAATTTACAATTGAATCCAGCGATGTTGTTTTCAATAGGAATGGTATCTACTTTTATTACTGGTGGTTTAACAGGGATTATTTTAGGAGACAGTACGTTAGATATTAACGTTCACGATACTTATTTTGTTGTAGCTCACTTTCACTTAGTAATGGGGATTTCTGCTTTATACGGTATGTTTGCTGGTGTTTACCACTGGTTTCCTAGAATGTATGGTAGAATGATGAATAAGAACTTAGGTTACATTCACTTTTGGGTAACTGCAGTTTGTGCTTATGGAGTATTTTTCCCAATGCACTTTATTGGATTAGCTGGTTTGCCAAGACGTTATTATACTAACACTAACTTTCCTTTATTTGATGACTTACAAAATGTAAATGTTCTTATTACAACATTTGCTTTAGTAGGAGGTGTTTTTCAATTGGTTTTTCTTTACAACTTTTTCAGTAGTATTTTTTACGGGAAAAAAGCGGTTCAAAATCCATGGAAATCAAATACACTTGAATGGACTGCTCCAGTAGAACACATTCATGGTAACTGGCCTGGAGAACTTCCAGAAGTTCACAGATGGCCTTATGACTATAGTAATCCTAATCATGATGTAGATTTTGTTCCTCAAAATGTACCAATGAAGCCTGGTGAAGAAGTTTTACATCACTAGATTTTAAAATATATAAAAATGCCTTTCAATTCTGGAAGGCATTTTTTTTTACTTGTAACTTTATTCTATCTTTGTTTCATGAATGAAAATCTAGATCCAACCTCAAACGGTTATAATGCAGAAGAGCTTGATATTGAGAAAAAGTTAAGACCACTTTCCTTTGATGATTTTGCTGGTCAAGACCAAGTTCTGGAAAATTTAAAAGTTTTTGTTCAAGCTGCGAATCAAAGAAATGAAGCGCTAGATCATACTTTATTTCATGGGCCTCCGGGATTAGGTAAAACCACTTTGGCTAATATTCTTGCTAATGAACTTCAAGTAGGTATTAAAATAACTTCTGGACCTGTTCTGGATAAACCTGGTGATTTAGCAGGTTTATTGACTAATCTTGAAGAGAGAGATGTTCTATTTATAGATGAAATACACCGCTTAAGTCCAATAGTTGAAGAATATTTATACTCTGCAATGGAGGATTTCAAGATTGATATCATGATAGAGTCTGGACCTAATGCACGTACGGTTCAAATTAATTTAAATCCATTTACATTAATTGGCGCTACTACACGATCAGGTTTATTAACAGCTCCGATGCGTGCTCGTTTTGGCATTGCCTCTCGGTTGCAATATTATACTACTGAATTATTGACTACAATTGTAGAAAGAAGTGCTTCAATCTTTAAAATGCCTATAACCATGGAGGCTGCTATTGAAATCGCTGGCAGAAGTAGAGGTACTCCTCGTATAGCGAATGCTTTGTTGCGTAGAGTCCGTGATTTTGCCCAAATTAAAGGAAATGGAAGTATTGACATTGAAATTGCCCGATATGCCTTAAAAGCACTTAATGTTGATGCTCATGGTTTAGATGAGATGGATAATAAAATCTTGAATACAATTATTGATAAATTTAAGGGTGGTCCTGTTGGTTTGTCAACTTTGGCAACAGCAGTCTCAGAAAGTAGTGAAACAATTGAAGAGGTTTATGAACCATTTTTAATTCAAGAAGGCTTTATTATGAGAACACCAAGAGGACGAGAAGTTACTGAGAAAGCTTATAAACATTTAGGAAAGATTAAAACTAATATTCAGGGAGGCTTGTTCTAGTTTTTTTTAATAAGCATAAGTGTAAAAATTATTGTTTTATATAGAGTTTTAATCTTTTTTTTTAACTGCTAATTTATATCATTCAAAATAAATCAACATATACAGAATTCATCAAATCTGAGGCAATTCGTCTTGGTTTTTTGTCTTGTGGTATTTCTAAAGCTGGTTTTTTAGAAGAAGATGCGCCGCGTTTGGAAAATTGGTTGAAAAATAATAATAATGGACAGATGTCCTACATGGAAAATCATTTTGATAAACGATTAAATCCTACTTTACTTGTTGAAGATGCAAAGAGTGTTATTTCATTGCTATTAAATTATTATCCAGAAGAACATCAAAATCCAGAAGCATTTAAAATCTCTAAATACGCTTATGGTGAAGATTACCACTTTGTTATTAAGGAGAAGTTGAAAGAGCTTTTATTTTCAATTCAATCAACTATTGGGGATGTGTCTGGGCGTGCATTTGTAGATTCTGCACCAGTATTAGATCGTGCTTGGGCATCTAAAAGTGGCTTGGGGTGGATTGGTAAAAACAGTAATTTAATAACCCAAAAAGTAGGTTCTTTTTATTTTATTGCAGAATTGATAATTGATCTCGATTTAGAATATGATAATGCTACTACTGATCATTGTGGCAATTGCACTGCTTGTATTGATTCTTGTCCTACTGAAGCGATTGTTGCTCCTTATGTGGTAGATGGTAGTAAATGTATTTCCTATTTTACGATTGAGCTAAAAGAAAATATTCCTATAGAGATGAAAGGAAAATTTAATGATTGGGCTTTTGGATGTGATGTCTGTCAAGATGTTTGTCCTTGGAATAAGTTTTCAAAAAAGCACAGCGAACCCTTGTTTACAGCAAATTCTGAGTTGTTGTCGATGTCTAAAAAAGATTGGATTGAAATTACCGAAGAAACTTTCAAAACTGTTTTTAAAAAATCTCCTATCAAAAGAGCTAAGTTTTTAGGATTGAAAAGGAATATTGATTTTTTGCAGTAATTTTTTATAGATATTAAATTATTTTAGATTCCATATTTGTGCTATTTCAACAAAAATTTTTTCTATAAAAAAATAGTCTATAATTTTTTTTAAGTTTCAATTTTATTTATTTAATCTTTATTCCTTGTTTTTATTATATTTTTTTTAACTTTATATCTCAAAAAATCAAAGAGTTATGACTGTTAATCAAATTTTAAGTACAAAAGGGAAGGAAGTTTATTCTATACTTTCAACAAATACAGTGTATGAAGCATTGACAGTAATGAGTGAAAAAGACATTGGTGCTATTCTCATTATTGAAGATACTGTTTTAAAAGGTGTTTTATCTGAAAGAGATTATGCTCGAAAAATTGTTTTAAAAGCAAAATCATCAAAAAAAGCCTTGGTACATGAGATCATGGAAACAAATGTTATTACAGTAAATCCTTCAGATAATTTAGAATTTTGTATGGAATTAATGAGCACCAAAAGAGTCCGTCATCTACCTGTTTTAGAAAATAATGTCGTCATTGGAATAATTTCAATTAGTGATGTGGTAAAAGCAATTATTGATATTCAAAAGGATACTATAGAGCATTTGAATTCTTATATTACACAGTAAGAATTTATTTTCAAAATGATAACTACAGCCGCAATTTATGTGGCTGTTGTTGTTTAAATATGTTTGTATGACTTTAAATTTTAGAAAAGAATACGATAAAAGATAACTTTTTAAGACAAGTCTTCTATCTTTGTAGACTAGATAAAAATCTAATATCAATGGAAAAAAATAGTAAAAGAAGAGAAGCATTATTATATCATGCAAAGCCAACTCCTGGTAAAATTCAAGTTGTTCCTACAAAGAAATATGCAACGCAGAGAGATTTATCATTGGCTTATTCTCCTGGCGTAGCTGAGCCTTGCTTAGAAATTGTTAAGGATGTAAATAACGTTTATAAATATACTGCCAAAGGAAATTTAGTTGCTGTAATTACCAATGGAACAGCTGTTTTAGGACTTGGTGATATCGGACCAGAAGCTTCTAAACCAGTAATGGAAGGAAAGGGTTTGTTGTTTAAAATATTTGCTGATATTGATGTTTTTGATATCGAAATTGGTACTAAAGATATTGAAGAGTTTATTCAAACTGTAAAGAATATAGCACCAACTTTTGGTGGAATTAATCTAGAAGATATCAAAGCGCCAGAATCTTTTGAAATTGAGAGAAGACTGGTAGAAGAATTGAATATTCCCGTTATGCATGATGATCAACATGGTACTGCCATTATATCCTCAGCGGCATTATTGAATGCATTAGAATTAGCCGATAAAAAAGCCGAAGAAGTAAAATTAGTGGTTTCTGGAGCAGGTTCAGCAGCTATTGCTTGTGCCGATTTATATGTCCTATTAGGTGTGAAAATTGAAAATATTTTTATGTTTAATAGCAAAGGTTTATTAACTAAGGATAATCCTAAACTATCTGAACTTCAATTAAAATATGCTAAGGATAGTGCTTCAATGAGTCTTGAAGAAGCATTAAATGGAGCAGATGTATTTTTAGGATTATCAACAGGAGATATAATGACTGCTCAAATGTTGAAGGGAATGGCTGAAAATCCTATCGTTTTTGCTATGGCAAATCCAGATCCAGAAATTGATTATAATCTTGCGATGGAGACTCGTAAAGATATAATTATGGCTACAGGTCGTTCAGATTATCCTAATCAAGTAAATAATGTTCTTGGTTTCCCTTATATTTTTAGAGGAGCGCTTGATGTTCGCGCTACTACTATCAATGAAGAAATGAAGATGGCGGCTGTCAAAGCTTTAGCTTTATTAGCAAAAGAATCTGTGCCGGAACAAGTAAATGTTGCTTATGGAGCAACTAAGCTGAATTTTGGTCGTGAATATATTATTCCAAAACCTTTTGATCCAAGATTAATTACCGTTGTTGCTCCTGCTGTTGCAAAAGCTGCAATGGATTCTGGTGTAGCGCAAAATCCAATAATGGATTGGAATAAGTACGAGGAAGAATTATTGGACCGTCTAGGAAATGACAATAAGATGTTACGTTTGATGACAAACAGAGCAAAAATGGATCCTAAAAAAATCGTTTTTGCCGAAGCGGATCATTTAGATGTTCTAAAAGCAGCTCAAATCGTTTGGGAAGAAGGAATTGGTTTTCCAATTTTGTTAGGGAATAAAGAAATTATTTTAGAGTTGAAAGCAGAAATTGGTTTTGACGCAGATGTTACTATTATTGATCCAAAAACTGACGTAGAAAATGAACGTCGAAATAAGTTTGCTACCACATATTGGACTGCCAGAAAAAGACGTGGTATTTCTTTCTTCGATGCTCAAAAACTAATGAGAGAAAGAAATTATTTTGCTGCAATGATGGTTAATGAAGGAGAAGCAGATGCATTAGTAACGGGACACTCTAGAAGTTATCCATCGGTGGTAAAACCAATGTTGCAACTTATAGAAAAAGCGCCTGGAGCATCTATTGTAGCTACTACAAATATGATGATGACCGCTCGTGGACCAATGTTTTTATCGGATACGGCAATTAACATTGATCCAACAGCTGATGATTTGGCTAAAATTGCGATCATGACAGCCAAAACAGCTAAAATGTTTGGAATAGAACCCGTAATAGCAATGATATCTTTTTCTAATTTTGGTTCATCGACAAGTGAAAATGCGGGTAAAGTAAGAGAAGCAGTTTCATACTTACATAAAAATCATCCTGAAATGATAGTGGATGGAGAAATACAAGCCGATTTTGCTTTGAACTCAGAAATGTTAAAAGATAAATTTCCTTTTTCAAAATTAGCGGGTAAGAAAGTAAACACCTTGATTTTTCCAAATTTAGACGCAGCAAATATTACCTATAAACTTTTGAAAGAATTAAACAAGGTTGATTCTATAGGGCCTATTATGTTAGGAATGGGGAAACCTGTTCACATTTTTCAATTGGGTGCTAGCGTAGAGGAAATGGTTAATATGGCAACAATTGCCGTAATTGATGCTCAAGAAAAAGCAATTAAAAAGAGAAACTAAATCAATATTTATGCTGTAGCAATATAGTTAAAGTTATAATTTTAAGTTAATCCTCTGTTAATTTTATTATATTTGAAAATATATTTTAAGTATGATAGCACATTTACAGGGGAAATTAGTAGAGAAGTCACCAACGCATATTGTTATTGATTGTGGTGGTGTTGGTTATCATATTAATATTTCTTTACATACTTATTCTTTACTGCCCAATACAGATTTTATAAAAGTGTATACGCATCTTCAAATTAAAGAGGATGCGCATACACTTTTTGGTTTTATAGAAAAATCAGAGAGAGAAATTTTTAGATTATTGCTATCCGTTTCAGGAATTGGAGCGAGTATCGCTAGAACGATGTTATCCTCGCTAGATCCTAAACAAATTACCAACGCTATAGGGTCTGCAGATGTGGTTACAATCCAGTCCATAAAAGGAATTGGAAGTAAGACAGCTCAAAGAGTGATATTGGACTTAAAGGAGAAAGTCTTAAAATTATATGATTTAGACGAAGTTTCTATGTCACAAAGCAATACAAATCGAGATGAAGCGTTATCTGCTTTGGAAGTTTTAGGATTTGTACGTAAAACTTCAGAGAAAATTATTGAAAAAATTGTCAAAGAAGATCCAGATGCTTCTGTAGAGACAATTATTAAAAAAGCATTAAAAAGCCTTTAAAAGCTACATAAGAAACACGAATTCTATGCATAAAATTTGTATTTTTTTGCTTGTTTTATTTTGTGGTTTTGTATCACAAGCTCAAGTAGAACAAGTTGTTCAGGATACGACTAAAAATGGATTTTCTAAAGGGAAAATTCAACTAAAAAATCCAAAAAGTATTATTTCTGCATATACTTATGATCCTGTTACTGATCGGTATATTTATACCAATTCTGTAGAAGGGTTTTCTATCAATTATCCAATAATTTTAACTCCAAAAGAATACGAGAATTTAGTTTTAAAAGAGTCGATGAGAGACTATTTTAAGAAAAAAGTCGATGCTGTTGATGGTAAAAAAGAAGGAAGCGATCTGGCAAAAAAGGATTTATTGCCAAGATATTACATTAAATCGGGTCTTTTCGAATCAATTTTTGGAAGTAATACAATTGATGTAAAGCCTACCGGATCTGTAGAGATGGATATTGGTATGCGGTATACAAAACAAGATAATCCCTCTTTTTCTCCGAGAAATCGTTCTAATCTAACTTTTGATTTTGATCAAAGAATTAGTATGAGTTTAATGGGTAAAGTAGGAACTAGACTTAATGTAAATGCCAATTACGATACGCAATCTACATTTGCTTTTCAGAATTTAATAAAACTAGATTATTCCCCCTCAGAGGATGATATTATTCAGAAAATAGAAGTGGGAAATGTGAGCATGCCATTAAACAGTTCTTTGATTAGAGGGGCACAGAGTTTATTTGGTGTCAAAACCAAGCTTCAATTTGGTAAGACAACCATAACAGGTGTTTTTTCGGAACAAAAATCACAAACAAAAAGTTTAGTTGCAGAAGGTGGAGGTACTATTGAAAATTTCGAGATGTTTGCATTAGATTATGATTCAGACAGACACTTTTTCTTATCTCAGTATTTTAGAAATAGATATGATAAATCACTTGCAAATTACCCATTTATAGATAGTAGAGTTCAAATTTCTAGAATTGAAATCTGGGTAACAAATAAGCAAAATAGGGTAACTACAACTAACAATAACTTAAGAAATATTATTGCGCTTCAGGATTTAGGTGAAGGACAATTGTCTGGTTTACCAGATACCGAGGTGGTAGTTTTAAATCCTTCTAATGGCATTTTTAATAATCCGCCAGATTCTCCAACGGACAACTCGAATAATGATTATGATCCAGCGCAAATTACATTAGGAACAGGATTACTGAATGCTAATATTCGTGAAATTGTAACGGCTAATTCTGGTTTTAATATTACGATTAGCGAAGGTCAAGATTATTCTAAACTTGAAAATGCAAGAAAACTTAATCCAAATGAATATACCTTTAATCCGCAACTTGGGTATATTTCCTTGCAACAAAGATTAGCTAATGATGAAGTGCTTGCTGTTGCCTATCAATATACAATTGGTGATAAAGTTTATCAAGTAGGGGAGTTTGGTAATGACGGTGTAGATGCTACAGTGGTAACAGGAACGAATCCATCTAATCAAGCAATTATTTCACAAAGTTTAGTATTAAAAATGCTGAAAAGCAATTTGACAAACGTAAAAAATCCCGTTTGGAATTTGATGATGAAAAATATCTACCAAATTCAAGGAGGATACCAATTAAAGCAAGAAGATTTTAGATTTAATATCCTGTATTCTGATCCTTCACCACTAAATTATATTAGTCCAGTTGCGGGAAGTCCTTTTCCTGCCAATCCTTCCAAAGAAAATAAAGTTGCTGAAACGCCTTTGCTAAAAGTTTTTAATTTAGATAAGTTAAATTATAACAACGATCCTCAAGATGGAGGAGATGGTTTTTTTGATTTCATGCCTGGTCTAACAATTGATGCTCAGAACGGGAGAATTATATTTACAACTAAAGAACCTTTTGGTGAATTATTATTTTCAAAACTAACAAATACTGGATCAGCAGAAAATTATAATAATACGACAACTTATAATGAAAATCAAAAGAAATATGTTTTTCGAAGTATGTACCGAAATACACAATCAGGTGCTTTGCAAGACAGTGATAAAAATAAATTTCTATTAAGAGGTAAGTATAAGTCAAGTGGTGGCGATGGTATTCCAATTGGAGCATTCAATGTTCCTCAAGGTTCAGTAGTAGTTACTGCTGCAGGAAGAGTTTTGGTTGAAGGTGTTGATTATAGTGTTAATTATCAATTAGGTCGTGTTCAAATATTGGATCCTTCTTTACAAGCTTCTAATACACCAATTGAAGTTTCTTTAGAGAACAATTCGATTTTTGGTCAGCAAACCAGACGTTTCATGGGAGTTAATGTAGAACATAAAATTTCTGATAATTTTTTAGTTGGTGGTACATTTCTAAAAATGTCTGAAAAACCATTTACACAAAAATCAAGTTTTGGTCAAGAATCTGTTAATAATACTATTTTTGGATTTAATACTAATTTCTCTACTGCGGTTCCTTTTTTGACACGCTTAGTAAATAAATTGCCAAATATTGATACTGATGTTCCCTCTAATCTTTCTATAAGAGGTGAAGTAGCTTTTTTGAAACCTGATTCGCCCAAAGCAGATAAGTTTCAGGGAGAATCTACTATTTATGTTGATGATTTTGAAGGCTCACAATCTACTATAGACATGCGTTCTGCTTATTCTTGGAGTTTAGCATCTACTCCTGCTAGAAATGCAAAAAGTAATTATAATTTTAATGCTGATGCAAATGATTTAAGTTATGGATTCAAAAGAGCCAAATTATCATGGTATTCTATTGACCCAATTTTTTATACTCAAAAACCATCTGGAATTTCTAATGAAGATCTTTCACTTAATTCAACCAGAAGAATTTTTAGTAGAGAGTTGTATCCACTTACAGATATCGCGCAAGGCCAAACCCAAGTTGTAAATACATTAGACTTGAGTTATTATCCCTCCGAAAGAGGTTCTTATAATAATAGTACTACTACCGCTTCGGATCCAGCTAGTAATTTTGGAGGAATCATGAGGTCTTTGAATGCTACCAATTTTGAACAAGGTAATGTAGAGTATATTCAGTTTTGGGTTTTAGATCCCTATGTGGGAAAAGGACAATCACCTTTGACAAATACAGGAAAAATTTATTTTAATTTAGGTGAAATATCAGAAGATGTACTAAAAGATGGAAGAAAACAATATGAAAATGGTTTAGGTCCAGATCAAATATTAACAAATCCAAGACCTTTATGGGGAGATGTTCCTGCGTCTCAATCCTTGATTTATGCCTTTGATAACAATGCTGATAACAGAAAAAACCAAGATATAGGTTTAGATGGTTTGTCTAATGCGAATGAAGGTTCTGTTTATACTAATTTTGCCTCTGAAATAGATCCTGCAGCAGATGATTACATTTATTATTTAAATACTACTGGAAGCATTTTAGATAGGTATAAAAATTATAATGGTACCGAAGGAAATTCGGCTGTTAATATAAATGATCCTAATAGAGGAGCGACAACTTTGCCTGATGTTGAAGATATTAATAGAGACAATACGATGAATACCATCAATGCTTACTATGAATATAGTGTCGCAATTGAGCCGGGGATGAATGTTGGTCAAAATTATGTAACTGATGTAAGAAATACACAAGTTACTTTGCCTGATGGTTCTACCACAGAAGCGAGGTGGTTGCAATTTAAAGTGCCTGTTTCTCAACCAGAGAATACAATAGGAAACATTTCTGATTTTAGATCAATTCGTTTCATGAGAATGTTTATGACTGGATTTACGTCTGAGGTTACAGTTCGTTTTGGAGCCTTAGATTTGGTTCGTGGCGAATGGAGAAGATATACAAATGCTCTTGATTTTAATGATTTAAATCTGGCAGATGACAATACTATTTTAGATGTTCAGGCTGTGAGTGTGCAAGAAAATAATGAAAGATGCCCCGTGAATTATATTTCGCCTCCAGGAGTTCAAAGAGAGCAACTTTATAATAACAATACCATTATTAATCAAAATGAACAGGCGTTGGCTTTAAGAGTTTCGGGTGACGGATTAGAACCTGGAGATTCAAGAGCTGTTTTTAAAAATGTTAGTATTGATATGCGTCAGTTCAAGAAATTAAAAATGTTCTTGCATGCCGAATCATTGCCAGGAGAAATCGCTCTTCAAGACAATCAAATGGTAGGTTTTATTCGTTTTGGAAATGACTTTACACAAAATTTTTACCAAATAGAAATTCCATTGAAAGTAACGGTTCCTGCAGGAATTTCTAATTCTGATTGTAGTTCTTTAAGCGCCGAAGCAGTTTGGCCAGAGGAAAATCAAATCGATTTATCATTGGCATTGTTGACTAAATTAAAAATTATAGCAATGAGCATCGATCCGATGACTTTGCCTGCTGACGGAATTTATTATCCAGATTCAGATCCAAATAGACCAGAGGGAGATGGAAGTAATGGGTTGAAATTAGGTATAAAAGGGAATCCAAATTTTGGATTAGTACGAACACTTATGGTAGGTGTAAAAAATAGTGATGCCCGTAATGACATAAAAGGAGAAGTGTGGTTTAATGAACTTCGATTGGCAGATATGGATAATCACGGAGGAATGGCAGCAGTTCTTAATGTTGATACCAACCTTGCTGATTTTGCTACGATTTCTGCTTCCGGTAGAAAAACCACTATTGGTTTTGGATCTTTAGAACAAGGACCAAACGAACGAAGTAGAGAAGATACAAGACAATATAATATTGTAACTAATGTGAATTTAGGAAAATTATTGCCACAAAAATGGGGCGTTAATTTACCTTTTAATTATGCTATTGGCGAAGAAACAATTACCCCGGAGTACGACCCTTTTAATCAAGATATAAAGCTAAAGCAATTACTAGAAAACACCACTGATCAAAATAAGAGAGATAATATAATTAATAGAGCAGTAGATTATACTAAAAGGAAAAGTATAAACTTTATCGGAGTAAGAAAAGAACGTCAGCCAGAGCAAAAACAACATTTGTATGATCCTGAAAACTTTACTTTTTCTCAGTCTTTTAATCAAGTAGAAAGACATGATTTTGAAATAGAAGATTATGTAGATCAACAAGCCAACTCATCAGTAGATTATGGATATACTTTTCAATCTAAACCAATCGAACCTTTTAAAAAGAACGAGTTTTTGAAAAAAAGTAATTATTGGAAGTTGTTGAGTGACTTTAATTTTAATTATTTGCCTTCTAATATAACTTTCAATACCAATATAAATAGACAATATAATCGTCAGCAATTTAGGCAAGTAGAAGTAGAAGGTATTGGTCTAGATCCTTTATATCGTAGAAATTTTGCTTTTAATTATCAATATGGTTTTAATTATAATTTAACTAAATCGCTAAAGTTAAATTACACAGCTTCTTCAAGTAATATTGTAAAAAATTATTTAAATGAAGACAATGAACCTATTGATAGTTTTACCATTTGGGATAGTTATTGGGATATAGGAGATCCAAATCAGCACATGCAACAATTGGTAGTTAATTATGAAATACCAATTAATAAAATACCCTTATTTAGTTTTGTAAAAGCAAATTATTCTTATACGGGTGATTATACTTGGCAACGTGCTTCTAACGCGCTTTCGCAAATTAGTATTGACGGTACTGATTATAATTTAGGAAATACGATTCAAAATGCGAATTCAAATAATATAAATACCACATTCAATATGGAGATGTTGTATAAGTATTTGGGGATTTCAAAAAACAACTCTAAAACAACTCCTAAAGCAAAAACAGTATTGCCAAAACCTGGGGAGAAAATAGTAAATGCTAATGCGAATCAAATTCCAAAAAACAATCCTTTTATGGATGGTTTGCTTGGGGTTCTAACTAGTGTAAAAAACATTCAGGTCAATTATACCTATAATAGTGGGACTGTTTTACCAGGATATACGCCGGGCATTGGATTTTTAGGTTCCTCACGACCTTCTTTAGGTTTTATTTTTGGAAGCCAAGATGATATTCGATATGAAGCTGCAAAAAACGGATGGTTAACGGATTACCCTGATTTTAACCAAAATTTCACTCAGGTAAGTAACAAGTTGTTTAAAGCCACAGCCAATATAGATTTGTTTCCAGACTTGAAGATTGATTTAACATTAGACAGATCTATATCTGAAAATTCATCAGAACAATATGATGTTACAAATGGTGTTTATAACGCTAGATCTCCTTACAATACAGGTATTTTTTCAATTTCAACTGTGTTAATAAAAACTTCATTTTCTACTAGTGATGAAAATGGTTCGGCAGCTTTTGATGATTTTAGAGCCAACCGTCTTACAATTGCAAATAGATTAGCCACAGAACGAGGTATTGACATTAACAACCCATTGAATAGAGATCCAGAAGGATTTCCTTTAGGATATGGTAAAAACAATCAGTCAGTATTATTGCCAGCATTTTTGGCAGCTTATTCTGGTGGCGATGCCTCTGCGGTTTCATTAGGTATTTTTAGAAGTTTTCCGATACCCAATTGGGCGGTTAAATACAATGGCTTGATGCGTTATAGTCTTTTTAAAGAAAATTTTAAACGCTTTTCTTTGCAGCATAATTACAGAGCTTCCTACACCATAAATGCTTTTAGATCTAATTTTGATTATGATAAAACGCCTAATGGAGTAGATCTAAGTGGTAATTTTTTAAATCAGACTATTATGTCTAATATAAATTTAGTAGAACAATTTAGTCCGCTAATTAGAATGGATTTCGAATTGAAAAGTTCTTTTAAAGTCCTTACTGAAATCAAAAAAGACCGAGCGTTGTCAATGAGTTTTGATAATAATCTTTTAACCGAAGTAAAAGGTGTTGAATATATAGTGGGAATGGGATATCGTTTTAAGGATGTTGTACTCTCATCGAGATTGGCAGATAGTCCAACAGGGATAATAAAAAGTGATATAAATATCGCAGCTGATGTAGCGTATAGAAATAATCAGACCATTGTTCGCTATTTAGATTATAACAACAATCAATTAGCGGGAGGACAGAATATATGGTCACTAAAAATAAAAGCAGATTATTCTTTTAGTAAAAATTTGACAGCAATTTTCTATTATGACCATTCGTTTTCAAAAGCAGTAATATCTACTTCTTTTCCGTTAACCAATATTCGTTCAGGCTTTACCCTTCGTTATAACTTTGGGAATTAATTTTTTTTGAATCTCAACCAGAAATGAATAGAAGATTGTTACATTTGTAACAAAGAACACAATTAATAATTATCAATTACAATTTAGATGAACTTACCAGCAAATTTAAAGTACACAAAAGATCACGAGTGGATTAGTATTGAAGGCGATATCGCAACAGTAGGAATCACAGATTTTGCTCAAAAAGAATTAGGAGATATTGTTTATGTTGAAGTGGAAACTTTAGATCAAACTTTAGAGAAAGATGAAGTTTTTGGGACAGTAGAAGCAGTAAAAACCGTTTCAGATTTGTTTCTTCCTATAGCAGGAGAAATTATTGCTTTCAATGACGATTTAGAAAGTAATCCAGAAAGCGTAAATTCTGATCCTTATGGTGCAGGGTGGATGATCAAGATAAAAATAGCAAACATGAGTGAAGTAGAAGGATTGCTTTCTAGTGAAGCTTATAAAGAATTAATAGGTGCGTAAACAGCTCTATTTTTGGGCCGCACTAATCTGGTCTTTGATTATTTCTTATTTTTGTTTAGCACAGTTTAGTAGTGTTCCTTTAGGGAATGTCTCAAATATAGATAAATTCGTTCATGCGTTTTTTCATTTTGTGTTAACAACCTTCTGCTTTTTATTTTTTAAGAATCAGTATAAAGAAGTAGTTAGTTATAAACCATTAGTTTTTTCATTTCTTTTTTCTCTTTTTTTTGGAATTGGAATCGAATTAGCTCAAGGTTTTTTCACTACAACCAGACAAGCAGATATATTTGATGTTATGGCAAATGTTTCAGGTGCGTGCTTATCATTACTTCTTATTACTTTATTTGGTTTTAATAATAAAACGAAGTAAAATTAAAATTTGAGTCCCACTTATGTGGGACTTTTTTATTATATGGATGTAACTCTTTAGTTTGTAATTTTTTAATTCACATTTGAATTCATATAACAAAGGCTATTTTTAGATTGTATAATACAAATAGAAAATTTTATTTGAAAGATATGTTCAGATATAATGTATTTTTGTAAGTCATAATTTGCTACAATTATCAAATCAAAACATCATGAATATAAAGCAATATTTAGATTCTACCTATTTAAAAACAGCTACGCAAGCAGGTATTAGCGAACAGGAAAATATTCTTGTCGCTAAAGGGTTTATCCAAGAAGCTATCGAAGAACATTTTAAACTTATTATGATTAGGCCAGATAGGGTTTCTTTAGCAAAACAAATGATTCTTAAAGAAAAATCAAATTTGCAAATAGGTACTGTAATTGATTTTCCAGAAGGAAAATCGTTGATTGAAGATAAACTTAAAGAAGCTGCTCAAGCTATTGAGGATGGTGCTGATGATCTTGATTTTGTTTGTAATTATGAAGCTTTCAAAAATGGAGATGTTGAATTGTTAAAAGAAGAAATCCTAAAAGGAACACAATTAGGTTTAAAGAATAATAAAGTTGTAAAATGGATAATTGAAGTGGCAGCACTCAATGATAAACAAATTATTCAATTGTCAAGTTTGATCAAAAATGTAATTGTTTCTAATTTTCAAGAAGAATTATTTTCAAAAGTTTTTGTAAAATCATCTACGGGTTTTTATAAAACGGAAAATAACTTGCCAAATGGAGCTACAATTCCTTCTATCAAAATGATGCTTGAAAATGCATCGCCACTTCCTGTTAAAGCTGCTGGAGGAGTACGGACTTATGATGAAGCTGTTGCTATGATTGAACTTGGGGTTAAAAGAATTGGTACTTCTGGTGCAAAATTGATTGCTAATGGCGAAAATTCAAACAATGAATACTAAATTGAAGAATACTATAAACTGCAACAAAGGAATAATTTTATTTTTTTTAATGTTGTTTTCTTTTTCAGTGACCGCACAAGAGATTACAAGTAGTTCTGTTCAGTCTTTAAATTCTGCTGAGCGTTTTCCTGTTTTTTCAACTTGTGTGAATTTAGAATCAAAGGCAATAGAAAATTGTTTTTATGATCAAATTCAAGATTTTGTTTTTGAAAATTTTAAAGTTCCACAACAATTAAAAGACACTAATTTTAAAGGAAATGTAAAAGTGCTTTTCGAGGTTGATCGAGAAGGATCTTTTAAAGTTATATATATTGATGCTGCAGAGGAAAAATTGATTGAAGAAACGAAAAGAGTTTTTGATAAATTTCCTAAAATCCTACCAGCTACTTACAATGGTAATCCTACATACGCTAAATTTACACTGCTGATTTTAATTCCATTGAAATCAAAAGAAGTGATAGCTTCAGAAGCTTTGGCTAAGGCTAAAATTATGCCTAATTATACTAAAAAAATTACGGAACTAGATAATATTGTCTATCAAAAATTTGATAATCCTGAATTTGAAAGTCACTTAAATGTTCCTTTTTCTCATAGTTATTATGCGCAATTTGATGCTTCCTTAAATCAAATAGGAACTAATAATCATACCGCTTCAAAACCATACACGTATTCTGAGGTGTCTAAATATTATAATCTCAAATTAGTAAATGAAGATTTAAAAAAGAAAGCATCTAGTTGGTGGGAAAGAAAGTTATGGAATGAAAGTATGGTAGAAATTAAGGGAGATGACTACTGGTTTACATTGAACCCGATATTTGATTTACAGGCTGGAAAAGCATCTCACAGTGAGTCTTCTTACACTTATGTGAATACTCGAGGAATTAATTTTCGTGGGGGATTGGGTAAGATGCTTAATTTTACAACTACAGTTTTTGAAAGTCAAGGTCGTTTTGCAGGTTACTACAACAGATATGCGCAATCAATAAAACCCGCCGGAGGAAATCCTGCTATAGTTCCTGGAATGGGAATTGCTAAAGATTTTAAAACAGATGGATTTGATTTCCCTTTAGCAGAAGCTAATTTGACTTTAGCTCCAAGCAAATTCATCGACTTGCAATTGGGTTACGGAAGAAATTTTATCGGTGATGGATACCGATCTTTATTAGAAAGCGATGGCGCAAGTCCATATCCTTATTTTAAATTAAATACAAATTTTTGGAAAATTAAATATACCAATACCTATATGTGGCTGAAGGATGTAAGACCTGAAGTTACGGTAGAAAGAACTTATGCTACAAAGTTTATGGCAAATCATTATTTGAGTTGGAATGTTTCTAATCGATTAAATCTAGGTTTCTTTGAGTCTGTGATTTGGACCAATACAAATAATAGAGGTTTTGATGTAAGCTTTGTAAATCCAATTATTTTTTATCGATCTGTAGAATTCGCTTCTTCTGCAAGAAGTGGAAACGCAGTTTTGGGATTGACATATAAATACAAATGGAGTGATCAAATTAATTTTTATGGGCAATTTATCTTAGATGAATTTTCCTTGGGTGATGTTAAAAAAAGAGACAATAGTTGGAAAAATAAATACGGATATCAGCTTGGAGTGAAATACTATAATGCTTTCAAAATTGATAATTTATTATTGCAACTAGAGTACAATCATGTTCGTCCTTATGTGTATTCGCACAGCATGCCAATTACCAATTATGGTCATAACAATCAGAGTTTAGGGCATCAATGGGGAGGAAATTTTAACGAACTTCTAGCCATTGCAAGATATCATAAAGGCAGATATTTTGCGGATGCTAAATTTACAATTGGTACTCGAGGTTTGGATTTTGATTCTGCAGAAGATGGTTTTAATTATGGAGGAAATATTTATAAAGATTATGACGAACAGCGTCCTTTAGATAGTGGTGTTAAAGTAGGTCAAGGAAATAAAACTGCAATTTTTATTGCCGATATTCAAGGAGGGTATTTGGTTAATCCAGCTACTAATTTAAAACTTTTTGGAAGTTATATTTACAGGAGTTTTGACCCCAATACGAATACGGCAGTTAACTTTACTGAAAGTACAAATTGGTTCAATATAGGATTGCGTGCAGATATTTTTAATTGGTATTTTGATTATTAATTGTTATTTTGAATCTTAAATACTCTTTTTGTGAATTGTTTTTTGTCAAATCCCTTTTGATAACCTACTTTTGCAAAAGTTTTTACAACTAAAATAATTACTAGCATTGAACGCAACTAAAAGTACCCTTTCCTTCAAATCCATTTATATAGATTTTCGCGAGATCACTAAAGCGCGTCTAGCTGTGAGTGTTGTTTTTTCGTCTTTAGCTGGATTTATGCTAGGGATAAACGATCTTCATTCTTTAAACTGGATGATTTTGTTTAAGTTAGCTATTGGAGGTTATTGCATGGTGGGTGCATCAAATGCATTTAATCAGGTTATCGAAAAAGACCTAGATGCCTTAATGGATAGAACTAAAAATCGTCCTGTTCCTTCTGGAAGAATGTCTAAAGGGAGCGCTTTGTTAGTAGCGAGTTTTTTAACAGTAATAGGATTAGTACTTCTTTATACAATTAACCCTAAAACAGCTATGTTTGGGGCGATATCAATATTTTTATACACTAGTGTTTATACTCCGCTAAAAACCATGACTTCTTTGTCGGTTTTTGTTGGTGCTTTTCCTGGAGCTATTCCTTTTATGTTAGGTTGGGTAGCAGCAACTGGAGAGTTTGGTATTGAGGCAGGTACATTATTTTTAATTCAATTTTTTTGGCAATTTCCTCATTTCTGGGCAATAGGTTGGTTTTTGTATGAAGATTATGAGAAGGCAGGTTTCTTTATGTTACCAACAGGAAAAAAAGATAAAGGAACCGCATTGCAGGTTATTTTATATACAATTTGGCTTATTTTAGCGTCTTTATTACCGGTTTTAGGATTTACTGGACGATTATATATAACTCCAGTTGCTGCAGTTGTAGTACTTATTTTGGGGTTATGGATGTTATTTTATGCTTTTAGATTGTACAAGTTAAGAACGGCTAAAGCAGCACGTACATTGATGTTGGTCAGTGTTTTGTATATTACATTGTTGCAACTGGTTTATATAATAGATAAATTTTTAAGATAGTTATGGAAATGATAATGACAACAGATGAACAGAAATCTAGAACTGCACGATCATATAAATTGATTTTGCTATTTTCTATGGTCAGTATGACGATGATGTTTGCAGGGCTTACAAGTGCTTTTGTAGTAAGTAAATCAAGAGTAGATTGGTTGAAAGACTTTCAGTTGCCTTCGGCATTTTATTATAGTACTGCAGCAATTATTGGTTGTAGTGTTACCTTTTATTTGGCTAAAAAAGCAATAATGAGAGACGATCAGGGTAAAACTTCAGTTTTTCTTTTGAGTACCTTATTTCTTGGAATTTTGTTTGTAATTTTACAATTTGTAGGTTTCGGACAAATAGTAAATAGTGGTTATTATTTCACTGGAAGTGGAAGTTCAATAACGACAACTTTTTTGTACGTTGTAACGGTTGTGCACCTGATTCACCTTGCTGGTGGTATGATTTCACTTCTAATTATAATTTATAATCATTTTAAACAAAAATACAATTCATCTCAAACCCTTGGAATTGAACTAGGTGCAATGTACTGGCACTTTCTAGACTTATTGTGGGTTTATTTGTTTTTATTTTTATATTTCTTTAAATAAGAAAAAAACGTAAATTTGTGAACTTTTTAACGAATAACTTATATGGAATCGACAGTTACTACTGCTAATAGTGAAGAGAAAACTTGGGGAGGCAACAATGAGCCAATGGGGGCTAGTTATGGCAAATTGATGATGTGGTTTTTTATCGTATCGGATGCTTTAACTTTCTCAGGGTTTCTTGCGGCGTATGGTTTTTCTAGGTTTAAATTTATTGAATCATGGCCTATAGCCGATGAAGTGTTTACTCACTTCCCGTTTATGCACGGAGTATCTGCTCCGATGTATTATGTTGCATTAATGACTTTTATTTTGATTTTTTCATCTGTAACAATGGTATTAGCTGTTGATGCAGGTCATCAAATGAAAAAAGGTAAAGTAGCGCTTTACATGTTTTTAACCATTATCGGAGGTATAATCTTTGTTGGATCTCAAGCTTGGGAATGGAAAAACTTTATTAAAGGTGAATATGGTGCTATTGAGACAAAAGGGGGTAGTTTACTTCAATTTGTTGACAAAGACGGTAAACGTGTAGCATTAGCTGAGTTTGCAGTTGCCTTGCCAGAAGGAAGAGAGCAACTTACTAGAGATAAAGCAAAATGGTTTATGAGTGAGCCTTCTTTGCCTTCATTCTCTGTAGAGGAAGTTCAGGCAGGTTTTAAAGCGCATCCAGAACTTTTGATTAGAACAGAGGTTGTGAATAAAGAAAAGCAAAAAACAATTCTTTCAAGAAAAGAATCTGAAGCAAGATTGGGCGATGCCCATTACGTTGTTGAAGGTGCAAACTTGATCAGAAATGAATATGGAAATAAATTATTTGCTGATTTCTTTTTCTTTATCACAGGTTTCCACGGTTTCCACGTTTTTTCTGGTATTATTATTAATATCATTATATTTTTCAATGTTCTTATAGGAACTTATGAAAAAAGAAGAAGCTATGAAATGGTTGAGAAAGTGGGTCTTTACTGGCACTTTGTCGATTTAGTTTGGGTATTTGTATTTACTGTTTTCTATCTAGTTTAATTTCAAAAAAAATATTTGTTATGTCACACGTACACGTATCTAACATAGGTAGAATCTGGAAGGTTTTCGGAATATTGTCTGCCGTTACAATAGTAGAGGTTTATCTAGGAATAGTAAAACCAGATTTTCTTTTTATGAACGATTTTCTGAGTATGAACATTCTTAATTGGGTGTTTTATGCGCTAACTCTTTATAAAGCATATTACATCGTTTGGGCATTTATGCACATGGAAGGTGAAAAAAGTACTTTAAGGAGTGCAGTTGTTTTTCCAGTAATTTTTCTGATTTTATATTTACTCTTTATTCTTTTGACCGAAGGGGATTATATTTATGAGGTGTTTAAAAACTCTACCATTAAATGGAATTTTTAAAAAAATATTAATTCATAAAGAGGGTATCCGTTCTAGCGGGTACCTTTTTTTATATAGTAAAATTAAGGTGTTATAATGAAAAAAAATATTGTTCTTTTCGTTCTATTTGTTTTGCCTATTGTAGCTTATTTATTCTTTGCTTCTGGTGTAAACGGATATACAAAGTTGCCAACCCTAACTACTAATACTGCTGATTTTGGGCATTGGAATACTTTAGATGGTAAGGAAATTACTTTAAATGGAAAAGTGACTATTCTTGGTTTTTCAGGAACTGAACTTTTAAAAAATAGAGGTAATTTTTTTAATTTAAACCAAAAGATATATCAGACTTATCATAAATTTAAAGATGTTCAATTTGTTATTCTCTGTCCTATAGGAACAGAAAGTGATGCCAAGAAAGTAGTTGATGCTTTTGCTATGTTTACTGATGTTTCTCAATGGCGTTTTGTTTTTGCCTCTCCAGAAGAGATTAAAGCCTATTATGCGCAATTAAAATTAGTAGAGAAATTAGACGATAAACTTGGAACTTCTAAAGTTTATATTATTGATAAAAATAGAAACCTTCGCGGTAGAAAATTAGTTAAAGGAACTAAAGAAGGATATAATACCTTTCATCCAGCTGAGTTGAGTAACGAAATGTTAGATGATTTTAAAGTTATTCTTTATGAATATCGTGCTGCCTACAAAAAAAATAAAAACGCTACTAGACAAATTTAATTTATTATAAGATGCTTAAAAATAAATCATATATAGGTATTTCATTTATTATCTTAATTTTTGGAATTTATGCAATCCCAAAAATTGTCGAACGAATTAAAAATGATAAAACGGTTCAGGGAGAACGATTAGATCGTATTAAACCTAAAACTGCAGATGAAGGTAAATTAATTAAAATTGGAGCTGTTCCAAATTTTGAATTAGTTAATCAAGAAAATAAGAAAATTACCAATGAAACCTATAAAGGGAAAGTGTATGTATTGGAGTTTTTCTTTTCAACATGTCCAACAATTTGTCCAAAGATGAATGAAAGCATGCTTATTCTTGAAAATAAGTTTTTTGGGAATCCCAATTTTGGAATTGTGTCTATTACTATTAATCCAGAACACGATTCGCCTGAAGTATTAAAGCAGCATGCTAAAGATTTAGGGGTTAAATCCTCCAACTGGAATTTTTTAACAGGTGATAAAGACTATATTTTTAAATTAGCAAATAAAGGTTTTAATCTTTATGCTGGTCAAAACAATAAAGTTGCAGGTGGATTTGAGCATTCTGGTTTGTTTGCTTTGATTGATAAAAACGGGAATATCCGTTGTAGAAATGATGAGTATGGAAATCCAATTTTATATTACGATGGTTTAGATAAAAAAGGGGTTAGAAATATTCAACAAGATATTAATATATTATTAGCAGAATAAATGAAAAATAATTCATTAGAACAAAAATACAATAGACTCATTATTGCTGTTTCTATTGTGATTCCAGTTGTTGTTGCGATCCTTTTTGGTGTAAAACTTAAAGACTTTGGATTTGATGTAGCGCCGCTTTCTTTTTTGCCTCCTATTTATGCCTCTACTAATGGTTTGACCGCTTTACTTTTAATCGCTGCGGTCGTTGCTATTAAGAATGGTAAAAAAAAGCTCCACGAACGCTTAATGACAGGTGCAATTGCTTTCTCAGTTGCTTTTCTTGTGATGTATGTTGCATATCATATGACGGCCGATTCTACAAAATTTGGCGGTGTAGGATTTGTTCGTTATATCTACTTTTTCATTTTAGCCTCTCATATTATTTTGTCGATAGCTATTATACCAATGGTATTAATAACTTACGTGAGGGCATTATCGCAAAATTTCGAAATGCATAAAAAGATTGCACGAATTACATTTCCTATTTGGTTATATGTTGCTGTTACTGGAGTAGTTGTTTATTTAATGATTTCACCTTATTATGTATATTAAAACAAAAAATATAAAAAGAAAGTGGTCAATTTATTTTTGTCTTCTTTTTTTCGGTCTTTTCTCTGTTTCTTCAAATGCACAGTGCGCAATGTGTCGTGCTGCCTTAACTAGCGAAGGTAATACTGCAAAAGCTGAGGCTATTAACGATGGGATAGTTTATTTAATGGCAATTCCTTATCTTTTAGTTGGAGGCATTGGGTATGCTGTTTATAGAATGAGAAAGAATAAAGTGGGCTAATAAATTTATTTCGAAACTTGTCTATCATTATTTTATACCGTTGACAGATACATTCACTACGCCGTTTACTTTAATGAAGGCAAGGATTGCTTGGTTGTTTAATTGAATTTTTTCAAACTGAATTTCTTCCATTTTGCCGTTTACAAACACTCCTGGCATTGGCGAGTAATTTTTTAAATAAGTCATCATACTTTTTTGTGCTTCCTCTAAATTTGGTTTTATAGAGTAGCGACAGCTTTGTTCAATTTTCTTTAAAATTATACCCTCTGCAAGCCAATTTGCAGTTCTCATCAATTTACTTTTAGTGTCTAATACGTAATTCAATTGATTGAAGTAAATCTCTTTTGTTTGTTCATTATATTGAGGAGTTCCAGATAAATAGATAGTTCCGTTCACGGCTCCCAAAAGGTCTAATGCGATTATCATTTTGCCGTTTTTATGCCAAATAGAAACTTCTTGTACTTTTACTTTTTTTGATCCTGAACCTAATTCTTGTCCATAAAAGTTTTTGGTTATTATTTTCGAAGCATCTCTGTAGGTAGAAACAGCAACAATATTTGCAGAAATTGCATTTGGAATCGTAGTGACAGGTTTTAAGGTAATTTTTGATGCGTTAAATTTTGATTCTGGTTGTCTTCCTATAAGAGTTTCCATATTGCATTTCATTCCCATGTCTAAAATAAAAGCATCATTTTTTAACTTAGCATTCGTAGAGTATATTTCGATGGGAACAATTCTAAGCCAACTTTCATAACTTTCGCTCATTTGAAATGGTGTGCAAATCTTTTCAAGTGCTTCTAATACATTTGGCTTAAAGTCCATTGATTTTTCTATAATAGCATCAATTTTTGTTTCAATTTTTGTTTTAAAAAGTTTTATTGCGGGATTTATTAGATAGGTCACTGGAAGATTTTTCCCAAAAAGAGTCATCGTTGGATTTTCATTCCATTCTAAAGATTTTAATTCTGTTTTTGTAGTTAATTTCCAATTGACCAAAGCTACATCACTAATTAGTGTAACAACTCCGTCGAGATGAAATTCACGGATGTCATACATTTCAATGCCTAATTTTTTGGTTCCGATTCTGTATTTAATTACTGCTTTTAAGGGAAGTGTAGTTTTGATTTTTTCACCTTTTGCTGCGTTGTCATTTTTTATTGTGATGGGAGCAAGCTTCCATATCTTCATTTCAATATCATCATCCTCAATAGTATTATCTTCATATATAAGTCCGTTCAAGACGGAGTTTGTTTGATACTCAATGTCTTTTATCTTTACACTAATAGGCATGTTTATAAAGGACGGCGTGTTCTCATAAACTAATGGCGTTGCATCATCAGGCTCTGGTTTTAAAGCATCGATTTTATTTGTTGGTGCACAACTACTCATGAAGATGCAGAAGCCAACTAGGCTATATATAAAACTTGATTTTGACATTTTTAATTTAGTTTAATCCAGTAAAATTAACAAAAGAATTCTTTTTTTATCGTTTTTTGTAACAAAAGCTATTTCTTAAAGTCTAATAGCTTTATAATGTAATTACGAGTAAAATATTTTATATTAATACAGTGATCTTTGTTATAAAAACTTAAATTTGTTTTGCATCGTTTCTGCACTTTTATTCAAAAAAAAATATGAAAAAAAGATTTTTTCTCAGTTTAATAACTATTGTAGCAGGTTGTGTGACCATACAAGCACAAGCCAAAAAATGGACTCTAGAGGAATGTGTACAATATGCTATAAAGAATAATATTTCGATTAAGCAAACTGAACTTGATTCTAAGGTTGCGTTAATTGATAAGAGAGGCGCTATAGGTAAATTTCTTCCATCTGTTAATGCTAGTGCATCTCATTCTTGGAATATTGGTTTGAATCAGGATATTACAACAGGACTTCTTCAAAATCAAACTACACAATTTACATCTGCAGGTGTAAATGTTGGAATTGATATTTATAGAGGTTTACAAAATCAAAATAATTTGCGCAAAGCGAATTTGTCAATTTTAGCTTCTCAATATCAATTGGTCAAAATGCAGGAAGATGTTGCATTGAATGTTGCTAATGCTTTTTTGCAAGTTCTTTTTAATAAAGAAAATCTAAAGGTCCAAAAAGAACAATTAGGAATCAATGAAAAGCAATTTTCAAGATCACAGGAATTGGTGAATGCGGGTTCTATTCCTAGAGGTGACTTATTAGATATTAAAGCTACAGTTGCCTTAAATAATCAAAATGTTATTGTTGCAGAAAATGCTTTGCTAATTTCTAAGTTGAGTTTAAGTCAACTATTGCAACTTAAAGATTTTGAAAACTTTGAGGTAGTTGATGATACCAATATTAATGATGAAAATAATATTTTAGCTCAATCTCCTTCGGCAATTTATAGTAAAGCTTTAGAAACTAAAATAGAAAGTAAAATTGCTAGAACTAATCTAGAAATAGCACAAAAAAATCTTGAAATTTCAAGAGGAGCTCACATGCCTACCATTCAAGGTTTTTATAGTTTTAATTCTAGAGTTGCTTATAGCGATAGGATCACTGGAGTTGTGCCAAATGCGGCAAGTCCCACATCAGTAGTGGGGTTTGTAGAAGGTACCAATCAAAATGTTTTAGCTCCAAATTTCAGTAGAGTATTAGGTGGACCAGAACCATTTTTTGATCAATTTAGTAATAATAAAGGGCAATCTTTTGGTGTTCAAATTTCAATTCCAATCCTTAATGGATTTTCGGTAAGCAATAACATAGAGCGCTCTAAAGTAAGTCTTGATAAATCTAAGATTGCAGTAGAACAACAAGATTTAGATTTACAGAGAAATGTTTTCACTGCTTTTGCAGATGCTAAAGGAGCTCTTAATACTTATGAATCCTCTTTAGCAGCCTTAGATGCCAGACAAGGAGCCTACGATTATGCAAAAGAAAAATATGATGTTGGTTTAATGAACTCTTTCGATTTTAACCAATCACAAACCTTATTAACTAATGCGCAATCAGAAGTTATTAGAACTAAGTACGATTACATTTTTAAAATTAAAATCTTAGAATTCTATTTTGGAATTTCTCTCATCAAAAACTAAATTAATTATGTCTAAAAAAACAATTTATATCCTAATAGGAGGTGCTGTAGTACTAATTGCAAGTCTAGTAATTCTTTCAAAGTCAGGAGTAATCGGTAATAAGGAGAAAGGTACCGAAATAGAAACGGCTCAAGTGGTACCAATGACTATTGTAGAAACTGTTTCGGCTACTGGAAAAATTCAACCAGAAATTGAAGTTAAAATTTCGTCGGAAGTTTCAGGTGAGATTATTTCTTTGAATGTAAAAGAAGGACAGGTAGTAAAGAAAGGAGATTTATTAGTAAAAATTAATCCTGATTTATATACTTCTGGTTACAATCGTTCCATTTCTAATTTATCAGGAACCAAAGCCAATTTAAGTCAAGCGGATGCTTCTTTCAATGAATCTAAATCAAGTTATGATAGAAATAAAACTTTATTTGAAAAAGGAATTATTTCAAAATCAGATTGGGATAAAGCAGTTTCTTCCTATGAAGTTGCAAAAGCAGCAAAACAAAGTGCTTACTTTAATGTACAAAGTGCCTCTGCAACTGTAAACGAAGCGAAAGACAATTTGGGTCGTACTACAATTTATGCACCTGCAGATGGAACTATTTCAGTATTGAATGTTGAACTAGGAGAGCGTGTTTTAGGGACGCAACAAATGACAGGAACTGAGATTTTAAGAGTTGCCAACTTGAATAATATGGAAGTTGAAGTTAATGTTAATGAAAATGATATCGTAAAGATTAAAGTTGGAGATGAGGCAAACGTAGAAGTTGATGCCTATTTGAAAAAACAATTTAAAGGAACTGTAACTAGTATTTCCAATTCGGCTAGTTCAGCTTTGACAGCAGATCAAGTAACTAATTTTAAGGTTAAGGTAAGAATATTGAAAGATTCCTATAAAGACTTATTAGAAGGAAAACCGGATACATATTCTCCTTTTAGACCGGGAATGACTGCAACAGTTGATATTATTACTCAAACAAAAGCGAATGTTTTGTCAGTTCCTATTAGTTCTGTTGTGGTTAAGTCGGATACTACTGCTGTAAAAAATATTGTTGTTGTAGATCCTAAAGATGAACAAAAGGACGCCCCAAAAGTAGATAAAAAATTCGAGTGTGTTTTTGTTAAAGTAGGAGACAAGGCCAAAATTAGAATTATTAAAACAGGAATTCAAGATGATACAAATATTGAAGTTTTAACAGGGCTTCAAAAAGGCGATGTTGTTATTACAGGACCTTATGCAACAGTAACTAAAGATTTGAATTCGGGAGATTTAGTTTCTTTAAAAACTGATAATGAAAAAACAAAAAATAAAAAGTAATTGATTAATGCATCATTTTTTAAATCACAATTATAAAATTTTATAATTGTGATTTTCATTTTTAAATAAAAGCTGAAATTGGAATATATATTAAATATAGAGACTGCTACCAAAAATTGTTCTGTAGCTCTAGCAAAAGAGGGTAAAACAATATTATGTAAAGAAATTGCAGAGGAAGGGTATTCTCATGCCGAACGTTTACACGTATTTATAGAGGAAATTGTTAAAGAAGCGGATATTAGTTTAAAAGATTTAAAGGCAATTGCAGTAAGTCAAGGTCCAGGATCTTATACAGGATTGAGAATTGGAGTTTCGGCTGCAAAAGGGCTTTGTTTTGCTTTAGGGATTCCTTTGATTGCTGTTGATACATTACAAGTTTTAGCAAGGCAAGTTTCAGTTTCTGATGGATTAATAATTCCGATGATTGATGCCAGAAGAATGGAAGTTTACAGTGCTGTTTTTAATCCAAAATTTGATAAAAAAAGAGAAATCTTAGCCGAAATTATTTCAGAAGATTCTTTTTCAGAGTTAGAAGAAAAACTTTACTTCGTTGGTGACTGCGCCGAAAAATGCAAGTCTGTATTAACTAAAGAAAACTTTTATTTTTTAGAAAATATCAAATACCCATCTGCTAAAGAAATGAGTGCAATAAGTTATGAAAAGTTCAAAATAAACGACACAGTTGATGTAGCTTATTTTGAACCTTATTACTTAAAAGATTTTATGATTACTCCTTCAAAAAAGTAATTTAAAACTTCTTTGAACATCTATTGATTGCTTTGCTCTTTTTTTGAATTGTTTTCTGTGCTTTTTGAAAGTTCCATTACAAATGGTTGAATAGTTATTCCTGCAGCATCAAAAGCTCTTTTACATTCCTCTAAAGTATCTGAATAAACGCCCCAGAAATGTTCGTTTTTTGCCCAAGGTCTAACCGCTAATTGAATTCCGGTATCGGTTAGGCTTTTTACAGAGACTTCCGCTGCAGGTGTTTTTAATATTTTTGGATTACTATTTAAAACAGTCATGATAATTTCTTTAGCTTTTTTGATATCGGTGTCGTAGGATATCGCTATGTTCAAATCTGCTCTTCTTGTTTCTTGTAACGAGTAATTGATAATTGTCCCATTCGATAAAGATCCATTTGGTATAAAAATAGTTTGATTGTTGCTTGTAATTAATTTAGTTACAAATATTTGTATTTCTGAAACCGTTCCGACAACACCTTGAGCTTCAATTGTATTCCCAACTTTAAATGGCTTGAATAAAATAATTAGCATTCCACCTGCAAAATTAGATAATGAACCTTGAAGTGATAATCCTACTGCAAGTCCCATAGCTCCTAAAATAGCGACAAATGAGGAGGTTTCTATTCCTAATTTGCCAATAAATGATACAAATAATAGTACTCTTAATACCCAAAGTAATATATCTGCTAAGAACTTTGTTAATGTAGGTTCTAATTTTCTACTAATCATTAACTTTCGTATAAATCTATTTATTAAACGTATAACGTAAAGCCCTACGAATAGGATAAGAAAGGCAGAAATTAATTTTGGTGAATAATCAATTAGTACTTTTAAAAAATGGCTTGCGTAGTCTGTTATTTGTTCTGGATTTAAATTCATTTTTTCTAAATAAAAAACCTTCTCATATGAGAAGGTTTGGTTGATGTACAAAGATACAAATTAATTCATTTTATTAAATTAATCTAAGTTCTCTTCTTTTTTATTTATTGTGTTTTGAGTTGCTTCTTTTAATTCTTCTACATTGTCTGCAATAGTATTTTTAGCTTCTTCTGCAAAATCTTCTACTTTTTCTGAAACAGTATTAGTCTTGTCTTTTAAAGAATCCACAGAGTCTTTTAGAATGGTTTCTGAATCACTAGTGAATTCTTGTACATTTTCTTTAATTGCTTCAGCAGTAGTATTAATTTTGGTTGTAGTATCTACTGCTATTTCATTTGCTTTTTCGTTAGACATTCCTGCACTCTCTTTAAGTGAATCTACTACATCGCCGATCGATTTTTCTGCTTTTTCAGAGTATTCATTTAATGTTTCCTTGGCTTGATTTGCATAATTCTCTGCCTTATCTAGAATGGGAGTTGTAGTTTGTTTGGCTTTTTCAAATGTATCTTCAGCCATAGTTTGTGCTTTTTCCAAATAAGGTTTTGCTGTTTCTTTTGCTTTTTCTAAGGTCTCTTCTGAAAAATTTTCTACTTTTTCTAAATACGGAGCCGCAGATTCTTTTGCTTGCTCTAAAGTACTTTCTGCTTTATCTGTTAATTCAATAGCAGTTTCTTTGGCAGAGCCAAATAAATTCTTAAAAAATGATGATAGTCCCATATTATTTTGTTTGATTAGTTACGCAATAATAGTCTTTTTTTGTGAACATTACTTTATTAAAACACTAATAATTTACTGATAATCAGATGCTATATTAATTTTGTTGTTTTCATGAAAATAATAATAATTTCTACTCAATCAATACTGCTGTTTTTTGTTTAGTTATCTTTTACTTTTGTAAATGTTTATGAAGATATAGTGAATAAAAAAAGCACCTCTAAAGAGATGCTTTTTTTATTCTATTTCTAGTAGATAATTAATTTATTCGAGTTCGAATGTTATTTTCATATTCAGTCGAAATTCTGTTATACCACCATCACTAACTTTAGCGCTTTGTTCTTTAACATAAACAGAACGAATGTTTTTTATTGTTTGTGATGCCTTTGCAACTCCTTTTTGAGCTGCATCTTCCCAACTTTTCTCTGAGCTTGAAAGTACTTCTATTACTTTTAATATAGACATGATTTATGTTTTTGGTTAATTATAAAAATACAAATTTATTTATATGTACTGAATAAATTTAATTTTATTTAACATAACACGTTGAAATTCAGTAAGGTTTTATCCGTTTACGGCTTCTACTTTAATGCTTTCATCATTCAACATACTTTTAAGCATGTTTTCTATACCGCTTTTTAAAGTAAAAGTAGAAGATGGACATCCGCTACAAGCACCTTGTAAAATCACTTTGACAGTTTTGTCACTTTCGTTATAAGATTCAAACGCTATGTTACCTCCATCAGCTTGTACAGCAGGTTTTACATATTCTTCTAATATGTTGATTATTTGTTGTGAGGTTACATCTAAATTATCAAATTCTTGAGCTTTAGTGCTTTCTTCAGCAATTACTGTTGCAACGTAATTTTCGTCTAAAACAGTTCCGCCATTTTCAATATATTGTTTGATAAAGCTTCTTAATTCTAACGTTATTTCTTGCCAATCATTGATTTCATATTTCGTTACAGAAATATAATTTTCATCGATAAAAATTTCTTTTACATAAGGAAACTTAAAAAGTTCTTTTGCTAAAGGAGAAGCCGAAGTCTGATCTATGTTTTTAAATTCAATAGCATTTTTAGTTAGCATTTTACTAACTACAAATTTTAATGCTGATGGATTTGGTGTTGTTTCACCATAAACAGTTACAGGTTGTTTTTTAGATTTGTTTTCATCTACGGTTATAATCGTACCGCCATCGTTTACAAATTTCTCTATTTGTTCTGCAACAGCATCTTTGACATCATCCCATTCCACAATGCTGTATTTTTCTATAGCAATAAAATTTCCAGAAATGTAAATTGTTTTTACAAATGGTAAATAAAATAATTGTTGTGCTAAAGCCGATGGTTTAGCTTCATCAATGTTTTTAAATTCAAAACTTTCATTCTGAGTGATAAAGTCTTGAAATTCAAACTTTAATATAGTTGGGTTTTGTGTTTCTTTTATTGTTATCGTTTTCATTGTTTTTCAAATTTTTACAAATTTACTAAAGTTATTTTCTACGAATACCTATATTTGGTTTTTTAATGAATAAATTAACTTTAGTTTAAATTTAATGCAATTACTTTTTTTTTAATTGAAGTATTATATTGATTTTAAATTCTTTATTTGCTTAATAATACTTAAATGATTTTTAAACTTAGAATTTCTATTTCACTTTTTTTTTTATCTTTTTATTGTTTCGCACAAGAAGGGATTCCGGTTTACTCGGATTATTTATCTGACAACTATTATTTGATTCATCCCTCTATGGCTGGTGCATCTAATTGTGCAAAAGTTAGATTAACAGCTAGGAAACAATGGTTCAATCAAGATGATGCTCCGGAGTTACAAACAATTAGTTTTAACGGTAGAGTAGGAGAAAAAGCGGGTGCAGGAATTATTCTTTTTAATGATAAAAATGGTTATCATTCTCAAAAAGGAGTTAAACTTACCTACGCTTATCACTTAATGTTCTCTAGAGATGAAGTTGATTTAAATCAACTCTCTTTTGGTATGAGTGCAGGATTAATTCAAAGTCAGTTAGACGAAACTGAATTTTTAAAATCCGGTGATTATGATCCTAATATCAATGGTTCTATTGTTCAAAAAGACACTTATTTTAATGTAGATATTGGTGCTTCTTATAATTTTCTAGATTTTTATGCGCATGCAACAGTCAAGAATGCTGTTGAGACTAGACGTGATATCTATAGCGTGTATGAAAGTGATAATTTAAGAAAATATTTATTGAGCGTAGGCTATATTTTTGGTAATAAAGAAAAACTATTATTGGAACCTTCCCTTTTATTTCAAATGGTAGACAAAACTAAAGAGAAGTCTATTGATGTAAATTTAAAAGTTTATAAAAATCTAGATTTTGGAAGACTTTGGGGTGGCTTGTCTTATCGAAGAAGTTTTGATGGTGCCGAATATAAAAATGGAAACAGTATTGCTTTACAAAAATTACAATATATTACTCCAATTGTCGGTGTAAATTTCAATAAATTTATGTTCGCTTATACTTATTCTCAATTATCTGGAAACGTTAAGTTTGATAACGGTGGATATCACCAAATCACTTTGGGAATCGATTTGTTTTGCAAACCTGTAAAATACGATTGTAACTGTCCCGCAATTAATTAATTTATATTTATTATGCTTATTAAAACTGTCAATGGCAAAACGCCATCTATTCCTGAAGACTGTTATGTAGCCGAAAATGCAACAATTATTGGCGATGTTAGTTTTGGAGAAAATTGTAGTGTTTGGTTCAATGCTGTTATTAGAGGAGATGTAAATTTTATCAAATTTGGCAATAAAGTCAATATTCAAGATGGAGCTGTAATACATTGTACTTATCAAAAACACGCTACCGTAGTTGGTAATAATGTTTCAATTGGCCATAATGCAATTGTGCATGGTTGTACCATTCATGATAACGTATTAATTGGAATGGGAGCCATTGTCATGGACAATTGTGTTGTAGAAAGTAATTCTATTGTGGCAGCAGGTGCTGTAATTACTCAAAATACAGTTGTTGGTGCTGGTACAATTTGGGCAGGAGTTCCTGCAAAAAAAGTCAAAGATATCGATCAATCTGATTTTGCTGGAGAAATTGAACGTATTTCTAATAATTATGTTATGTATTCTGGCTGGTTAAAAGAAGACAAATAGTTTAAAACTCCTTTTCTTGTACTTTATATTTATTTCCTAAAATTTGTTTAAGAACAGAGGAGTCAGTATTTGTATAAAATACTGTTTCACTTTTAGTAGATGAATTAAATCCTATGGTCTCACTCAATAGTTTTTGAGTTTGTTTGGCAACTGCTTCACCAGAATCTATTATTTGAATATGATTAGGTAGAATAGCTTTAATCTGTGGGATTAAATAAGGATAATGACTGCAGCCTAATACTAAATAATCTATGTTGGCTTCTATCATTGGTTTAAGATAGGAGTTGAGCAATTGAGTCATTTCAGGAGAATTGATTTGTCCAGACTCTATCAGCTGAACTAATCCATTGCCTACTTGTTCAATTATTTTGGTGTCCTGATACTTCTCTGTGGTTTTATTAAAAAGGGTACTGCTTAAGGTGCCTTGTGTCGCTAAGACCCCAATTATTTGAGTTTTAGAATGCAATACAGCTGGTTTTATAGCAGGTTCAATACCAATGAATGGTACATCGTATTTTGACCTTAATTCTTGAATTGCATTGGTGGTAGCCGTGTTGCATGCCACAACAATTAACTTGCAATTCATATTGAGTAAGAACTCTGTGTTTTTCATGCTTAAAACGATGATTTCTTCCTTCGTTTTTTGTCCGTAAGGTGCATTTTTACTATCTGCTAGATATATCGTTTTTTCGTTAGGTAGTAGTTCGTGAATAGCCGACCAAATAGAGGTGCCGCCAATACCAGAGTCGAATATTCCTATTGCTTCATTGTTTTCCATTAAAACAAAGTTAAGTGCTCTGATTTAAAATTCCTAAAAAATTATTAGTCCAAAAAAAAACCGCTCCAGCTAATAATAGTTGGAGCGGTTTATCAAATAAATGTTCTATTTTTTAGAAACCTAAATCTTTTTTTACATCAGCAGTCAAGTTTGGACCATCAGCAAGTAAAAGAGAAGAACCGTCTAATACATATTGGAATCCTTTTGCTTTACCTACTTTTTGGATAGAAGCTCTTACTTTTTCCATTAATGGTTTAACGATATCAGATTCTTTTTGTTGTAATTCTTTTTGAGCATTATCTCTATAATCAACAATTCTTTTTTGCATGTCCTGAACTTCTTTAGAACGGTCTCCATTGATCGCTTCTGTTACTGTTGCAGCTTCTGCTTCGTATTTTTTTAATTTTCCTTGGTATTCATCAACCATTTTTTTGTATTCAACATCATATGTACCACTCAATTTATCTAGTTGTTTTTGAGCATCTAACATTGCTGGCATTTTTGTCATAATTTCACTTACATCAACATGAGCTGTTTTTGCTTGTGCATTAATAGTTTGATTTGCTCCTAACATTAATATCGCAGCAATTAGTAGAGTTTTGATTTGTTTCATCATTTTAAAAATATTAAGTAATTAATTATTGTTTGTATTTTCTTTTGTTTTTTCTTCTTTAGCCTTTTTAAGAGCTTCTCTTTCTTCTATTGTTTTTTTTCTTTTTTCGTCTAATTCTTTTTTGCGATCTTCAATAACCTTTTTACGGTCTTCTAAAATTTTTAGTCTCGCATCATTTTCTTTTTGCTTAGATTCCTCCAAGGATTCTTTTTTAGTTTCAACATTTTTAGGAGTGGTTACCGCATTGTCTTCTTTGATATTTGCAGAAACCGTGCCAGCTTTTTTAGCTTCTCTTTCGGCTTGAATTTGTTTTCTTTTATCTTCAAATTCTTGTTTCTTTTGTTCTTGAAGCAATTTTCTCTCTTCTAGAATTTGTTCACGTGCCGTCTTTTTCTCCTCTATAAGTTTTTTTCTTTCTGCTAAATCTGGATTATCATCCAAAGCATCTTCTTTGCTTTCTTTTATTTCAGCTTCTTTTTGCTGTTTTTTAGTGAGTTGCTCTCTTTTTTCTGTTCGGTTTAATACTCGTAAAACTTGCTCACTAATATCAAATCTTTTGGCTGCAAAAAGCATTGTTAGATCTGAAGATTTATCAAAAATGAAATCATATTTTAATCGTTCAGCTATATCCTGAACTGCAGTAAAAACTTGATCTTGTATTGGTTTGACTAAAGTAGATTTTTGAATCATTAAATCTCCATTAGGCCCAAATCTTTTTAATTGATATTCTAAGTTTTGATTTTCAAGAAACGCAATTTCGGTTTCTCTCTCTTCTATTAGTTCTTTAGTCAATAAAACTTTTTCTGCTTTTAGGGCTTCTTTTAATTTATTGATTTCAATTTTTTTTGTTTCAATTTCTAATTTCCACTTATTGGCTTTTTGATCTAACTGATTTTTAGCTTCCGTATAATCGGAGACATTTTCTAAAATGTATTCCATGTCAATAAAGCCTAATTTTGTTCCTTTGGCCTGAGCATTAACCCCAGAATATGTGATCAATGCTAAAAATACAGATAAAAATTGTTTTTTCATAAAAGCTATTTTATTTAGAAATCATGAGCACTTTTTATTAAAATTGTTGACCAATAATAAAGTGAGGTTCCCATCCATGTGCTTTTGTTTCTCCAGGAAGGCTATCAAAACCATATCCAAAATCAATTCCTAATAATCCAAATGCCGGCATAAAGACACGTAAACCAACACCAGCAGAACGGTTTAAAGCAAACGGATTGTAGCTTTTGAAACTAGCATATGATGAACCTGCTTCTGCAAAGGCTAATGCATAAATTGATGCCGATGATTTTAGGGTTATAGGATAACGCATTTCCATTGAAAACTTATTAAATACAGTTGCTCCAATTTGCTCTCCTGCATTATTTGTAGGTGTCAATGAATTGTTAGGATATCCTCTTAATTGAATAGTTTCTCTACCATCCATTGAATAATTTGCTAACCCATCACCACCAAGATAGAAACGCTCAAAAGGAACTGCTCCTCTTTCTTGATTGTATGCACCAAGGAAACCAAACTCACCCATCGTTTTAAGAACTAGTTTCCCGTATATTTTACTATACCAATCAGCCTTAAATTTTATCTTATAATATTCTAACCAATTAAATCTCTTTTGATCCACTTTACTAGGATCTGCTGCAGCAAGAGTATAGTCAGCAACCTTGTTTCCATTACTATCGATATAATCTCCAATATTTACAATATTACCGTTTGTGTCAGGTATATTTTGTCTGTCAACAGTATTCTTTAATTTGTATTCTTGTTGATCTCCTAAAGTAGCATAATTGATCCCATTAAATAACGAATAAGGAGGTGTCATTTTTGCTGTTATACTAAACTCAGAACCATAAGTCGGGAAAATAGGATTTAAACCTTTACTACTTCTTGTTAATCCTATTGTATAAGCTAAGTTTCTAGAAGTACCATCTCCAAAAGTAAATAATCCAGTGTTGTAATTATTTAAAGAGTAGTGTTGGTAACTTACAGCCTGAGACAATACGAAATAATCATCTGGCACAGTTAATCTTTTTGCAATTCCTACAGATAAAGTCAGGATGTCAAAACTTTTTGATTTATCTGCTCTCTGTGTAATGTAGTTATTTAAAAACTGTTTACTGTAAGATAATGATGTGCTAAAAGAAACTGGTTTTTTACCACCAAACCATGGCTCCGAAAAGGAAACACTATAGGTCTGAAAGTACGTACTCGCTTGTAAACGCAATGATACTTTTTGACCATCACCCATTGGTAATGGTTTGTAAGCATCTTTGTTTAATAAGTTTCTAGCAGAAAAATTATTAAATGATAATCCTAGTGTTCCGATGAAACCACCACCACCATAACCTCCTTGAAGTTCGATTTGGCTGGACCCTTTTTCAACAAGATTGTATTCTATATCAACAGTTCCTGCTGATGAATCTACATTTTTAAATTTAGGATCTATTGCTTCTGGATCAAAAAATCCAAGTTGACCTATTTCTCTTACTGTTCTTACTAATAAATCCTTACTGTATTTTTCGCCCGGTTTAGTTTTTAACTCACGATAAATTACACGGTCATTAGTTTTGTCATTCCCTACTACGGTGATTTTATTAAAATAAGCAATTGGTCCTTCTGTAACTCTAATTTCAAAGTCAATAGTGTCGTTTGCTGTTCTTACTTCAACGGCATTGATATTAGAGAATAAATAACCGTTATTTTGGTATAAATTGGTAATGTCTTCTCCGTCAGGCTTAGTCTTATCGGCTATTCTTTTTTCAAGTAAAACTCCATTATAAACGTCTCCTTTTTTAACGCCTAAAATTTGACTCAAACCTTGATCGCTATAAATAGTATTTCCTAAAAACTTAATATCTCCAAAATAATATTTATTACCTTCCTCTACATTAATTTTTATATCTAATGCTTTTTTAGCTTTATTATAAGTTACAGAATCTGAAATGATACGAGCATCTCTATATCCTTTTTCCTTGTAAGCAGCAACCACTTTTTCTAAATCAGATTTGTATTTTTCTTTTATAAATTTGGATGCTTTTAAGATACGGATAGGATTTTTTTGTTTAGTATCCTTCATCGCTTTGCGCAATACTTTATCCGATAATTTTGTATTTCCTACAAAGTCAATTTCATGTATTTTTACTTTTGTTCCTTTGTCAATAGTAACAAGCATATTGACTTGGTTGGCAACAGTGGTATCTTTTACTGTATTGATATTAACTTTAGTATTGTAATAACCGTCCTTTTTATATTTGTTTTCAATATAATTTTTAGTAGTTGTTATCAAGTTTTCATTGACCACTTTACCTTTAGTAAGACTGTTATCTTTGATCAAAGATTCTGTTTTGTTTTTCTTAACCCCAACAAACTTTACCTCATTTAATTTTGGTAATTCGATAAGGTTTAAGTCAAGATAGATACTGTCATTTTGTATTTTATTTACATAAAAAGTAATTTCATCAAAAAGACCAAGTTTTCCTAGTTTTTTGATAGCAGTACTGATTTCTTCACCTGGAATAGTAAGTTCTTGTCCTTTTTGTAAACCAGAAAAAGTAACGACAGTTTGTGAATTGAAACTGATATCTCCGATTATAGCAACATCGGCTAAAATGTATTTTTTGCCTTCATCAAAAGGAACTCTTTCTTGGGCTTTCACTGATGAAAAACTTCCAAAAATCAAAACGGTAAGGGCTATTTTTATGCTTTTATTTAACACTAAAAAATTATTTAATTTGTTCACTTGTTTTTCCAAATCTACGTTCTCTTTTTTGATAACTAACGATAGCCTCATATAAATCTTGTTCTTTAAAGTCTGGCCATAATATGTCAGTAAAATATAATTCTGCGTAAGCAATCTGCCACAACAAAAAGTTACTTATTCTATGTTCTCCACTTGTTCGTATTAATAAATCTACGTCTGGTAAATTTTGCGTGTAAAGATGCTCATTAATAATTGAATCGTCAATACTGTCTATTGAAATTATATTATTTTTAACTTTACTACATATATTTCTTACCGCATTGACAAGTTCTTCTCTAGATCCGTAGCTTAAGGCCAAGGTTAGAGTCATTTGCGTATTGTCTTTTGTTTTGTCAATTACATCAAGAAGTTCCTTTTGTGCCGATTTTGGTAATTGCTCTAAATTACCAATTGCAGTAAGCTTTATGTTGTTTTTTTGCAAAGTAGTTAATTCCTTTTTCAAAGAATTAATCAATACCCTCATCAAGGTTTCGACTTCTAATTTTGGTCTGTTCCAATTTTCAGTAGAAAAAGCGTATAAAGTAAGAAACTCAATGCCAAGTTTAGCACTAGCTTCTATAATTACTTTTACAGATTTTGTTCCGCTTTCATGACCTAAAGCTCGCAAAAGTCCTTGCTGTTTTGCCCAACGACCATTTCCGTCCATAATTATGGCTAGATGTTTTGGTAGTCTTAACGGGTCAATGTCCTGTAGTAAATTCATTTATTTATTGTGCACAATAACAGGGTTTTTCTCCAAAAGTATACGTTAGTGTAACTCCTGAAAATACATACCAATCATTATTATTTATATTTCCGAAATTGTTATTAAAACTGCCATCTATATTATCTGTCAATGTATATCGTGCTCCGGTTTCAAGAGCAAGAATTAAATGCGGAGATAAATTTGATTTTACTCCTACTATCATAGGAATTGCTATAGATTTTCTTCTCTCTGTTCTTCCACCAGATCTAGCGCCTGTTTGAGGATCTGATATTTCGTATTTGCTAAAAAAGTAACTGACTCCAGAGGCAACATACGGTGTTATTTTTCTGTCTAAATTGTGAAGATTAAAATCAAAAAAGTTGAATTCTAAACCTAAATTAAATTCTTTTAAATCATTATCGAAACGGTATCCTCTTTGAGTTCTACTGTTTTCTTTAGAATTTAAGTCATTTGAAGTAATCTCTGACTGAATATAGGAAGCTCGAAAGGAATGTCTAGGACTTTTATTCCATTTATAGAGTAAACCAAATGCTAATTTATTTGGAGCGATGTACGTTGTAGGTCCTACGTCTCCAATATAATTACTACCTCCTAAGAATACTCCAACCTCATGAATCTGAGCTTGAGCACCCATGAATGGGATAAGACAAATAAAAAAATAAAAAATCTTGTTCATTTAATCAAAAATTGCGTGCAAATATAATAATTATCAATTCGTTTCAATACCCATTCGTTTAATTCTCTATTTTTTTATCATAGTTATTTAATACAAAATAAGTATTTGTTTATTTAAACGTTAAAAAAGGATAAAATCGTATCGCATTCTTTCAAAATGAATTAATTTCTTTTGTCTTCTCCCCAAAGTAATTTGTTGCGTAATGTTTGTACAAAAGTTTCTCTTGGTATTTCTACCATATTGATATTAAAAGGTGTTTTCTTTAAAGTCAGTATCGACTCATTCTTTACCGACGTAACTCTGGAGTCTAGTGAGACTAAATAATTGGCCTCTCTACCTGAAACTTTTAATCGAATTTCGGTACTATCTGGTACAACAAGAGGTCTAGTGGTTAAGTTGTGTGGTGCTATAGGAGTTATTACTAAACTTTTTACATCTGGAGTCAAGATAGGTCCGCCACAACTTAAATTATAGCCAGTTGTTCCTGTAGGTGTTGAAATAATTAAGCCATCTGCCCAATAGGAATTTAAATATTCTCCATTTAAATACGTGTCAATGGTTATCATCGCTGTAGTATCTTTTCTGCTCACTGTGATTTCGTTCATCGCAAAATTCATTTCTTCAATAGACTCATTTGGCGTAGAACAGTCTATGCTAATTAGTGCTCTTTGAGAAATAGTGTATTTTTTATCTAACACAAATTGAAGGAATTCAGATATATTCTCTTTTTGAACGCTTGCTAAAAAACCTAACCTGCCTGCGTTAATTCCTAAGATTGGTATTCCAGAATCACGAACTAATGTAGCAGCTCTTAAAATTGTTCCGTCTCCGCCAATACTAATTAACATATCAAAACTAGAATCTAATTCTAAGTGAGAAGTAAAAGTTTTATATTTATTTTCTACTAATTTACGTTCGTAAAGCATAGACAGAAAATTTGCTTCTATGATCATCTCTACATTGTTTTTGGTGAGAAAAACAAAAATGTCATTTATAATGGGTTGTGTGCTATTTTGATAATATTGACCGAAGATCGCTACTTTCATTTTTTTTTAAATTTGATAGTGAGATAAATAGTTGTTAATTTAAAAAAGAGGATCAATAAATAGTGATTTCTTTTTTAATAAAAACCATTTCCTAAATTTGTTGTTATATATTAAGGTACTTGTCTAAATATTCAGAACGTTCCTTTAAATTGTTGATGTAATTATCTTCCTGATGGTCTGACATGATTTCATAATCGTATCTTCTAAAAGTTTGGATGATTTCATTCATTGCTCCTAAACTTATTTTTAAAGTCACCTCTACACTTGAAGCATCTGCTTCGGAAATAAATACTCCTAGAATCTTACCATTATTACTTTCGACTATTTGAGTAATTTGGCTCATAGAATAATCGAGTATTGGTTTTTTGACAATGATGATGGCACCTGGTTCTTTCAAAAAAGGAGTTTCATGAAAAAACTTCATGATGTCTTCTATTTCATAATATCCCACATAAGTATTATTCTCATCCAAAACGGGAACTAAATTAGTGTGATTTTTGGCAAAAACTTCTAAAACATCAAGCCAAATTGTTGTAGTTCTTGCAAAAAAACCTTCTAATGTAAAACGATAATCGGTTACTTTTTTATCAAAATCAAAGGTCTCAATATCTTCTGCTGCGATGCTCCCAATGTAAATACCCTCTTCGATAATTGGAAAATGCGAAAAATGTAAATCGTCAAAAAACGTTTGAACAGTAGATATGGTATCTTGACTGTCAATCGCTTTAAAATCATTAGTGATGTATTCTGTAATTTCTGTCATAAATCATTCCTCAATATTCGATGCAAAATAATCAAAAATAAGCAAAAAGTCCTAGATTTTACTTTGTATTTTTGCTTCTACTAAATAGTAGTATCAAAATAAAAATCAGTTTTCATGACAAAGTTAAGTGTAAATATCAATAAAATAGCCACTTTGCGTAATGCTCGCGGTGGAAATGTGCCCGATTTGTTAAAAGTAGCGACCGATATTCAAAAATTTGGAGCGCAAGGTATCACCATTCATCCTCGACCAGATGAACGTCATATTCGTTATCAAGATGCACGTGACTTGAAACCGATCGTCTACACGGAATTTAATATTGAGGGAAATCCACAACACAATTTCATAGATTTAGTTTTAGAATGCAAACCAGAGCAAGTAACTTTAGTTCCTGATGCTATTGGAGCCATTACATCTTCGGCAGGTTGGGATACAGTAAAAAATAAAGCCTATTTGACAGAGATGATTCAAGAGTTTCAACGTCACGGTATTCGAACTTCTATTTTTGTAGATCCTATTAATGAAATGATCGAAGGCGCTAAAAAAACGGGAACCGATAGAATCGAATTATACACAGAAGCCTTTGCACACCAATATAGTTTAGGCAACGAAAGAGGAATTGATCCGTATATCAAAGCGGCTATTTTTGCAAATGAATTAAATTTAGGAATCAATGCTGGTCATGATTTAAGTTTGGATAACATTCAATTTTTTAAACAAAATATTCCTGGTTTGCTAGAAGTATCTATTGGCCACGCATTAATTTCTGAAGCTTTATATCTGGGTTTAGAAAATGTGGTAAATATGTATTTACAAAAAATGAAATAATTCATTAAAAAGGGTAATGATTTTAGACGCTTATTTAGATCTATAATCTTTGATCATTACTCTACAATCTAAAATATAATGTTATATTCAAAAATAGAAGGTTCTGGTCAGCCACTATTAATCCTTCATGGATTTCTAGGAATGTCTGACAATTGGAAAACCTTAGCCACACAGTTCGCTGCAAATTTCGAAGTCCATGCATTAGATTTACGCAACCACGGTCGCAGTTTACAGTCGGAAGAGTTTAGTTATGAAATCATGGTTAAAGATGTTTTCGACTATTGTCAACTTCATAATCTAGAAAACATTAATATCATTGGGCACTCCATGGGCGGAAAAGTTGCGATGCTTTTAGCAACAAGACATCCTGAATTAGTAAGCAAATTAATTGTTGCTGATATTGGACCCAAGTTTTATCCACAGCATCATCAGGATATTTTGGCAGGATTAAATGCCGTTGATTTCTCTATAAAACCAAGTCGCTCGGATGTGGAAGAGATTATGAAAAACTTCATTCCTGATTTTGGAACACGCCAATTCTTAATGAAAAATTTATATTGGGTAGAGCCAGGTCAATTGGCTTTCCGATTCAATTTAGCTGTTTTTAATCATAAAATGGATGAAATTGGGGTTGCGCTTCCAGAGGATCTCGTTTTTAGCAAACCCACATTATTTATTCGTGGTGGAAATTCGAAATATATATTAGATCGTGATTTTGAAAACATCAAAAAGCATTTTCCTGATTCAAGTATAGAAAATATTCCAAATGTAGGACATTGGTTGCATGCAGAAAATCCAGCAGAATTTTATCAAAAAGTAACTGCTTTTTTACAATAGTAAAACCTACTTTAATTATTACTACATTTATTAAAACTTAAAAAACACAAAAAATGAATTTACTGATTAAAATAATAGTTACAGCAGCTTTAGTCTTGCTTATTTCAAATTTTATGCCCGGGGTTCATGTCGCTGGTTTTTCTACCGCATTAATTGTGGCAATAGTATTGGGATTGCTTAATATTTTTATCAAGCCAATTTTAGTGCTTTTTACTTTGCCAGTTACGATTCTTACTTTAGGATTGTTTTTGCTAATCATCAATGCACTTATTATTATATTATGTACCAATATTGTAGGTGGTTTTAAAGTAGACACCTTTTTTACAGCCTTGTTATTTAGTATTGTATTGTCCGTTTTGCAGTCTGTTATGAATGGGATTCTAGGAGAAGGAAAGTAATAATTTGCTCATTTTCTTTATAGGAAAGCTTGGTGTCTTACGATACTGAGCTTTTTTTTAAAAAATAGGGTATTCCAGTTTCTCTTTTTAGTTTGTTTTTTTTTGATACTAAAAAATGGAGTCTGACTTTTATCAGAACTAAAAAGAATGAAATTCTGCCACTTTGATACTTTAAAATCATTAAATTTATACTCAAATATAATTTTAAATAAAGAACACAATGAGTACTATAAAAAAATCTGTGATTGCAATTATGGTTTTATTTTTCATTTCAAATGTAAATGCAACAAACTTAAAATCTTCAACTGTTAAAGTCAAAATGCCTAAGCAAACAAGAAGCAGCTCTGTCTCTTCATTCAAAACTGATATGCTGGATGCTAAATTAAATGGTGTTTTTGAGAATTATTTTCTACTTAAAGATGAATTGGTGAAGACTGATGGCGTAACAGCTGCTGCTAAAGCAAAATTGTTAGTCACTTCTTTGAGCGAAGTAAAGATGGGTGAACTTTCAAAAGAAGTTCATAAAGTTTGGATGAAAGTAATGAAAAATGTTATGGCTGATGCCAAAGGTATTGCAGCAACTCAAGATGTAAAAGCACAAAGAGTGCTTTTCGTGTCTTTGTCTAAAAAAATGTATGATTTGGTTAAAGTAGCTAAGTTTCAAACGCCTGTTTATTACCAGTTTTGCCCTATGGCAAATGACGGAAAAGGAGCTAACTGGTTAAGTAAGGAGAATGCAGTAAAAAATCCGTATTATGGAACTAAAATGCTAAAATGTGGAGAAGTTGTAGAGACTATTAAATAATAATGAAGCTCTATATTAAAAACATGGTCTGCAGCCGATGCATCATGGTCATGGAGTCTGAACTTGTAAAGTTTGGACTCCATCCCATTTCAGTCGAATTGGGAATCGCAGTTATTTTCGAAACTTTAGACAAAGAAGAGGAGCAGCAACTCAATGCGAAATTAATAACCTTAGGTTTTGAAATCCTTGATGATAAAAAAAGCCGAGTGGTCGAGAAAGTGAAAAATTTGATTATTGATTTAGTTTATTTTAAAGACAATCAATTCCAGACGAATTTATCAAATTATATAGTTGCCGTTATTGGTCAAGATTACAGTTATATAAGCAGTGTTTTTTCGCAACAAGAAAACACAACTATTGAACACTATTACATCCTTCAAAAAATTGAAAGAGTTAAAGAGTTGCTTGTTTATGATGAGTTAACTTTAAATGAAATTGCTTTTCAACTTAACTATAGCAGTTCTTCTCACTTAAGTAAACAATTTAAAAAAATAACTGGTCTAACGCCAACATGCTTTAAAAGCTCAAAAGAGCCAAAAAGACACCTCATAGAAAACCTATAAATATTACATAAGAGATCCAGAATTGTACAAGTTCTTTCGTCTTTATTTATGGTAATTTTGCTTCCCACATCAAATCCTATAAAATAATGACCTATAAATATACAATTACTGGAATGTTTTGCGATGGTTGCAGAACCAAAGTCGAAAAAGCATTGAATGCAATGGAAGAAATACAAGCAACGGTTACTTTAGATCCGCCAATTGCTACTATCACCATGCAAAAACCAATTCAAACTTCTGAATTTCAAGAAGTACTTACTGCTGCTGGAAAATACTCCATAAAGGTTTTTAATCCCAATGATTTAAAATTACCAATAGATGAAGTAGTTGTTGAACTTCCTAAAAATGTCGCAGGAAAATATTATTGTCCAATGTTTTGCGAGGGCGAAAAAGTATATGATGATGCTGGCGATTGTCCAGTGTGTGGAATGGATTTGGTAAAAGCTCCGGATTTAGAAGCGACCAAAATCATGTTTACTTGCTCGATGCATCCCGAAATAATACAAGATCATCCCGGAAATTGTTCTATATGTGGAATGGACTTAGTGCTAATGGAACCAAAAGATGGTGAAGAAAATAAAGCCTATAATGAGCTTTGGCGTAAAATGAAGATTTCACTTCTGTTTACAATTCCTATTTTTATAATTTCAATGTCAGATATGATTCCGAATAATCCATTGAATAAAATTGTGGATACGCAAACATGGAATTGGGTAGAATTGATATTATCACTTCCGGTGGTTTTTTATGCGTGTTCGATGTTTTTTGTACGTGCATGGAAATCTATTGTTACTTGGAATCTAAATATGTTTACGCTAATCGGAATTGGATCAGGGGTAGCATTTCTTTTTAGTTTAGTAGGTTTGTTTTTTCCAGCAATTTTTCCAGCTGAATTTAAAACGCATCACGGGACGGTTCATCTTTACTTTGAAGCTACAACAGTTATTTTAACCTTAGTTTTATTAGGTCAGTTATTAGAAGCAAGAGCTCACAGTAGAACGAGTGGAGCGATAAAAGAACTTTTGAAATTAGCACCAACGCAAGCCACAATAGTAAGTAATGGTTTAGATAAAGTAATAGCCATTCATGATATAAAAAAAGGAGATTTACTGCGTGTAAAACCTGGGGATAAAATTCCAGTTGACGGAAAAATTACTAGCGGAGAAAGTACTATTGACGAATCAATGATTTCGGGTGAACCCATTCCGGTTGATAAAAAAGTGAATGATGATGTTATAGCAGGAACCATCAACGGAAATAAATCATTTGTAATGATTGCTGAAAAAGTGGGTTCGGAAACACTGCTTTCGCAAATTGTACAAATGGTAAATGCTGCCAGTCGTTCTAGAGCGCCTATTCAAAAAGTAGCTGACAAGATTGCAAAATATTTTGTACCTACAGTTGTGCTAGCATCAATTATAACTTTTATTGTTTGGGCAAATTTTGGTCCTGAACCCGCTTTGGTCTATGGATTTATAAATGCGATTGCTGTTTTGATTATTGCTTGTCCTTGTGCATTGGGATTAGCTACGCCAATGTCTGTAATGGTAGGTGTTGGAAAAGGAGCACACTCTGGTATTTTGATAAAAAATGCCGAAGCTTTAGAAAATATGAATAAAGTAAATGTGCTAATAACGGATAAAACAGGAACAATCACGGAAGGAAAACCATCGGTAGAGAAGGTGTTTTCAACGCAACATAACGAAGCGGAGCTATTGCAAAATTGCGCCTCTTTAAATAAATATAGTGAGCATCCTTTAGCGCAAGCAGTTGTTAAGTTTGCCGAACTAAAAGAAATTGCATTAATAGAAGTTCAAGATTTTCAAGCTATTTCAGGAAAAGGAGTGGTTGGTACTGTGGCGAATAAAAAAGTAGCTTTTGGAAATAGAAGTTTGATGGAAACTATTGGCAATGAAATAGCGGTCGATTTAGAGAATAAAGTTATAGCAGAGCAGAAACTTGGAAAAACTGTTTCATATATTAGCGTTGACGGTGTGACTTGTGGTTTTATTGCTATTCGAGATGCTATTAAACCAACAAGTGTAGCGGCAATAAAGGAATTAATACGCCAAGGAGTAGAAGTGATTATGCTTACTGGCGACAATAAAAACACAGCAAAAGCAGTAGCAAAAGAGTTGAATTTAACCTCTTTTAAAGCGGGTTGTTTACCAGAAGATAAATTAAACGAAATTAAGCGTTTGCAAGCTGAAGGCAAAATTGTGGCTATGGCGGGAGACGGAATCAATGACGCTCCAGCTTTGGCACAAGCCGATATTGGAATCGCCATGGGAACTGGAACTGATGTAGCGATAGAAAGCGCCAAAATAACATTGGTAAAAGGTGATTTGCAAGGCATTGTAAAAGCTAAAAATCTAAGTCATGCGGTGATGAAAAACATCAATCAGAATTTATTTTTTGCATTCTTTTATAATGTGCTTGGTATTCCAATTGCTGCGGGTGTTTTATATCCATTTTTTGGAATTTTGCTTTCGCCAATGATTGCTGCTTTGGCTATGAGTTTTAGCTCTGTCTCAGTAATAGCAAATGCGTTGCGATTGCGTAATGTTAAGTTGTAGTATTATTTAAAAGCTTTTTTATAATTAGAGGATTAAATTATTAACTAAATTAGTTTTCAGATTTCTCCAAATTCTTTTTGTGATTTTTAGCTGTTAACTTTAATAAATAGTAATACCTACAAGGTTTTCAAATCCTTGCAGGAGTGCTATAGTCGTTTTAATTAGTATGATAATTTAATGAAGTAAATTATAATTAATTTAGTTTTTAATTTCCTGCAAGGTCTTATTAGGACCTTGTAGGAATTGTTATAATTGAAGTAGACATCTAAATCTATAGTATCTTCAATATAGTCTAATTGCATTGTGCCATTTTTATTTTGAATCGGTATTATAGCTTTTCTTCATGAACTAAAACAACAATTCGTTTGGTTTAATTTGAATTAAATAATATTGCGTAAATTGTGTAAAAAATAGCATTATGATTGATACAGTAAAAGTGACTACAGATGGAAATTCATTTTTTGGATTGCCCTTATTTTGGTGGGTTTCAATATTGATTTTTGCTGGCGTAATATTAGCGGCAGCTCATTTGTATAGAAAAAGAAAATAATTTGTTAGAACATTTTGTTTTAAATTAACATTCTCCGATTGAAAAGAATTGTATTTATCTAAAAATATAAATACAATTCTTTTTCATGCTAATTGCTAATTATGAATTGGTTATGGATTTGAGGTAGATAAAATGTATTTAAAGCTCTTTAGTTTTTAGTTTAAGCGTTGCAAATCTGAAAAATATTTATACTTTTGCACTCGAATTGAAAAGTAAGGCCCGTTCGTCTATCGGTTAGGACGCATGGTTTTCATCCATGTAAGAGCGGTTCGATTCCGCTACGGGCTACTAAATTAATTTTTATTTTCTTTAAAAAAAAAAGCCTCAAAATAATTTTATTTTGAGGCTTTTTTTATGCTTTCCGATTTCAATACACTTGATTATGCTATTCAAGTTCTGATGGCTTTTTAAATTTGCTTTTCGGTTTTAGTGTGAATTTTAAAAATACAAAACCTAGCAATCCTGCGGTAACCGATGCAAGTATGATAGCAATTTTTGAACTATTTATTAAGGCGACATCATCATAGGCAAGAATAGTTATGAAAATGGACATTGTAAATCCAATTCCTCCTAATAACCCAACACCAACTATATTTTTCCATTGCAATCCTTTTGGTAGTTTGCATAATCCAATTAACGCTCCAGTGAAAGCAAAAGCTACAATTCCGATAGGCTTTCCTAAAATTAAGCCTGCAATAATACCAATGCTGTTTGATTCGCCTAAGCCATTTTGCCAATCAGCTCCAATAGCGATACTTGTGTTCGCTATTGCAAAAAGCGGTAGAATTACAAAGGCAACCGGTTTGTGTAAAAAATGTTGCAAAACATAAGAAGTTGATTTTTTATCACCATTACCAAACGGAATTGCAAACGCTAATAAAACTCCAGTTATGGTGGCGTGAACTCCAGAGTTGTACATAAAATACCACATTACAACTCCTCCAACGAGATAAGGAATTAGGTTTTTAACTTTCAGACGGTTGAGTAGTAGTAAAACTGCAAACACTGCTAGAGACAATAATAAGTTTGTCCAGATAATGGTTTTTGTGTAAAATATTGCGATAACGATAATAGCAATTAAGTCATCGATTACGGCCAATGCAGTCAAGAATATTTTTAATGATAGCGGAACTCTGTTGCCTAATAAAGAAAGAATTCCAATAGCGAATGCAATATCGGTAGCCATTGGGATTCCTGCTCCAGCTTGTGTTGCAGTACCAAAGTTAAATAAAAGAAAAATACATGCCGGAATGATAAAACCTCCCATGGCTCCAATAAGAGGAAAAGAAGCGTTTTTTATATCAGAGAGTTCTCCTTTGTAGATTTCGCGTTCTAATTCTAAACCAATTAACAAAAAGAAAACTGCCATTAACGCATCATTTATCCAATGCGTAATACTGTGACCGCCTATGTCAAATTGCCAAAAGTCAATATAACTAGATTGAATAGGAGAATTGGCTAAGGCAAGAGAAATAATGGTCACAAAAAGTAAAATAACACCTCCTGCTTTTTCGCTTTCGTAAAATTCTTTAAATAGAGCAGTGATCTTCATGGATTTGTTTTTATGGAATCTTTGAAATTCTAAATCCAAGCAAAACAAGCTTGAGACTTTAAATTATACAAATAGAAACCTTTGGTTTTCCGTATTGATTACGGTTTTACCAAATATAGCTTTTTAATAGTTTAAATAAATCTTGTTTGGTGTTTGTTTTAAAGTTGAGCATTTTATCCCGAAGCTTAATATTAAATTTCATCAAATATTATTTCACCGTTTTTAATGCTCTATTTCTGTTCCAATTTTTTAGATTTTTAAAAGTAGCGGGAAATTCAGTGAAATTTTTTTTCAAAATCGAATTTAATTTATTTTTGTTATTTCTTTTTCAAAATCGAAGATTATTATATTTTATAAGTTTTAGTTACTGCGAGCGTGCCGCTGAAACCAAAGTTATTTAGTTGGGGTTTTAACCTTCCAACTTTGTCATTCTGACGAAGGAAGAATCTTTGTTTGTTCTCTTGTTTGTTGCTCTTGCTTCACTTGTTCGGGTAAACCCTAGAGTCCTTCTCTGTCGGAATGATCAAAAAAAACAACTTTTTTAATTATTATTTTTAACTTAATTACATTGAATTCGCGCCAGCTTGAGATAATTTTTATTGGATTAATTTGTATAATATAATTATCAAAAAAGGCAATGAATTATTAATTATATGAAAAAAATAAGAACGCCAAATATTGTATTTTTTAGCAATATAACATAGGAATACTCCTGCGATAATTTTTTCAGAGATGGGTATTAAGTTTACCCAAGAGAAATTATCGTAATTAAATAAATGTATAAATCCAAAAATTATAGAAGAAATCAAAATGATTATTATTGAATTTATTTCTATGAAAAGTAACATTTTTTCATATAATTTTTTGTTGAAAAGCACTAATAGGCCGCAAATAATCACCACTATAAAAATATATAAAACTGTGGTTTTTTGTTTGAAATAGGAAGTTAAAAAAAATACGATTGAGATAAAACTTAGTATTAAAACCAATCGGGACTTGTATTGTAAAAACCCCCTAAATATTAATTCTTCAATTAATGGAATGAGAAATAGATAAGGGAAAATTTTAGATAAATTAAATTTATCTAAATCGCTTTGATCAATAAACGATTCGTGAGTAATAAACGACTTAATATATCCCGCAAAAAAATTTAGGATTGTTAGTACTATAAATAACGTAAAATCTTGTCTAAAGATTCCATGGAATTTTTGATTTGGATTTTTTAAAAAGCACAAAAAATCATTTTTCATTAAATTATTATACATTGTCTACATTTATGTTAGATTGTTAAATTCTGTGTTTTTTTTTTTTTGCTCAATTTCAGCTATCACATATTTAACTCTTTCGTTATCTCACTTGCAGAGGTATAATCAATAATACAAGTTTATATTATTAGCGAATATAAATATTAATCTTACAAAAAAGTATTTTTTTTATATACAAAGTGAAGCAATTACGATATTGAAATTTTTAAAATAAACACCAATTCCACACACAACCCGCGTGAAGGATTACTTCATTATATTTTATTTTTTGGTATTCAGTGAACTTCGTTTGCAGTTAAAATCCTTTTTTATCATGTAGCTATAGCGAAATGATTAAAAAGATTGCAACGAAAAGCCTGACCATCCGCAGCGGAACGGAGGTGTGACATACCCAAAACACACCACATATTCTAGATTTCTTACCTCAGATTTCACTCGTAAGGTTCAGCAGTAAAAAGCTTGTGGAACTTGTAAAAATTTTATAATTTTGCAGTCCGAATTTATAATAATAAATTAAAGAAGAAGATGGATATCAAAAGAGTAGCAATAGACGCTGTAAACGAGACAATTGTAATGACTGTAGTTCACATGGATTACAAAGGTCAAGTAGCAAAAAGAATAAACGAAAAAATGCCTTTGGCAACTGTTAAAGGATTTAGAAAAGGGGCTGTGCCTAAAGATCTTGTTGAAAAACAATACGGAAAAGCAATCAAACAAGAAGAAGTTCAAAAAGTGGTTGACTTAGCTTTGGAGCGTTTTGTGCAATCAGAAAGATTAAACCTTCTTGGAACTCCACTTCCTAAAGTAAACGAGAACTTTTCTTGGGATGCTGAAGAATTGGTTTTTGAATTTGAAATTGGACTAGTTCCTAACTTTACTTTGGATCTTGAAGGTAAAAACGACATTGTAAAATATGTAGTTAAAGCTGACGATAAATTGATTGACGGTCAAGTAGCACGTATCCAAAAACAATTTGGTACTGCAATTCCTCAAGAAGTTGTGGTGGCAGATTCAGATATTACGGGAACTTTCGCAAACGAAGAAGCTGGAATCAACAATGCAACGACTATTTCTCTGGATATGTTCAAAGACAAAGCGACTGCTGATAAATTCATCGGTAAAAAAGTTGGTGACGTTGTGACTGTAAATACAAATGGTTTGTTTGAAGACGCACATCAATTGATGGACGTAATGAAAATTGGTCATGATGACGTGCATACAATCGCTGTTGATGTAGATTTCACAATCGAAGCAATCAACGGTTCAGAATTGGCAGAATTAAACCAAGAGTTGTTCGATAAATTGTTTGGAGCTGGAAATGTAGCTACATTAGAGGAGTTGAAAGCTAAAATCAAAGAAGATGCTGAAACTCAATTCGCGCAACAAGCTGATCAAAAATTATTAGCTGATGTTCAAGATTTCTTGATCGAAAGCACGAAATTTGATTTGCCAGCTGAATTCTTAAAAAAATGGTTGCAAACAGTAGGGGAGAAAAAATTGACTCCTGAAGAAGCTGAAGTAGAATATGCAAGATCGGAAAGAGGATTGCGTTTTCAGTTGATCGAAGGTAGAGCAATGGCTACAAACGAAATCAAAGTTACTTTTGAAGACTTGAAATCATTCACTACAAAAAATATCCGTCAACAAATGGCTCAATTTGGTCAAACAAATCCAACGGACGAAGAAGTTCAAGGAATTGTGGCTAGAGTGTTGTCTAACCAAGACGAAGTAAAAAGACTTTCTGACCAAGTGGTAGGAGAAAAAATGCTTGACTTGTTTAAAGAAAAAGCAAATCCAACAACTAAAGAAGTGACTTATGAAGAATTTATTGCCGCTTCATACGGAGAATAATTTCTAAATAATAAGTATATTTGAGCGTCAAAATAAATATTTTTTGGCGCTCTTTTTATTTATAATACTGTCAGGAGCTAATCCAGTTATCCGTTGCAAGTTTTTTCATCGGGTTTGCTTTTTTCTAAGCAAGAAAAGGAGCTTCTTCCAGTCGCTCTTTTCGTGCAAGAAAAAAAGCAACACGATTTCAAAAAGCTTTTCACTGCTACCTGGGCTAAAAACGAGACATATTGACATTAACTATAAAAAGGTACGACCTTTGCGTTATGTTTTTTGACTTTAAGACATTCAAACTTTTAAACTTATATAAATGAACTACGGTAAAGAATTTAAAAAATTTGCTACAAAGCATCAAGGAGTGAACTCAATGTATTACGATAAAATCGTAGGTGCAATGACTCCACCAACTAATATGACTCCTTATATTATAGAAGAACGTCAGTTGAATATTTCACAATTAGACGTTTTCTCAAGATTAATGATGGACCGTATTATTTTCCTAGGAACAGGGATTGACGACCAAATTGCAAACATCGTTCAAGCACAATTATTGTTTCTTGAAAGCGCTGATGCTTCAAAGGATATTCAAATTTATTTGAACTCTCCAGGAGGAAGTGTTTACGCTGGTTTAGGAATTTATGACACGATGCAATACATCAAACCAGATGTAGCAACCATTTGTACAGGAATGGCAGCTTCTATGGGTGCGGTTTTACTATGTGCAGGAGCAGCAGGAAAACGTTCGGCATTGCCACATTCAAGAGTTATGATTCACCAACCATCAGGAGGAGCACAAGGAGTTGCTACTGATATGGAAATCAACTTGCGTGAAATGTTGAAATTGAAAGATGAATTGTACCATATCATTTCTCAACATTCAGGACAAACTTTTGATAAAGTTCATTTAGATAGTGAACGTGATTATTGGATGATTGCTGAAGAAGCAAAAGCATACGGAATGATTGATGAGGTTTTAATAAGAAAGTAAAAATATAGTCGAAAGTCGAAAGTCGAAAGTCAGGAGCAATGCGAATGACTTTTGACTTTATGACTTTTTGGCTTTAGACTTAAAAGAATGGCAAAAGCAGTATTAGAATGTTCGTTTTGTGCGAGAAAGAAACCAGAAACCAGCTTGCTGATTGCTGGAATCAATGCGCATATTTGTGATAAATGTATCGAACAGGCACACGGAATTGTTTTAGAAGAATTAAAATCTGGCGGAAGTTCAAAAGCTGTTGGTGATTTGATTTTGAAAAAACCTAAAGAAATTAGAGCGTTCTTAGATCAATACGTTATTGGTCAAGATCAAACTAAAAAAGTAATGTCGGTTGCGGTTTACAATCACTACAAACGTTTGATGCAACAGCAATTAGATGACGAAGTAGAGATTGAAAAAAGTAACATCATAATGGTGGGACAAACAGGAACAGGAAAAACATTAGTAGCTAAGACTATTGCTAAAATGCTTGACGTTCCGTTGGCAATTGTTGATGCAACAGTGCTTACCGAAGCAGGTTATGTGGGAGAAGATGTCGAAAGTATTTTGACTCGTTTGCTACAAGCAGCTGATTATGATGTGGCCAAAGCAGAACGCGGAATCGTATTTATTGATGAGATTGACAAAATTGCTCGTAAGAGCGATAATCCATCTATTACGCGTGATGTTTCTGGAGAAGGGGTGCAACAAGCTTTACTGAAATTATTAGAAGGAACTGTTGTAAATGTACCACCAAAAGGAGGTCGTAAACATCCAGATCAAAAATTCGTTGAGGTCAATACGCAGAACATTTTGTTTATTGCCGGTGGTGCTTTTGATGGTATAGAAAGAATTATTTCTAAACGATTGAATCGTCAGGCTGTTGGTTATTCTACTTCTAAAAACGTAGATAATATTGACAAAGACAATTTATTGCAATACATTATCCCAAAAGATATAAAAGATTTTGGTTTAATTCCGGAGATAATTGGGCGTTTGCCAGTATTGACACACATGGATCCTTTGGACAGAGAAACGTTGAGAGCAATTTTGACGCAACCTAAAAATGCGTTAATCAAACAATACGAAAAGTTATTTTTGATGGATGAAGTCGTTTTCACGATCACGGATGAAGCGTTAGATTTTATTGTAGATAAAGCATTAGAATACAAATTAGGAGCTCGTGGATTGCGTTCTTTATGCGAAGCAATCTTAACCGATGCGATGTATGAATTGCCAAGTTCTGATGATAAAACATTAGAAATTGATGTGAAGTATGCACAAGAAACATTAAATAAAAATTTATTGAAGCGATTAGAGATTGCCTCTTAAAAATTGCATATTTGATAAAAAGACTAGCCCGTTCATTTAATTGAGCGGGTTTTTTTGTGTCAATTTTACACTATTTGTTATTGTGTCTAAAAAGCAGCATTATTTTTTTTTATCATGATTAGAATACCGATTTTTGTTACTTCATAATCAAAATAATGCAGGATGAAAGTAGAGGATAAAGAGGTCATTTTATTAAAAGTTTCTGGTCAAGATAAATTAGGTGTAACGGCAGGATTAACCTCTGTGTTGGCTAACTATGATGCAATAATTTTAGATATTGGTCAAGCTGATATTCATGACACACTTTCTTTAGGGATTTTATTTGAAATAAAAGCGGGATCCACTTCTGCGCCTGTATTGAAAGATTTGTTATTTAAAGCTTATGAATTGGAAGTTAAAGTTAAGTTTATTCCGATCTCTATTGCTGATTATGAAATTTGGGTAAAAGGGCAACGCCAACAACGTTACAGCATCAATGTTTTGGGAGAAACACTTACTGCTGTTCAATTGGCGGCTGTGACAAGAATTTTGTCCAATCAAAAGTTAAATATTGATGCCATTAAAAGATTAACAGGTCGGGTTTCTATTGTTGAAAAAGAAGAATTTCCTCGTTCTTGTATTCAACTTTCCGTAACCGGTACAATAGTAGATAAAACTTTTATGACGGCTAGTTTTATGGAAATTTCACGAACCTTAAACGTTGATATTTCTTTTCAGGAGGATAATATGTATCGTAGAAACCGCCGTTTAGTTTGTTTCGATATGGATTCTACTTTGATACAAACTGAAGTTATAGACGAATTAGCAGAATTAGCAGGTGTAGGAGAACAAGTTCGTGCGATCACCGAAGCAGCTATGAACGGCGAAATAGATTTTAGTGAAAGTTTTAAACAGCGTATGGCGTTATTAAAGGGGCTAAGCGAAGATGTATTGCAAAATGTTGCAGAAAATTTACCAATCACAAAAGGAGCGCATCGCTTGATGAAAGCCTTGAAATATTACGGTTATAAAACGGCTATTTTATCTGGTGGTTTTACGTTTTTTGGTAAATACTTACAGAAGGAATTAGGAATCGATTATGTTCACGCAAACGAACTCGAAATTATTGATGGTAAATTGACAGGGAATTATCTCGGCGAAATTGTAGATGGCAAAAAGAAAGCCGAATATTTGCAAGCTATTGCAGATAAAGAAGGGATACATATTAATCAAACGATAGCAGTAGGAGATGGCGCTAATGATTTACCAATGCTAAGTTTGGCTGGTTTAGGAATTGCTTTTCATGCAAAACCAACCGTAAAAGAAAAAGCAGGAAGTTCTATTTCTAGTTTAGGTCTCGATGGAGTTTTGTATCTTTTAGGATATCACGACAGGCATATTGATATGATGGAGGAGGAGTAAAGTTCGAATTATTTCAATTATACAACTATACCTTCTCCAATTGCATGCTCTTCAATTACTCTAATTAAATGCGCTAGTTAAACATAATTCTTTGTTATATGAAATTTATTTAGTCTTGCCAATATTCACTATAAAAATTAGTAGTTTCCATCAACTCTTCATGATTTCCAGTGGTTGATAGTGTCCCATTTTCGAGAACGTAAATAGTATCTGCAATTTTTTTCAAGGTATTCAAGCGATGTGAGATAAAGAAAATAGCACAGCTAGGTTTTATTTTGGCTAATAACGCCATAGAGAAATTCTCTGTGTTTCTATCCATTGCCGATGTCGCTTCATCTAAAATTAAAAACTGCGGTTTTTTATATAATACTCTAGCTAAAGCTATAATTTGTTTTTGTCCACCTGATAAATTAATTCCTTCTTCTCCCACTATCGTTGCTAATCCTTGTGGCAATTGATTAAAGTAAGCTTCAAAACCATATTCAGTAAGGAATGAAATTATGTTCTCTGGAGTTTCAGTTGCTCCAAGTAAAATATTATCAATCACATTGCCATTGAAGATGATTATATCTTGCGGAACTACGCCTATCAATTTGCGATAGCTTTGTAATTCAATTTCAGATAGTTGGTATGTATTATTAACGGTAATAGTTCCTTTTTCAAAATTATAAAAGCGTTGTAATATTTGACCAATTGTACTTTTCCCGCTACCGCTTTCTCCCACAATTGCCGTTAGTTTTCCTTTTTCTATTTTAATATTAACGTTCGAAAATAATTCACTTCGTCCCGCGAATCGAAAAGATAGATTTGTTAATGAAACACTTTTAATTTCATCGATTGCAACACCTTCTTCTTTTTCTTTTTCGATAGAAGCAAATTCAAACATTCTAGTGAAAGCAATTTTGGCTTCATTGATAGGTATTGATATCAATGCTAGATTTGCAATTGATGGTAATAAGGAACCTACGATCCCTAAAATCGCCATTAATTCCCCTAATTTAATTTCTTTGTTGAAAACTTGAATAGAGGTGTAAATTAAAACTCCGGTCAAAAAGAAAACACTTGCCAGTCCTGATTGCCAGGAAAGGCGAATATTTATTTTTCCTAAATGAAGTAGTTTTTCTTGGAAGTTCTCAAAAATCATTTCATTGGTTTTGCTAAAAACCGCTTGTTTGTTATCGTTTTTTATAGTAGAAATTCCTTGAATAGTATTGATATAATTGCTTTCGTTAAAGGCGTAACTTTGCATAACTGATTTTTGTGCTTCAATTATGGCTTTGTTACTTCTATAAATAATGTAAAAATAGACAGGCATGGTCAATAGTGAAATTAAACCTAATTTCCATGAGTAACCGAACAAGAAAACTAACGAAATAATAGAAACTAATACATCAATTACTAAGCTGCTTGCCAGCATCTTAATCACTCGCTGAACTCTTTGTGTGTCATTCAGTCGAGCAACTAATTCCCCTATTTTTCGCGTATCAAAAAAAGGTTTTGGAAGATGAAGCAAAGAGGAAAAAAACTGAAAATTAATGCGATTATTGAAATCTTTAGATTGTTGTAGTAGGAAAAACTCTCGCAATACCGAAATTCCAACTCGTGCCAAAAGCAATATAGCCAATAATACAATTCCAGAGATCAGTTTGTTAATTTTATGCGAAGGTAAAATGTCATCAATTAGTTTTTGAGAAAACAAAGACATGGCCATTCCTAAACCTGCCACAAAAACACCAAGTAGCACACTTATCCAAAGTAATTTATAGTCTGGTTCTAGTAATGCTAAAAACCACTTTTGTTGCGCATTTTTGACTTCAGTTTCTTTAACAAAGTTTTCATTGGGTTCTAATGTTAAACAGCTTTTTGAAACCCAAATTTCATCTAATTCAGTTGCCGATAAATAATGAATTCCCTTACCAGGATCGCCAATTAAGAAACCTTTTTGGTCATCATATTGATAACAAACCACGTAATGTTGTAGTTTCTCTTCTATTACTACATGAAGTATTACCGGTTGTTTGTGATCAATTAACGCTTGTATATCTGCTTCGCAACCCTCGGCATTAAATCCTAATTCATTAGCAACTTGATACAAACCAAGTAAGGTTGTGCCTTGTTTGGTAGTTCCGCTTAATTCACGTAACTTTTCAATAGATTGCTTGCCGCCATATAATTTAATGATGGACAATAAACACGCAACACCACAATCAGATTGGTCGAGCTGTAGTGTATGGGTTTTTTCGATATGCTTTGTAGTCATTATTTTAGTTTGCTATTGCTTCATTTTGTCATTGCTTCGCCTGTTCGCTTCGCTCAAGTCTGACAAAGGAGGAATGTCATATTTTTTGTTGTAGTTTTTTTAGCAAAACCTCTACCTTAGTTTGCCCTTTTATTTTCTCAATTAGTTGTTGTTTTTTATCATATAAAACTAAGCAAGGCAAAGATTGAACATCAAAGGTAGTAGCGAAAGTAACTTTAGTGTCACATACAAAATGAATGTTATCATAATTTTGAAGGTTGTATTTTTTAGCAAAAGATTCTATTTTTTCAGGCTTTTCAAACGAAACAAAGACAAGTTGATTTGGTGTGAATTGATCTATACGTTCTTGTATCATTTTTGTCTCTTCATTACAGTACTCGCATTCACTGTTGAAGTAGATAAAGAGAGTTGGGGTGTCTACTTTTAAATTATTATTGGAAAATTGTTCACCATTTATATTTTGATACTTAAAAGTAGGAATGGTTTTTATGTTGGCTGCCACTTCTTTTTTATGGTTTATTTTAGTCACTATTTGGTAGCCCAAAAAAGTTAACAAACTAATAAAAATTAATGGTATTAGTAATTTAAGATATTTTTTCATTTTGCTTTTTTAGGAATAATTCAAAGTAAAAAACATGATGACCACGACCCACAGCAATAAAGCACTGCCATAACTGGAAGCCACAATTTTTAGCCCGCGATCCATATTCGTTTCGGTAATTTTACCAATAAAATAAGCGAGAAGTAGCCAGTAGGCCACTTCAAATAAATTAAGTACTTGGAAAGGATAAATCAACCAAGGTTCTAGACCTTGATATCCCACAATACTCAATGCAGACAATGGATAAAAATATTGGATATCTTCTAAATTATAAATCGTTTGGAAAAAATAAAACCAGATGATTTTAAATATAGGGATTAATAGAAATACAAACTCTGCTGTAATTACAAAACCCCATAATTGTTTAAATGTAACTGTTGTTTTGCTGAAGAAAAATGTACCCATATACAGTACACTTGCTATTAGGCTTGTTTTGATTAGTAGTACTATAGGGATAATTAGATAACCCACCCATTGCCACTGCATTTTAAATTTAAAAATTTTCTCTATTTGTTGATTACTAAGTTTGTCAGAGAGGGAGTTGTATAATATTTCTGTTGTAATTATGAATTTATTCAGTATTATATTTAATAAAACCACGGATAAAAACAATAATATAAATTTAAATAATCATTTAAATCTCATTTGTTTAGACGTTTAAAAATTTACAATAAATTATTGTTATTGGAAAAAAAATTAAAGTTGTTTAATTTTTCTTTAGAATTAATACAAAGTTAAAAATGAGTGCTACTAGAATTATGTAACTATTTTTCTTGTTTCAGATTAGAAGGCAGTTCATCTTTCCTCTCAAGTAGTTTATATTTATTTTTAGTTTGTTGATGAAAATATAAAATGACAATGAAAATAATAATTGATGGAAAATCAATTGTATTATTTGCTATATTAAAGACAATATATAATCCAATAAATATCAAAATCATAAAAAGCATGAATTTTGCATTATTCAATTTTATTCTTGCTTCGTCTATTTTTTTTCTTGTTTTTTTCATGTTTTTTTAAAACGTAAAATACCCTAATCATTTCGATACGGTATTTTACAAAATTATAATAATTAGTCAAAAAAAGCTGCCATACAGCCAATGTATATTAAACCATCCGTTAAAGAAAAAGCAGGAAGTTCTATTTCAAGCTTAGGATTGGATGGTGTTCTATATCTTTTAGGATACCATGACCGACATATTGATATGATGGAGTAATGTATAAAAAAAGTAATCAAACCAATCAGTAAATTTTCCTTTATAAATCTATAAATTTAAACTACGATACTAAACTGCATACTTTTCAACTGTTCCAAATAATCTCTATGATTAGACAATCTAGGGATTTTGTGTTGTCCGCCCAGTTTATTGTGATCTTTCAGCCAGTCGTAAAATAAATGTTTGCGTGCTACATTTATTATTAGCGGATTTAGCGTCATATTATTGTGTCTTTTGGCTTCGTAATCAGAGTTTAGAGATTGTATCGCTTCGTCTAATATTTTTTGAAAATTAGTTAGGTCTTGTGGGTTTTCTTTAAATTCAATCATCCATTCGTGAGCGCCTTTTTCTTTACCTTCCATAAATACGGGTGCTACAGTATAATCAACAACTTGTGTATTAGTCAATCGGCACGCTTTGGCAATAGCCTGATCGGTGTTTTCGACCATCAATTCTTCGCCAAAAACATTAATGTGATGTTTGGTTCTACCCGTAACCCGAATGCGATATGGGTTTAATGAAGTGAAACGAACGGTATCGCCTATTAAATAACGCCATAATCCAGAATTAGTAGTAATTACTAAAGCGTAATTTTTGAATAATTCTACGTCTGCTAATCGAATTACTTTTTGGTTGGGTGTTCCAAATGTGTCCATCGGAATAAATTCATAAAATATTCCATAATCTAACATTAACAATAAATCACTAGAATTGTTTACATCCTGAATGGCAAAAAAACCTTCGGAGGCATTGTATATTTCGTAGTATTTGAAATCTTTTTTGGGTAATATTTTTTGATATTGTTCTCGATAAGGTTCGAAATTTACTCCTCCATGAAAATATACTTCTAGATTAGGCCAAATTTCAAGTAAATTTCCTTTGCCCGTTTCCTCTAGCATTTTATTCATTAAAACTAACATCCAAGAAGGAACACCGGCAAAACTAGTTACATTTTCATTTTTGGTTTCATTTATAATGGCAGCTATTTTAGATTCCCATTCGCTCATCAACGAAATTTTATTACTTGGTGTGCTACTGAATTCTGCCCAAATTGGCATGTTTTCAATTAAAATCGCCGATAAATCACCAAAAAAAGTATCATTGTCTTCGTAAATCTGTGAGCTTCCGCCTAAGCGTAAACTTTTACCAGTAAAAAGTGAAGAATCTTCGTTGTTATTTAAATACAAACACAATAAATCTTTACTTCCTTTATAATGGCACTCTTCTAATGCTTTGTTGCTTACCGGAATAAATTTGCTTTTGGCATTGGTAGTTCCGCTAGACTTAGCAAACCATTTTATCGGCTCTTCCCAAAAAACATTTTGTTCTCCTTGACGCGTCCTTTCTATCAAGGGTTGTAATTCTTCATAACAAGAAATTGGAATTCGAGCTGCAAAAGTAGCGTAGGAATTGATAGAAGTATAATCGTATTTTTTACCAATTACCGTGTTTTTTGAGGACTGCACTAAATTCATAAGTAATTCTTCTTGAACTTCATTTGGGTATTTCAAGAAAAGTTCGATTTGATGGATTCGTTGTTTGAGAACCCAAGAAGCAAACGAATTGATTATGGTTAGTGGCATTTAGATTTCTGATTTTAGAGTAACGATTGTTAATTTAAGATTTGAATATCGATTGACAAATACTAACTTTGTCAAAGTATCAAAAATAGTGTTTTTTTATAAAAAACACTTCTATATTGTACTAAAGATTGAATATCACAATTACAAAAGAACATATTGTGTTCTACAAAGTGAGTTTAAATCATAAGTTTACTTTCATTCAACAACTATAAATAATCGCAATGACTTACGAAGGTGTTCTAACCAAAATGCAAACCGAATTTGGAAATCCAATACAATATTACTTGGTTTTCGAAAATAGTTTTCTAAATGTTAATCAATTATTGGATAAAAATATAGAGATTAACTTTGTGGGTTACCAATGTTTGAATTGTGGTAAAAAGAAAAAAATATTTCGTCAAGGTTTTTGCTATGATTGCTTTTATTCAAGTGCTTCGGTTGGAGATTGGATTATGAAACCGGAATTAAGCACGGCTCATTTGGGTATTGCCGACAGAGATTTAGCCTATGAAGAGAAAGTACAGTTGCAGCCACACATTGTGTATCTAGCTTTGTCAAGTGAAGTGAAAGTAGGTGTAACTAGAAAAACTCAAATGCCCACACGATGGATTGATCAAGGCGCTAATGAAGCGATTTCTATTGTTGAAGTTCCCAATCGATATTTGGCTGGAATTACAGAAGTTGCCTTGAAGAATCATTATGCCGATAAAACGAATTGGAGAAAAATGCTAACTAATTCAGTAGAACATGTAGATTTGATTGCAGAAAGATTGAAGTTAGAAAAATTAATTCCAACAGAAGTGCAAGAATATTTCTTTAGTCAAAAAAATGATCTGTATGAAATGCATTATCCTGTTTTAGAATATCCAACGAAAGTGGCTAGTTTAAGTTTAGATAAAACACCACAATTTCAAGGAAAATTAAAAGGTATAAAAGGGCAGTATTTAATTTTTGATGACGGAACTGTATTCAATGTTCGTAGTTCAGAAGGATATATTGTAAACATAAACGTATAAAAAAAAGGCTAAAAAGTAATTTACTTTTTAGCCTTTTTTAAAATAACTCAATTTTTAATTCACCTTTGTTGTATCGGCTACTTTTTTCTTTTTATTGAAAAAACCATTCAATACATCAGCTGCTTTCTTTTTTACCTCTTCATTTACTTTTGCTTTTACTTCCTCTTTTGTTGCCGGAATAACTGTTTTAACGGTATCTCCAGGTTTTTTGTTTTTATTTAACAAATCTGTCAATGCTGAGGTTCCTTGTTTTACTAAACGATCCTTTTGCTGATTCACTAATTGTGTTGTAAGTTTAGTTACGGCACTGTTAATGTCGGTTGTAATCTTGGGATTTGTAAAATTACCTACTAACATGGCGGTTACAGGAAAGCTTTCTATTTTTGCTGCATCTGCTGGTGCTAATTTTGCAATTAAAGCATTTACCTCTGAACCTAAATATTTTGCAGGAACATCAAACTTTAAGTTATAATTCATAGTTTGGTCAAAGCCATGTGTTCCGCCTATTGTTGCTTTTATATCTTGATATTTTATGTCAAAAGGTTTTACATTTACTTTTCCATCTTTGAAAGTAATAGCAGCTTTGATGTCATTCAAGTTAATTTTACTTACATCAATAAATTTAATATTAGAACTCAATGCTGTCAATAAAGTTGAATTGCTAGAGTTTACAGTGGTAGAAAGTAGTTGCCCTAATAAATCACCAGTTATACTTTTTAAATCAGGAGTAAACTCAGTTGCATCAAGATTTCCATTTAATTTAATAGTCGAATTTAATTTTCCATTCACAATTCCTGCAATTGGTGCTATTTTTTTCAACATATCCAGTTGGGTAAAAGTCTGAGCAATATCCACTTGATTCAAATTCAAATTCATGTCGAATGTCGGAATTTTTCCTTTAGTCGAAACGTCTCCGCTCAAACCGATTGTACCACCAAATATGGAAGTTTTTACGTTTTCTAAAGTTACTTTTTCATCTTTTACGATCAGTTTTCCAGAAACATCTTTCAGGGTTAAATTGTCATATAAAACCGTAGTCGCTTTTGCGGTAAGCGTACAATTTAAGAAAGCAGGAATTTTCATTGCTTCTGCTTTTTTAGCATCGGTTTTAGACTCTTCTCCTTTAGTCATAAAATCATCAACAGCTAATTGTTTCGAGTTCATAAAGAAATTTCCTTTTAATTCTTGGTTTCTGAATATAAAACCATAGAAATTCTCTAGAATTCCTGTTACACTAATGTCGCTTTTTCCAGTAGTGGCATCAAATTGTTTCAAGTTAACTTGACTTGGGTTAAATTGAACCAACGCAGTACTAATATTCATGGTTTTTCCGTTCTCATCTGCGTATTTAAAACCAGATAAGCTCATTGTTCCCGCATTATTAATGTTTTGATATTGACTCTTCTCAACCGATTCCATATCAAATTTAGTCGTAACATCAGCTTTTAAAATTCCAGATAAAGGTTTGTCTAATTTAACAGGATACGCTTTTGTTAAATTAGCCAAGTTTATGGTTCCTTTTAATGCAGCATCAACGATTGCGTTCTGCGTAACATTTGTAATCTTTGCTTTTGCATTAAAAACATCTTGGTCTATTCTAAAAGATAGCTGACCAATGTTTACGTAAGTGTCATTTAGAATTCCTGTTTCATTTATGATTTTAGTATCAATAATTATATTTTCAACTGTTTTTGGTAAGTCAGGATATTTAAATGAGGCGTTTTTTGAATTAATATCAATATTGAATTTTGGTACACTTGTATCAGAATACAATCCTTTTGCAAATCCTACAACTGTAAAATCACCTGTTGTTTTTACATTGTCTAAACTGGCAGAATAAGCCGCAGGAATTACTCCTAAGAAGTTTTTGAATGAAGAAGTTGGCGTTTTAAATTTCAAATCATAAACTTGACCCGCTTCTACCATTTGAATGAAACCATCAAATTGCAAAGGCAACTGATTAATAAGCGCTTTATTTTCTTTAAAAGTATATTTACTTTTTTCTAAATCAATACCTAAAACTGCATCTAGGGTTAAGGCAACATTTTTCATGTAGTTGACTTTATCCATGTCTAATGAAACTTTTGCAGTTGATTTAGTGACTAAATCTAATTTCTGCGAAGCAAAATCTCCATTTCCTTGATGATTTAAACTATCAATAACCATTTTTATTTTGGATGTTTCATCAAAATAGCGAAATTGAAAATTTTCTACTTTGTAATCTTTAATTTTTAATAATAAAGGATCGCTTTTCCCTTCGTCTTTTGTCTCTTTATTTTTTAGAGCAATATCAAAATTACCAATTCCCTCTTTATTGAAAATGATATTGATTAATCCGTTTTTTGATGAAATTCCATCAATATTAATCGCTTCTTTTTTATCTTTAAATAATTCTTTAATAGACATTTTTAAATTAAGCTCGCCTAATGATACTAGTGTGTCACCTTCAAAAGGAGCTTTGTTTATAATTGCCAATTTGCTGATGGTAACATTAGCACCAGGAAAATTTTTTATTAAGCTTAAATCTACATCCGAAAAGCTAACTTTTGCATCAACTTTTTCGTTGATAGCTTCCGCAATTTTTGCTTTTATCTGATCCTGAAAAAAATAAGGAATAGTAAATAAAGCAATCAGAAAAAGTATGATGAAGGCGCCAATAACTTTTAATATTGTTTTTAACATAATTTAGTTTTGTTTAGATTTATAAGGCAATAATAATGTATGTAATTGTAGCAAAAATAGTAATTATAATTTACTAGTGTCTATTGCATTAGTATTATATCGACTCTAGCTTGATAGGGCTAAAATTAAAATAAAAAAATCCGTTTAAAATTTCTTTCAAACGGATTGTAGTTAAGTAGTATAAAAATTAATTGATATTAATTTCAAAAGGCATTATAGCCTGAACTCCTGATCTAGTTTGCAATCTTTTAATTTCTTGTAAAATGCGATAATTATCTTCTCCAATTTCTTCTTTTATAAAAGTTGCTTTAGAGGTAGCAAAAGGCAAATTAGCTAATAAATCATCCAAATTTTTCTGATACTCTGGATAATTTTGAGTGCTATATTTGGTGATTTTAGCTAAAGAGGCCGCTTTTGCAATAGCATCATTTAGTCCGCCAATTTTATCTACCAAACCAATTTTTAACGCTTCGGAACCTGTCCAAACTCTACCTTGTGCAATAGCATCTACTTGGTCAAATGTCATTTTTCTACCTTCTGCAACATGCGTTACAAAAGTTTTGTAAATGTGTTCTACACCTTCTAATGTCACTGCTTTAAAATTTTCGTCAATAGGGACAAATGGACTATAATTTGCCGCATTTTCATGCGTTTTAACTTGTTCAGTGTTGATTCCTATTTTAGTTGCTAATGCAGTAAAGTTAGGAAGTACACCAAAAACACCAATAGAACCTGTTATCGTGTTTGCCTCTGCAAAAATGGTATTCGCATTACAAGCAATATAATATCCGCCAGAAGCAGCATAATTACCCATCGAAACCACTATTGGTTTTACTTTCTTGGTTAATTCTATTTCTCTCCAAATCAAATCAGAAGTCAATGCACTTCCTCCTGGACTATCAATACGGAGTACAATTGCTTTAACATTTTTATTTTTTCTGGCTTGTTGTAAAGAACGACGCATAGAACCCTCGCCAATAACGTTTACATCACCTTCGCCACTCATAATTTCTCCTTGTGCGTAAATAATTGCAATTTCATCCTTACTGTCAAAAGACTGAGCTGTTGTGGCTATTTTTTGAGCATAATCGGTTATGTTTACTTTGTTGTAGTCTTCATTTTCAGCAACTTTCAATGCTTTTTTGATAGCGCTGTGGTACACGTCTTCATAAGCGATAATGTCAACTAGTTTTTCTGCCTTTGCCATTTCTGGTGTTCGAGCCAAAAGTCCATTTGCAATTTCATTCAATTTGGTAACTGAAATGTTTCTGCTTTTAGAAATATCAGAAACGACAGAACTCCAAACCGAATTTAGTAATGCTGTAGTTTGTTCTCTATTGGCATCACTCATTTTATTTTCTAAAAAGGGTTCTACTGCGCTTTTGTATTTACCATGACGAATAACTTCCATTTTAAGGCCAGTTTTTTCTTGAAAGTCTTTGAAAAACATAATTTCTGCCGAGAGACCTTTAAAATCCATATCGCCTACAGGATTTATGTAAATCGTATTGGCAACAGAGTTTAAGTAATATTCTTTTTGTGAATATGAATTAGCATAAGCCATTACAAATTTTCCAGATTTTTTAAAGCTTTCTAGCGCATCTCTAAGTGCTTTGCTTTGTGCCATTCCTAAGGATGAATTGTCATTTAAGATAGATATTCCTTTGATATCAGTATCTGTTTTTGCTTTTTCAATTGAATTAATGATATCAGTTAATCCTATTTTTTTGTTATCTGAAAAGATAGTGACCCAAGGATCTTTATATTTTCCTGTATAGTCATTTTGTATTCTGTCTAAATTCAATTCGATTACGGAGTTGCTTTTTACAGTAACAACTTCAGATTCGCCACCAAAAGCGGCTCCAATAAGTAATATTCCAAAGAAGAACAACATAAAGAATACAAAAATCCCTATGATGGTCGCTAATACATTTCCTAAAAATTTCATATTTGTGTTTTTTTAATAAGTATTCGATGCGCTTAATATGTTACAAATTTAAAGGTTATAATTCTAAAATTAGTTATTAACAAGCTTTATAAAGATGCGACTTATCTAAATTTGTTTTAGTTAATTTGCGGTTAATATGAAATCACAACATCAGGTCATTTTATCGCTAGGGAGTAATCAAGGCAATCGACTGGAAACTATTGAGAACTGTATAGCATTAATTCATCAAGAAATAGGAACTGTAATTAAGGTTTCTAAGTTATACGAAAGTCCTTCTTGGGGTTTTGATAGTGATGCTTTTTACAATTGTGCTTTAATGATGCATACAACAAGTTCTGCTTCTAAAATTTTGTCGCAAGTTCTAAAAGTAGAAAAAAAGTTGGGAAGAGTTCGTGGCGTAGTTCCAGGATATCAATCTAGAATTATTGATGTTGATATTATTGCATTTGATGAAGCAATAATTAATTCTGAAAAGTTACAGATTCCGCATCCTTTGATGCAAGATAGGAAATTTGTTCTATTGCCAATTCGGGATTTAAATCTAGATTGGAAGCATCCTATTTTTAAAAAAAATATTGTAGAATTATTAGAATTTTCTCTTGATGAAAGTGAATGTAAAATAGTTCAAAATTTAAAAAGCCCTTTGGGAAATATTCCTTTAGAGCAATTTAATTATGTTGCTTTTGAAGGGAATATCGGAGCGGGAAAAACAACTTTAGCTACTAAAATTGCAGAGGATTTTAATGCAAAAACTGTTTTAGAACGTTTTGCGGATAACCCTTTTTTACCTAAATTTTATAAAGATCAAAACCGATATGCTTTTCCTTTAGAAATGTCATTCTTAGCAGATCGATACCAACAATTATCAGATGATTTAGCTCAATTTGATTTGTTCAAAGACTTTATAGTTGCAGATTATCATATTTTTAAATCGCTAATTTTTGCTAAAATTACCTTGGCTGATGATGAGTATCGCTTGTATCGCAATCTATTTGATATCATCTATAAAGAAATGCCAAAGCCCGATTTGTATGTTTATTTATATCAAAATTCAGAGCGTTTGCTTCAAAACATAAAAAAAAGAGGACGAAGTTACGAACAAGAAATACCTGCAGATTATCTAGATAAGATTAATAATGGCTATTTGGATTATATAAAATCTCAAACGGAACTAAACGTTTTGATAATTGATGTTTCCGATAGGGATTTCGTTAAAAATCAAGAAGACTACCTTTTTATTTTAGATGAAATTCAAAAGAAAACAAATCAGTAGAAAATATTAATTTTCACATTTTCTAATCTACCTTATTTTCTAACTGCTTGATTTTAAAAAATAAATCCCAAACTACAATTCCGGCACTAACTGAAATGTTTAAAGAATGTTTGGTTCCCAATTGTGGAATTTCAATTGATCCATCACATAGTGCAACTGCTTCCTGAGAAACTCCATAAACCTCATTTCCAAAAACTAAAGCATACTTCTTTTTGTTTTCAACTTTAAAATCCTGAAGAAAAACAGCGCTTTCTACTTGTTCTATAGCGAGCGTCATTACGTTTTCCTTTTTTAAGTTTTCTATAACTTCAAGAACGTTTTGATGATGTTCCCATGCAACTGTTTCTGTAGCTCCAAGAGCCGTTTTATGTATTTCTTTGTTGGGAGGCGTAGCAGTAATGCCACAGAGGTATATTTTTTCGATCAAAAAAGCATCTGCTGTTCTAAAAACAGAACCAATGTTGTGTAAACTACGAATGTCATCTAATATTAAAATAATCGGCGTTTTTTTGGATTCTTTGAAACCTTCAACAGATTTTCGATTTAATTCGCTATTTTCAAGCTTTCTCATATTTTGGGTATTATTCAAAAAAAAAGCTTCCTATTGAAGGGAAGCTTTCTTCTTATTAATTTATATTAGTTAGCTTTTTGCGGCATCAGCTGCTAAAACATTTCCTTTAATTGTAAGTACTTTAGTTGGTTCAACAGCGTTAGTTGTCAAAGTTACTGTTTTATTAAATGATTGTCCTGCTCTAGAAGTATCATACTTTACTCCAATAACTCCTTTTGCTCCTGGAGCAATTGGTTCTCTTGGATAAGTAGGAACTGTACAACCACATGAACCTTGTGCATTAGTAATGATTAATGGTTTGTTTCCGTTGTTAGTAAATATAAATTCACGTTTACCATCAGAATTATAAGCAACAGTTCCGTAATCAATAGTTTCTGTTTGAAAAACCATTCCTGCACCTTCAATTTTTGCAACTGCTGTAGTTTTAGCTTTGATTTTCTTAGGTGCTTTTGAAGTTTCTTGAGCGTTAGAAGCCGTAACTCCTACAACTAGTAATAATGCTAGTGTAATTATCTTTTTCATTTTATTTGTTTTTTTTAATTGGTTTGACAAATTTAAAGAAAAAATCATGCCAATAGCTTAATTTCATCTTAAAAATCATTAATATTTTTTTGGATCTTTAATAATTGACTATAAATCTATAAATTCGCTCACAGAATTTTTTTCATTCATTTTTAAAATAAAGTAAGTTGGCATCTAAAGATAAATTGGTTAAGGAAACGCCTTTAATGAAGCAGTATAACGAGATTAAACGAAAGTATCCTGATGCTTGTTTGTTGTTTCGTGTTGGGGATTTTTATGAGACTTTTGGTGATGATGCAGTACGGGCTTCAAAGATTTTAGGTATTACTCTAACCAAACGTGGAGCAGGTTCAGAAACAGAGACTGCCTTGGCTGGTTTTCCGCACCACTCTATAAACACCTATTTGCCAAAACTAGTCAAAGCAGGACTTCGTGTAGCAATTTGCGATCAGCTAGAAGATCCCAAAATGACTAAAACAATAGTTAAGAGAGGAGTTACTGAGCTTGTTACCCCTGGTGTTTCTATGAATGATGAGGTTTTACAGTCTAAAACAAATAACTTTTTGGCTGCTATTTTCTTTGCCAATAAATCAATAGGAATCTCTTTTTTGGATGTATCTACAGGTGAATTCTTAACGGCTCAAGGAAACGCAGAATATATAGATAAGCTGTTACAGAATTTTAATCCTAGTGAGGTTTTAATTCCAAAAAATAATAAGAATGATTTCCGAGAAACTTTTGGAGAGGATTACCATAGTTTTTATTTAGAAGATTGGATCTATAAGGAAGATTATGCTTTTGAAACCTTAACAAAGCATTTTCAAACCGTTTCTTTGAAAGGGTTTGGAGTAGAAGATCTTAAAGAGGGCGTTGTTGCCTCGGGAGCAATTTTATATTATCTTTCTGAAACGCAACACAATAGAGTGCAACACATTACGAGTATTCAGCGCATTGCCGAAGACGCTTATGTTTGGATGGATCGTTTTACAATTCGTAATCTCGAATTATATCACAGTTACAATCCAAATGCTGTTACTTTGTTGGATGTTATTGATAAAACGCTTTCGCCAATGGGAGGCCGCTTGCTAAAAAGGTGGTTGGCTCTGCCCTTGAAAGATAGTGTTAAAATAAAAAGTCGTCATGAGGTGGTTTCTTATTTGAAAGCCAATCAAGATGTTTTAAAGAATATTCAAAATCAAATCAAACAAATATCTGATTTAGAACGTTTAATTTCTAAAATAGCAGCCGGAAAAGTATCTCCTCGTGAGGTGGTTTATCTAAAAGAATCATTGGATGCTATTATTCCGATTAAAGATTTAGCCTTGCAAAGTCCGCAAGAAGCAGTAAAAATTATTGGTGATAGTTTGCATAGTTGCGAATTGTTGCGTGAGAAAATAAAAACGGTATTGAATCAAGATGCTCCGGTAGCTATTGCTAAAGGAAATGCTATTGCTAAAGGCGTTCATGCAGAATTGGATGATTTGCGCGCTATATCAACTTCTGGTAAGGAATTCTTAGACGGAATTGAAAAAAGAGAATCTCTAGCAACGGGAATTTCTTCACTAAAAATCTCCTTTAATAATGTTTTTGGCTATTATATAGAAGTGAGAAACATGCATAAGGATAAAGTTCCAGCGGAATGGATTCGCAAGCAAACTTTAGTTAATGCTGAGCGTTACATTACGGAAGAGCTTAAAGAATACGAAACAAAAATACTAGGAGCTGAAGAGAAAATTCATAAAATTGAAGCAGAGTTGTTCGAGCAATTGGTTGGTTGGATTGCTACTTATATTAAGCCAGTCCAGATGAATGCAAACTTGGTAGCGCAGTTGGATTGCTTGTGTTCTTTTACGCAACTCGCCATAGAAAATAATTACGTTTGCCCAGAATTAGATGAGACATTCGAACTAGAAATTAAAAACGGAAGACATCCTGTTATCGAAAAACAATTGCCGGTAGGTACTCCGTATATTGCCAATGATGTTTTCTTGGATAGAGAAACCCAACAGCTTATTATGATTACCGGTCCTAATATGTCTGGTAAGTCGGCTATTTTGCGTCAAACTGCCTTAATAGTACTGTTGGCTCAAATGGGAAGTTTTGTTCCTGCAGAGAGTGTTAGAATGGGTATTGTTGATAAGATATTTACTAGAGTAGGAGCGAGTGATAATATCTCGATGGGTGAATCTACTTTTATGGTCGAAATGAATGAAACGGCTTCAATTTTGAATAATATTTCAGATAGAAGTTTGGTATTGTTAGATGAGATCGGAAGAGGAACTAGTACCTATGACGGAATTTCTATTGCTTGGGCAATTGCAGAGTTTTTGCATGAGCATCCTTCAAGACCTAAAACCTTGTTTGCTACCCATTACCACGAATTGAATGAAATGAGTGAATCTTTACCTAGAATTCAAAACTATAACGTGGCAGTAAAGGAACTCAAAGACACTGTTCTTTTTATTCGAAAATTAGTAAAAGGAGGGAGTGCTCATAGTTTTGGAATACATGTGGCGAAAATGGCCGGAATGCCACAAATAGTAATCTTGAAAGCGCAAAAGCTTTTGAAAAAATTAGAGAAAAATCATTCTAGTGATGCCTTAAATGGAATTAAAGAGGCTAAAGACGAAATGCAAATGAGTTTCTTTAATTTAGATGATCCTTTGTTAGAAGAGATAAAAGAAGAGATTTTAAATCTAGATATAAATACCATTACCCCTATGGAGGCCTTGATGAAACTCAATGAAATTAAGAGAATGTTAGTTAGGAAATAATTTTATTGTTTTTAAATAATAGGTTATCAGAAGTTTAGCTTTTTTATTGTATTTTTTTATAAAAAAATCTTGCGTAACTCAATAAAAGTCCTAAATTTGCATCCGCAATACACAACAAGTATTGTGGTTCTTTTAAAGAATTGAAAATGCGAAAATAGCTCAGTTGGTAGAGCGCGACCTTGCCAAGGTCGAGGTCGCGGGTTCGAGCCCCGTTTTTCGCTCCACACCACATAATGCTCGGATGGTGAAATTGGTAGACACGCTGGACTTAAAATCCAGTGAACAGCAATGTTCGTGCGGGTTCAAGTCCCGCTCTGAGTACTAAAAAAGCTTCAAACTATGTTTGGAGCTTTTTTTATTTTATAAAATGACTACTTCAGATTTATTGGTGTAATTCAAAGTAATACAATCTCTATGTTTTATCGTGCCTAGTAAATTACATTAACTAATGTTATAATTAGTTTTTAGCATCAAATGACTGTGTTTTATAGTAGATAAAGAAGTTTATGGGTGATATGTCATAATTTAAAAAATGAAGCGAGTAGTGATGTGTTTATTCGGTTTGATTGTCAAATTTATTTAAAGTAAATTATGGGGGCTTTTGTTATTAGTAGAAGATTTAATGATGAGTATAAATTTGTTTTTACTTCTAGAAAAGGGAAAGTGGTTTTTACTAGTCTCAGTTATGAGCTTAAGTTTGAGTGTGAAGAAGATATTGAAAGATTTAAGCGTGAAATAGAAACAGCAGATTTTTTAAAATTTAAATCCTCAACTGGAAAATTCTATTTTAAACTAATGTTGGATGGCGTTCATTTTGCCACTAGTAGAAAATATACAACTTCATTGCGTTTGCAAAAAGGGATCGATGAAATTGTACGTTATGGATCGGTTTCTGAAATATTAGATTTTTCAGGCAATGATTTTATTTTTCAGGACTAACCTTGTTGTTGATTAATAAAAAAAGAGAATGTCTTTATTAGTAAAGACATTCTCTTTTTTTTTATTAATCACTTTGTTTCTTTATGAAGTCTAGTGATAGGAAATAAAAAAGCCATCTCGCTTAGCGGGATGGCTTTAAAATTTTTAGAATTTAAGTTCTAATTATTTTTTTACTTCAGCAGCAGCTTCAGTAGCAGTAGCAGCAGCATCAGTTGCAACAGCAGCAGCAGAATCAACTACAGTAGCAGCAGAATCAACAACCATAGCAGCAGAATCAACTACCATAGCAGCAGAATCAACAGCGTTAGCAGACTCTTCAGCAGAAGCGTCAGCTTTTTTACATGATACAACAGTTAATACAGCAACAGCAGCTAAACTTAAAAATACTTTTTTCATCTTAATTTATTATAAAAGGTTAATTATTAATTCGTGGCAAAGATATAAATTTTTTAATATGTAAAATATATTTTTATTTTTTTTTTAAAAAATAATATTTTTCACCAACGTTCATTTAAATAGCAATTATTATGCCAGTTGATTAAAAGGTTAAATTAGTTTTTAATATCGCTAATTTAACCCTTTTTTTAATTTATTTTTTACTTAAGGTCTTCTTTTTTAGTGTTTTACCTTGTTTTGGGTGAACTAATTTTAATTCGCTAATTAAGTTTTTAGCACCAGCATATTTGTCCATAATAAATAAAACATATCTTATGTCAACCATTATATTTCTACAAATACTAGGGTCATAATAGATATCGCTCATTGTTCCTTCCCAAACTCGATCAAAATTAAGTCCAATTAAATTCCCATAAGCGTCAATTGCAGGGCTTCCTGAATTTCCTCCTGTAGTATGATTGGTGCCTATAAAATTCACTGGCATTTTTCCATTTTCGCTGTACGGACCGTAATCTTTAGTTTTGTATAAATCAATTAGTTTTGCAGGAACATCAAATTCATAATCTCCAGGAATATACTTTTCCATTACACCGTCTAAATACGTTATTGGTGTATAAAGAGTAGCATCTTTAGGTTCGTATCCTTTTACTTTTCCGTAAGTAACTCTTAAAGTACTATTGGCATCTGGAAAAATACGGCTGTCCGTGTTTAATTCTAATTGTGCTTTCATGTAAGTACGTTGCAATGCGGTGATCTCTAAGTTGATTTCATCATATTTTGGTGCAATCTCTTTAGTGTACTTATCTGATAATTCTTTTACTAAGATAAAAGCGGGATCTGCATTTAAGTTTGCTATTACAGTTTTTGCATCGCCAGAAAGTAATTTTTTCAAGCTGTCGTAATCTTTAAGTTTGGATTTACTATAGATTTCTGAAGCTAAATTTTTAGCATTAATGTTCGTTAATCCTTTTGGTAAAAATTGCTTAGATGATTGATTAGCATACAAATCAATCAATTGTTCAAAAACTTTTTCGTCAACTGTTGCATTAAAGTTTTTATAAAAATCTGCCAAACTACTAATTAAATTAGTTTTTCTGTCGTTGAAAGCTTGTTCGCCTTTAGCGTTATAAACTTGTTCTAATTGGTATAATTTAAATCCGGTGCTAAGCATTTCTGTATTGCGTTGCACTGTCTCCATAAAATATTCTCTTGCAACGGCATAAGGAGCGATTGCAGCATAGTTTTTTTCGAAATCAGCTAATAGTGTTCCGTATTCTTTTTCTTTCCCTGCTTTAACTATTTTTTGTTGAAAAGCTTTCTCTGCTTCTCTTTTTACAGCTACAGCATTTGATTTTTTTAATCCTTGAGTTTCTCCAATCCACTTTTTCCAATAATTAGCAATACTAGCATATTTTGAAGCATACTGAATTTTGATAGCATTGTCTTTTCGCATAAAACCATCAGCAACTTTCAAGGCTTTGTCTCTAATTTCTATTTTTGCTGGATTTAACTCATTTACAATTTGCTCAATTGCAACTGCGGGTAAATACTCATTTGTTTTTCCTGGATAGCCAAATACTAAAGTAAAATCATCTTCGGCTACACCATCAAGTGAAATGGGTAAAAAGTGTTTTGGTGTATAAGGCACGTTGTCTTTTGAGTATTTTGCTGGATGATTATTTTTGTCAGCATAAATTCTGAATAAAGAAAAATCTCCTGTATGACGTGGCCAAACCCAGTTGTCAGTGTCTGATCCAAATTTTCCTATTGAGGTCGGTGGAGCGCCCACCAAACGAACATCCGTAAAAGTTTCTGTTACAAAAAGCATGTATTGATTGCCTTCATAAAATGTACGAATTTTGTTTTCTTGCCAACTTTCCTTTGGTAGAGAGTTGCTTAATGCTGAAATGTTCTCTTGGATTTTTTTCTGTTTTTCTGCTTCATTTGTAAGTGTAGCTGTTCCGTTCAATACAGCTGTCGTTACATCTTCAATTTTTACAATAAATGTTACGGTCAAACCTTCGTTTGGTAATTCGTCCTCCATTTTATAAGCCCAAAAACCATCTGCAAGGTAATCGTGATCTACTGTAGAGTGCGATTGAATTTGAGAATATCCACAATGGTGATTGGTTAGTATTAATCCTTTTGGAGAAATTACTTCAGAAGTACAACCACCGTTAAAATGAGGAACGGCATCTTTCATGCTAGATTGGTTTACATCGTAAATCTCTTTCACAGACATTTTCATGCCTAGATTTTTCATTTCTGTTTCGTTCATGCCTTTTAGTAAGGAAGGAATCCACATACCGCCTTGTTGGGCTTGTGTCTGAATAACAAATAATAATAGGAATAGTTTTAAAAATTTCATGTTTATATATTTAGTTTGCAATTTTACTTGATTTTGTGGGCCATTAATTTTCGATTATGCAATTCAAAACCGTTGGCAATATACAATTTTTGTGCATTTTGATTGTGATTTTCTATTTCTAAGTAGATTAATTTTAATCCCAATTCTGTACTTTTATCCTTAACAAATGATACAGTTTGACCTCCAATTCCTTTGCCTCTAGCTTGTTTGGTTAGGTACAATTCATCTAAAAAAGCAATTTTTCCTTGGTATTCAAAACTGAAAATAAAAGTTAGAATCACATAACCCACAATTTCATCTTCGTTCAAAATAAGCCATGCTTTTCCCAGATTTTCATTGGCAATGAATTCCTTAAATAAAGATTTACTAACTTTTAGGTCAATAGGATAATTGTCTATCGCATAGAAATCCTGCATCAACAACACTATGGTTTCTATATCTGTAGTGACTAATGGTTTAAAATGTATCATTTAAAATATTTTTTAAAATTATAGAAGTAGCCCCTTTATTCATTTGTACAAAAGTTTCGCAAATATGTCCTTTTTCATTCCTAATATCATCATTCCGAATTAGGTTTATAAAGGTTTCTTTTAATTCTTTAGCATTTGTTATAACACTACAACCTTCCATATTGACTAATGCGGTTGCTTCTGGAAAATGAGAATAGTTAGGTCCGATGACAATTGGAACACCAAAAGTAGCTGGTTCTAATAAATTGTGAACACCAGGATTTCCAAAACCTCCACCAACATAAGCAATATCTGCATAGCTATAAATCTTTGTTAGAATGCCAACAGTATCAATAATAAAAACATCAAAATCAGCTAAATTCTGTCCTTCTTTTTCAGTGAATAAAACTGTTTTTTTAGTGATGCTACTCTTTAATTGTTGAATTTGTTCTTTCTTGATGTTGTGTGGCGCAATTATAAATTTAATTTTCATTGCGTTTGAATTGATAAAATCAATCAATAAGTTTTCATCTTTTGGCCAAGAACTTCCTATAACAATTGTGGTTTTGTTGTCTTTAAATTGAGAAATGAAATCTAATGAATTCTCTTTTTCTAAAATGGTAGCCACTCTGTCAAATCGAGTATCTCCAGAAATTGAAACATTTGTTTTGCCTAGACTTTGCAAGAGTTTTTTAGACTTTTCGTTTTGTACAAAAAAGTAAGTGAAAGCGTTTAATGCTTCTCTGTAAAAACCACCATACCATTTAAAAAAAAGTTGCTTTTCTCTTAATATTCCAGAAATTAAATAAGTCTTTGTATTTCGTTTTTTAAGCCCCGCTAAATAATTGGGCCAATATTCGTATTTGATAAAAAAAACTAAATCGGGTTGCACTAATTCTAAAAATCTATCCGCATTTTTCTTGGTGTCTAATGGAAGATAAACTGTTACATCTGCTACAGAGTTGTTTTTTCGAACCTCATAACCAGAAGGCGAGAAAAAAGTAAGAATGATTTTATGAGACGGAAATTGTTTTTTTACAGCTTCTATAACAGGTAAACCTTGTTCGTATTCGCCCAAAGAAGCGGCATGAAACCAAATTGTTTGATCGGATTGATTTATTTTTTGTTGCAATGTTAAAAAAACATCTTTTCGTCCTTCTACAAAAAGTTTAATTTTAGGACTGAAAATGGCTGTGATTTTTAATAAAAAACCAGCAAATTGAACCACTAAGTTATAGAGAAAAAGCATCTTTTAGAATTTGGGGCTAAAATACGGTTTCTTTATTTTAGTTTCTTCGAATGAAATGCTTAAAATTTATTTTGTTACAGCTTCACTTTTTTATTTCATCAAAATAGAATTTATTTTAAGTGGTGTTCATTGGTTTGAACTCAATAATAACTATTTTTGTTCTTCGTTTTTAGAAAGAGTTCGTTGTTTTTAAAAACAGTATCCTTTCGAACTTTAAACAAGCAAAATCAATGAAAAAAATTCAAATGGTTGACTTAAAAAGTCAATACGATAAGATAAAAGAAAGTGTAAATAGTTCAATTCAAGAAGTTTTAGAAACCAATACTTATATTAATGGACCTCAAGTTCATCAGTTTCAAAAATCTCTAGAAAATTATTTAGAAGTAAAACACGTAATTCCATGCGCAAACGGAACCGATGCTTTGCAAATTGCAATGATGGGTCTAGATTTAAAACCAGGAGATGAGGTAATTACTGCCGATTTTACTTTTGCTGCTACTGTTGAGGTTATAGCCTTGCTACAATTGACACCCGTTTTAGTAGATGTTGATTTAGTTAACATGAATATCTCTATTGAAGGAATCAAAAAAGCCATTACTCCAAAAACAAAAGCCATTGTACCGGTTCATTTATTTGGTCGTGCGGCTAATATGGAAGCTATTATGGCTCTTGCCAAAGAACATAATTTATATGTAATTGAAGATAACGCGCAAGCAATTGGTGCTAATTGCAAGTTTTCTGACGGAACAAAAAAGAAAGCTGGAACGATAGGTCATGTTGGTGCAACTTCGTTCTTTCCTTCTAAAAATCTTGGTTGTTATGGAGACGGAGGTGCTATTTTTACTAATGATGATGCTTTAGCACATAAATTACGTGGAATTGTAAATCACGGAATGTACGAACGCTACCACCATGATGTTGTAGGTGTAAATTCTCGTTTAGATAGTATTCAAGCAGCTGTTCTGAATGCTAAATTACCTTTATTAGACCAATACAACAAAGCAAGACAAGACGCCGCTAGAAAATATTCAGCCGCTTTTGAAGGACATAAAAATATCATTTCACCAACGATTTGTGATATTTGTGATTGTCACGTTTTTCATCAATATACATTGCGTATTATTGCGGCAGATAGAAATGGATTAATGCAGCATTTATTAGACAAAGGAATTCCATGTGCTATTTATTATCCAATTCCATTACATTCTCAAAAAGCTTATTTAGATACGCGTTACAAAGAAGAAGATTTTCCAGTAACGAATCAATTGGTGCAAGAAGTGTTATCATTGCCAATGCATACGGAATTAGATGATGAACAAATTAAATACATTACAGATAGCGTTTTAGAATTTTTAAAATAGATTCTTGAAGCAAAATAATTAATAAAAATGAAGGTATTAGTAACAGGAGGTTTAGGTTTTATTGGTTCTCATACCGTAGTTGAATTGCAAAACGAAGGTTTTGAGGTTGTTGTTGTAGATAACCTTTCTAATACTTCTTTGAGTGTTTTAGATGGAATTGAAAAAATTACAGGCAAAAAGCCCATTTTTGAAAATTTAGATTTACGCGAAAAAGAGAAAGTACAAGATTTTTTCAAAAGGAATAGTGATATATCTGGTGTAATTCATTTTGCAGCTTCAAAAGCGGTAGGTGAAAGTGTTGAAGATCCTTTGTTGTATTATGAAAATAACATCAGTGCACTGATTTATGTGTTACAACAATTACAACAAAAACCCGAAGCCAATTTTATTTTCAGTTCTTCTTGTACGGTTTACGGTCAAGCCGAAAAGATGCCAATTACGGAGGATGCAGCACTTCAACAGGCCGTTTCTCCTTATGGAAATACAAAAGCGGTAGGAGAAGAAATCATAACTGATACCGCAAAAGTGACCAATATTAATGCTATTTTGTTGCGTTATTTTAATCCTATTGGTTCCCATCCATCTGCTGAAATTGGTGAATTGCCTATTGGTGTTCCTCAAAACTTAGTACCATTTATTACTCAAACAGGTTTTGGATTGCGAAAAGAATTGGCTGTGTACGGCGACGATTATCCAACACCAGACGGAACGGCTATTCGTGATTATATTCACGTTGTAGATTTGGCGAAAGCCCATGTAATAGCTTTACAGCGTTTAATAAACAAAAAAAACACAGCAAAAGTAGAAACCTTTAATTTAGGAACAGGAACAGGAAGTTCTGTTTTAGAAGTGATAAATAGTTTTGAAAAAGTGAGCGGTAAAAAATTGCCATACAAAATTGTAGGACGCAGAGAAGGAGATATTACTTCGGCTTACGCCAATACGGACAAGGCAAATAATGTTCTAGGTTGGAAAGCACAATCTACGCTTGAAGAAGCGATGGCAAGTGCTTGGAAATGGGAACAGAAAATTAGAGGTTAGATTTTTAAATTGATATTTATTAAAGATCCCAAATTATCAAAATGATGGTTTGGGATTTTTTTGTAAATTTGTTTCGCTAATACATTCATTATGAACGATAAAATAGAAAATTCAAACAAAGCGGAAGAACCAATTACGGCTTACAAAACTACTTTAAAACAAAAGGGTATTGGAGAAAATTTCGATTTTGATAAGGAATTCAAAAATGGATATACACCTGAAGAGCTTTTATCAGAAATGAAGAAACGAATAAGTAAGTATCCTTGGAAAAAATAATTTATAAAAATGATATTTTAGATTATTTCGATGATTTAGTATTTTTATTATTCAATAAAAAATACTTTTCTTATCAAGAAAATGCAGACAAGTATTTAGAAAAATTAATACAATTTGTTTCTGATAATATAAGAGACTTTCCAAATCGGAAAACTCCGCAAGAATTAAAATATCTTGGTTCAAATTATATTTTTTACAACTCTAATAAACGAACCACTTGGTATGTTTTTTTCGAAAATTCTGGCAAAAATTATTTGATTACTGGAATATTAAATAATCATTGCGAAGAAGCGAATAGATTATAAAACAAAAATCCTCATAAAAATGTATTTATGAGGATTTTTTATTTTAAAATAGACTGACCCATAAAAACGGATCACTGTTAACTAATATTATGCATTCGCGGTAACCGCTTCTTTGTCAATTTTTCCAATTAAACCGGCTAATACTTTTCCAGGGCCCACTTCTGTAAATAAAGTGGCGCCATCAGCGATCATTTGCTGTACCGATTGTGTCCATTTTACGGGAGCAGTCAATTGGATTATTAAGTTTTTCTTGATTTCCTCTGGTGATGAAATTGCTGTTGCAGTTACATTTTGATAAACGGGGCAAATAGGAGTAGAGAACGTAGTTGCTTCAATAGCTGCCGCCAGTTCTTCTCTTGCTGGTTCCATCATAGGCGAGTGAAATGCTCCGCCTACAGGTAATAATAAAGCTCTTTTTGCACCAGCTGTTTTCATGGCTTCACACGCTTTTTCAACTGCTGACGTTTCACCAGAAATTACTAATTGTCCAGGACAGTTATAGTTTGCTGCTACTACAACACCGTCAATCGAAGCGCAAACTTCTTCTACGATATTGTCTGCTAATCCTAAAACTGCTGCCATTGTTGAAGGCTTAATTTCGCAAGCTTTTTGCATAGCAAGTGCTCTTTTTGAAACTAATTTAAGACCATCTTCAAAAGATAAAGTACCATTGGCAACTAAAGCTGAAAATTCACCTAATGAATGACCTGCTACCATTTCTGGTTTAAAATCTTCTAATGTTTTTGCTAAAATTACTGAGTGCAAGAAAACTGCTGGTTGCGTAACCTTAGTCTCTTTTAATTCTTCTGCAGTTCCCTCAAACATAATGTCTGTGATGCGGAAACCTAATATTTCGTTTGCTTTTTCAAACAATTCTTTTGCTAGTGGAGAATTCTCATATAAGTCTTTGCCCATTCCTGTGAATTGTGCGCCTTGACCCGGGAATACATATGCTTTCATATTTATCTTTTTATTGTTTACCAATTTCTTCTATTAAAAAGGAATCAAATGCAAAAATACTATTTTTTACCCTATTTAAAAAAATCTCTTTTGTTTACCTTAAGGAATTAAAAATAGCAATATTCATGACAGAATGCTTGGTCCTTGTAATTCTGTCAGCAATTTTTGTAACATATCTTTAACTTTTATACTAATGAAGTATAAAAAGAAAGTCATGAAAAAAATTCTATCCGTTATAGCACTTGCTATTGTAGCCTTCATATTATTTTACATCAATTTGCCAGTAATAAACTATGGTTTTACTGGATTTGCTTTTATTTTATTAGTATTGGTTATGCTAGTTATTGTATATTCTAGTGGTTTAACGGTTTCAGAAAAAACAAAGCAGGTAAAGCTTGCAGCTATGCCAAGTAAGTATTTATATGTTCTAGTAGGATTAATTTTAGCATATTGTATTTTATTACCACTTATTACTAGTACGAAAATGTTGCGAACTGATTCCTTTCAAAAATTGATAGGAGAAGTTAAAGACGGACAAAAAATTACAAATCATATTGCACCAATTTCTATAGATAAAATCCGAGTGGTCGATGAAAAATTAGCGTATTTGCTGGGAGAAAAGATATTGGGTTCACAGCCAGCGTTAGGGAGTCAAGTGGAGTTAGGTGATTTTTGCATTCAAAAAGTAGGTAGCGAGCTCTATTGGATCGCTCCATTATTGCACTCTGGACTTTTAAAATGGTTTAATAATCAAGAGGGAACTGCAGGATACGTAATGGTTTCTGCAACCAATGAGCGTGATGTAAAATTAGTGCAACATGTGGCCGGAAAAGCTATAAAAATTAAGTATCAACCCGGAGCTTATTTTGGAAGTGAATTGCACCGACATGTATATTTTAATGGATTTGTAACCGTAGGTTTAACTGATTTTAGTTTTGAAATTGATGACGAAGGAAACCCGTTTTGGGTAATCACTAAGTATGCTAAAAAAATTGGTTTTGCGGGAAAAGATGCCACGGGAGTTATTGTAGTTGATGCGCAATCAGGTGCTATTAATGAATATTCAATTGCTAAAACACCGCAATGGGTAGATAGAATCCAACCTTTAGATTTTATTGAAAATCAATTGAATTATTGGGGAAAATATGTACATGGGTATTGGAACTTATCTAATGCTGATAAATTGCAAACGACTGAAGGTTTGACTTTAGTATACGGAAAAGACAACAAATCGTATTGGTACACCGGATTAACATCAGTAGGAAAAGATGAATCAGCGGTAGGTTTTGTATTGGTAGATACTAGAACAAAAGAAGCGACCTTTTATAAGCAAAGTGGAGCGACAGAATTTGCTGCTCAAAGTTCAGCCGAAGGGAAAGTTCAAGAAAAAGGATATAAAGCTTCGCTGCCTATTCCGTATAACATCAATAATATACCTGCTTATGTGATGACGCTTAAAGATGATGGAGGTTTGGTAAAAATGTTTGCTATGGTTGATATTTCCGATTATACAATTGTTGGAGTAGGAAATACGATGAGAGAAACATTGACCGCTTTTAAAAACGTCTATAATATGGCGGATAACAAGATAAATCCCAATAGTGTCTCTAATAAAAAAACAGTAAAATCAGTAGTTACTCGAATTCAAAATGATGTTAAAAACGGAAATAGCTTTTATTATTTTAAAGTGAAAGATTATCCTAATATTTTCGTGGGTTCTTCTCAAATATCAAGTCAGTTGCCCGTAACAATTATCGGAGATAGTATTTCAGTTTCCTTTGATTTAGATTTAGAAGAAATAATTGATATTTCAACATTCGAAAATATTAATCTAAAATCGAGTATGAAAAAGAAGTAGTAAAAAGAAAGGCTTGCAGTATTTATTGCAAGCCTTTCTTTTTATTTTTTAGGTACTAGTTTAAAAGAAGTTACTTTAAATCTATCGTCAACTATTTTTCCAACGACCTCTGCTTTTCTGACTGCAGCACAAAAACCGTCATTAGCATGTGCATCTCCATGTGCATCTATTGAAGTGCCATCTACAAAATAGGATTTCCCATCAATGCGAACGGCTAAATCGCAGCCATGTCCTTTCATATCAAATTGACATTGACCGCAAGCGGCTTCTACAATTTGTGGTTTTATTTCCTCTTTTTTTTCTTGAGCACTTAATGCTACTGCGAAAAATAAAAATGTTGCTACTATTATTTTTTTCATAATTATAAATTTACGGTTACTAAGGTAGCAGCATTTTTTGCTCTTTCCACAATTTCTTCAATAGGTGTTTCTAGAATGTCGTTTGCAAGTGCAACTCCCATTCTTCGGTTGGGTCTTGAAGTTGGTTTTCCAAAGATTCTAAAGTCAGTTTTTGGTAAAGCTGCTATTTTTTCGATTCCGGAATAGCTTGGATTTTCTGAATTTTCTGAAGCTAAGATAACAGCACTAGCACCTGCTTTTTCTAGAGTAATCTCAAAAATAGGTAAACTTAAAATTGCTCTTAAATGCAATTCAAATTGATTGAAATTTTGGGTTCCTGCTAAGGTGACCATTCCTGTATCATGCGGACGAGGTGATAACTCCGAGAAATAAACGCCTTCATCTGTTAGAAAAAACTCAACGCCAAATAGACCAGCGCCACCTAATGCTTCGGTAACTTTTTCGGCCATATCTTGTGCCTCATACAAGTCCTTGTCGGAAATACGTGCAGGTTGCCAACTTTCCATATAATCGCCACGTTCTTGTCTATGACCAATAGGTGCGCAAAATAAGGTGGGATTGTTGTTTTGAACAACAGTTAGTAAAGTGATCTCCGAATTGAACTGGACAAATGCTTCGACGATTACTTCTACTACATCACCACGGGAACCTTCAACGGCATAATTCCATGCTTTATCAATATCGGCAATTGTCTTTATTGTAGATTGTCCTTTTCCAGACGAACTCATTAACGGTTTTACAACGCAAGGCATTCCTACTGCTTCAACTCCTTTATGTAGTTCTTCAGCGGTGGTTGCATAGCGATAATTAGCCGTTTTTAATCCTAATTCTTTTGAAGCTAAATCCCGAATTGCTTTTCTGTTCATTGTAAAGTTGGCCGCTTTCGCCGAAGGAACAACTACAATTCCTTGCTTTTCGTACTTGTAAAACTGTTCCGTACGAATCGCTTCTATTTCTGGGACAATAAAGTCAGGTTGATGTTTGGCAACAATACGGTCTAAAGCTGCTCCGTCTAACATATTGATAACTTCAAAAGCATGCGCAACTTGCATCGCTGGTGCATTTGCGTAGCTATCGACAGCAATTATTTTTTGTCCGATTCTTTGTGCTGCAATGGTAAACTCTTTACCCAGCTCGCCAGAACCTAGAAGTAATATTTTCATTTTATCTCATCTTAATTGAGTAGTAAAAATAGAAAAACACTTTTTATAATACGTTAAAATTTATTTTAATTTATGGTTATAACTTTTGAATAACTTAAATTGAATTTTCTCACAAAAAGAGAACTATATTTATATATTTGTGGGTTTTTAAATCATAATTATAATTCAAAAAATAATGAAAACAAATTTTTTTTTATTGATCACTGCTTTATTTCTAACTACATTAGGATACTCCCAAATTACATTCAATGTGGGAATGGGGCAACAGAAAGCAGAAGGTATTGTTTTTAAAAAGGACAATCAAAATGTTAGTGGGCTAGTGCATTTTCCAGGTTTTAAGGAAAAAAGAATAAAAGTGAGAGTCGCTGATAAAAGCGAAAAATTTGCTGGTAAAGACATTGACTCTGTACAGATATTTGATGAAAATAAAAAGTTGATTTATACTTTCTTTTATACTAAAACAAAAACATATAAAGCAAAAGGAAAAGAGACAAAGATTGAAAAAGAAGGCTGGATTTGTAAAACAATGGAAGGCAAAGTCTCCTTATACTTAGGAGGATTGTCCTATGGAATTAAAGACGCTAAGGTTGAGGGTGATGCTATTAAAGAAGGAAAGACAAAAGCAGATAAAATAAAAATTAGAAAAATGAAAGTGGTTTCTGAAGAAGTACATCACTACTTAAAAAGAAAAAACGAAGATTATCCAACACTTGTGTCTTTGAGCTCAAACGGAGCTTCTGTAGGGTATAATGCTTTTTTCAGAGAATTTGCAGTCTATTATTTTAATGATAATCAAGAAATTGCGAAAAAGATTGAAGAAAAAGAATATAAGTATGATGATATAGAAGAGGTAGTAAACTTATATAATGTTAAACCAAAGTCTAAAGTAAAAGCAGAGGTAAAATCGGATGCAAAAGAGGTAGCAAAGCCAAAAGCAACTAAGGTTACAAAAAAGAAACCGACTAAAAAAAATAAATAAGAGCAATTGATTTTATTAGATTCTTTAATAAAAATCGATAAATTACTGATTTTTAGAAATAATAAAGCGTTCAAAAATTTATAAATAAATTTTTGAACGCTTTTATTTTACTTCTCAATTAATGAAAATGATCTTCTTCAATTTCAAACTCAGCATCTTTTTCCCAAATTTCCATTTCACAAGGCTTGCAATTGAATTTCAATTTGTATTCTAGTTCGCCTTGCTTTAAGACTAGAGGTTCTTTTAATTTCTCGCCCATAATTTCTTTTTGATGTATAGGGCATTTTTTTAATTCGTATTTGATGCAATATTTAGTAGTCATTACACGAGATTTTCCTGGTTCCCATTGTAATTCAAATGCTTTTTCTATTTCCGTAACACCGTGACGCTCATAAAATTTACGTGCCAATTTGTTAGATACATTGTACATGAAATCTAATTTAGTTTCAGGATAAGGATGTGAAGTTTTAACCAATTGGTGTTCTTCAACTTTGTAGCCAGCCATACGAATTGCTGATAATTGTTCAAAAACAGTACGTCTCATTTCATTGATTTTTGAAATAGGTAGAAACCAGTTTTCTGAAAACATCACATTAATTTCATCGGCTTTATAAGGAGTGAATCCTGTTTTACCCAATTGTGTTTTTATATTTTCGGCAATAGATTCGTTGTTTTTAGTTTGCTCTTTAGCATGTTCTAGATTAACTGTGCTCACAAAACCGTCTTCATCAGTAGCGATTAATTCGAAACCATTTTCATTTTCGGTCAATAATAAAGTAGTACTTATTTTTCGAACCGCACTATCTTCGCGCTCTACGATTTTGATAAAGGCAGCATCATTATTGCGGTAAATAAAAGTACCTTCTTTTAATTCCTTTAAAACATTGGGATAGGCTAAGCCGTTTTCGACTTTATTTACATAAATTCCATCTGCTTCATTGTTTTCGTTTATGTAGCAAAGTCCATCGCCATTGTTAAGTAGTTCTCCATTTTCAATTTGGTAAGCGTTACCAATTGTTTTGATTAATTTACCAATATATTGACCTTTTGATTTTGGACTTTCCCAAGACCCGATAGATTGGTCTCTTCCGTTTACAAAATAATCTGTGTATCCCCGATTGAAGCTTTTGTTTAAAGCAGAATCGAAAGTAAAAGTACATTTTCCCGAAGAAGCTTTAGTGTAGCTGTCATTTCCTTCTAGAAAAGCATCTAGTTTTTGTCTTAGATATGAAACATTATTTTTTACATATACAATATCCTTCAATCGGCCTTCTATTTTGAAAGAGCAAACTCCCGCTTCGATTAAGTTTGGGATTTGGTCTGAAACATCAAAATCCTTTATAGAAAGTAAGTGACTGTTTTTGATTAATGTTTCACCGTGTCCGTCAATTAAGTTGTAAGGCAAACGACAGTTTTGAGCGCATGAACCGCGGTTGGCGCTGCGTTCTCCATTGGCAACACTCATGTAGCAGTTTCCACTAAAGGAAACACACAAAGCGCCTGTTACAAAAAACTCTAATTCTACATCTGATGCTGTACTAATTGTTTTTATTTGATGAAGGTTTAATTCTCTAGCTAAAACGACACGTTTCATTCCAGCATCTTTCAGGAATTTAATTTTGTCAGCATCGCGGTTGTTCGCTTGTGTGCTTGCATGTAAAACGATTGGAGGTAACTCCATTTCCATGATTGCCATATCTTGCACGATAAGCGCATCTACTTTAATGTCGTACAATTTCCAAATCATCTGACGGCACGTTTCCAATTCATTATCGTATAAGATGGTGTTGATTACAACAAAAACTTGGGCGTGGAATAAGTGAGCATATTTTACTAATTCAGCTATATCTTCGATCGAGTTCGTTGCATTAGAGCGTGCTCCAAATTGTGGTGCTCCAATATATACTGCGTCGGCTCCACTGTTGATGGCTGCCATTCCGTGTATTAAATCTTTTGCTGGAGCAAGTATTTCTATTTTCTTTTTCATCTAGTTGATGATAAATTGTTAATTTTTAAAACTTTAGTCTTTTTAGAGTTCCCTCAAAAAAGTCTGCAAAGGTCTAATTAATTATCCAAGATTTCTAACGAATAGCTGTTTTTTTAAAAATAAATAGAATTATAAAAAGAGTTTTTTATAAAGGTTTATTAATTCGATTAAAATTGGAGTTCAGTACACCATATATGTAAATAGTTATTAAAAAATAAAAACCACTTAGCACAAGCTAAGTGGTTTTTATATAAAAATATTCTAATAGTAATTAAGATATTTTTTTTGCTTTAATTTTAGTTAAAGTACTTTGAATGCTATTTAATTGTTTCGTGATCATAGCAATTTGGTTGGTTTGTAAGTGGTCTTTTTTCAAAACCTCTTCATATTTCTCAATTGCAGCTTCTTCTCCAGTAATACAAGCGTTTATAATTGCTTCTGTATCTCCGCCAGTAAACGACGCTTTAATGTCAATCCAAGTACGGTGTAGCGCTCCTAAAGCTCCTCCACCAGACTCATCAGTTGATTTTCCTAGTCTGTTTATTTCATCTTGAAGTTCTACAATAAAAAGGGAACGTTCACGAGCATATTGTATAAAATCAGATTTTATTGATGCCTCTTCAGCGTGTTCTGCTGCATTGGTATATCCTAGTTTTCCATCCTCTAGAATTGAAATTAATCCTTCTAATGTGCTTACTGTTTCTTTTGTGGTTTCATCTGTATTTAACATGGTATAATTTTTTAATTAATGTATAATACAAAGTTGGAGAAACTTGTAATAAATTGTATTACACAATTTTAAAAAATATTTATAGTATTCTTTAGTGCTGCTTTTATGAAACTTAATTTTAAATAATAATCAGGTTGAAATAATAAAGTTCAATTTTCAATTAGAATGTATAATTAAATTCTAATAGTTTTTTTGCTATTGTAAGCACCAAATTTAATCTAAAAGAGCTTTTTATTAGAATTGATTTTACACGCGTAAGGGATAGTAGTGAAAATCCTTTTTTATTATGAAGCGATAGCGAAATAATAAAAAAGATTGAAGCGTATAGCCCGACCGTGCTGTAACTTTAGTGAAAGCAGGGTTACGCCCAAAAAAAATAGTTTAAGATCGAAGCGATAAAACTTCTAACCTTAAACTATTTTTATATTGTGAAAGTGTATTTTAATTAAGCGACAGCTTCTTTTATTCTGCGTAAGGCTTCTTTAAGAATGTCTTCGCTAGTTGCATAAGAGAAACGGATGCAGTTTGCATTACCAAAAGCTTCACCAGTTACTGTTGCTACGTTAGCTTCACCCAAAAGGTACATAGAGAAATCATTCGCATCTTTGATTAAAGTTCCTTTTAATGTTTTTCCGAAGAATGCAGAAACGTCTGGAAATACATAAAAAGCGCCTTCTGGAACGTTAATTTTCATTCCTGGAATTTCTTTGATTAATCCTACTACTAAATCTCTACGACTATGGAACGCTTGAACCATATCGTTTAATACAGAAGGATCAGCGTCAACGGCAGTTATGGTAGCGCGTTGTGCAATACTGTTGGCTCCACTAGTTACTTGACCTTGAATTTTGGTACACGCTTTTGCGATAAATTCTGGTGCGCCAATGTAACCAATTCTCCATCCTGTCATTGCGAAGGCTTTAGCTACTCCGTTTACGGTAATTGTTCTTTCTAACATTCCTGGTATAGAGGCGATGCTACAAAAAGTTCCCGAGAAATTAATGTGCTCGTAAATTTCATCGGCAACAACATATATGTTTGGATATTTATCTAATACTTGTGCTAATGCTGTTAGTTCGTCTCTACTGTAAACAGATCCGCTAGGATTGCAGGGAGAACTAAACCAGATCATTTTTGTTTTAGGAGTAATTGCTGCTTCTAATTGTTCTGGTGTAATTTTGAAATCGGTTTCTACTGAGGTAGGAACTTCTACAGGAACTCCGCCAGATAATTTTACAATTTCGAAATAGGAAACCCAGTATGGAGCGGGCAAAATAACTTCGTCTCCATCATTAAGCATGACTTGTGCAATGTTATATAAAGATTGTTTTGCTCCAGTAGAAACTACAATTTGAGAAGGTTTGTACTCTAAGTTGTTGTCTCTTTTAAATTTTCTGCAAATTGCTTCTTTCAGTTCTACATATCCATCAACGGGAGAATAAGTGCTATAATTTTCATCAATGGCTCGTTTTGCTGCTTCTTTGATAAAGTCAGGTGTATTAAAGTCAGGTTCTCCTAAACTTAAACTGATGATGTCTTTTCCTTCTGCTTTTAATTCTCTAGCTAATGCTGCCATTGCTAATGTTTGTGATGTAGATAGGTTGTTAATTCTGTCTGAAAGTGGGTTGTTCATTATAAAAAGTGTTGATTGCCCTGAGTTGCTGTAAAAATCAGGGTGGTTAATAATAGTTATGTTGCGGTCTTGTAAAAGAAAATTGAGTTTTTAAATGCTGTTTTTATAGAGCAGGTTTCATACCCAATTGTTTTAGATGTTTAAAGTGTGCAATAACAGCGCTTCTCATCGTTTTATATTCGTAATAAGGCAGGTTGCATTCTTGAGCTGTTTCCTTTACTATTTTGGCAATTTTACCGTAATGAATGTGGCTGATATTTGGAAAAATATGATGCTCAATTTGGTGATTTAAACCACCTGTATACCAGTTAACAATTTTGTTTTTTGGAGCAAAATTTGTTGTGGTAAACAACTGGTGAATAGCCCACGTATTGTCCATTTCGCCTAATTCATTTGGAGAAGGATTGGTCGTTTCCTCTACAACGTGTGCTAATTGAAATACAACACTCAAAATTAATCCAGCAGTATAATGCATTATAAAAAAACCAATAAGCACTTTCCACCACGTGATTCCTATGATAATAGGTAAAGCAATCCAAATAGTCACATAAATTACTTTTGTGATTATTAAAGTGGTCCAAAGTATTTTTGGGCTTTTCGCTTCTCCGTAAGATAATTTTCGTTTCAAGTAACTTCTCATTTGTCTAAAATCTGTTGTGATAGCCCAATTGAAAGTTAATAAACCATAAAGAAAAACAGAGTAATATTGTTGAAAACGGTGAAAATTGTACCATTTGGCATCTTTGGTAAAACGAATAACGCGTCCTGCATCTAAGTCTTCATCGTGCCCTGGAATGTTGGTATACGTGTGGTGTAACACATTGTGCTGTACTTGCCAGTTGTACACATTTCCAGCAAGAACATAAATAGTTCCTCCCATAAATTTATTAACCCAATTTTTATTAGAATAGGATCCGTGATTTCCGTCGTGCATTACGTTCATTCCTACGCCTGCCATTCCAATTCCCATTACAATTGTCAATAGAAGATGCGCCCAAAAAGGCATATCTAAGGTTAGGATTAAGAAATAGGGTGCTAGAAAAACAGTAAATAAGATTATTGTTTTTAAGTATAATTTCCAATTACCTGTTTTCTGGATTTTATTTTCCTTAAAGTAATTGTTAACCCGAGAGTTAAGGGTTCTGAAAAATTTCAGATTATCTTGCTTTGCAAAAGTTGGAGCTGTATTATTCATATGTCTTTAATAAGTTTCAAAGGTAATTATTATAAATTTTTGGATATGCAAAAATGAGATAAAAATTTTAACTCTAAAGTGTTACTTTTGTTAAAAAAATAAGTGATGGACGAGATTCTTAAATATTTTCCCAATTTAACTGATATTCAGAAAGAGCAGTTCGAAAAACTAGATTTTTTATACCATGATTGGAATGAAAAAATTAATGTTATTTCGAGAAAAGATATAGATGCTTTATATACCAAGCATATTTTGCATTCGTTAGGAATTGCTAAAATTATAAAATTTGAACCCGGAACTTATGTTCTTGATGTAGGAACTGGCGGTGGTTTTCCTGGAATTCCTTTGGCGATTCTTTTTCCCGAAACTCGTTTTCATTTAATTGATATTATTGCCAAAAAAATAAAAGTAGTGCAAGGGGTTGTTGATGCTTTAGAATTAAAAAATGTAAAAGCAGAACAATTGCGTGCTGAATTGGTAAAAGGTGATTTCGATTTTATTGTGAGTCGTGCCGTTACCAATATGCCGGATTTCGTTTCTTGGGTAAAAACCAAAATCAAAAAGAATAACAAACACGAATTGAAAAATGGAATTTTGTATTTGAAAGGTGGCGATTTAACGGAAGAATTAAAAGACTTTCCAAAAGCAACGGAGTATAATTTAGCTGATTTCTTTGAGGATGAGTTTTTTGAAACTAAGAAAGTAGTGCACTTACCATTGAAGTTTGTGGTTTGATAAGTCGTAAAGTCGATAGAACAGCCAAGTAAATAACTTAAAGTAAAAAGCCGAATCTAATAAGTTAGATTCGGCTTTTTGGTATTAAATAAAGTGCTTTACGACTTTCGACTTTAAAACTTTAAGACGATTAATTACTCTCCTAAAAACGGATATCTATAATCTTCTGGAGTTACAAAAGTTTCTTTGATTGTTCTTGCAGATGTCCAACGCAATAAGTTTTGCATAGAACCTGCTTTATCATTCGTTCCTGATCCTCTTGCTCCACCAAATGGTTGCATTCCTACTACAGCTCCAGTTGGTTTGTCATTGATATAGAAATTACCTGCAGCATTTTGTAACGCTACTGTAGCTTCTTCAATTGCATAACGATCTTGACTGAAAACTGCACCAGTTAAAGCATACTCAGAAGTAGTGTCTACTAATTCTAAAGTCTCTGCCCATTTAGCATCTTCATACACATAAATGGTTACAACTGGTCCGAATAATTCAGTTTCCATTGTAGTGTATTTAGGGTTTGTTGTTAAGATGACAGTTGGTTCGATAAAATAACCTTTAGATTTATCATAGTTTCCACCAATGATAACTTCAGCATCTGTATCTTTTTTAGCTTGATCAATAAATTTCGCTAATTTGTCGAATGAAGCTTCAGAGATAACAGCAGTAATAAAGTTGCTCATATCTTCTGGAGAACCCATTTTCATCGATTTCAAATCAGTTTCTAATTGGCTTTTAATCGCTGGCCATAAACTTTGTGGCACATACACACGAGAAGCAGCACTACATTTTTGACCTTGGTACTCAAATGCACCACGAGCAATTCCTGTGGTAACTTGTTTTGGGTTGGCTGATGGGTGCGCGATAATAAAATCTTTTCCTCCAGTTTCTCCTACAATTCTAGGGTATGTTTTGTATTTGCTGATGTTTGTTCCAATTTTTGCCCAAATATCATTGAAAACTCCTGTTGAACCTGTAAAGTGAACTCCTGCAAAATCTGGACTTGCTAATAACGTTTCCGTTACCATTCCAGAATCTCCCATTACCATATTGATTACACCGTCAGGTAATCCTGCTTCTTTAAAGATTTGCATCAACAAGTTAGCTGAATATACTTGAGTAGCTGCTGGTTTCCAAACTACTACATTTCCCATTAATGCTGCACTTGCAGGTAAGTTTCCAGCAATTGCAGTAAAGTTAAATGGAGTAATAGCGTATACAAAACCTTCTAATGCTCTGTATTCAACACGATTCCACATGTCTGAATTCGACTTTGGTTGCTCGCTGTAAATTTGCGTCATGTATTGTACGTTGAAACGTAAAAAGTCGATCAACTCACATGAAGCATCAATTTCTGCTTGATATATAGATTTAGATTGTGCAATCATTGTTGCAGCATTGATTTTTGCTCTATATGGTCCAGCAATCAATTCAGCAGCTTTTAAGAAAATACCTGCGCGGTGTTCCCATGCCATATTTGTCCATGCTTTTCTTGCTTTTAGTGCTGTTGCTATTGCGCCCTCGATATGAGATTTCTCTGCTAAATGGTAGGTACCTACGATATGTTGGTGATCGTGAGGTGCTGACATTGTTTTAGTATTTCCAGTTCTAATTTCTTCGCTTCCGATATAAAGAGGAACGTCAATTTTAGAATTCCACATTGCTTTGTAAGCTGCAAGTACAGCTGCTCTTTCTGGTGAATTAGGTGCGTAGCTTTTTACAGGCTCGTTTACCGCTTTTGGTACATGAAAAAATCCTTTTAACATAGTTGTAAAATTATAAAATTAAAAATCTTCGTTGTGTTTTTAAATAAAAAACAAAAGTACGAAGGATTCTTTAAAGAAATGATATTTTATGTTGTTAAGTAAAGACTAAACTTGTTTATAGTTGCTTTTTAGCCCTGATAGAAAAGGAAAGCTTTTTGTGGTATCGTTGTATTTTTTCTTGTAAAATAAGAGCGACTTTTGAAGCTCCTTATTTTGCTTAGAAAAAAACAAACGAGAACATGAAAACTTGTATTGGAGAGCAGGATTGGCTTCTAACAGAGTTTAAAAATCTAATTTAAAGCAAATGGAGCACACAATCTGAAAGACGGTACAATAACTTTAAAGTTTTTGGTAGAGGTAAAGTTGATCATGTTAAAATACCCTTTCATAGCGCCATAGGGCGAGGAGAGCAAGCAACCGGAACTATAGGTATGTAATTCACCTGGTTTTAAAACAGGTTTTTTTCCTATTACACCTTCGCCATCTACAACCTCAATATCATTTAATGAATCGAAAATTTCCCAATGACGAGAAATTAATTGTACAGAATCTTTACTGTGGTTTTCTATTGTAATTTGGTAACTAAAGGCAAAGTGTAACTTGTAGTTCTTGAAGTAAGTTCCTTCAAAACTAGTTAATACAGATATTTTTATGCCTCTTGTTATTTGAGAAACCATAATAAGTGTGTAAAATCGTGTTTGTTGTCGTCAAAATTACAAAAAATAGATGTCGATTTGCCAATTATCAAAAAAGAATTTTTAGTTGGTACTATTTACAGAACTTGCGCTGCCTTTTCCAACTACTCTGTCATAACGGTCTATTCCTTCTCTGTAATAAACCAGAACGGTGTAATTATTTTCTGTTTGATAAAAATTACCATCAATCGCATTTTCAAAATCAATGTTTCCTTTGTTGTCTGCAATGGTGTATTGAAAATTTGTGAATCCTTGTTTAATTAAAATCGCCTTTTCGTAAGTTGCTTTTTTAGGATTGTAATCGAGTTTATATTCTGGTGTAAGATTGTAGTTGTTAAACATTCCCGTAACATAAATATCTTTGTTAAGTCTAAAACTGGGAGCCGAAAGGCTAAAATAAACCCAAGCGTAATCTGCTTCGATTTCGCTATTTGATGCATTTATATTTTTAACAACAAAATTTCCGTTGATGTCTTGACTGAAAGAATAAGGTAAATTAGCTCTTGCAGCATTTGTGTACAATCGAGAACCATAAATGGCTGTGTCAGAGTCTATTTTTCCAACATTATTCGCGGCAGCTCTGATGTCTTTATTCTCGAAATACAGGAATTCATTACCAGCCCAAAATTGTGTTTCTGCATCGTATTTATATATCAACTCATTGCCAATTGTATATTGTGGTACTACATTTTTGATGGCGTTATTTAGTTGACCATTTTGCATAATTACCACTCTTACGTTCTTTAATGCGTTTTGAAAAGTAATCGTATTGGATCTAATGGCAAAATCTAAATTTTGTTTCGTATCCATATTAGTAACCGTTCGTGCGCGTTTAACTTGCAGGGGAACTGAAACTAAATCTTCGCATAATATAAGTTTTCTAGAAAAAACAACTTCTTTGTTTTCATCTAAAATCTTGATCATGTAATTGCCACTGATTTTTAATTTTCGGGTAAATTGATTGGGAATCGATAGTTTATAATGCGAATATATTTGTAAAGTATTAAAAGAATTGGTGTAATCCTGAATGCGTTGATTGTCAAAACCTTCTAGATACTCATTTTTGGGTAATCCAGAAGGAATCCAATTATAATCACAGTGAATTATTTCATAATAGTAATTGGCTTCGTTGCCAAAAAGATCATCAAATTGCAACTGAAAACCTTCACCCAAATTTAAGATTGGGATTATGTTTTGTTCGTTTTGAACAAATGAAATTGTTTTGATATTGTAAGGAGGAACCACCTCTTTTTCTGCTTGTGCAAAAGAAGAACTAACTGTAAAAAGCAGAAAAAAGTTGGCGAAAATAGTTTTAATCATCTTTCTAAATGTCTGAGAGGTAAATATAACAAATTATATAGAATTCAGATTTGAATCTTTTTTTGCTAAAACACTATCTTATTTAAAACAAACAGGAATAATTTCTCCTTTAGCTAAGCAATATTTTTCGACTAATTCGGGTTCAATTTTCTTAGTATAATCTTCTTCAACTACGCTAAAACCAATACTTCTTAATTTATCAAAATAATCTCTTCCGTAAATGCGAACATGATCGTACTGTCCGAAAATTTTAGCACGTTCTTTTTGATCGGTAATCGTATCATCTGCAAAAGTAACTGCTCTTTTTAAATCCTGAGGAATTTGTAAAATAGCCATTCCGCCCGGTTTTAGAACACGATATAATTCTTGCATTGCCTTGGTATCATCCGGAATATGTTCTAATACGTGATTGCAAAGAATAACATCGTATTGATTGTCCTTAAAAGGTAAATTACAAATATCTGCTTTTACATCTGCAAGAGGAGAAAATAAATCCGTAGTAGTGTAATCTAAATTTTTCTGGTTTCTAAATAGTTTATAGAAGGCTTGTTCTGGTGCGAAATGCAGCACTTTCTTTTTTTCTTTAGAAGTAAAAAAATCAGTTTCATCTTTAAGATACAACCATAATAATCGATGTCTTTCTAGTGAAAGTGTACTTGGAGAAAGAACATTGTTTCTTTGCGTTTCGTAGCCATAAGGCAACATCGATTTAAAACTTTTTCCGTCAATAGGATCGGTAAATTTGTTTCCTTTTAATGAAAAAGCGATAATAGGACGTGCCACGTAACTTAAACGAATCAGTAATGGGCGCGGTATGGTGTTGAGTACGAGTTTAAAAAGTTTCTTCATTACAGAACTAAAGGTGTTTTTCTAAATTCATCTTCTTCATTACTAACAATTCCTAACGCTTTATACACATAAGCAAAAGTGGATAATATCTCTGGTTTACCATCAATTATAGCAACGTCATGCTCAAAATGGGCACTCGGTTTTCCGTCGGCTGTTGTAATAGTCCAACCGTCTTTGTGTTGTTTTATATTTCTTGTTCCAAGATTGATCATGGGCTCGATTGCCACGACCATTCCTTCTACAAAAAGTTTTCCTCTTCCTTTTTTACCATAATTAGGCATTTCAGGATCTTCATGCATTTTTTGACCCACGCCGTGTCCTACTAATTCACGAACTACTCCGTAACCATGAGCTTCTGTGTATTTCTGAATGGCATTTCCAACATCTTCTACGCGGTTTCCCAATCTTAATTCTCGGATTCCTACATATAAAGATTCTTTAGTAATCTGTAGTAATTTTTTGGTTTCTGGAGCTACTTCACCAATTTCAAAGGAATAGGCATGATCACCATGGTATCCGTTTTTGTAAGCGCCACAGTCTACAGAAATTACATCGCCACTTTCTAATGGTTTGTTATTTGGAATTCCATGTACCACTTGAGAATTTGGACTCATGCACAATGAGTTTGGAAACCCATATAATCCTAGAAAACTAGGTACTGCACCATGATCACGAATAAATTCTTCGGCTAATTTGTCTAAATATAAAGTAGTAACTCCTTCTTTTATTTCAGAAGCTACCATTCCTAATGTTTTTGATACGATCAACGCACTTTCGCGCATCAATTCTATTTCTTCACGTGATTTTACAATAATCATAATACTTGTTTTTCAGTTTGCAAAAGTACGATTTTATAATTATTTAATTAGTTTCATACGGTATTTATAAAAAGCGTTTTTATTATACTCTTTTTTTAAAATTAGATAGAAATCAAATAAATGCTTTGAAAACAAAACAGTAAATTAGTGTAAAATAAAAAATAAATAATTTTATGAATTCGAATGAAACCAAAAAAACAAATTTAAAAAAGATGAAAAACATTGCGCTATTTGTTTTGGGAATAGCGGTGGTTTGTTTTTTTGTAGCGCATCATTATAAAGTGGGTTGGCTTAAAGCAATTAGTGAGGCCGCTATGGTAGGCGGAATTGCTGATTGGTTTGCTGTAGTAGCGTTGTTTAAACATCCATTAGGAATTCCAATTCCGCATACTGCTTTAATTCCTAATAATAAAGACGCTATTGGTCAGAATTTAGGCAGTTTTGTTTCGGATGAATTTTTAATTAAAGAGAAATTAGAGATGAAATTAGACGAATTTGATTTTGCTACTAAAGCAACTAATTGGTTGAAAAACGAGGAAAATTCATCTAAAATTGCTTCTTTATTAGTTGAAAATGTAATTCCCGGTGTTCTAAAAACTATTGATGATACCGATGTTAAAAATTTTATTCAGCAGCAGTTTGAAATTAAATTGCAGCAACTAAATTTTAGTGAATGGATTGCTTTGGGTTTAGAATCACTATCAAAAAGTAATAAACAAACTGAATTTATAACCAATGTATTGACCGTTTTGGCCTCAGAATTAGAAACGAATAGGATTGAAATTGATGAGAAAGTTAAAAGTGCTACACCTTGGTACACCATGGGCGTTGCTGATAAAAAAATTGCAAAAGGGGTTTATAATGGACTTTATGAATTTTTGAATAGTGCAAAAGAGCCTGATAGTACTATTCGTGAAAAGATTAATTTATATGTATTTAATTTTATTGAAGAGTTAAAAAACGCTCCCGAAATGCAACAAAAGATTAACTCCATAATTATAGATTTTACTCAGAAAGAAGAGTTTCAGAATTATATTGGATCAATTTGGCAGGAAATAAAAAAAGCAGTTACTGAAGATATAAATAACGGTGAGGAATCAAAAATTAAAATAAGTTTAGCTCGAATGATTAGTAATTTTGGATTAACCATTCAAAATGATATAGTCATGACTACTAAAATTAATAATTTTTTAAAGATTGATTTGTTAGGCATTTTGCTTCGAAATAAAAAAGCCATCGGAGATTTGATTGCTAATTCTGTGCAAAGTTGGGACAAAAAAGAAATTGCTGATAAGTTAGAATTAGAAGTAGGCAAGGATTTACAATTTATCAGAATTAATGGAACTGTTGTTGGTGGTATAGTTGGTCTGATTATTTATTTTGTAGAGCAGTTTATTTAATTTATGAATTAGTTTTACTGTAATTTTGTACTATTCTTCATGTTTGAGCCACCTTAACTACGTTGTTTGGCAGAATTCAGAAGTACTAGTTCAACAAAATTTATAACTAAAGTATTCTATAAAAAAAATGCTATCCTTTTGAGATAGCATTTTTGCATTTATTTTTTATTTATAACAAAGAATGACGTGTCATAACATCAGGTTTTTCAATTCCCATTAACTCTAAAATAGTGGGTGCTATATCTCCTAAAACCCCATTTTGAATTTTTTTCAACTCTTTATCTACTAAAATAATTGGTACCGGATTGGTAGTGTGTGCTGTATTTGGACTTCCATCAGGATTAATCATGGTTTCGCAATTCCCATGATCTGCTATAACTATAGTGGTGTAGTTATTGGCTAAAGCAACTGAAATTACTTTTTCGACACATTTATCAACCGCTTCACAAGCTTGTATTGCAGCGCTCATTATTCCGGTATGACCAACCATGTCTCCATTTGCAAAATTAAGACAAACGAAATCTACCTCTCCTTTATTCAGTTCAGGGACTAATGCATCTGCTAATTCAAAAGCACTCATTTCTGGTTGTAAATCATAAGTAGCTACTTTTGGAGAATTTTTTAAAATACGAGATTCTCCTTCAAAAGGCAATTCTCTACCACCAGAAAAGAAAAATGTTACATGCGGATATTTCTCTGTTTCCGCAATCCTAATTTGCTTTTTGTGTGCTTTCTCTAAAACTTCTCCAAGGGTCTCTGTAATATTGTCTTTATTATAAACGACTTTTATATTTTTGTAAGTTTCGTCATAATTAGTGAGTGTTACATAATACAGGTTTAGTTTGTGCATGTTGTGTTCGTGACAATCCATTTGAGTTAAAACCTCTGTTAGCTCACGACCTCGATCTGTTCTAAAATTAAAGAAAATAACTACATCATCTTCTTCTATAGTGGCGAGTGGTTTGTCAAATGTATCTACGATAACGGTAGGATCAATAAATTCGTCGGTCACATTAACTTCGTAACTTTCTTCAATAGATGCCACTGCATTTGTGACATGAGTTCCAATTCCGTTGACTAATAGATCATAGGCTAGTTTTATTCTTTCCCATCTTCTATCTCTATCCATGGCGTAATAACGACCTATGATCGAAGCTAATTTTACGGAAGTATTGGCTATATAATCTTGTAAGTCTTGAATGTAATGTTTGCCTGATTTCGGATCCACATCTCGACCATCAGTAAAGGCGTGAACATAAACTTTTTGCAATCCATGTTCTTGCGTCGCATCTATCAAACCTCGTAAGTGCGAAGTGTGCGAATGTACGCCACCATCTGAAAGTAACCCTAAAAAGTGTACTTTTTTATTGTGTGTTTTGGCATATTTAAAAGCATCTACTAATACAGGTTCCTTAGCGAGAGTATGATTGGCCACGGCCAAATTAATCTTGGCTAAATCCTGATATACAATTCTACCAGCTCCAAGATTCATGTGTCCCACTTCGCTGTTTCCCATTTGACCTTCGGGTAATCCTACATTCAAACCGTCTGTTCGAAGTTGAGCATGTGGATAATTTTTATATAGGCTATTTATAAAAGGAATATTAGCGTTGTCGATTGCAGAAATTTTTGGATCTGGAGATTTTCCCCAACCGTCCAAAATCATAAGAATTACTTTTTTATTCATCACTAAGTTATTTTAAACAAAGATAAAGTATTTCTAAAACCTTAGCGCCAATTCAGTTAACTATTGAAGATATATAGATTTGGTTAAAATAAAATGATTAATATAAAATCAAAAGGGCTTTTTTTTAAAATAAATGGATTTAGAATTTATTTTTAACTTGATTGTAATCAATAAAATAACGAACGCTAATTGAAAAGGTATGATTTAAAGCGTCATTAGTTAATAAATTAGTTACATTATTTCTAAAATCCTTATTAATATTTCTTTCAAAAGCACCTGCGTTATTTCGATACAAGATAGAAACTTGACTGCCTGGCGCAAACCACCACGAATAAGATAAATCAGCATTCCAAGAATAGAAACTAGAATTTTTATTAGTGGTGTATCCTGTAAAATCTGTAAATCTTCCGTTTTCTTGTAATGCTAAGGTGTTTTTATTTTCAGCATAAGACCAATAATGACGTAAAGAAATATTAAAAGACATTTGACTATTTAAAGCATATTTTCCTGAAAAAGTATTGGCATATGTTATAACGTTTCTATTTGCAAAAATGACGGTGTTTGGTGTGTTTGTATTTAGATCATCGTCAATACTGTCGATACGTCCTTTGTTATTGTTTCTTCTAAAAAAGCTGAAATTATAATTAATGGATAACTTATCATTAAAACGGTATCTAGGACCGAAATCAAAACCATAGGTCGTTCTTCCAGATTCATTAAAAATAGCATAAGAGGGATTAAAATCTATTGCAAACCTATTGTTATAATTCGTTGATATATAAATAAATCCTCCAATTTTAGCAGGAAGAATTACATATTTATTAGCTTGTTGAGATTCGTAGTAATCATAAGTTTCTACTGGGTTAGCATCAATTCCTATTGATAAAGATCTATTTTTTTTATCATTTGCATTAATTTGAAAGTTCAGGTTTCCCGATTGAATTTTTCCACTCTCTTTATGAAATTGAGAATAGGTATCGAATCGTGCGCTAAAACTATTGAAATGTTTGGTAGAGTTGAGAATCCTATAACTGGCATTTCCGTATAAACTATAATAATTAGTTTCAAAATTAATTCCTAAATCATTATTATCAAAATCTTTGGTAGTGATGTCTGCACCAATTCCATAACGAAACTTTCCACTAGTTTCAGAAAAATTCAATTGAGAATTAACTCCTTTTTTGTTTTCGATATCATTGACGAAACTGTATTTAAAATCTCCGGTTAGGCTGTATGTATTTTTTTTAGTATTTAAATCCCAAACTAAAGCACTCACGTTTCCGTCTCTGTAACTGCCATTTCGTGTTACATTTGTATTTACAAAAGTAATTGATGAGTTTTTGCGAAAACGTTGGTCTAAAACTAAAACATTGTAATTGGTTAAGGGTTCAACTACTTCATTTCTTACTTCTTGTGTGTTATTATTTCTTATGGTAGCTTTGGTTTTTTCGGTTACGGCATTTAGGATTCCAACTCCTAATCCCTCTTTTGTTCTTCCTGATATTTTTAAAGCATTTATAAGATTTACGCTTGCAGGATTATCAATTATTTCTTCATCATTATTAATTTCTGGATAGATGCTTGGGTTTCCTCCAATTCGTCTTGAGTAAACCAAGTTGCCTTTGCTAAATAAATCTGTCCCTTCTGTAAAAAAAGGTCTGTTTTCATTAAACTGTTGTTCAAAAGGACCTAAAACAAGGACTTTGTCATCATATTTTGTTTGCCCAAAGTCGGGTACAAGTATCATGTCTAACGTAAAAGCATCATTTATTCCGTATTTTAGATCTAAACCTCCTTTTAGAGTTCCTTTTGTTTTTTGTTTATCACTCGCATTTATATAAAATGACGAATACGGCAAAAGGAAAAGACGAGTAGGTGGTTTTATGTTTTCAATTCCTTCTAAAATTCCTGTTTGTTGGGTAAAAGTTCCTAATTTGGTATCGATAAAATTCCAAGTGTATTTTTGTCGATCTCGTCTAATTTCTCTAAAAAAATTAAGACCCCAAGTTTGTTTGTCTTCTGCTGAAAACCGTAACGCTGCATAAGGGATTCGCATTTCTACAACCCAACCTTTGTCTGTAATAACCGCTTTGCTTTTCCAAACGGCATCCCAGGAATAATCCTCTCCATTAGAATCAGTGGTAATACAATCGGCTTGACCATCAGCTGCGTTTACGAAAAACTGGAAATCTTGCTGCCCGTCATTGAACCCATTTATGAAAACACCAAAAAGATCCGAAGTACCAAAATTATCTCTTTGAGTAATTTCTTTTAAGATTTTATCTGGACTTTCATCATATAATAAAGCACCTATATATACAGCGTCGTTATCATATAATACTCTAATTTCAGTTCTCTTATTTTCTGGGATTTTTTTTCCATTATCCGGTGTCAACATAACAAAATCACTAGCAATTGGAGCCGATTGCCAAATAGTTTCGTCAAGCTTTCCATCAATTTCAATTTTTTCTGAAATAAATTTAGTCTGTAAGATTTTTTTTTGGCTGTAGCCAAATAAGGAAATGAATAAAAAACAAAGTAAAAGCGAGTTCTTCATATTTTGATTGATGATGATGATTATAAAACCAAAATAGCATGATAGGAACAAGTTGCCGACGTACTTAATAGTTTTTTTAATAGACTCTCTTTTTAAGTCATTGTTACAATTTATTATAGAAAAATTAAAATTTGTTTTTTATAACGTTATAATCAATAAAATAACGCAAGCTTATTGAAAGTACATTGGTAAGATCACTATTAAAAATGTTTTTAAGATTTTTTGACACCTCTTTTTCTACCGTACTTGCTCTCTCAAGACCGTAATTACGGTATAAAACTGAAATTTCACTTCCTGGAGCAAACCACCACGAATAGGATAAATCAAAATTCCATGAATTAAAATTTCGGTCTTTATTTAAATTGTAAGTGCTGTTTGGAGCCAAGTAACCGTTGTTTTGTAAAGTAAAAAAATCATGGTTTTTAGAATAGGACCAATAATATCTGGCAGTAAGATTTATGGTCATTTTATTGTTTAACGAATATTTTCCGGTAAGATCGTTCTGAAGGATCTCCCGATTGCGTTCGGTAAAAATAATTCCTGAATTATTAGAGTCAACCCAACCTCGATCGTTTTTCATTTTGGTGTATTCTAATGCGTAGGCCAATGATATTTTATCATTAAATCTATATTTTGGACTTATGTATAATCCGCTTGTAATTCTTTTTTGTTCATCATATTTCGTAAAATTTACCGTCATGTCTAGGGTTAATGGATTGTTTCTATTCAGTTCAAAACCAAAATAAGAAGCAATTCTTTTTGGTATATATACATAACTTCCGTACTCGCGTGGCTCATAAAAATCAAAGGATTCTAGTGGGTTTATAACAATTCCTAACTCAAAATAATCATTGTTTAATGAGGTGCCTTTGAATACCGTTTTATACCAGTTTTCTTGAATTTTTCCCGTAGTATTTTGAATTTCTAAATTAAGTTCTTGTTCAATCTTTAAGGTGTTAAATACTTTTGTTGGATTTAATATTCTATAACTTCCATTTGCAAGAGCACTGTGGTAATTGGTGTAAAAAACAATACCTAAGTCATTTATATCATAGTTTTCTGAGATGTATTTTCCTGAAAATAAATAACGATATCTTCCACTTGTTTTTTCAAAGTTTAATGATGTTTTGTATCCATTATAATCTTCAAGCGTATTTACATGGCTAAACTTAAAATCTCCATATAAATTATAGGTGTTTTGCTTTGTGTTCAGGTCAAAAACTAAGGCAGAAGTATTAGCATCTCTAAATTCTCCATTTCTAGTAGTATTGGCATTTACAAAAGAAACAGAGGAATTTTGATTGAATCTTTGGTCGAGTACTAAAACATTGTAATTTGTTAAAGGTTCAATAACTTCTTTTCTTTTTTCGTTGGTCAAGGAATTAAAAATAGTCGCTTTCGTTTTTTCTGTAATGGCATTCAAAAAGCCTATTCCTAATCCTTTCTCTGTACGCCCAGATATTTTTACAGCATTTAATAAATTCACCGTGCTAGGATAGTTTGTTATTTCTTCCTCATCCGTAAGATTAGGATATGTACTTGGTTCTCCGCCAATTCTTCTGGAATAGAACAAACCTCCTTTGTTAAATAAATCTGTTCCCTCAGTAAAAAAGGGTCTGTTTTCTTCAAATTTTTGTTCAAAAGGGAGTAAATTTAAAATAGCATTATCAAATTTTGTTTGTCCAAAATCGGGTACTAAAATAGCATCTAATGTAAAGGAATCGTTGATGCCATATTTGATATCAAGTCCCGCTTTTAGGGTGGTGTCAGAGCCAATGTCACTTTGTTGATAATAGGCTGAGGTGTAAGGAATCAGAAATAGGCGAGTAGGTGTTTTTATGTTTTCAATTCCTTCAAGTATTCCTGCTTGCGGAATCACTGCTCCAATTTTTGTATCAATGTGATTCCAGGTATATTTTTGTACGTCTCTTTTAATTTCTCGCATAAAATTCAAACCCCATGTTTGTTTATTCGCTTTTGAAAATCGCAAAGCAGCATACGGAATTTTCATTTCTACAATCCAACCAAAATCAGTTATATTTACTTGACTATCCCAAATAGCGTCCCAAGTAAAATCCTCAGAATCTTCAGTGGCTATACAATCCATTTGCACGCCTGCTGCACTTACAAAAAATCGAAAATCTTGCTGTCCATCGTTAAATCCATTTATGTAAACCGAAAAATGATCAGAGACACCAAAAACATCCCGATTGGTGATTTCTTTTTTAATTTTAGTAGGTTCATCATCATAAAGTAAGGCTGCAATATAAATAGCATCGTTATCATAGACAATTTTCACTTCAGTTTTTTTTGTTGCACTTATCGGTTTGCCATTATCCGGTTCAAACATAACAAAATCAGATGCAAGAGCTGCTGTTTTCCATATTTCTTCCTCTATTTTCCCATCAATAATTATGTTTTCGGTAGTAAATTTTGTTAAAAGTGTCTTTTTTTGACTAAAAGCGCTAAGATTTAAGAATAATAAAAAAAATAGCAAGAATGAATGTAGTTTTGACATATTTTAATGGTTTAATCCAAACAAAAATAACCAAATTAACATAACAAGTTTTGTTTTTTTATTGATTCGTTGAATTATTAGTACTATTTTTCTTTGTAACAGTAGTATAATTGTGTTAAATACATTTTTCGCTCTTTATTTTTTCTTACGTTTGCAAACCCAAACACTTATAACTAAAAGAAAATCAATGATTTATACGATAATTCCTACTATTTTATTTGTACTTGCTTCCTTTACTACTAATAGAGCTTCATTCTCTGAAACTAAAACTACTAAACCTGTCCTTTATTCGAAAGTCGTAGAGACCAATGTAGAGGCTAAAATTGAATCAGCTTATAATAATTTGCACTCCAGTAAATTTGCCTTGCCAAAATTAGAAAGCTTTGCAGTAGCTTTAAAAGGGTACTATTCTTTAAAAGAAAAAGGATTAATTAAAAAAGAGATTTTAACTTTAATCGATTTTAGTTTGTCTTCTAATACTAAAAGACTTTGGGTAATTAATGTAATTACGGGAGATGTATTGTTTAATTCTCTTGTTGCTCATGGAAGAAATACCGGTGAAGAATTTGCTTCCAATTTCTCAAATGCCAATGAATCTTATAAAAGTAGTTTAGGCTTTTATTCAACAGGAGAAATTTATAACGGAAAACACGGTATGTCTCTTAGATTAGATGGCTTAGAAAAAGGAGTTAATGACAACGCAAGAGCAAGAGGAGTTGTGATGCATGCTGCAGATTATGTTTCTGAATCTTTTATAAAAAACAATCATAGATTAGGTAGAAGTCAAGGTTGTCCTGCTGTTCCAGTCGAATTGTCTAAAGACATCATTAATGTAATAAAAGATAAATCTTGTTTCTTTATTTATCATCCTTCTAGAGATTCTAAATTCGGAATCAAATCAATTTCATAAATTCGAACATTCTTATTTGAAATTAAAATCATCTTTTTCTTTTGAATATTTTGTTTTTATTTCCATATTATTTTTCCTTGTCGATTCCCTTTTTTTGAATAGGGAATCAACAAGGAAATTTTATTTTAAAACGATTGTATTGATCCTTTTAATGATCTCATTTAAAGGTAAAACAATTCTATTTTTTAATCATTGAATTAGTCCGTATTCCAGTTTTTTTTTAATTCTAAGATGAAGAAGAGCAGTTTTTAGACATAATAATATGTGTTCCGATGTCTTTGATTTCAAAAGATAAACCATTGGTTTTATATCCCATTTTTTTATAAAATTCAATAGCTTCTTTTCTGGCATTGAACCAAATTAAACAGGGCTTTTGTTCAAAACAATGTTTTTCGGTAGCAATAATCAATTCTGCTCCAAATTTTTTCCTCTGTTGTTCTTTTAAAACGGCCATTCCACGGATTTGAAATTGTTTTTTATTCGTAAAAATTTCATTTTTTGACTCGAATACTGATACAACTCCTATGATATTATCTTGCAAATACAATCCAAAATGAATCGTAGTCTCTAAATTGTCTCCATCAAAATGACAACTTTCTATTGATTTTCCTTCACGAAGCACCGGATGTCTTACCGGATAAGTCTCTAAAGCACTGATTTTTTTTATTTTTTTCATTTTTTTTAAAATTATTTTTGGAAGCTTCTAGCGTTATAATATTTTAATATTAAATTCATTAGCCTCTAAAAGTACTTTTATTGAAAAGTATTTCGCGCTATGTTTTAGATTTTTTAATAAAAAAACTTGCATTCAAGCAAACTTATTAATTATATTTGCACCGTTGTTAATGCGAAAGTAGCTCAGTTGGTAGAGCTCCAGCCTTCCAAGCTGGTTGTCGCGAGTTCGAGCCTCGTCTTTCGCTCTTAGTTTCAAATCTAATTTGAAAAATTTTTACTGTATAATGCGAAAGTAGCTCAGTTGGTAGAGCTCCAGCCTTCCAAGCTGGTTGTCGCGAGTTCGAGCCTCGTCTTTCGCTCTAAAGCCTTAAACTTTTGTTTAAGGCTTTTTTGTTTAAAAACCTTTTTGAGTTTTATTATCTTTTTATTTAAACCTCAAACTTTCATCTGAGGTTTTTTAATTTTCTATCTTAAATAAAAAAAAACAGATTGGTCTCTATTTTTAAGTTTTATTTTAAAGAACTAAGGTCGGATTCTGCTTCTAATTCTTCTGGTACTTGGTTTTGTTTAAAAACACGAGCGTTTAGATTTCCTTTCAAAGTGATTTTTTCTCCTTTAACATCAAGCCAACTGCCTTCTCGTAGTCCTAAAACAGGAACAGTATTGTAAGCATGAAATTCTTTTATCCTAGTTTCACGAGTTTCTCCCATGTGATTGGAGTTTAAGTCTGGATCTAAATAATGTGGATTTAAATTAAAAGGAATAACTCCAAGAGTTTGAAAACTGAGTGGATAAACAATTGGCATATCATTAGTGGTTTGCATTGTAAGTCCGCAAATATTACTTCCGGCACTAGTTCCTAAATAAGGGGTTCCATTTTTTATGACTTCAGATAAAGTTGTCATTAGGCCTTTTTTATGCAACTGTGATACTAGGACAAAGGTGTTGCCGCCGCCTGTAAAAATTCCTTCTGCATTTTTTAGCGCGAATGTAACATCTTCAAATTCATGAATTCCTTTTACTTTTTTGTTTATTTTGGCAAAAGCCATTGCTACTTTTGCTGTATAATCATCATGAGAAATTCCACCAGGTCTGGCATAAGGAATAAATAGAATTGTTGTGCAATTATGAAAATGATGCTCTAATTCGGGTAATAAATAGTCTAAGAATTCTTCGTTTGCAAGTGTTGATGTACTTGCTATTAGTATGTTTTTCATATTAGAGAGGTATATTTAGGCTAAAGATATTGATCCCTTTTTTATATTTCAAGTTTTTAATTAACATTTTTTTACCAAGTCATTAATAGTTAATTTAGAAGGCATTAGGATACTTTTACCGTGAATCAAAATTCAGCTTCCTAACTATGATTAGAATTGTGTGTTTATTTTTAATCTTTTCTACCATGCAAATCAAGGCACAAGAAAGGGATCAGGTACTTTTGAAAGGCAAAGTAAGTGCAGAAAAAATGGTTTTAGAGGATGTTTACGTTATAAATAAAAAGACACAAAAAGCAGTTGTTTCTGATCGTGACGGTATCTTTTCTTTATATGCTACAGTTGGTGATACATTATTATTTAGTGCAACAGAATTTAGAGAAACGATAGTGGTTTTGTCTCATGAAGATTTTCAAACTTCATTGTTTGTAGTTAGGATGAAACCCGTAGTCAATCAATTAAACGAAGTGGTCGTTAGAAATGGTATTAACGCTGTTTCTTTAGGGATTATTCCAAGTGGACAAAGAGTGTATACGCCGGCTGAAAGAAGGTTAAATACGGCTAATAATCTCAATGCAACAGCAAATGCGGGTACTATGGTAGGTGGCTCTATTTCGGCGGATCCATTGCTTAATTGGATTTCTGGAAAAACCAAAATGCTAAAGAAAGAAGTTAAAGTAGAAAAGAAGGAACTTTATTTATTTCAATTAGAAAGTATGTTTTCTAATGATTATTTGGTAAGTAAATTAAAAATACCTTCGGAATATGTAAAAGGTTTTGAATATTACGCCGTTGAAAACGATGAATTTGTCTCGATTTTAAAATCAAAGAATCCATCAACAATTACCTTTTTGCTTACAGAATTAGCAAATAAATACAAAGAAATAATTGCCCGTGAAAATTAAAATTACGCTACAGTTGATGTTTTTGTTCTTGATGCATGCTGCATTGGGACAAGGAGTTATTATAAAAGAAATGAAAGGAAGAATTTTTGCAGATTCTGTTGCTGTTGATAAAGTAAATATCGTGAATTTTACAACTCAAAAAGCCACGGTTTCTGATGCGCAAGGAAACTTTATCCTGTCTCTTAAAACGGGTGATATTATTGTTTTTTCAGCAGTAAATTTAGAAACTCTACGTCGCAAAGTTACAGATCAAGATTTACTTCAAGAGATCTTACAAGTAGTGATGCATCCCAAAAGTATTATTTTGAAAGAAGTATTAATAAATGAATCTGCTATTACAGCAGAAAGTTTAGGAATTATTCCTTATGGCCAGAAAAAATATACAGCCGCCGAAAGAAAACTATATACAGCAACTTCTGGAGGAGGAATCGATGGATTGCTTAATTCTGTTTCGGGACGCAAAGCCATGTTGAAAAAAGAAATTATAGTAGAGAAAAAAGTACAATTGCTAGCGCGAATGGATGTGTTGTATGAAGAGCAATATTATCTGGAAACGCTAAAAATCCCTTTAGATTACATTAAGGGATTTCAATATTACTGCATTGATGATGCTGATTTTGCTAATGCATTAATTGCTAAAAATAAAACCTTAACTCTTTTTTTAGTTGTAAAACTTGCAGAAAATTATAAACAAATAATTGCTGTTGAAAATAAATAGACTGATAATCGGTTTTGTGTCTTTTATGAGCCAAATTTCTTTTGGTCAAAATGGTATTGAAAAAATGCTGCAAGGTAAAATTATTGTAGACTCAATTGCTGCCAGCGGTGTAAACATTCTAAACACAGCAAATGATAAAACAGCCGTTAGTAATAAAGTTGGTGATTTTTTTATTTCTGCTAAAATAAATGATGTTTTGGTTTTTACTTCCTTAAACCTAGAATCCCATCGGTTACAAATTAATTTAACTACTTTTTCCTCTGGAGTATTATTTGTAAAAATGTCTCCGAAAAAAACAGCGCTTAAAGAAGTAGTTGTTAGTAAAAAGGAATTTTCGGCAGTTTCATTAGGGATAATGTCTAAAGCGCCAAAAAGTTTTTCTCCAGCAGAGCGACAACTACAAACCGCTGGTGATTTTAAACCAATTATGTTGTTAGGTTTATTGGGTGGTTCGATGGAACTTGATCCATTGATAAACAAGATTAATGGCAGGACAAAAAGGTTGAAGAAATTGGTAGTCCTAGAAAAAAAAGAAATAAATCTAAATAAGATATCAGAATTGTATACAGACGATTTTTTTACTACTAGATTAGGTATTTCTTCTGAATATGTTGGTGGTTTTAAATACTACATTGTCGAAAATGATGCTTTCTTGAAAGTGCTATCTTCTAAAAATGAAGAGGAAATTACTTTTTTTATGATTACCTTAGCTCAAGAATATAAAGCACTTATCGTTCTTGAAAAATAAATAAATTATAGAAAGATTTTGTTGCAATTTTAAATTACTTCCTTAAAAATATAATATAAAACAACCTCCAAATGAAAACCAAAATCGAAATACTTTGTTTGATTTTTTTTACTCAGTTTATCTTTGCTCAAAATGAAAATAGAAAACCCTTGCATGGTCAATTCAAAAACGAAACCGCATTGGTTGATAACGGTTACGTTTTTAATTTAAATTCGAAAACGCGAACCTTTATTAGTAATCAAGGTTTTTTTGATGTTTTGGCCATGCCGAAAGATACCTTGCTGGTTTTGAGTACTTCTTTCAAATCTAAAAAGATTGTATTGCAAGAAAAGGATTTTTCAAAACCTTTGTTTATTGTTAATTTAGAATCTCAAACTACTTTACTAAAGGAAGTAATTATCAAAGGGAAAACCGAAATTAAGCCTGCGCTACCAAGTTCTCAAAGTATGGTAGATCTAAAGTTTACTGATGATGCTGCAACCTCACCAAAAAATAGAGTGATGCCTTCTGACGGAACTATAGAAAACGGAATGGATTTTGTTCGGATTTTTAAGATGGTTTCTAAAATGTTCAAGAAAGATGTTGAAAAAGCAGGTTCGACTGTCAGTTTTTCAGAGACAGTGTATAAAGGAGTAGATTCGTATTTTTTTACGAATACCTTAAAATTAAAAACGAGCGAAATTGGACTTTTTCTGGATTATTGTGAAAACGACCCAAGGTCTAAAAATCTTTTGAAAGAGAAAGATGAGTTTATGTTGATTGATTTTCTAATCACCAAGAATGAAGAGTTTAAAAGAATAACTACTTTTGAAAAATGAAAAAAACAATTTTAATTACTTTTTTGGGAATGTTATTTTTAACATTAACTTCTTTTGATGTTCATAAATTTTATGTGGCATTATACCAAGTTAATTACGCACCCGAAAAGAAAATGATACAAATAACCACTCGTATTTTTGTAGATGATTTAAATAATTCATTAGCTAAAAAATACCAAAAGAAAATTAATTTAGGTTCAGATAAAGAAACCGAGGAAGATCTTACTCTCTTTAAGAAGTATCTTGCCGAAAAGTTTTACATCAAAGTAAATGGTCATGCAAAACCAATTCAGTTTTTAAGTAAAGAAATGGAAGGTGATGTGCTTGTATGTTATTTTAGTATTAAAGATATACATAAGATTAATACGTTAGATATTTACAATGCAGTTATAACAGAAGGAAACTCTGAGCAGCAAAATATTATGCATTTTAATGTATTAGGAGTCAAAAACACCTTACTTTTTAGTGAATCTTCTTCTAAAGGGTTGTTAAAATATTAATAATTAACAATAAATTTATATAAAATTATTATTTTCACAGACTGAAAACCAGAATTAAACCTATGAAAAAATTATCCCTATTATTATTTCTTCCTGCGTTATTATTTGCACAGGAGAAAAATCCACCCACAACCACTAAACAAACAGGAAGATACGACAACAATAAGTTTAGTCAAATGTATGATCTGTTAGCAACGCCTAATATGTTTCGTACAGCTTCTGGAGCGCCAGGGCCAGCATATTACCAACAACAAGCCGATTATAAAATAGATATTGAGTTAGATGACAAGAAATCTAGCATAAAAGGATCGGAAATGATTACCTATTATAACAATTCTCCTGATACTTTAGAGTATTTATGGGTTCAGTTAGATCAAAATCAAGCAGCAAAAACGTCAGAAACTCCGTTGGCTGATAGCCAAAGAATGGAGCAAGTTTTTCCTGCAGCAAACTTTGCTAATAAGTTTTTACAACAAGATTTAGAGCGTGGTTTTAATATAGAAGCAGTAAATGATGCCACAGGAAAACCATTGTCTTATACTATAAATCATACTATGATGCGTATCAATTTAGTTACGCCTATGAAACCAGGAGAGAAATTCTCCTTTGGTGTAAAATGGAATTACAACATCAATAATTATAGAGTAGAGGGAGGTCGTTCAGGTTATGAATTATTTGAAAAAGACGGAAATAAATTATATGTAATTGCACAATTCTACCCAAGAATGGCAGTTTATAATGATGTTGAAGGATGGCAAAACATGCAGTTCTGGGGAACAGGTGAATTTACACTTCCTTTTGGAAATTTTGATGTTAATATTACAGTTCCTGCAGACCATGTTATGGAAGCTACTGGAGATTTAACCAATAGAAGCGAAGTGTTTACGCCGGAGCAAGTAAAAAGATACGAATTGGCTATGAAAACCTATGATAAGCCTGTTGTAATTGTTACCCAAGCGGAAGCAGAAGCAGCAGAAAAAGGGTTTTCTAACAAGAAAAAAACATGGAAATTTAGCGCTAAAAACGTTAGAGATTTTGGAATAGCTACTTCAAGAAAATTTATTCTTGATATGATGGCTGTTAAGATGGGCGAGAAATCAGTAATGGCAGTTTCGATATATCCTAAAGAAGCAAATCCGTTTTGGGGAGAAACAGCTACAAGAACAGTCGCGCATACGTTAAAAAGCTATTCCTCTCATACTTTTGATTATCCTTATCCAAAAGCAGTTTCTGTATCTGCAGAAGATCAAGGAATGGAATACCCAATGATTTGTTGGAATTACGGTCGTCCAGATGAAAATGGAGTGGTAAGTGAGCGTATTAAAAACGGAATGATTGGTGTGACTATACATGAAGTAGGACACAATTTCTTTCCAATGATTGTAAATTCAGATGAGCGTCAGTGGTCTTGGATGGATGAAGGTTTAAACACTTTTATGCAATATATGGCAGAACAAGAATTAGGAACAAATTTTCCTTCTAGTCGTGGTCCAGCAAGTAAAATAGTTCCTTACATGAGTGGAGATCAGAAATTCTTAGAACCTATTATGTCTAACTCAGAAACCATTGCTCAGTTTGGTGCAAATGCTTATGGTAAGCCAGCAACGGGATTAAATATTCTTAGAGAAACTATTATGGGTCGAGAATTATTTGACCATGCTTTTAAGGTTTACGCAAACAGATGGAAGTTCAAACATCCTACACCTGAAGACTTTTTTAGAACGATGGAAGACGCTTCGGCAGTAGATTTAGATTGGTTCTTTAGAGGTTGGTTTTATTCTACTGATTTTGTAGATATTGGAATAAAAGAGGTAAAACAATATTATGTTTCTGAAACCGCTACTAAAGAATTAAAGGATGCAATAGTAAAAAGAGGACGTTTTGGTGAAGAAAAAGGGCCTTTCGTTTATTTAGTTCCTGGAACAAGCGGAGAGTTATCTGCTAAAAATAAAAAAGCATTTAAGATAGAAGACGTAAATTTACTCTCAGAATATGTAAATAAAAAATTTACAGCCGACGAGAAAACAAAATTAAAATCTCCGAAGTATTTTTATGAAGTAGAGTTCAATAAACCTGGCGGAATGATTATGCCTATTATTGTTGAATTAACTTATGAAGACAATACAACCGAAATGTTTAAATATCCTGCTCAAATCTGGAGAAAGAACAATGATACCGCTAAGAAAGTATATGCTACTGAAAAAGCAATTAAGAAAATACAAGTAGATCCAAAATTAGAAACAGCTGATATTGATGTAACTAATAATACTTGGCCAAAAGAAGAAGTAAAATCTAAATTTGATTAAACAAATATTTCATAAAAAAAAGAGACTCTGAAAAGAGTCTTTTTTTTATGAAATATTTAAAAGTACAAGGTTCAAAATTTAATATCTTTGTAACACTAAAAAATAAAATTATGTTTGGTATAGGTGGTGGCGAATTAATTTTTATCATGTTTATAATATTAATGCTGTTTGGATCTGATAAAGTTCCAGAAGTCGCTCGAACTATGGGTAAAGCGATGGCACAGTTAAAGAATGCTACAAATGATATAAAAAGTGAAATTCAAAAAGGAGCTGAATCTAACGGATTTGATTCACAATCATTATTAGATTTACAGGGTAATATCACTTCGGAAATTAATAAAGTAAAGGATAACTTATTGGGTGATACGTCTCAGTATAATGATTTCGCTGTAAATATTAGTACTGAGCTTAATAAAGCTAAAGAAAACTTACTTGGCGATGTTAATGGCTCGTTAGAAGGAACTAAAGAAATTATTGAAGATGTTTCTGGACCTATAAAACGCCAAATGTAATGTTAGAGAAAATACTTTCTTTAGACACTGAATTATTGGTTTTTTTGAATGGTTTAGGATCTCCTACCTACGATGCCCTTTGGTTGTTTATAACCAAACAAAGCAATTGGATTCCGCTTTTCTTACTTTTATTGTATGTTATTTTTAAAAAAATTGGCGGGAAGCAAACATTATATCTTTTATTGTTTGTGGCTCTTTTAGTAACGTTTACGGATCAAATGACCAATTTATTTAAAAATGGATTTCAAAGATTGCGTCCTTGTAATAATCCTGAAATCAATTCTTTTATAAGAGTGGTGCAAGTACGAAACTCTTTCAGTTTTTTCTCTGGACATGCAGCAAATTCAATGGCAGTTGCTTCTTTTTTATATTTTACTTTAAGATCGTATTTTAAATATTTTCTGTTAATCTTTCTTTGGCCTTTTATATTTGCTTACAGTAGGATTTATCTAGGATTGCATTATCCAGGAGATATTTTAACGGGTTATTTGTTCGGATTTACTTTTGGTTTCCTAATGTATAAATTATATAAAGTGGCACAAAAAAAGTATTTTCCAAAGCCAAACTTATAATATTTAGAAGTCTAATAATACTATTGCTCTTTAATAAATATAAACTAAATCTGTTAGATAGGTTCTAAATTTTTGGATGCTGTTTTTTAATTACAAAACCCTACTAACAGTCAAACCATCGCGAATAGGTAGCAAAACTGTTTCTACTCTAGGATCTTCTTTCAGTAATTTATTGTATTCCATTATTATTTTTGTGCTAATATCATTCGGTTGAACAGTTTCTAGAACTTTACCGCTCCACAATACATTATCAGATAAAATAATGCCTCCTTTATTCATGTTTGGTAATATCAATTCGAAATAATTGATATAGTTTTCTTTATCGGCATCTATAAAAACAAGATCGAATTTAGTTTGTAGCGTTGGAATTATATCTACCGCTTCTCCTAAATACTGAAAAATTTGTTTTCCCCAAGGTGACTTGTCAAAATGCTTTCGCTGAAAATCAACCAGCTCTTCTTTTATATCAATGGTATGAAGTGTCCCGTTTTCTTGCATTCCTTCGCACAAGCACAAAGCAGAATATCCAGTGTAAGTTCCAATTTCTAATATGTTTACAGGGCGAATAAGTTTAGAAAGCATGCTTAAAACTCGACCTTGAAAATGTCCGCTTAACATTCTTGGAAGTAAAATTTTTTGATAGGTTTCTTTGTTTAAAGCGGCTAATAAAACAGGTTCTTTTTCAGAATGTTGCTCGATGTAGTCTTCTAGTTCTTGGGAAATGAAATGCATTATTTAGATAATTTTCAATTGTCAGCAAAGTTATCAATTTATCAAAACAACAAATCAAGAAATTGTCATTAAATTTGCATCATGGAAATTGATAAAAAAGACATTCGAGCCTTGTCGAAAGAAGCATTAAGAGAATTTTTTGTTGCGAATGGGGATAAAGCCTTTCGTGGGAATCAAGTATATGAATGGCTTTGGAGTAAAGGAGCGCATAGTTTTGAGGATATGACAAATGTTTCAAAAGAAACAAGAAATAAGCTAGAAGCTAATTTTGTCATCAATCATATCAATGTAGATACGATTCAACGAAGTGAGGATGGAACTGTAAAAAATGCCGTTCGTTTGCACGATGGTTTAGTTGTAGAGTCGGTTTTAATTCCTACTAATACACGAACAACAGCTTGCGTATCTAGCCAAGTAGGTTGCAGTTTAGATTGTAATTTTTGTGCCACAGCACGATTAAAAAGAATGCGTAATCTGGAACCTGGAGAAATTTACGATCAAGTATTAGCTATAGATAAAGAGAGTAGGTTGTATTACAATCATCCTTTATCGAATATTGTTTTCATGGGAATGGGTGAGCCGCTGATGAATTATAATAATGTCTTGAAAGCAATCGAAATGATTATTTCGCCAGAAGGATTAGGCATGTCTCCCAAACGAATTATGGTATCGACTTCTGGAGTACCAAAGATGATAAAAAAATTAGCTGACGATGATGTTAAATTTAAATTAGCTGTTTCTTTACACTCCGCAATTGATGAAATTCGCTCTCGAATAATGCCGTTTAGTGCTAATTTCCCTTTAGCAGATTTAAGAGAATCATTAGAATATTGGTATAGAAAAACAAAAAGCAAGATTTCTTACGAATATGTGGTTTGGAAAGGAATTAATGATAATAAAGAATCAGTTGATGCACTAGTGAAGTTTTGTAAATATGTTCCTTGTAAAGTTAATTTGATTGAATACAATCCTATTGATGATGGAGAATTTCAACAAGCCTCAGAAGAGTCTATAAATGCTTATATTAAAGCTTTAGAAGCCAGCGGAATTGTTGTTAAAGTGAGACGTAGTAGGGGAAAAGACATAGATGCTGCATGTGGACAGTTAGCAAATAAAGAAGCTTAATTTTTATAAAAAATACCTATAGATTATAAAAATAAAAATGGTTTGACACTGTTGTCAAACCCTTTTTTACATTTCTAAACGGTCGAATTATTTAATTACTCCAAGAATTTCTTTTGAAATAGGATGCTTTGCTTCATAAGTATATCCCATGATTTTGGCAATGGTTTGTGCAAATTGATTTTGATACAATTGATTTTCATTAGTCATTTCTCCTTTAGCTTCAATCTGTGGTCCCATTGCAGCAAACCAAATTTCAGAGGCGTCTTTTATATCAGGGCCATGACTAGTCCATTCTGCTTTTGTGAGATCGCCGCGTCCATGATCAGTAGTAAAAATCAACGCAGTTTTATTTTTGTATTGTGGGTCATTTTGCACAAAGTTCCAAATCTCCTTCATCCAGGCATCCACTTGATGAGCCGCATCCAAATAAGAACGGTAAAAGCCAGCGTGAGCCCATTCATCTGTTTCTCCATAAGAGATGTATAACACACGAGGTTTATTGGTTTTCAATTCTTCTAATGCGCCATAATGGGTAAAAATATCTAGACATTCTTCCTCGTGAAAGGGTTTGAAAGAATCGGCAAGCATGGCATTAATAAGTTGCTGTTTCGCTGTTGGATTTTTCCCTCCTGTTTTATCAAATGCAGATATTACAGGAAAACCAGCTCTTTTTTCATTTAAAATATTGTCAAAAGCATCCCAAGCTCCAAAAGCGGCTACTTTTCCTTTAATTTTAGGTTGTTTGTTTAGATATTCTAACACGGTTACATTAGGATTGGCAGGATATTTATTCGAATTGATTAATGTATCAGCATATCCAGTCATGATTTCGTTGTATCCAGGATAACTAAACCAATACGGATTAGCATTATTAACTTTATTTCCTAAAGTTCTATTGCCATACAGTTGTCCTTTTTTTGCTAAAACAGACCACATAAAAGGCATAAGTTTTTCTCGTCGTTCTTTGGGATTTTCAGCCCAATATTTTTTATAAATGTAGCTGCTGTCGTTCTGATTGAATTTTTTATCTCTTGCTAAATTTTCGTCCATTCCTTTGAAAGCTTCTTGCCATCTAAAACCATCTGTAGTAATGATAATTATGTTTTCGGCTTGTTGTGCTTTACTATGTATAGCACTAAAAAGTAGTAATATCAAAAATATTTTTTTCATGTTTTTTTTATTTAATTAAAATTATCCCACCATATTTTTTTGTTAATATCATCACCACCCATTTTTTGTAGTGCTTTATTGTTGTTTTCTGCATTTACAGATTGTTCAAGACTTGGATACATGATGCGTCTAGGAACTTTACCGTTATTTTTGGATCCGGGTCCTGCTTTTATAAAGCTAGGTTTCCCTGTTCTTTTCCAATCTAACCATGACTCAATTCCTGTATGATATAGAGCCAACCATTTTTGTACATATAAAACTTCTGTGGTAGAATTATAAGGAGCAATAGTTGTTAAGTAGTTGGCAGGCATCGTAACATTCCATTGTTTGAAGGAAGCTTCTACTGCCGTATTGTAATATCCTTGTGCATTCCCATTAGTAATAAGATTGCGTTGACTAGCTTCTGCTAATAAAAAGTTTAACTCGCTGTACGTCATCAATAGTGAGGCTATTTTTGTTTTCGTATAAAAATAATTTTCGGCTCTTCTAGAGTAATTGGTAGGTCCTCCAATTTTATCTAATGTAAGACCTGGTAACAACCCTAAATGATTATTTTTACCTTCTATTGGGTCAATCCACTCCTCAAGTCTAGTATCACTATTTGCTATTAGGGTGTTTACTAAATGAGTAGAAGGAATTACGATATTATAACCGTATAATCTATTAATACCATCACTCATTGGAGAAATGTTAGGATAACTTCCAGAGTAAAAATAAGTAGCATTGTCTGCATTTGACTGAAATATTGGATATTGTGATGGTTTGCTAACAATTTCATTTATTGTGAGGCTAACATTTTTTTTATTAGAAATACGCATCAATAACCTTAAATGTAGTGAATTAGCAAATTTTCGCCATTTTAGCATATCACCATTAAACAATAAATCTCCTTCGATTTTTAATTTAGTGTCAATTATACTATTGGCTTTATCTAAATTCAATAGCAGTTGGGTGTAAATTTCCTCTTGTGAATCATATTTGGGTTTTAAAATGCCTTCTTCTCCTCTTGAAGCTTCCAAATAGGGAGCATCGCCATACGTATCTGTAATTAAACTCATCGAGTAAGTTTCTAAAATTAAACTTACAGCTTCATAGTTTTTATCGTTTAAAGCGATGGCTTGTTTTTTAAGATCGTATATGTCATTCAGCCATTTGTATTTTTCCCAAAAACGATCATCTGAACCCCAATTGTAAATATCCAATTCATTGTATTCATAATTGCCTCCGTATTGTGCTACAATATCTCCAAAATTGTATGAATCTGAAACATTACTATTTGCTAAATTGAATATTATATTTGGTAAAAGTTGCTTTGGCTGTGAAGTAGTAGGTTGGTTTTTATTGGTATTAATTTCTTCAAACCCATCGGTGCAAGAAACACTAAATGTGAATAGTGTTATTAGTAAAATTATTTTTTTCATGATTATTATTTTAGAATGAAGCATTTAATTTGATTCCGTAATTTCTAGAAGAGGGCAGCTGTAAAACTTCAAAACCTGGCAATAAAGTGCCACCACTTATTGCTTGTGTTTCTGGATCTATGTTAGGGACTTTTGTCCAAAGGGCTAAATTATTTCCTACCAAACCAATGCTTAGATTTTGCATTTTAAAAGTAGTTATCCATTTAGTTGATAGTCTATAATTCAAACTCACTTCTCTCAATTTTACATACGAAGCATCAAACGTATTGGCTTCTATATTATCTCTTCTATAAGCATTAGAGTAATACCAGTTTTCTGCACTTACTGAAGTTGTATTGGGACTATAACTTCCATCTGAATTTTGTACAACGCCTTTTCCTATTATTCCTGTTTCTCTACCAGGTAATGAAACGGCTAATATGCCACTTTCCATTCCGATAGAATTTGTCATCGAATATATTTTCCCTCCCTGTCTTATGTCTACTAGAGCATTAAAATTGAAATTTTTATATTTCAAATTAGTAGTAAGACCTAACATCCAATCAGGATTGTAGTTTCCTATTTTTTTTATTTTAGTATCAAGTATCGGAGATCCCATATCGTCAAATACAATTTGATTGTCTGGACTTCTCAAATAACCACGCCCGTACATGTCGCCCATTCGTTCTCCTACACGAGCTTCTATTGTTCCGCCACTTGGGCCTTGAGCAATGATGTAATTGTCAATTCCTGGTGTTAACTCTTTTACAGTTCCTCTATTTCTAGTGAAATTTGCATTTATCGACCATTCAAAATCTTTGGTTCTAATAGGTATAATTCCCAATCCCAATTCTAATCCCTTATTTTGAATTTTACCCGCATTAATAACATTCGAATTAAATCCAGAAGCTTGTGAAATATCTAAACCTACAATTTGATTTTTAGAATTGGTGATATAATAACTCACATCAAGTGTTACTCTCTTCTTGAAAAGTTGGACTTCAATTCCTGCTTCATACGATGTGGCAATCTCAGGTTTTAAATTACTGTTTAAAATGGCGTCCGGATTAGTCAAAGTTCCAGGAAGTGAACCGTTAGAATAGGTTTTTACTAATCGATAAGGATCGGTGTCGTTACCTACAGATGCTGCGTTTACTCTCAATTTCAAAAAATCAATCTTATCATTCATTTCAAACAAAGAGGTTGGAATAAAACTTAAAGAAGCAGAAGGATAAAAATAGGAATTGTTATTCACAGGAAGCGTAGAGGACCAATCATTTCTTGCTGTTAGGTCTAAATACAAGTAGTCTTTATAGCCTATGTTGGCTAAGCTGTAGATACTGTTAATGCGCTTTTTATAAATATTTCTAGATTGAATAGGCAGTACATTGATGTTTTGCAAATTATATATACCAGGAATACTTATTCCTTGTCCTTCAATTTTACTTTCGGATGTGTATTGGTTCATGCTATTGGCTCCATAAGAAACTTTAACAGAAAAATCACCAAAAGTATGATCGTAAGAAAGCAGCATATCGGCATTGTATTCTGTAAATCCTATAGTTTGCTCGCGATACATTCCTTGTGTATATCGTGAGGAACCAATTGGTCTGCGAGACCATCTAAAATCATTCGAATTATCCATTCCTATTCTTCCCATTAAGGAAAAATCAGTATTGATTTGATATGTTGAAGAAACATTTCCAAAAAGACGTCCTTTCTTAAACGCATTTATATTTTCATAAGCAATTTTAAAAGGATTGTCTCCCCAGCCAAACATGCTGTTTTGTTTCACGTCTTTTATAATCCAATACTCTTTTAACCAATCCAAATCTACATTAGTGTGATTCCAAAGCAAATTATACATAATACCTTGGCTCCCATAACCTGTAACAGGAGTGTTATCACTGTTGCTTTTAGTATAAGTGGCAACAGTTGCGAGTTTCCATTTATCTGAAATAGAATAATTTAGATTTAAACTTATGTTTTCTCTTCTTAAATTAGAATTGGGAACAATATCTTCGCTTGTCGTTTTTCCGTAACTAAGTCTAAAATTTGTTTTTTCATCCGATCCAGAAATAGAGACAGAATTAGAAATTGAACTTCCTTTTCTAAAAAAATCATTTAAGTTGTATCTAAATTCAAAGGGTAAAACTTGGCCTTGGCCCACTGCATAACCTGGACTTCCGTTCTGAAGTATAGCAAGACCAGAACCTAAACGTGGTCCTAAATTGGTATCGGCTCCTGGGTCATAAACCTGTTTAGAACCCGCGCCATATTGATCTTGAATCTCAGGTAGTCGCAATGCCTCACTGGTCATAAAAGAAGAAGAAATAGTCACTCCCAAACCTTTATTCTTTTTTCCCCATTTGGTTGTTATTACAATTACACCATTGGCCGCTCTAGAGCCGTATAAAGCAGATGCTGCAGCCCCTTTTAATACGTTAACACTTTCAATATTTTCTTGATCAATTTCCGAAGCTCCGTTACCATAATCAGTAGGTAAGTCGGCTTGATTTGTTGCAGAACTTCCTACGCCATAAACGGTATTGTTAATGGGAATACCATCTACAATAAATAAGGGTCCGTTGTTGTTAATGTTTAATGATTTGTCGCCTCTGATAGTAATTCTCGAAGAGCTCGTAATCCCATTTCCAGAGCCAGTAATTTGTACTCCGGACATTTTACCGGTTAAATTTGAAACGAAATTAGCAGAGTTTACTTTATTAATATCATTTGATTTTAATTCCTGAGAGGCATATCCTAAAGCGCGTTTTTCTCTTTTTATTCCTAGAGCAGTTATTACCACCTCTCCTAAAACTACTGAGTCGTCTTGAAGTGTTATTTCTAAATTTTCTTGACGATCTACAACTACTTCTTTAGTTACAAAACCGATGAAGGTAAAAACCAAAGTATTTCCTTTTTCAGTATTAATTGAGAATTTTCCATTGGCATCAGTGATGGTTGTGTTTTTAGTTCCCTTGACTAAAACGGTTGTTCCCATCAGTGGAAATTTAGAAGAATCAGTTACTTTTCCTTGAATAGTTTTTAATTGAGCACTCATTAAATTTGCACAAAATACTAATGTAAGTAAGAGTAAATTTTGTTTTAAAATTTTCATTTTTTTTCTAGTTATGTTTGTGGTGCAAACTTAGAAGTCAGATAACAAGTTCTAATTAAGGAAACTTTAACAATGACGAATTGTTAATTAAGAATTGGTTAGCAATGTTAAGAGTAAGTTTTTTTAATTTCGATTAGTAAAATTTATTTTAAGTCTGTTTATAACTACGAAAAGATGTAACTTTGAAAGCGAAATGAATGTCACCTCTCAAATTAAACAGCCCATTTTTAAAGAAATGGAACTTTTTGAAAAAAAGTTCTATGAATCGATGACTTCGCAAGTGGCTTTGTTGAATAGAATTACCTATTACATTGTCAATAGAAAGGGGAAACAAATGCGACCTATGTTTGTTTTTTTAACATCCAAAATGGTTTCAGAAGGCATTGTAAATGACCGAACTTACCGTGGTGCTTGTGTCATAGAGCTGATTCATACTGCAACTTTAGTGCATGATGATGTTGTAGATGATAGCAACAGACGAAGAGGTTTTTTCTCTATTAATGCACTTTGGAAAAATAAAATTGCCGTTTTAGTAGGCGATTATTTATTGTCTAAAGGATTATTACTCTCTATAGATAATGGTGATTTTGATTTGCTTAGGATCATATCTGTCGCTGTGCGCGAAATGAGCGAGGGTGAGCTGCTACAAATCGAAAAAGCCCGGAGACTTGATATTACCGAGGAAGTTTATTACGACATTATTCGAAAAAAGACAGCAACACTTATTGCTGCTTGTTGTGCGCTTGGTGCAAAATCTGTAATTGAAGATGATGTTCAGGTGGAGAATATGAGAAAATTTGGTGAGCTTATAGGAATGGCTTTCCAGATCAAAGATGATTTGTTTGATTATACTGATGAAGCCATTGGTAAACCCACCGGAATTGATATTAAAGAACAAAAAATGACTTTGCCACTTATTCATGTTTTGAATATGTGTACTTCAAAAGAAAAAAGTTGGTTGATCAATTCTATAAAAAACCACAATAAAGATAAAAAAAGAGTTAAAGAAGTTATTGCATTCGTAAAGAACAATAACGGTTTAGTCTACGCTGAAAATAAAATGATCGAATTTCAGCAGGAAGCCTTATCTCTTTTGGATAATTATCCTGACTCTGAATATAAAGAGGCGCTAATCTTAATGGTTAACTACGTTATTGAAAGAAAAAAATAAATTATAGAATTAGACAATTTATAAGTTTAATTTGAATAGTTTATTTTTTTTATTAAAGATTCTATATTTTATATTATTGTTTATGTATTGTAAATCAGCACTATAATTTTTGTATTTAGATATTTTTTACTTTTTTTAAATTATCCATGCAACCTTTTTGTATTCATTCTCGTCTATACTAATAGAAGTCTTATTCAATGTCAAAAAGCAATTAAAACAAGAATAATTTTTTTGCTATTACTATTGAATTTTGTCATTGAAATCATTTATGAAAGTAATCCAATTACATCAACAAGAAAAAGAGTTAATTCAGTTGGCTGTCGAAAATAATCGGCAAGCACAACAGCAGCTTTACACTCAATTTTCTCCTAAAATGTTAAGTGTTTGCCGCCAATATATAAAGGATATACATCAAGCAGAAGACATTATGATAACTGCCTTTATGAAAGTTTTTGTTAACCTTCAAAACTTCGAAAATAAAGGAAGTTTTGAAGGTTGGATTAGAAGGATAATGGTCAATGAATGTATTTCTTTTATCAGAGTCAATAAAAAAGTTAAATACATCGAAGAGGAAACTTATTTGGAAGAAAGCTTTAATAATATAGAAAGCAAATTTTCAATAGATGATATACAGTTTTTGATCGATGGCTTACCAGAGGGTTATAAAATGGTGTTCAATTTATTTGCGATCGAAGGTTTTAAGCACAATGAAATAGCAAGTTTATTAGGAATAAGTGAAGGAACATCAAAGTCGCAATTATCACATGCTAGAAAAATGTTGCAAGGACAGATTAACAAGTTAAAAAATTACAGTTATGGAACCAGATAATTTTGAAGAACAATTTAAAGCGCAATTAAACGTAAGGGAAATAAAACCGACGCCAATGGCTTGGGAAAAATTGGATAGTATGTTAACTGCTGCCGAAAAGCCAAAAAGTAAGTTCTCTTGGATTTATATTGCAGCTAGTTTTGTTGGGTTTTTAATGATTTCAACGTTTTATTTTAATAGTTCTGAAAGTGTCAAAACACAAACGATTAACCCAATTGTTCTTGAGCAAAAAGGAATAGATACTAATATTGAGGAACCTACAATAAAGAAAAAAGAAGATTTATCTAAAACGGTTCAAAACGGAATGCCAAAATCTTCTGGAGTTCTTGCTGTTGCCACTAGCTCGAAAAGCAATCTAATTCAAAAATCTTATGCAATAAAAGATTCTTCTACTAGAGATCCGATAAATAATGTTAAGATAAATAAAGCTGTTGGGAATAGTGAAAATACAATAGATATTTCTAAAAGATACAGTTCTGCTGAAAAATTGTTAGCTGAAATTAGTAACACGAAGTACGAAAACAAAGCTGTTCAACCAAACAATATAGGGATTACTGTTAGTGCAAACAGCTTGCTCTCTGATGCTGAAACCGAATTAAATCAATCCTTTAGAGAAAAAGCATTAGATAAATTCAGCAAAAATTATAATGCTATAAAAACAGTTTTAGTTAATAGAAATTATCAAGATTAAACCAATCATCAATCATCAATCAAAAAACGAAAATCATGAGAAAAATTATTTTATTTACAGTTATTCTTTTGGTCGCTATGGTCGCCAAATTAAACGCTCAAAGTACAGGAAGTTATAAATATGTGCTAGACTGGTCGTATTGGGAACCAAACTCTCCTAATTACAACATGAGTTTTGAAAAAAATCCACAGCTAATGGATCAAAATATTTTTACCATGAAGTCAGTTAAAAATAAGATTTATGGTTTTGGTTCCCTTATGAAAACCGTTCCATCTGATTTATATAAAGGAAAAACAGTTAAAATGTCTGGATATGTAAAAAGTGAAAAAGCAAAATCTGGTGCTGCATTATGGATGCGTGTTGATTATTATTCAGCTCAAGTTCTCGCTTTTGACAATATGAACGGTAGACGCATTAAAGGAACAACAGACTGGCAAAAATATGAAATCGTATTATTTGTACCAGTTGATGCTACCTCTATTTCTTATGGTGTTTTATTAAATGAAACAGGTCAAGTTTGGTTTAAAGACATTACTATAGAAATAGTAGATGATTCTCTTGCGGAAACAGGCTACAATAAAGGAAGAGACAATAAATTGATTTCCTTTGAAAAAAGAGCCAAAGCAATAGGGGACGAAATTAAGTTGGTGAAGGATAGAGAAAAAAAGGCATTAAAAAATGAAGTAGATGCTATTGATCAAGAAGTAGAAAAAGGATTGATTTCGAAAGAAAAAGCAGAAGCACTCAAATTAGAAAAAGCAAAAGTACGTGCCAATACTATCGAAACTAAAGTAGCTTTAGAGGAGAAGAAATTGAATCAGTTAATTCAAGATAGGGTAGATGGTAAATTTGATAATGCTGAAAATGATAAAAGAGGCTCAACCAGAGTTATAATTGGGATTAGTAATGATTCTATAGGTTCTAATAATAGAGAATTCAATGTGACTTCTATGAAGTTTTATAATGGATATGAGGATAAAGAAAGTAGATTGTCTAAAAGAACTACAAGCCAATTAGTTTTTGCTGCGGGATTGAATAATGTAGTAACAAATGGAAATGTGAATAAGTCAGATTTTAGGTATTTTGGATCTCATTTTTATGAACTTGGCGTTACGTACAATAGTAGAATCTTAGAAAAGGATAATCTTTTGCACGCTAAATATGGTCTTTCTTTGATGTATAATAATCTTCGTCCAACGGATAATCGCAGTTTTGTTGTGAATGGAAATCAAACAGATCTTACTGTAGATCCTAGAGATTTAAATGATTCTCGTTTTAAAAATGTTTATTTAGTTGCGCCATTACATTTAGAATTTGATTTTTCTGGTAATAAAGATTCAAATGGGAAACCTTTATTTAGAACCCACAATAGCTTTCGTTTAGGAGTTGGAGGATATGCAGGAGTTAATTTGAAATCAAAGCAAATTATAAAATATAATGACAATGACCTAAAAGTTACTGATAAAGTAAAAGGGGATTTTAACACAACAGATTTTATTTATGGTTTAAGTACTTATGCAGGTTATAAATCGACAAGTTTATATTTGAAATATGATTTAAATCCGTTGTTTAAAAATAATGCTGTGAATCAGAATAATGTTTCTTTAGGATTGCGTTTCGATTTTAATTAAGATTTATTTGAGTTAGTTAGTTATTTAAAAAGTGCTTCGGAAGAGGCGCTTTTTTTCGTTTTAGATTTAGAATTTGAGGTTTGATTTGCGTATTTTTGCAATCTTAAAATAATTTTAATTTCCCAATATATTTTGATTTCAAAAGCGACCATTGATACTGTTTTCGAAACTGCTCGAGTAGAGGAGGTAATCGGTGATTTTGTAAATTTAAAACGGGCAGGAAGTAATTTCAAGGGATTGAGTCCTTTTTCTGAGGAGCGTTCTCCTTCGTTTATGGTTTCTCCAGCTAAAGGAATTTGGAAAGATTTTAGTTCTGGAAAAGGTGGCAACTCGGTTGCGTTCTTGATGGAACACGAACAATTTACGTATCCAGAGGCCATTCGCTATCTAGCCAAAAAATACAATATTGAAATCGAAGAAACAGAGCAAACTGATGAAGAAAAAGCAAATACCGATATTAGAGAAAGTATGTACCTCGTTTCAGAATTTGCTAAAACCTATTTTCACAATACGCTTTTAAATTCAGAGGAAGGAAAAGCGATAGGTTATTCTTATTTTAAAGAAAGAGGATTTACAAATGATACTATTGAAAAATTTGGATTAGGTTATTCTCCTGAAGCCTGGGATGCTTTTACTAAGGAAGCGCTAGGAAAAGGGTATAAATTAGAATTTTTAGAAAGTACCGGTTTAACAATTCCTAAAGACGATCGTCCATTTGATCGCTTTAAAGGGCGTGTTATGTTTCCTATTCAAAGTATGTCAGGAAGAGTGCTGGGTTTTGGAGGTAGGATTTTGACCAACGATAAAAAAGCAGCAAAATATTTAAATTCGCCTGAAAGTGATATTTACCATAAAAGTAAAGTCCTTTACGGAATTTTTCAAGCCAAACAATCTATTGCTAAATTAAATAATTGTTATTTAGTTGAAGGTTATACAGATGTGATTCAGTTTAACCAAGCAGGAATAGAGAACGTTGTTGCTTCATCTGGTACAGCATTGACGCCAGATCAAATCAGATTGATCAATAGGTTGACTAAGAATGTAACGATGCTTTTTGATGGCGATGCAGCAGGACTTCGTGCTTCTATTCGCGGAATCGATTTGATACTAGAGGAAGGGATGAATGTAAAAGTATGTGCTTTTCCTGACGGTGAAGATCCAGATAGTTTTGCCAAAAAAACTTCTCATGATGATTTAGTTTTATATCTAGAAAATAATGCTAAAGATTTTATTCAATTTAAGGCGTCACTTTTAATGAATGAAGCCAAGAACGATCCAATCAAAAAAGCAGATTTGATTCGAGATATGGTTACTAGTATTTCAAAAATTCCAGATCGTATTCAAAGAGAAATTTACATTCAGGAATGTTCTAGGATTATGGATATTTCAGAGCAAGTGCTGCAAAGTACCTTAGCACAATTAGTTCAAAAAGAAGTTACAGAAGTTGGTAAAAAACAAAAGCAAGAGCAAAAGGCTTTTGAGATTGTAAAAAATGACAATCCCATATCGCCTCAAAAAGTTGATATTTTATATCGACTCGAACGAAAAATTATAGAAATTCTTTTGTTATACGGTAATAAAAACGAAGAATTTGAAGATACGTTTTTAAAAACAAACGAAGAAGGTGAGATTGCAACATTTACAGAGAAAAAAGAATATAAAGTATATCAAAGAATTTACCTAAGCCTACAAGAAGATGAGGTAGAATTGGCCAATCCTTTGTTTAGAGATATATTTAATGATCTCATAAACTTTTATCATCAACATGAAACATTTAGTTTAGAACAATACTTGATGCATTTACAGCCTGATTTTGCTCAAGAGGTTACCGATATTTTGATGGAGGATGAACGTGTTGTTCTACATGATTGGGTAGGACAAAATATTTTTCCAAAATCAAAAGACGAGACTATAAGTCAAAATGTTTCAGAAACAATATTGACAATGCGTTGGTATTTGGTAGGAATGATAATCGAAGAATTAAAAAACTCTGTGCTATCTGAATCAAATTCGGATAATACAGAGTCTTTATCAATGATAATGGATTACAATACATTAATCCATTCTTTTTCTAAAAAACTGGGAAGAGTAATGTCTCGATACTAAACTATTTCTAGTTTTTTTGCTTTATCTACTAAGTCTACTAGGTTGGTAACATTTAACTTAGTTAATAAACGCAATTTGTATGTACTAATCGTTTTTTCGTTAAGATTTAAAATTTCAGCAATTTCATGGTTCTTTTTACCTCCACTTAAATAACGTAAAACTTCTACTTCTCGATTAGATAACTTGCGATACAAACGTTCACTTTTAGTTTGTTTAGCAATCAATGCTAAATTTTTCTTTACTGTCTCATTCATTATTATCTTGCCTTGGTAGACTTTGATAATAGAGATACCTAAAGTTTCTAATTTTTCAGATTTGTGTACAAAACCAGATACTCCGGCTTTTATGGCATTTGGTGCATAAATCTGTTCAGAAAGACCACTATAGATAATGATTTTTGTTTTTGGAAAATTTTTCAAAAGTGCTTTGACCTCAAAAATGCTGGAAAGACCTTCTAGTTCCAAATCTATTACTAAGACATCAATGTCTTTTGTTTGAAGTATATCCCGCACCATTAAGAAATTGCCAACATTGGCAACTATCGAAATGTCTGCATTATCTTTAAAGTAAGATTTTACTCCAAAATGCACAACAGGATAGTTATCGGCTATACATACTTTAATCATAATTTTAAGTTTTTAGAATTGTTTGTAATTGGATTCGTAAAATTAATAAATAATTTCTGTAATTAATTGCAAATCAATAGAAAATATGATTTCTTTAATATTTATTGATTCTACAAAAGGGAATTGGGATCATTTTGTGTTGATTTATACGATTTAATCGCTTGTATATTTCAAAAACAATACGTTCTCTTCCTGTAAAATCTGTTGCGCTTTTTTTAGATTCATCTTGTAACATTGCCCATTCTAACTCATCATAACTAGCGCCAAGTTGATCTTCATCTGTTCTGTCATCACCAAACAATCCATCAGTTGGTGAGGCGTCTAAAATTGATTTAGTTATTTTTAAATAATGACCCAATAAAAACACTTCAGATTTCATTAAATCAGCTATTGGACTTAGATCTACTCCGCCGTCACCATATTTTGTGTAAAAACCAACGCCAAAATCTTCAACTTTATTTCCTGTTCCTGCCACCAATAGTCCATGAATTCCAGCAAAATAATATAAAGTGGTCATTCTTAATCTTGCTCTAGTATTTGCTAATGCTAAATTTAATTTGGCAACATCTTCATTTTCTGGGACAACGGTTTTAAAAGTTTCAAAAGTATCCGTTAGATTCGCTTCAATACTACTTACATTTGGGAAACGTAACTTTAATTGTTCAATATGTTCTTTTCCGCGAGTTACATGACTTTGTGCTTGATGAATTGGCATTTCAACACATAAAACTTTTAATCCTGTTTGAGCACATAAGGTTGAGGTTACGGCTGAATCTACTCCGCCAGAAATACCGATCACAAACCCGTTTACCTTTGCATTTTCGGCATAAGTTTTTAACCACTTAACAATTTGATCGTTTATTTTTTCAACTTGAATGGTGCTTTTTTTAGTCATAATAATTTACATTTTAAGAAGCAGGAATGTATATTTGCAAAATGAATTACTCATTCTTTTGTTTCCTGATTTTTCTTTAGAAACAAATTTAATTAATAAATATGAAAAAATATCTGTTGCTTGTAGTCTTTTGTCTCTTTATTTTATCTTGTAATAAGAAAAATAAAGTTGAAACTGCCATATCGGTAATTCCTTTAGAAGTAAAAGTGGAGCGTTTTGATCAATTATTTTTTGAAACGAAGCCTCAAGATTTAGATAAGGTTAAAAAACAATTTCCGTTTTTTTTTCCTGCAGGAAATGACAACAGTGTTTGGATTAACAAAATGCAGGATCCAATTTGGAAAGAGGTGTACACTGAGGTTCAGAAAAAGTATGCTAATTTTGAACCTGAAAAGGAAGAATTAGAAACTCTTTTTAAACACATTAAATATTATTTTCCAGAAACAAAAATACCAAAAGTGATTACTGTTATCGCAGAAATGGACTATAATAATAAGGCTATTTATGCAGATAGTTTAGTCATCATCTCTTTAGAATTATATCTGGGAAAAGAGCACAAATTTTATCAATTCCCAAATTATTTAAAGCAAAATTTTGTAGAAAAACAAATCGCTCCTGACGTAGTGGCTAGTTTTTCGACACGTAAAATTCCACCAGTCCTTGATAAAGATCTTTTAACACAGATGATATACAATGGCAAACAATTGTATCTAAAAGATTTATTATTGCCTGAGTATTCAGATGCAGAAAAAATGGGTTATACGCCAGAACAAATTACTTGGTGTGAGGAAAATGAAAATTATATGTGGCGTTATTTTATAGAAAGAGAAATGCTTTATAATAATGATCAAAAATTAATTTCCCGATTTATAAACCCAGCTCCTTTCTCTAAATTTTATCTTGAGATTGACAATGATTCTCCGGGAAGAGTCGGAGCATGGATCGGTTGGCAAATAGTACGATCTTTTGCGAAAAATAATGATATGCCTATTTCCGAATTATTAAAAATGAATGCAAAAGAGTTGTTCGAAAAATCTAAATACAAACCCAAAAAATAATGTCAAATAAAAATACATCCGAAATTAAGTTTTTAGTCGAATTAGATGAAAACCGTGTTCCAGAAAAATTAATGTGGTCTGCTCAAGATGGAGGTGTGGAGGCGCAAGAGGCTAAAGCGATTATGCTTTCTATTTGGGATAGCAAAGCAAAGGAAAGTATGCGAATTGATCTGTGGACGAAAGATATGCCTGTTGATGAAATGAAAATTTTCTTTCACCAAACTTTAGTAGCAATGTCAGAAACTTTTAAACGTGCTACAGATGACGAAAAAATGTCAGATACCATGAAAGATTTTTGCGATTATTTTGCAGAGAAATTAGAGTTGGGTAAATAGTTAATCTTTTATCACAAACTATTCTGTATGAAGTATAGCTTCAAAATTTAAACAAAAAAAAAACTGCAATTTGATTCGTTTCAATTGCAGTTTTTTTTGTTGAATTAATGGTTTTTTAGACTTAAAGAATTTTTAATTTTGTATAGATTTTTTTTGCAAATCTTTTAGGATCTTCTTCAAGCTTCCTGTCATTAGCGTACTTGAGCTTCTGTGAAAAGAAATGTTATCGATTAATTTATTTGATTTTTGAGTTTCCCATACTGACTTTTCTTTTTTAGCGGATTCCTTTCCAATTGCCCTTTGAGAATAGATTATTTCTTGTGAATTCAAGTCGTATATTTCTAGTGTTACCTCGCTTTGGTTTGCTCCGGTTGAGTATTCGTCTTCGTATAGTCCAATTATTCCTATTTCGTCTTTGTTTTTTTTAGAAGAAATATTGATGAAATAGTCAAAACCTGTTCCGATTTTTAGCTCTTGAAGTTTTTGTTTACTTGGGTTTAATGGGATTTTATAAGGTATCAATAAATTGCTCACGTCCTCTCTGTAAAAATAGCGATCTTTTAAATTATCTTTAAAAAAGGTGGCGGCCTCATTAGTAAGCCTTTCAGAATTGTAGCCTGGACTATCTAATTGATTAAGCAACCATTTTCCATTTGTAAAATCAACGCCTGTTTTATAATCTATATTAGTTAAGACGTAAGTATTGCTTTTGCATGAAGCAAAAAGCAATAAAACAATGGCTAAAATAGGAATTGAGATAATTTTTTTTCTTGTCATGTCTATTTTTCCAAGTCTATTTAGAGTATTTTAAAACTGATTGTTGTTTTTAAATACTTCTTGGTTCACTTCGTCTATGTAGCCTAATAATTCTTCTTTTCCTGTTGATTCTGTTGCTGAGGTTACAAAATAATGAGGCATTTCGGCCCAGTTATTAGCAAACATTTTTTTCTTGTAAGCGGCAATATGTGAATCTATTTTTACTTTACTAATTTTATCTGCTTTGGTAAAAATAATACAGAAGGGAATTTCGCTTTCTCCCATGTACGACATAAATTCGATATCTATAGTTTGCGCTTCGTGGCGAATATCAATCAAAACAAATGCACATACTAATTGTTCTCTTGTTTCAAAGTAGTCTGTTATAAATTCCTGAAAAATAGATTTTGTTTTCTTAGACACTTTTGCATAACCATAACCTGGTAAATCGACTAGATACCAATTGCTGTTAATCAAAAAGTGATTGATCAATTGTGTTTTTCCAGGTCTTCCAGATGTTTTTGCTAATTTCTTATGATTTGTTATCATGTTTATCAAAGAGGATTTCCCTACATTTGATCTACCAATAAAAGCATATTCCGGCAAAAAATCTTTAGGACATTTGCTTACTTCGGAGTTACTAATAACAAATTCTGCGGTATTAATTTTCATTTTTATGTTGTGTAAAAATTCTCTTGGTATAAAATTATACTGGTAAATGTGTATTGGTTAACCACTCTTCCAGTAAATTGTTAAATTCATCTGGATGTTCCATCATAGCAGCATGTCCGCATTTGTCAATCCAATATAAAGTAGAATTTGGTAATAATTTATTAAATTCTTCTGCAACATCAGGAGGTGTAACTTTATCGTTTTTTCCCCAGATGATACAAGTCTGAACATGCATTTTTGGCAAATCTTTAGCCATATTATGGCGAATTGCACTTTTAGCAATTGTTAATGTTTTTATCAGTTTTATTCTATCATTCACAGATTCATAAACCTCATCTATAAGTTCTTTTGTGGCTACCGCAGGATCATAAAAAACATCTTCTGCTTTTTTCTTGATGTATTCGTAATCCCCTCTTTTAGGATAACTATCTCCCATTGCACTTTCGTAAAGTCCCGAACTTCCTGTAATTACAAGACCTGCTACTTTTTCAGGATACATTTTAGTGTGGTACAAAGCTATGTGTCCGCCCAATGAATTACCTAATAATATAACGCGTTCTAAACCTTTAAATGTGATGAAATCTTTTACATATTTTGCAAAACTTTTTACATTAGTTTTCAAAATATTTTGAGTGTATATGGGTAGGTCTGGAATGATGATTTTGTAGCCTTTTGTAGAAAAGTAACTAGCAACAGCATCAAAATTACTGAGTCCTCCCATTAGTCCGTGAAGTATAACGATTGGGATTCCTTCTCCAGCTTCATAATAGCTGTATCTACCTTCTTTTTTATAGTTTTTTTCCATTTTGTTTCAAACCGAATTTTCAATTTTGACAAATATATGATTTAATAAATAAAAATTAATTCTTACAACAATTTTTAATTGTAAAATTATTCTGTTCAAACATTAAAATCCTCTTTTTTGTTGGATTATTCTTCTCTATTTATGTCTTTTTCTGATTTATCTGAACCATTTTAATAGGCTGTTTAGACATCTTCAAAATGTTGTTTTTTATAACATTATGTTTCTTACAAATAAAGCAAATAATTGTTAAAGCTCTGATTGCTTATAAATTAGGCTTTTCGGGAGTAAAGTGGTTAAACTTATTAACAAAGTGGTATATAGTGGTAAAATGTGGTAATTTTTTTTATATTTTTGCTCTACATCATTTAATACTATTCTTTGGATACAATTATTGGGACATATGAATGTAAAGTCGATGCTAAAGGAAGGTTGCTCATGCCAGCGCCTTTGAAAAAGCAATTGGCTTCCTCACTTCAAAACGGATTCGTTTTGAAGCGTTCTGTGTTTCAGCCTTGCCTAGAGTTATATCCTATGCAGGAATGGGATTTAATGATGCAAAAAATAAATAAACTCAATCGTTTTGTAAAGAAGAATAATGATTTTATTCGTCGCTTTACTGCAGGGGTTAAGGTGGTTGAGATTGATGCTCTAGGAAGGTTATTAGTTCCTAAGGATTTGGTTTCTTTTGCAAGTATAGCAAAAGAAGTAGTGTTTTCTTCGGCAGTGAATATTGTAGAAATCTGGGATAAAGATTTATATGAAAAATCAATAAGTGGTGAGGATTTAGATTTTGCAGATTTAGCAGAAGAAGTAATGGGTAATATAAATGACGACGACAATGGAATATCATAATCCGGTTTTGCTTCATGCAACAGTAGATGGTTTAAATATTAAACCTGATGGTGTTTATGTTGATGTGACTTTTGGCGGAGGTGGTCATTCAAAAGAAATTTTGTCTAGACTGGGTCCAAACGGAAAACTATTTGCTTTTGATCAAGATGAGGATGCTTTGGCAAATGCATTGCCAGACGAAAGATTTACACTGATTAATGAGAATTTTAGATTTATAAAACGTTTCATGCGCTTTTACGGAATTAAAAGTGTAGACGGAATTTTAGCAGATTTAGGAGTTTCTTCTCATCAATTTGATGTGCCAGAAAGAGGTTTTTCTACACGATTTGATGCTGGATTGGATATGCGAATGAGTCAAAAAAATGATTTAAATGCTTATAAAGTGGTTAATGAGTATGATGAGGCTAATTTAAAAAGAGTCTTTTTAGATTATGGTGAATTAAAAAATGCTCCGCTTTTGTCTAGAACAATAATTGAGTCTAGAGAAAATAGTCCTATTAAAACTACAGATCAGTTAAAAGAAGTGTTAGCACGATTTTTACCGGAAAGAATTCGAAATAAAATATTAGCTCAGATTTATCAAGCTATCCGAATTGAAGTAAATCAAGAGATGGATGTTTTAAAAGAATTTTTAGAGCAATCACTAGAGATTTTAAGTCCTGAAGGCAGATTAAGTGTTATATCATATCACTCTTTAGAAGACAGATTAGTCAAGCGTTTTATGAAAAACGGTCTGTTTGAAGGAGAACCTGAACGTGATTTTTTTGGTAATTTTTCGGTTCCATTCAAGACCATCGGTAAACTAATTGTTCCGGATAATCAAGAGATAAAAGAAAACAATAGGGCTAGAAGTGCCAAATTAAGAATAGCAGAAAAGAGATAATTTATTAAAAAATGAAAAACGGAGTATACGGTTTGTTAAAGGCAAAATTCCTTAATAATGAGGATGCGGTCAAGAACTGGCGTTTTATTGTTTTTATAATTTTATTAGCTATTCTAATGATTGCTAACACTCAGAGATTTGAACAAAAGGTGTTTAAAATTGTCGAGTTAACTAATAAAGCTAAAGAGTTGCGCTCTGAGTTTGTTGACAGGCGTTCTGAGTTAATGAAACTGAAAATGGAGTCTACTGTTTCAGAAAAAATGATTGAGAAAGGAATTTTTCCGTCAACAGTTCCTCCAGTAAAAATAAAAGTAATAAAAGAAGAAGATAAAACCTTTTTAGGAAAATTATGGCAGTAGAAGATAAGCACATATCTTATAGAATATACATGGTAGCTTTTGGCATTTTTGTCATGGCTATTGCTATTGCCGTTAAATTAACTAATATTCAGTGGGTTGAAGGGGATTATTATAGAAAGTTGGCTAAAGAAAGAACCGTTAGGAATTTTGTAATTCCAGCCAATAAAGGAAATATTTATTCTGCTGATGGCAGTCTTTTGGCTACTTCAATTCCAAATTATGAAATACGTTTTGATGCTTTGGCTCCAAAGCCAGAATCATTTGAGAAAAATGTTAGAGCATTGTCAGATTCGTTAGCAACAGTTTTAGGTAAATCATCGGGTTTTTATGAGAATGAACTTCGAAAAGCTAGAGCGAACAAAAACAGATATTATTTGATTGCTCGTAAATTGAGTTATACACAATACTTTAAAATTAAAGGTTTTCCATTATTTAATTTGGGTGCCTATAAAGGAGGGATTATAATCGAGCAAGAAACGGTAAGAGAACATCCAATAGGTAAAATTGCTGAACGAACGGTAGGTTATGAGCGCACTTCAAAAGGCGAATCGTATGATGGTAAAGGAATAGAGTGGGCGTTTAGAGATTATCTTAATGGTAAAGACGGTAAAATTTTAAAACAAAAGATTGCCAAAGGGCAATGGAAGCCAATAAGAGATTTAAATGAAGTTGATCCTCAAGACGGGTATGATGTTATCTCAACTATAGATGTTTACATACAGGATATTGCGCATCATGCTTTACTAAAACAGTTAGAAATATATGAAGCAGATCATGGTTGTGTAGTGGTTATGGAAACAAAAACGGGTCATGTAAAAGCAATTTCAAATTTAGGAAGAGGCACTGATGGTTCATATTTCGAAACAACGAATTATGCAGTAGCCGAATCACATGAGCCTGGATCTACGTATAAACTTGCCGATTTGATGGCACTTCTTGAAGATAAAAAAGCAGATACTAGTAGTGTTTATGATAGTAAAGGTGGGGTTATCGTTTATTCTGGCAAAAAAGTACGCGATTCGCATATTGGGGGTTACGGTAAGATTTCATTAGCAAGAGGGTTTGAACTTTCGTCTAATACGATTATGGTTCAAGCGGTGTATGAGAATTATAAAAATGAACCTTCAAAATTTGTAAATCATCTTAATAATTTTGGATTGAACAAACCATTAGGACTTTCAATAAAAGGCGAAGGAAGACCTTACATACCACAACCTAAAGACAAACATTGGTCTAATATTTCGCTGCCTTGGATGGCTTTTGGATATGGTGTCTCAATTACACCTATGCAAACATTAGCTTTTTATAATGCTGTTGCAAATAATGGGGAAATGGTGAAACCTCAGTTCGTTTCTGAAATTAAAGAATGGAATAGAACCATAAAAAAATACGATAAAGAAGTTTTAAATCCAAGAATTTGTTCGCAATCTACTATTTTAAAGTTGCGCGCGGTTTTAGAGAATGTGGTTAAAAAAGGTACTGGATCTAAATTGTATTCTAAAGATTTTTCAATGGCAGGTAAAACGGGAACTGCGGCAGTAAATTATGGAATTAATGGAGGTGCAGACAAACATTATGCTTCTTCTTTTGTTGGCTATTTCCCTGCAGACAATCCTAAATATTCTTGTATTGTGGTGGTTCATAAACCAAATACAGTCAATAATAATTATTATGGTGCCGATGTTGCTGGACCCGTTTTTAAAAGAATTGCACAAAAAATATTTACGGATGCGCCTTCAACGAATGAAATTAAAAATTTAGACAGAAAAATTCCAAAACAAGAAAGTGATTACGATTCTTATTTTGTTAAATCTCACGTTAAGCAACAATTAGTGCCAAATCTAAAAGGAATGTCTGGTATGGATGCAGTAGCATTGTTGGGTAATTTAGGTTTGAAGGTACGAATTTTAGGAGTTGGAAAAGTAAAAAAACAATCGGTAGAAGCGGGACAAAATATTGTTAAGAACGCAACGATATTATTAGAATTATCATGAGTTTACTAAAAGATATATTGTACAAGGTAGCTATCGAGGCCGTAAAGGGTTCGACTGATGTTGCTATTCATAAATTAGATTTTGATTCTCGAAAAATTGGATCTAATGATATTTTTGTGGCAATAAGAGGTTCTGTTTCTGATGGGCACGATTTTATAGAAAAAGCAATTCAGCTAGGAGCAGTAGCCATAGTGTGCGACACTTTTCCTGAAAAAATTGAAAAAGAGGTTACTTATGTATTAGTGAAAGACACCAATACTGCTATGGCTTTTATGGCGGCCAATTTTTTTGGTGATCCATCTCAGCATTTAAAGTTAGTTGGAATTACGGGTACCAATGGTAAAACTACAATTGCATCCCTATTATTTCAGTTATTCCAAAAAGCAGGTTTTAAAGTAGGGTTGCTTTCTACAGTAAAAATTGTTGTTGACACTATTGAATATAAAGCCACTCATACTACACCAGATTCTATTACCATAAACCACTATCTAAAAGAAATGGTAGATCAAGGTGTTGAATACTGTTTTATGGAGGTGAGTTCACATGGTATTCATCAAAAGAGAACAGAAGGGTTGCATTTTGTGGGAGGGATATTTACTAATTTATCTCATGATCACTTAGATTACCATCCTACGTTTGCAGAATATAGAGATGTAAAAAAATCATTTTTTGATCATTTGCCTAAAACTGCATTTGCATTGTCTAATATCGATGATAAAAATGGACAAATAGTGTTGCAAAATACAACAGCAAGAAAATGTTCTTACGCTCTGAAATCTTACGCCGATTATAAAGCTCAGATTCTTGAAAACCAACTTTCTGGTTTGTTATTAAAAATAAACGGAAATGAAGTTTGGGTAAAATTGATAGGTACTTTTAACGCCTATAACTTATTAGCGATTTATGGTGCAGCAGTTGAGTTAGGATTGGAAAGTCTGGAAGTACTTCGATTATTATCTGATTTAGAAAGCGTTTCTGGAAGATTTCAATTTATAGTATCAGCAACAAATATTACTGCAATTATAGATTATGCGCATACTCCGGATGCATTAGATAATGTTTTGAAAACTATAAATGATATTCGAACTAAAAATGAACAACTAATTACAGTTGTGGGTTGCGGTGGGAATAGAGACAAAACGAAACGCCCGATAATGGCAGATATTGCAACTGCATTAAGCGACAAAGCGATACTTACTTCGGATAATCCCAGAGAGGAAGATCCTGATGCTATTATTAATGAAATGGAGCAAGGTGTTGCACCTCAAAACTATAAAAAAGTTTTAAGTATTACAGATAGAAAGCAAGCAATAAAAACAGCTTGTCAATTGGCTCAGCCTAACGATATAATTTTAATTGCTGGTAAGGGACACGAAACCTACCAAGAAGTAAAAGGCATTCGCCACCATTTTGACGATATGGAAACAATAAAGGAAATTTTAGAACAACTTAATAAATAATCAACTAACTCATAATCATATATGCTATATTATTTATTTGAATATCTAGACAAAACATTGGATATCTCTGGTACAGGAGTTTTTCAATACATTACTGTTAGATCAGCATTAGCATTTATGTTATCGTTGCTGTTGTCAACTATTTATGGAAAAAGAATTATTCAGTTTTTACAAAGGCAACAAGTTGGTGAAACTGTTCGTGAGCTAGGTTTAGCCGGACAAAATGAGAAAGCGGGAACGCCAACCATGGGTGGATTAATTATAATTTTTGCCACTCTTGTTCCGGTAATACTTTTTGCGAAATTACATAATATCTATATTGTTTTGTTGACGGTTACCACACTTTGGATGGGAACTATTGGCTTTATTGATGATTATATAAAAATCTTTAAAAAAGATAAAAAGGGATTAAAAGGAATTTTTAAAGTTGTTGGGCAAGTTGGTTTGGGTTTGATTGTGGGATCTGTACTTTATTTTAGTCCTGCAGTTACTGTAAGACAAGATACAGGTAAAATAAATATTTTTAGAGTTACCACAGAAAATGTAATTGTTCAAGCGCCCGTTGAAGAGAAATCTACAGTAACGACAATACCTTTCTTTAAAAATAATGAATTTGATTATGCTGAATTATTAGCTTGGACTGGTGATGGTTACCAAAAATGGGCTTGGCTAGTTTTTATTCCTGTAGTTATTTTTATTATAACAGCAGTTTCTAATGGTGCAAATCTTACAGATGGAATTGATGGACTTGCTGCCGGAACATCAGCAGTTTCTGTTCTCGCGTTGGGCATATTTACTTTTGTTTCTGGAAATATAATTTTTTCAAACTATCTCAATATTATGTATATCCCCAATTCAGGTGAAATGACCGTTTTTATAGCGGCATTTGTTGGGGCACTTATCGGATTTCTATGGTACAATTCTTATCCAGCTTCCGTTTTTATGGGTGATACAGGAAGTTTAACTATTGGTGGAATTATTGCTGTTTTGGCAATAGCGGTGCGTAAAGAAATGCTAATTCCATTATTGTGTGGAATTTTCCTTGTCGAAAATTTATCTGTAGTCCTACAAGTAAGTTATTTTAAATATACAAAGAAACGCTTTGGCGAAGGCCGAAGAATATTTTTGATGTCTCCCTTGCATCACCATTATCAGAAAAAAGGATACCACGAAAGTAAAATTGTAACTCGATTCTGGATTGTTGCCATCATGTTAGCCATATTATCCATTATTACTTTAAAATTAAGATAGTATGAGATTAGTGATTTTAGGCGGAGGAGAAAGTGGTGTTGGTACTGCTATTCTAGGAAAAAAGAAAGGATATGAGGTGTTTGTATCAGACTTTGGAAAAATAAAAGGGAACTATAAGGAGGTTCTTCTTATAAATGGAATTGAATGGGAAGAGGAAATGCATACAGAGAATCTGATTCTTAATGCAGATTTGGTGATGAAAAGTCCAGGAATTCCGGACAAATCACCAATAGTAAAAAAGCTAAAAGAAAAAGGAATTCCAATAATGTCAGAAATCGAGTTTGCTGCTCCTTATACAAATGCAACAATTATTGGTATAACAGGAAGTAATGGTAAAACCACTACTACAATGCTTACTCATCATTTGTTAAAATCAGCAGGATTAAATGCTGGTTTGGGCGGAAATATAGGAAAGAGTTTTGCTTGGCAAGTAGCAGATAATAAATACGATTCGTATGTGTTGGAGTTGAGTAGTTTTCAATTAGATGGAATCAAAGATTTTAAACCACATATCGCAATTATTACCAATATCAGTCCAGATCATTTGGATCGTTATGATTATAAATACGAAAATTACATCGATTCTAAGTTTAGAATAACAATGAATCAAACCGAGGATGATTACCTCATATACGATGCAGACGATGAAGCGATTAACCAATGGTTAAGCACTCACAAAACAAAAGCAAAATTAATTCCTTTTTCATTGACGAAAATTTTCAGCGAAGGAGCCTATATAAAAGATAATAAAATGGAGATTAAAATCAGTCAAGAAGAATTTACAATGAACACAGAATACATTGCTTTAGAAGGAAAGCATAACATGAAAAACGCAATGGCAGCAAGCTCTGTAGCAAAATTAATGCAAATAAGAAAAGCTACTATTAGAGAGAGTTTATCTGATTTTCAAGGAGTAGAACACCGTTTGGAAAAAGTTTTAAAAATACAGAATGTTCAATATATAAATGATTCCAAAGCAACTAACGTTAACGCTTCTTTTTATGCTTTAGATAGCATGAATACACCAACCGTTTGGATTGTTGGTGGTGTTGATAAAGGGAATGACTATAATGAATTGATGGCTTTAGTTCGGGAGAAAGTAAAAGCGATCATTTGTCTTGGTGTTGATAATAAAAAAATTATTGATGTTTTTGGCAACGTAGTAGATATTATGGTTGAAGTAGACAATATGAATGATGCTGTAAAAATGGCTCAAAGATTAACAGAAAAAGGAGATACAGTTTTGTTATCCCCAGCATGTGCTAGTTTTGATTTATTTGAAAGTTACGAAGACAGAGGAAATCAATTCAAACAAGCCGTTAAGCATTTGTAATAAAAAAAGAGTTTTATAAAATTTGAAGATAATAAAGTATGAAGCGATTAATAGGTAATTTAAAAGGAGATAAAGGGATTTGGTCATTTGTGGCCTTACTTGCCTTGTTTTCGTTTATGCCTGTTTTAAGTGCGAGTAGTAATTTGGCTTACATAGGCCACGGAACAGGAAATACTTTAGGATATTTAGTTAAACATTTAGCTCACATAGGATGTGGATTCTTTATTGTGTATTATATACATAAAGTGCCTTATCATTATTTTAGATCGATTTCTAAATGGTTGTTGCCTGTTGTTTGGTTAGTTTTAGCTATAACGATGATCAAAGGAACTGTAATTGGTGGAGCCAATGCAAGTCGATGGATACAAATTCCACTGGTTGGAATTTCATTTCAACCGTCTGCATTTGCTGCTTTAGTGCTGTTTGTGTTTGTAGCGCGCTATTTATCCAAAACAAGGGAAAATCCAATTGATTTTGTAGAATCTTTAAAAGAGCTTTGGTTGCCCGTTTTCATTACGCTAATTTTTATTCTTCCATCTAATTTCTCGACAACGGCATTGATTTTTTCTATGATATTAATGTTGGCTTTTATAGGTCGTTATCCAATGAAATACTTGGCTATTATTATTGGAACTGGTATTTTATTTCTTGGGTTTTTTATATTGATTTCAAAAGCTTTTCCAGATGCCAAATTTTTTAATAGAGTTGCAACTTGGGAAAGTAGAATTGAAAGTTTTAGTACAGACAAACCCGATGAAGATGATTACCAAATAGAAAAAGCAAAAATTGCCATTGCCTCAGGTAAAATATATGGTTTAGGACCAGGAAAAAGTGTTCAGAAAAACTTCTTACCACAGTCTTCTTCCGATTTTATATATGCAATTATAGTAGAGGAATATGGTTTAATTGGTGGTTTGGGAGTTTTATCCTTGTATTTATTATTGCTTTTTAGGTTTGTCATTGCTTCGCACAAAGCCAATACACTCTTTGGAAAATTGGTAGTAATAGGATTGGGATTTCCAATGATTTTTCAAGCCATGATAAATATGGCGGTAGCTGTAGAGCTTTTGCCCGTTACTGGTCAAACGTTGCCTCTAATTAGTAGTGGAGGAACTTCCATCTGGATGACTTGTATTGCTTTAGGCATTATTATAGGCGTAACTAAAAAAGAAGAGGAAATTACTCAAGAATTAAAAGAAGCGGCAAAAAGAGAAGAAGCATTACAAAAATTAATAGATAGAGAATTAGAAGAAGAATTTGTTTTAGAAGAAGATTATTCAATTCAGGACAAAGCTGTAAATCCAATGCAAGCAGTTTTAAACAAGTAATTTTTTTTCTAATGTAATATAAAATAATACTAACTCAGTAAGTTTAAGAAAATGAAACAATATAGATTCATATTAAGTGGCGGCGGTACAGGAGGACATATTTATCCTGCAATTGCTATCGCAAATGAATTAAAAACTCGTTTTCCAGATGCTGAGTTTCTTTTTGTAGGTGCCAAAGATAAAATGGAAATGCAAAAAGTACCACAATCGGGTTATCGGATTAAGGGACTTTGGATTGCCGGATTGCAGAGAAGAATAACTTTTGACAATGCACTTTTTCCATTAAAGTTAATTAGTAGTTTGTTTAGAGCGCGTACAATTGTACGCCAATTTAAACCAGATGTTGTCATTGGTACCGGTGGTTTTGCAAGCGGACCATTATTACAAATAGCTACTTTATTGGGGATACCAACTGTTATTCAAGAACAGAACTCCTTTCCAGGAATCACAAATAAATTGTTAAGTAAAAAAGCAAATACGATTTGTGTTGCTTATGAAAATTTAGAACGTTTTTTTCCAAAAGAGAAAATGATTTTAACGGGCAATCCAGTTCGTCAAGATGTTTTAGATATTGACTCAAAAAGAAGTGAAGCCCTTTCTTATTTTAATTTAGATACCAATAAAAAAACTTTATTAATTCTTGGAGGAAGTCTTGGTTCTAGAAGAATAAATCAGTTAATAGAAAAAGAATTGGATTTTTTATTAGCTTCTGGCGTTCAAGTTTTTTGGCAGTGTGGTAATTTTTATATGTCAGAATACAGACATTTTTCAGAGAAAGAAGATGTTCAAGTGGTCTCCTTTATTGATAGAATGGATTTAATTTATGCAGCTGCCGATTTTGTTATTTCTCGTGCAGGAGCGTCATCTGTTTCAGAGTTATGCTTGGTTGGTAAGCCTACAATCTTTATTCCTTCTCCTAACGTAGCTGAGGATCACCAAACTAAGAATGGCAAGGCTATTGCTGATAAAAAGGGAGCTTTATTGATAAAAGAGAGTGAATTAGAGGATAAATTTGAGTCTGTTTTTAACAAATTGTTGCATGATGAAAACCTTCAAAACAGTTTGAGTTTAAACATGAAAAAATTAGCAAAACCAAATGCAACAAAAGATATTGTGGCGGAAATAATAAAATTAATAAAATAATTACAGTAAAATCAAGTTTAACATTCTACGGGTATTTTGGAAGTAAAACTAAAAGTGCTATTACAAGTAATATTGAAAATTAAAAATGAATTTAAATCAAATACATAACGTTTATTTTATAGGTATCGGAGGAATCGGTATGAGCAATCTTGCGCGCTATTTTAAAAATTTAGGCAAGCAAGTTTGTGGATATGATAAAACGCCTTCTGTTCTTACTTCTGAATTAATAGAAAGCGGAATTTCAATACATTTTGAGGATAATATTAATTTGATACCTTCAGATTTTTACAATGAAAATACTTTAGTTATTGTTACTCCTGCTGTTCCTAGTGCTCATTCTGAATGGAATTATTTTATAGAAAGAGATTATATAATTAAAAAAAGAGCTGAAGTTTTAGGATTAATTACTAAAGATACTTTTTGTTTTGCAGTTGCTGGAACGCATGGAAAAACAACTACATCAGGTATTTTAGGTCATATTTTGAATGAAGCTGGAGCTGACGTAACTGCTTTTATTGGTGGAATAGTAGAAAATTACAATTCTAATTTAATTGGAAATGGAAAAACTATAACTGTTGTCGAGGCGGACGAATTTGATAGGTCTTTTTTACACCTGCATCCTAATATTGCCTGCATAACCTCTATGGATGCTGATCATTTAGATATTTATGGTACAAGTGAGGCAATAGAAGAATCTTTCGTAGAATTTGCTTCAAAAATAACAGACAAATCTAAACTCTTTATTACCAAAGAGCTCCCTATAGAAGGAGTTATTTGCGCTATAAATGAAGAGGCTGTTTATAAGGTGTTTAATGTTAGGATTGGTGATGGAAGTTATGTTTTTGACGTTCAAACACCTACTTCGGTTATTAAGGACATTCATTTTGGGTTGCCGGGGAAACATAATTTAATGAATGTACTAATGGCTATTGCAATGGCAGATTTATTTGGTACTCCAACTAAAGTTATTGCTGCTGCTGTTGCTTCATTTAAGGGAATTAAACGAAGATTTTCTTATCAAATTAAAACCGTTGATAAGGTATATATTGATGATTATGCACACCATCCTACTGAAATAAATGCAGTGAATCAAGCAGTTAGGGAGTTGTATCCAAATCAAAAAGTTTTAGCTGTTTTTCAACCCCACTTATTTAGCAGAACAAGAGATTTTGCTGATGATTTTGCTAAAAGTTTATCAGCATTCGATGAAGTACTTTTATTAGACATTTATCCAGCTCGTGAGTTACCCATGGAAGGTATAAATTCTCAATGGCTTATGGAAAAGATGACCAATAATAATAAGAAATTAGTAGAAAAAGAGGATTTAATAGCCTCAATTTTGAAAAGTGAAGCTACCGTTATTGTTACTATTGGAGCGGGTAATATTGGAGAATTAGTACCATCAATTAAGAAAGCGATAAATGAAACTCTTTAATTGGATAAACATACGATTAGTGCTAATGTTTGTATTGGTTATTTTTTTATTTTCATTTACTTCAAAACGAAATGAAAATAGGAAATTGTCAAAAACAATCATTACTTTTGTAGGAGATAACGCGCCTTTTATTAAACAGGAAACGGTTAATAAATTGTTAATAGAAAATAATAGTGCGGTAACGAGTATTCAAAAAGTTAATTTAGATTTGAATAAGCTAGAAAAAAACTTGAATTCACATCAGATGATTGAGAAGTCAGATGTATTTGTGAGTATTGATGGTGTTTTAAAAGCTGTGGTAAAACAAAAGACTCCTGTTGCTAGAGTATTTGATAGTAATGGTTCTTTTTATATTGATTACGAAGGGGATAGAATGCCTTTGTCATCAAATTTCACTGCAAGAGTTCCCCTTGTTTCAGGAGAAATAAATAAAAATAATAACGAAGATTTAGCTGAATTGTTTCGCGTAATTTTTGATGATTCATTTTTGAAAAAAAATATAATCGGAATACAAATTATGCCAAATGGTAGCTTAATAATGCTCAACAGGAATTTTAATTATCAAATTGATTTTGGTAATCTGAATAATGTGGAGCGAAAATTTAAAAATTATAAAGCTTTTTTTCAAAAAGCAGTTTTAGATAGTTCGTTGTATAAATATAAAAAAATTGACCTCCGATTTACGGAACAAGTAGTTTGCACTAAATAATAGATAATGGAAAAAGATAACATTGCAGTAGGTCTAGATATTGGGACAACAAAAATAGTTGCCATGATAGGCAAAAAGAATGAATATGGTAAACTAGAAATTTTAGGAATTGGAAAGTCCAAAAGTTTAGGTGTGGCTAGAGGTGTTGTGAATAACATTACTCAAACTATACAATCAATACAACAAGCAGTTCAAGAGGCAGAAAATAATTCAGGTTACAAAATTAAAGACGTAGTAGTTGGAATTGCTGGACAACACATTCGCAGTATTCAGCATACAGATTACATAAGCAGACATAATCCTGAAGAAGTGATAGGAGGAAACGACATTCAACTTTTGATAGATCAAGTAAATAAATTGGCGATGTTACCTGGTGAAGAAATCATACATGTTTTACCACAAGAATTCAAAATTGATGGCCAATCTGAAATAAAAGAACCAATAGGAATGTATGGCGGAAGATTAGAGTCTAGTTTTCATGTTGTAGTTGGACAAGCTTCTTCTATACGCAACGTAGGGAGATGTATTCAAAGTTCTGGAATTGAGTTGTCAGGATTAACCTTAGAGCCTTTGGCTTCTGCAGATGCAGTATTAAGTCAAGAAGAAAAAGAAGCTGGTGTTGCTTTAATCGATATCGGTGGAGGAACAACTGACTTAGCTATTTTTAAAGATGGAATTATACGACATACAGCGGTTATTCCTTTTGGTGGTAATGTGATTACAGATGATATTAAAGAAGGGTGTTCGATCATTGAAAAACAAGCGGAATTATTAAAAGTTAAGTTTGGTTCAGCATGGCCAGGTGAAAATAGAGATAACGAGATTGTTTCTATTCCTGGATTAAGAGGTAGAGAACCGAAAGAAATTTCATTAAAGAACCTTTCTAAAATTATTCATGCCAGAGTTGTAGAAATCGTTGATCTAGTTTTTACAGAAGTCAAAGCGTATGGTCATGAAGATCCTCGTAAAAAATTAATTGCTGGTATTGTACTGACAGGTGGCGGTGCTCAATTAAAACACATTAAGCAGTTAGTAGAGTATATTACAGGTATGGATACTAGAATTGGATATCCAAATGAGCATTTAGCTGGAAATTCAGATGAGGAAATATCAAGTCCTTTGTACGCAACAGCGGTAGGATTGGTAATGAAGAGTATTGAGAATAAATCACAAAGTGCTATTCGAGTTGAGGCTTTAGAACAACCTAAAATTCCAACTTACAGACCTGCAGTTGTTCAAGCGCCCATACAAGAAGTGTACGAAAGTGTAGAAGAACAAGTAGATCAAAGTGTAAATGAAAAACACAATTCTACTGTAAATAGAATACAACGAAATTTCTTTGATCGATATGTAGATAAGATTAAAGATTTTTTAGATAATGCAGAGTAAAAGGCGCGGCCTTTAAAAATAATAAAAAGATTAATAATATAACAATTTCAAAAAAAAACCAAATAAAATGATGAGCGACTCAGAATTTGGAAGTATTTCATTTGATTTACCAAAGAATCAATCAAATGTGATAAAAGTTATAGGAGTAGGTGGTGGTGGAAGCAATGCTATAAACCACATGTTTAAGCAAGGAATTAAAGGTGTTGACTTTATCGTATGTAATACGGATTCTCAAGCTTTACAGAGCAGTTCTGTACCAAATAAAATTCAGCTAGGTGTTAACCTTACTGAAGGACTTGGTGCTGGAGCTAATCCTGATGTAGGACAGCAATCAGCGATTGAAAGCATTTCTGACATAGAAAAAATGTTGGATCGCAATACTAAAATGGTTTTCATTACTGCTGGAATGGGTGGTGGAACAGGTACTGGTGCTGCGCCAGTAATAGCTCAATTGGCTAAAGAAAGAGATATTCTTACGGTTGGTATTGTAACCTTGCCTTTTCTTTTTGAAGGTAAAGTGCGCCAAGAGCAAGCCTTAATCGGTATCGAAAAATTGCGTAAGCAAGTCGATTCATTAATTGTTATTAACAATAACAAGCTAAGAGAAGTATATGGTAATCTTGGTTTTAAAGCTGGGTTTTCAAAAGCAGATGAAGTTTTAGCAACTGCCTCAAGAGGAATTGCTGAAGTTATTACACATCACTACACTCAGAATATCGATTTAAGAGATGCTAAAACGGTTCTTTTTAATAGCGGAACTGCTATTATGGGATCTTCAGTTTCTTCTGGAGAAAACAGAGCTAAGGAAGCGATTATCGCTGCTTTAGATTCTCCTTTGTTAAATGATAATAAAATAACTGGTGCCAAAAACGTATTGTTGCTTATCGTTTCTGGAACTAATGAAATAACTATTGATGAAATAGGAGAAATCAATGATCATATTCAGGTAGAAGCAGGTCACAATGCTAATATTATTATGGGAGTTGGTGAAGATGAGTCTCTTGGAGATGCTATTGCAGTAACTATAATTGCAACAGGATTTGATATTGAGCAACAAAACGAAATTGTAAATACAGAACCTAAGAAAATAATTCATACGCTTGAGGATGAACAAAGAAGTGTTTATAATCTAAGCAGTAAATCAGTTACAGCATTTGATTTAAATGCAGATTCGCAAGTTTCGAACTCCAATGAAAGAGTTGTTTTTGATTTATTAGAAGATACAGTTGTAATTCCTGAGCCAGTTGTCGTTCCTGAGTCAGTAATTGAGCAACCTTTGATTCAAAAAGATGAATTAACAGTGATGTCAGAATTTATTAAAAATCTTGACGTAACTTTCGAAATTGTCTCTCCTATAAGTGATGTAGATTTTACAATTACAGCACCAGTAGCACAAGCCAAAATTCCGCAGCCAAAAGTTGTTGAAAGACAAGAGCAGACTACTTTTTCATTTGATCTACCTCTTTTTAAAACAGAACCAGCAGTAGTAGAAGAAGTAAAGGAAAATAAAGTTCTTTTCGAACTTACAAACGAAACAAAAGAGATTAAAGTAAATGAAGCGGTGCAATTTGTACCAGTAACGGAGTTAACTGATAGTGGAATAATTAAGTATTCTCTAGAAGAATACATGGATCTTGAGCCAGAATTCACAGCTAAACCAGTTGCAAAAACGCCAGAAGTTGTAATTCCTGCTGAGTTGAATATTACCATGAAACAAGTGGAAAAATCTGAACCTGTAAATGTTGATTTTGAACCAGTTTCTCCAATGGAAATGACAATAGAAGAGTCGTTGCGAATGAGAGCAGATGAGAGAAGAAAGAAATTAAAAGAATTCAATTATAAGTTTCATAATAACGTTTCTAAAATTGATGAATACGAAAAGGAACCTGCATACAAACGATTAGGGATTGATATTTCAAATAATCCTGCAAATAATACGAATTCAAGAATTTCAGTAGGAACAGATAGTAATAATGATTTACAATTGCGTTCAAACAATTCATATTTGCATGATAATGTAGATTAAGTAATACTTACTAAATTAAAATAACCCGAAAACTCAATTGAATTTTCGGGTTATTTTTTCTACTATAGGAAACGGTGGTTTTATTGTTATTCCCATTAAATTTCTTTAATTTTGTGTGCCTTAATCCAGCTATCATTTCAAGCTTTTATCAAAAATTCTTTTTTATAAGCACTTAAAAGAGCTTCCAAGGTCGCTTTTTAAGTTTTATAAAAAAATGAATTTTCTTCAAAAAGGCTTTTCTTTTCTATCTGGGGTAATAATTTAGTGTCATAATATGGATTATTTTGCAAAGGAGAATTTAATAACAAGAATCTAATATCTAAAATAAAATGAGTTTATCAATACAAATCATGGACGATATCAAAGTTGCCATGAGAGCCAAAGATACAGTTGCACTAGAAGCTTTAAGAGCTATCAAATCTGAAATATTATTAGCTCAGACTGCATCTGGATCAAAAGAAGAAATTTCTGCTGATGACGAAGTTAAATTGCTTCAAAGATTAGTAAAAACACGTAAAGAAAGCGCTAGGATTTTTACTGAGCAAAATCGTTTGGATTTAGCAGAACCTGAATTGGCTCAAATTGCAGTAATCGAAAAATTCTTACCAGCACAATTAACCGAAGCGGAAGTAGAAGCGGTAATCGCTAAAATTATTGCTGAAACTGGAGCTTCTGGAATTGCATCAATGGGAAAAGTTATGGGATTAGCAGCAGCACAATTAGGCGGAACTGCCGAAGGAAAAACTATTTCAACACTTGTAAAGAAATTATTGGTTTAAAGGTTAGTGTTGTAAACGATTTTAAATCACAAATCTAAAATTGTTAATAAGCAATCTATAATCAAAATGGCTGTGTAGTTCAACTGGATAGAATATCAGATTTCGACTCTGAGGGTTGCAGGTTCGAACCCTGTCGCGGCCACTACGAGTTTTTTACTACTCTTTAACGATTTATGTTTTATTAAAACGCTCTTTATAGGGCGTTTTTTTTTTGTTTCTTAAAGATTCAGTATTTTGATATCTACTTTTCTTTTTTGTATTAGTTGGTCACAAAGGAAGTGTTTCAATTAAAGGTTAAGAATCATCTCTTTAGCTAGTAATTAAAAAATTTAAGCATAAAAAAAACCTTTAGATTACTCTAAAGGTTTTTTTTATTTTGAAAACAATTCAATTATGCTTCAACTTCAAATGGAAGTATAGATACATAAGATTTGTTATCTCTTTTCTTTTGGAACATAACAACTCCATCTACTCTTGCGTGTAGTGTGTGATCTTTACTGATGTAAACATTTTCACCTGGATTGTGTTTTGAACCTCTTTGTCTTACGATGATGTTCCCAGCAATAGCAGCTTGACCACCAAAAATCTTAACACCTAAACGTTTTGATTCTGATTCTCTACCATTCTTAGAACTACCGACACCTTTCTTGTGAGCCATGACGTATTAGTTTTATTTTGTTATTATTCTTGTGTATCTTCTTTTTTAGCTTTAGCTACTTTTTTCTTAGGAGCTTCAACTTCTTCTGTTGTTTCAGCTGCTGCTTTTTTAGGAGCTGCTTTCTTAGTACCAACACCAGTAATTCCTTCGATTACAATTTGAGTAAGATATTGTCTGTGACCGTTTCTCTTTTTGTATCCTTTTCTTCTTTTCTTTTTGAAAATGATAACTTTGTCTCCTTTTAAGTGTTGTAACACTTTAGCTTCTACTGAAGCACCTTCTATAGCTGGGGCGCCTAAAGTGATAGTTCCGTTGTCATCTAATAAAAGAACTTTATCAAAAGTAACTTTTGAACCTTCTTCATTAGTCAAACGGTTAACATAAACCTTTAAGTCTTTGCTTACTTTGAATTGTTGCCCTGCTATCTCTACGATTGCATACATATTGATTGGTTTTAATAATTTTTAAGGTTGCAAATATACAATTATATTTTTAACTTGCAATCTGTGTATCAAAAAATATTACTGCTTATTAATTCATCCTTTTGTTGTTCTTTTTTCATTACTCTTCTTGCTGAATTGAACAAGTGTTAAAGTAGAATTTTTCTTCTTTTTTTTGTAACAATCTCTTTAGGAATACTACTTATTATTCATATTAACAAAATTATTAACCTTATGAAAAAATCATTAATGGCTTTAGGTGCTTTGTTTATGCTAGGAGGAGTAGCCTCTGCTCAAAAAGTAGCATTTGAGGAATACAATTTAGATAATGGCTTGCATGTAATTTTACACAATGATCCGTCAGCTCCAACTGTCATCACATCTGTAATGTATCATGTAGGTGCTAAAGACGAAAATCCGGAAAGAACTGGATTTGCTCACTTTTTTGAACATTTATTATTCGAAGGAACAGAGAATATAAAGCGAGGAGAATGGTTCAAAATTGTAACTAGTAATGGTGGTGTGAATAATGCCAACACTACTGACGATAGAACTTATTATTACGAAGTTTTCCCGTCTAACAATCTTGAATTAGGATTGTGGATGGAAGCAGAGAGAATGTTGCATCCTATTATTAACCAAATTGGTGTGAACACGCAAAATGAAGTTGTAAAAGAAGAAAAAAGACTTCGTGTTGACAATCAACCATACGGAAACTTTTTGGCAGAAGTAAAAAAGAATATTTTTAAGAAGCATCCTTATCGTTGGGCAACAATTGGCTCTATGGCACATTTAGATGCTGCAACTTTAGAGGAATTTCAAGCTTTTAATAAGAAATTCTATGTTCCTAACAATGCTGTTTTAGTTGTTGCAGGAGATTTTAAAAAGGAGCAAGCTAAAGAATGGATTCAAAAATATTTTGGACCTATCAAAAAAGGAGCAGCTATTAAAAGAGAAACTTTTGTAGAAGATCCTATCACGGAAACAATAAAAGCAAAGTTTGAAGATGCAAACATTCAAATTCCTGCTATTGTAGCTGCCTATAGAACACCGTCTATGAAAACTAGAGATGCAAGAGTTTTAGACATGATCTCTTCGATATTAACGGATGGAAAAAGTTCTAGATTGTACAAAAAAATTGTTGACGATAAAAAAATGGCCTTGCAAATAGGTGCTTTTAGTAACAGTCAAGAGGACTACGGAAGTTATATTATCTACGGATTACCTCAAGCTCCTAATACGGCTGCTGATATTCTTGCTGAAATAGATTCTGAAGTTGTAAATCTACAAACAGAATTAATAAGTGAGAAAGATTTACAGAAATTAAAGAATAAATTCGAGAATCAATATGTAAACAGCAACTCAACTATTGATGGTATTGCAGATAATTTAGCAACTTACTATTTATTATACGGAGATGTGAATTTAATTAATACGGAGAACGATATTTATCAATCGGTTACACGTGAAGAGATTAGAGATATCGCCAAGAAATATTTGAATCCAAATCAAAGATTAGTTTTGGATTATGTTCCATCTAAAGACAAAGCTCAAAACTAAGATATATCATTATGAAAAAATCAATATTAATTTTATCAAGCTTGTTCTTAACACTTATTATGCAAGGACAAATCATTCCTCAGCCAAAACCTGGAGTTGCTCCAACCGTTAAAATCGGAAAACCGCAAACCTTTGAATTAAAAAACGGATTGAAAGTTATGGTTGTTGAAAACCATAAATTGCCTAGAGTTGCTTTTAGTCTTACTTTAGACAATGATCCATATGCAGAAGGAGACAAAAAAGGACTTTCTGATATGACAAGTACGTTGATGGGAAGTGGAACAACTAAAATTTCTAAAACAGCTTTCAATGAAGAGATCGATTTTCTAGGAGCTAATATTAACTTTAGTTCAAATGGTGCTTCAGCAAATTCTTTGTCAAAGTATGCAGGTAGAGTTTTAGAGTTAATGGCCGATGGCGCATTAAATCCAAATTTTACTCAAGAAGAATTTGATAAAGAAAAAACCAAACTTATTGAAGGTCTAAAAGCAAATGAGAAAAGTGTTTCTGCCGTTGCTAGAAGAGTAGTAGATGTTTTAGCTTATGGTAAAGATCATCCTTCTGGTGAATATGTAAGCGAAGCAACTTTGAAAAATGTTACTTTGGCTGATGTAAAAAGAAACTATAGTACGTATTTCGTTCCAAGTAATGCTTATCTAATCATTGTAGGAGATGTAAAATTCAATGAAACTAAAAAAATGGTAGAAAAGTTTTTTGGTTCATGGAAAAAAGATACAGCTCCTTCTATTTCTTATACGGATCCAAAAGATGTATCAAGCACTCAAATTAACTTTGTAGACATGCCAAATGCGGTACAGTCAGAAGTTGCAGTTGTTAATATGTCAAGTCTAAAAATGACAGATCCAGATTACTTTGCTGTATTGATAGCAAATCAAATTTTGGGTGGAGACTTCAACAGTTATATTAACATGAACTTGAGAGAAGCTCATGGATGGACTTATGGTGCAAGAACAGCGATAAGTGGTGATAAACGTATTGCTACTTTTAATGCTTCTACACAAGTTCGTAATGCTGTGACAGACAGTACGGTTGTAGAGATAATAAAAGAATACAAAAAAATTAGAACTGAAAAAGTGACTGAAGACATGTTAGCTAGTGTAAAAGCGGGTTATATAGGTCGATTTGTAATGCAAATTGAAAAACCACAAACTGTGGCAGGATATGCATTAAGAATTCAAACTCAAAATTTACCAGCTGATTTTTACGAAAATTACATTAAAAACATAAGTGCGGTAACTGCTGACGATGTCTTAAGAGTTGCAAACAAATATTTTAAAGTTGACAACAGTAGAATTATAATTGTTGGAAAAGCATCTGATGTTGCAGCTGGATTAGAAAAATTACAGATACCAGTTTTCTATTTTGATAAGTACGGAAATCCAACTGCTAAACCAGAATTTAAAAAACCAGTTCCAGCAGGATTGACTGCAAAAACAGTTATTGATAATTATATTATAGCTATCGGTGGTGAGAAAGCAGCTTCAGCTGTTAAAACAATTGCATTGAATGGAACAACGACGATTCCTCAAGCACCTTCTCCATTGACTTTTGTTTCTAAAATTGATGCCAAAGGAAAACTAATGGTAGAGTTGGCTATGGGGACAATGAGTATAATGAAGCAAGTGGTTAATGAAAAAGGAGGTTATGTGATGCAACAAGGGCAACGTCAAGTTATTGAAGGTGCTGCGCTTGCCGAAATGAAAGCGGCTGCTACTCCAATTGAAGAGCTTTTACTTTCTAAAAAACAAGGTTTAATTTTAGAGAGTATTGAATCTATAAATGGTAAGGATGCTTACGTAATCAAAAATGGTAAAACAACGCTTTTCTATGATGTAAATACAGGTTTAAAAGTTGCTGAAACGAAAGTGATGGAGCAAGGTGGTAAGAGTATTTCTCAAACTACAAATTATTCAGATTACAGAGTAGTAAAAGGAGTTAAAGTTCCTTTTAATATTATACAAAATGTAGGTTTTGAATTGGATATAAAAATATCAGATGTCAAAATCAACGAAGGAGTATCAGATGCTGATTTTCAGTAATCTTTAATTGAATTATTTAAACAAAGGCTGTCTTTAAGACAGTCTTTGTTGTTTTAAATTATCATTGTTTTGTAATGGTGCAATTATTTTTTTGCGGATAAATACACACCTATTAAAATAATAAAGGCGCCAAAATATTGAACGGGCGTAAGTATTTCATTGTCCAACAAACCCCATCCAAAAGCAATTACAGGAATTAAATAGGTTACAGAAGTCGCGAAAACTGGTGATGAGATTTGTATTAACTTAAAGAAAAGTATATTGGCTATTCCGGTCCCTACTATGCCTAATATCATAATAAAAAGTACAGACTGTTGTACTTTGATTTCCTGAACCACTTCAAAGAAACCAGAGAAAAATAATAGGATAAAAGCTGGAATGAACAATATTGTAAAATTACCAGTTGTTATACTCAATGGGCTTAAATCGTGTAAATGTTTTTTTATTATATTAACGTTTAATGCATAACAAATTGAAGCAATTAAGACCAAAATAGCGTAATAATAATTTTGTTCAGGGTGATTAAGAGCGCCATTAAAAACCAATAAAATGCTTCCGGTTAGGCCAATTAATATTCCTAAAATTTGATTTCTTTTAAAATGCAATCCGAAAAAAAAGGCGCCTAAAAGTAAAGTGTTTAAAGGTGTAAGGGAGTTTAAAATAGAACTAACAGAACTTTCAATTTCTGTTTGAGCAATAGCAAATAAATAAACAGGCAAAAAAGTTCCGACTAATGAAGTCAAGGCAATATATTTCCATTTTCGAGCAGGAATTTTTGATAAATTTTTAAAACCAATTAGGAATAAAAAAAGAGCAGCAAAAATAATGCGTAGTGATCCCAATTGTAAAGCTGTTAAACCAATGAGTCCTTTTTTTATTAATATAAAAGAACTTCCCCAAACTAGGGCTAGAAGTGTTAAGTAGAGCCATTTTAACTGCTTTGATTTCATAAATCTGATTTTGCCCCAAAATTGTAATTATTTTATGAAATATTCCTTCTTTTTTTGATTAATTTTGAAGTATTAAATGAACTCTTAATCTCTAAAATTATAATATAATGAATTTCAAAAAATCAATGTTGACCTTCGCTCTTGCTAGTGTCTTATTTGTTGGATGTAAAGATAAAACCAATGAAAAAGATTTGAAAGGAACTGCGGAAGCTACTGAAAGTACTGTTCCAAAAGTAAAAAAAGAAATTGCAGCTGAAAATCTTCAGACGGCAAGTTTTGCTATAGAAGGAATGACTTGCGCTATAGGATGTGCTAAAACAATACAAGAAGACTTAAGTGGACTGGATGGTGTACGAGATGTTAAAGTAGATTTTGACACAAAGTTGGCTACAGTTACTTTTGACAAAACAGTTCAAGATCAAGCAAAATTGACTAAAGTGGTAGAAGCTGCTGCAGATGGTAAGACATACAAAGTTAAAGAGGTAAAAATCTAATATTTTTAAATTTCGCATAAAAAAAGCTTCTCAATTGAGAAGCTTTTTTTATAAATATGTTTCTTTAAAACAGTAATACTTTTAAAATATTATTTCCATTTTAAAGTTTCCATTAATCGTTGCATGTCATTTTTGATATAACTTGCCGCTGGCATTATAGAGTCGTAATTTGGTTTGGCATAAAAATAAATAGAAGCCGTTACAAAATGTTTAGTACTATCTGTAGCGTAAAATTGTGCGTTAGTAGCTGCGTTGCCTTCCACTTGATAAAACATACCGTAAACTTTTTTATCCGGATTCAAATAAGGTTGTTCTAAAATATCATCTGCTTTTATAACGTGTTCGTACGTCAATTTCTGTGCGTCACGTAACAGTTTGTCAATATTATTTATAACAGGTTTATAGGTCAAGTAAATAGTGGCCTTCATTTTAGGATAGGTAATTGTATAGTCACAATTCTTTTCCTTTTTTATGATAGCATCCGAATTCATTTCGAAAGCATAAGGACATTCATTTTCAAAACCAACATATTTTGCTTCGGGATAATCCAGTCGTAAGTAACTAGAAGGTTTAGGTAAAACCTCGTCTTTACAACTGTAATTTAATAGTGAAATTAGGATTAGTATCATGCAGGCAATAGTTCTTTTTGTCATTTTTTGTTCTTTTTATCTATTTCCAATCTTACGGAAAGATTTATTCTAGAGTCACTTTTATCTGTTTTACCCTTTTTTGATCTACTGTTTCTACTGTAAACAGACAGTTTTCAAAAGCTATTTTTTGATTTTTCTTTGGAAAATTTCCTAAAATTTCAAGAATAAATCCGGCTAATGTTTCTGCTTCTCCTTTTTTATTTTCGAATAATTCTTCATCCACATCAATAATTCTGTAAAAATCTTTCAAATTTATTTTTCCTTCAAATAGATAATTTTTGTCATCAATTTGAGAAAAGTTAATGTGTTCGTCATCAAACTCATCGCTAATATCACCTACAATTTCTTCGATAACATCTTCTAGCGAAACAAGTCCAGAAGTACCGCCATATTCATCTACAACAATGGCGAGATGGCTTTTCATACTTTGAAAATCTTTTAATAAGTTGTCTAGTTTTTTATTTTCAGGCACAAAAAACGGTTCTCTTAATAATGATTTCCAGTCGTATTCGTTTGTATTTATATGTGGTAATAAATCCTTAACATAAAGAACACCTTCTATTTGATCGATGTTGTCGCGATATACAGGAATTCTAGAGAATCCTTTTTCAATAATTTTAGGACAAATTTCAATAAATGGTTCTGTGATTTCCAATGCAAAGATATCAATTCTAGGACTCATCACTTGTTTTGTATCTGTGTTTCCAAAGCTAACTATTCCTTCTAGAATTTTTTGTTCCTCAGAAGAAGTGTCCTCAGAGGTTGTCATTTCTAGTGCTTGAGACAATTGATCGACAGAAAAATTTGTTTTCTGTTTGCCTAATTTGTTGTGCAAATAAATAGTGAATGCACGTAATGGTAAGCTGATTGGCGATAATAATTTATCTAAAAAAGCAATTGGAAATACAATATTTTTAGCAAATTTCACGTGATTTCTACTTGCATAAACTTTTGGTAATACTTCTGCAAAAAGTAAAATTAAAAATGCAATTATAATTATTTCGACGGTTAACTTTAAAAACGGATTGGAAATTGCTTCAAAAATATTTTCTCCAATAAATGCAAAAAATAAAATTATAGAGATATTAAGAAAGTTATTGGCAATCATAAGAGTTGCTAATAATTTTTTTGGTTTTTCTAAAAGTTTAGCAATAATTTTCCCCTTAGAATTATTTTCTTGAGATAAGCAATCAACTTCTTTTTGAGAAAGAGACAATAATGCTACTCCTGCACCGGAAATTAATGCGGAGAAAAATAACAAAACAACTATCGCTAAAAGACCCAATATTAAATGGGTATCGATAGTGTTAATAAAAGACAAACTGGGCTCTGGGTCCAAATTAGTAAAGATTAGTTAAACAATCAAAATGGCAAGTCGTTAATAGGCAAGTCATTTTTTTCTGAGGCAAAATTAGTGTTTTTTGCAATATCTGTTGCAGGAAATTGTTTGTTACTTTCGCTATCTTTTTTGGTTGTTAGAAAAGTAAATTCGGTCACTTGAATTTCGCTGGTGTGTTTAGTACTTCCGTCTTCAGCTTGCCATTGGCGCGATTTGATTCGGCCTTCGACGTATATTTTGTCTCCTTTTGAAAGGTATTTTTCACAAAGTTCGGCGGCTTTATTTCGTACAACCAAGTTGTGCCACTCTGTAGAGGTGATTTTTTCGTTTGTGGTTTTGTTTATATAGACTTCGTTCGTGGCGAGTTGAAATCTACCAATGCAGTTTCCTCCATCAAAATAGTGCATTTTGATGTCATCGCCAAGAAAACCAATTAGCATAACCTTATTTAATGTTCCGTTCATCGTAGATTGTGGTATTTATACCAAAGATACATTTTTTTAGAAATATTTAATTTAATTCCTTTTCAATAAAATTATGAATCACAATCGGGAAAGGGAATGACCTTAATGTGTCTTGATCTATTCCTTCCTTAATAGTACCGTTTATAATGACTTTCCAAAACTTAATATGCAAATGCTGGTGTGATAGTTTATGTACAATACTTTTGTTATTGTTTTCTGAGATACTCGAAATCTTATTTTCTTTAAAATATTCGTTTTGTATTTGTTCGGAAACAAAACTAAAATCTTCCTCTTTTTCTGTTTCTAATAAAGGAAATTCATATAAGTTGTGCCAAATTCCTTTATCAGTTCGTTTTTGTATGATCGTGTTTTGGTTCTCATCTGATGCTACTATATAATTAAAGTATCGGTTTCTAACTTTTATTTTTTTAGACTTTACGGGTAATTGGTCTACTTTCTTCTTTTGTAAAGCGGCACAACTTTCGTTAAAAATACAAATACTGCAATTAGGACTTTTAGGAACGCATTGCAAAGCGCCAAATTCCATTATTGCTTGATTGAAAAGAGCAGGATTGTCTTTAGGTATTAATTCAAAAGCCAAAGCAGTAAACTCTTTTTTGGCGGAAGCCTGCGCAATATCAGTTTCTACATCAAAATAACGAGATAATACTCGGAAAACGTTTCCGTCAACAACAGGTACTACTTCATTATGAGAAAAAGAAGCAATCGCGGCGGCTGTATATTCTCCAATTCCTTTTAGTTTTAGTAAGTCATTATAGTTATCAGGAAATATACCGTTTAAATCAGAAGCTATATATTGAGCGGTTTTATGTAAATTTCGAGCTCTAGAATAGTACCCTAAACCTTGCCAAAGTTTAAGTACTTGTTCTTCACTTGCTGCGGCGAGATCAAAAATGGTTGGAAAAGCGGTTGTAAAAGATAAAAAATAAGGTGTTCCTTGCGCTACTCGGGTCTGTTGTAACATGATTTCCGAGAGCCAAATAGGGTAGGGATCTGTGGTGTTTCGCCAAGGTAAATCACGTTTATTTTGTAAGTACCATTTTATCAATAAGTTAGAAAAATTCATGTTTAAATATTAGACTGCAAAAGTAAAAGTTTATGTGATTAAAATTTAATGAATTAGGTTGATTAATTGTTTTTTAAATTCATATATTTGCAACCTCAAAAAAATAGTACAACATAATATAATAGGAAAGAAAATGACGAAAGCAGATATCGTAGCAAAAATTTCAGAGAAACTAGGTCTTGAAAAGGGAGATGTTCAGGCAACTGTAGAGACTTTTATGAATGAAGTAAAAAATTCATTAGAGACTGGTGACAATGTATACTTAAGAGGTTTTGGAAGTTTTATTGTAAAAACTAGAGCTGAGAAGACAGGTAGAAATATCTCAAAAAATACAACAATAAAAATTCCTGCTCACAATATCCCTGCATTTAAACCTGCAAAAGTTTTTGTAGAAGGAGTTAAGATAAATAACGAAGCAAAATAATAATATTAATTAATCATAAAATCGATACGATATGCCAAGTGGTAAAAAAAGAAAGAGACATAAGGTAGCAACTCACAAACGTAAAAAAAGAGCGAGAGCTAACCGTCACAAAAAGAAAAAGTAGTTTATAACTACTTTTTTCTTTTTAAAAGTTCATTGAAATCGAAACGGAATGATTTAAGAATTAAGATTAACGATTGTAGACTTCAGATTTTATTAAAATCAGAAATCAGAAATCAAGAATCAGAAATTGAGAATCTAAAATCTATAAGTTTCCCCGGGTACAATACCTGTTAAAATATTGTTTAATCCATCCTTACAATTCAGTTATGAGTTTTATGATATAAGTTCTTAAGCCTTGGTTTGAGGGCTAAAATTTTAAACTTGTTACTAAAAGTTCGGATAAAAATTTACAGTGTGAATAAAGAATTAATCATCCGATCGAGTTCTGAAGCCGTAGATTTTGCCTTATTAAAAGATGGAAAACTAATTGAATTACACAAAGAAGAAGAAGAAAGCAACTTCCAGGTTGGTGATATTTTTATCGCCAAAATAAGGAAGCCAGTTGCTGGACTTAATGCAGCTTTTGTAAATGTTGGCTTCGAAAAAGACGCCTTTTTACATTATCATGATTTAGGTCCTAATTTAGCTTCCCAACTGAAATTCATAAAACTTGTAAGCGCAGGTAAATTAAAAGATTTCTCCCTAAAAACCTTTCAGTTTGAAAAAGAAATAGACAAAGATGGTACCATTACTGATGTATTGAGTGCCAATCAATCTGTTTTAGTACAAGTTGTCAAAGAACCTATATCTACCAAAGGACCGAGAATTAGCGCTGAGCTTTCTCTAGCTGGAAGATTTATAGTTTTAGTTCCATTTTCTGACCGCGTTTCTATTTCACAAAAAATAGAAGACAAAAAAGAAAAAGAACGCTTGAAACGATTAGTACAATCCATCAAACCAAAAGGATTTGGTGTTATTGTTCGCACAGTAGCCGAAGGCAAAAATACAGCCGAATTAGAAAAAGATTTGCAGAACCTGCTCAGCAGATGGACTGCAATGTGTAAAAAATTACCAACTGCTCATCATCCGTCCAAAGTATTAGGAGAACTCAACAGAGCTTCTTCAATACTAAGAGATGTGTTTAATGATACCTTTAGTGGTATTCAAATTGATGATGAAGAGTTGTACAACCAAACAAAGGATTATTTGCAAGAAATTGCACCATCCAAACAATCAATCGTTAAGTTTTATCAATCTAAGGACACTCCAATTTTTGAGAAATATAACATAGAGAGACAAATCAAAACTTCTTTTGGAAAAACAGTATCCATGAGTAAAGGAGCATATCTTATTATTGAACATACTGAAGCGTTACATGTTATCGACGTGAACAGCGGAAACCGTTCTAATAAGGCCACCAACCAAGAAGATACCGCCATGGAAGTCAATATGATTGCTGCTGCCGAAATTGCTAGACAATTGCGTCTACGTGATATGGGCGGAATCATAGTCATTGATTTTATTGATATGTCTAATCCCGAAAATCGTAAAGTCTTGTTCGATTTCTTGAAAGAGGAAATGAGCGATGATAAAGCAAAACACAAGATCTTACCTCCGAGCAAATTTGGATTAGTTCAAATTACTAGACAAAGAGTAAGACCAGAAGTTAATATTAAAACTAGAGAGGAAGATCCTAATAATGAAAGTGGCGAAATTGAAGCGCCAATACAAATCATTGACAAGATTACTTTTGATCTAGAAAGAGTATTAAAAAACCACAAAGATGTTGTGCTTAATGTACATCCATTTGTGGCTGCATACCTTACCAAAGGTTTTCCATCATTACGTTCAAAATGGTTTCTTGAACATAAAAAGTGGGTGAAAATCATACCTCGTGATGCTTACACGTATTTAGAATATCATTTCTATGACAAAAAAGAAAATGCTGTCATAGATTAAAATAAAAACCGCCTTTCGAAAGATTGGCGGTTTTTTTGTGCCTTTTTGTTATCTTTTTTTTATAAAGCTTCTAGCCTTTTGAAGGCTGGAAGCTTTGTGTTAGTTTGTAATAGAGCCGGAAACTTTGAATTATATAGGAAGCTATTATTAATAAAAAATGGCGCTAAAGGCGCCATTTTCTAGAAACTTGTTAGCTTCTTTAAATCGTGTATGGTTTGTACTGGATTTTCAGCTTTAAAAACAAAACTTCCAGCAACTAGAACATCTGCTCCAGCTTCAACAAGTTGTTTTGCATTTTTGTTCGTAACGCCACCGTCAACTTCTATTAGTGTTGTAGCTCCCGTTCTATTAATTAATGCTTTTAACTTTTTAACTTTTGCGTAAGTGTTCTCTATAAAAGATTGACCTCCAAAACCTGGATTTACACTCATGACACAAACCAAGTCAATATCATTTATTACATCTTCTAATAAATCAATATTAGTATGTGGATTAATTGCTACTCCAGCTTTCATCCCTTCAGCTTTTATAGCTTGTAAAGTTCTATGCAAGTGGGTACAGGCTTCATAATGTACGCTAAGTATATTGGCGCCTAATTCAGCAAATGTTTTGATGTAACGATCAGGATCGATAATCATTAAGTGAACGTCTACTGTTTTTTTTGCGTGCTTTGTAATTGCTTCTAAAACGGGCATTCCGTAAGAGATATTAGGAACAAAAACACCATCCATAATATCAATATGAAACCAATCCGCTTCCGAATTGTTAATCATTTCGATGTCGCGTTGTAAATTTCCAAAATCAGCTGCTAATACTGAGGGTGCAATAAGTGTATTTTTCATTTGTGTTGTTGTTTAATCTAAATCTGGTTTAGACTATTATGTTGTAGTTTCTGCAAAATTAGTTTATTTAATATGATTGCGAAAGTTTTTTTATGAAGACAATTGGTGAGTTTTTAATTCCGCTTTGCGTGAGGGAGTGAAGTGGAAATCCTTTTTTATTTTATGTAGCGTAGCACAATAAAATAAAAAAGATTGTAACGAAAAGCCCGGCCCGAAGTTTTTACGAAGGGACACGCCCAAATCAATTGCAATGTCTAAAAGCAGTATTTTTATAATTCCCCCTTTGGGGGTTAGGGGGATAAAAAAGCAAAACTCCGGAAACCCGAGCTTTTGCGAACAGACCGGATTTTTGCTGAAAAAGCAAAACTCCGGTAATCAGCCGGAGTTTCAATCATCAATCAAAAAACGAACAGTCAATCAAACTGTTGTTTACTGTTCAATTCCTATCAGTGGAATTTATATTTTATCCTAAATAAGTTTTAAGGATTTTACTTCTTGAAGTGTGTTTTAATCTGCGAATTGCTTTTTCTTTAATCTGACGCACACGCTCACGAGTTAGGTCAAAAGTTTCTCCAATTTCTTCAAGAGTCATTGGGTGTTGATCGCCTAAACCAAAGTACAAGCGTACAACATCAGCTTCTCTTGGAGTTAATGTCTCCAATGAACGCTCAATTTCAGTACGTAATGATTCGTGTATTAATTCTCTATCTGGATTTGGAGATTCACCCGAACGTAAAACGTCATAAAGGTTAGAATCTTCTCCTTCTACAAGCGGTGCATCCATTGATAAGTGACGACCAGAGTTTTTCATAGACTCTTTTACATCATTCACAGTCATGTCTAGTTCTTTTGCAATTTCCTCAGCAGATGGTGGACGTTCATTAGATTGCTCTAATAAAGCGTACATTTTGTTGATTTTATTGATAGAACCAATTTTGTTCAAAGGCAAACGAACGATACGAGATTGTTCAGCAAGAGCTTGAAGAATCGATTGACGAATCCACCAAACTGCATACGAAATGAATTTGAAACCACGCGTTTCATCAAAACGTTGTGCTGCTTTAATCAATCCTAAGTTTCCTTCGTTAATTAAATCAGGAAGCGTTAATCCTTGATTTTGGTATTGTTTAGCCACCGAAACAACGAAACGTAAATTAGCTTTTGTCAATTTTTCTAGGGCTTTTTGATCCCCAGCCTTAATTTTTTGAGCCAATTCTACTTCCTCGTCTGCTGTAATAAGATCAACTTTTCCAATTTCTTGTAAATATTTGTCTAATGATGCAGTTTCACGATTCGTTACCTGCTTGGTGATTTTAAGTTGTCTCATGTTTTTGTCTCCTCAGTTTTAAGTGTACAAATAGTTATACGTAGCGAGTTACAAAAAAGTTACAATAATTTGAAAAGATTTTTTAAATTACATACATACTGAATTTAAATTGTGGCATTCCCTGCGGTCGGGCTATTCGCACTCGCTTTATTGTTTCGCTTTACTTCACAATAAGAGCTCAAACAATTGCTACTATCCCTAATGCAGTTTATTGCTCAAAAGATTTTTTAAATTAATAATTCGTAAAACTAACATTTTCTCAGAGGTTTCTAATAGAAGCAAATTCAGAATGAATTAAATAAGCTCTATTTTAGAAAGCATTGTTTTCTTATTTCTTTGTGATACGCTGCATTGTCTTTTGGTATTACCCCATTAAATAACTAGTTTATATCAAGACTATTATTAATTGCGGTTCGTATTAAGAACGTGTTATTAAAAATGAATTTTCCCAATCTTGCAAGATAATTTCTGAATTCAATTAAATAATTCTTCATCAATAGCTTTCATTAAAATCATAATTTTAAATACTCTTACAATAACGTAAATGCAAAAAGGATATGCTTATGCATAGCTGTTTTTTCATTTTTTTTGTTGTTTAATTGTAATAGTTCGTTCAGCATTTTTAGATTAAGAATTATCTCGCCATATTTATCTTTATTTACTTTTTATAAGTTCTGTAATGTCACCACTTACATATCGTGTATTTTGTAATGAATAACCTATTGAGTAAAAACGGTTTGTGATTTGTTTAATTTTTTTACTCAATAACAACTCGAAAGTTGCTCTTTTTTCTTCAATATTTTAGGTGTCTACAAGTTCAAAATACAATCTATTAGTAAGGTCCAGACCTATTTTTAAAAGTCTAAAGATTAATTTATCTTTCTCGGCACTTGGTAGTTCTTGCAATGCTTTTTTGAATTCTTTAGAGAACATGCTTTTTTATTGTAGTAATCAAACATAATATTTCTTGATTAAAACGAAAACCCCAATTCAACTAAATGAATTGGGGTTTTCTATAAATAAACCTTTAGTAAACTTAAGATCTGATTACTCTTTTCTTTCCTCACGTGGAGGTCTTGGTAAAAGTGCTTTTCTTGACACTTTTTCTTTTCTAGTTTTTGGATCCATACCTAAGTATTTCACTTCAAAAATATCGCCCATGTTTACTACATCAGCAACATTTTCAGTACGTTCCCAAGCTAACTCAGATACGTGTAATAAAACTTCGTTTCCTGGAGCGGATGTATATTCTACAACTGCACCAAAATCTAGCATTTTAATTACTTTCACTTCGTAAGACTCATTCATTTGAGGTTTGAAAGTGATTGACTTAATTTTAGCTAATACTGCTTCAATTCCAGCAGGATCAGTACCTAAGATTTCAATAACTCCTTCTTCAGTAATAGGATCTTCATTAATAACAATTGTAGTTCCAGTAGCTTTTTGTAATTCTTGAATTACTTTTCCACCAGGTCCGATTAAGGCACCAATGAATGCGTTAGGAATTCTTCTTGTAATGATTTTTGGAGCATACGCTTTAACATCTGCTTTCGGAGCTGCTAAAGTTTCGATTAATTTTCCAAGGATATGCAAACGACCATCTCTAGCTTGAGCTAGCGCCGCTTCCATAATCTCGTATTTCAAACCGTCAATTTTGATGTCCATCTGACAAGCTGTAATTCCTTCAGAAGTTCCAGTTACTTTAAAGTCCATGTCTCCTAAATGATCTTCATCACCTAAAATATCAGACAATACAGCATAACGATCTCCGTCAGTAATTAATCCCATTGCAATTCCAGAAACAGGACGAATCATTTGAATACCAGCATCCATTAATGATAATGTTCCAGCACAAACTGTCGCCATAGAAGAAGAACCATTCGATTCTAAAACTTCAGAAACTACACGAATAGTGTAAGGACAATCAGCAGGAATCATATTTTTTAAGGCTCTTTGCGCTAAGTTTCCGTGACCAACTTCTCTTCTTGAAGTTCCTCTTAAAGGACGAGCTTCGCCAGTTGAGAAAGGAGGGAAGTTATAGTGCAAGTAGAATTTTTCTTCCCCTTGTTCAGATGGAGAATCAATTTGGTTTGCTTCTCTAGAAGTTCCTAAAGTTGCTGTTGCCAATGCTTGCGTTTCTCCACGAGTAAATAATGCAGATCCGTGAACTGATGGTAAATAATCTACTTCACACCAAATATCTCTAATCTCAGTAGTTTTTCTTCCGTCTAAACGTGTTCCTAAATCTAAGGTTACGTTACGAACTGCTTCTTTGTTTGTTTTTTTGAAGTATTTAGAAACTAAATCTCCGTTTTCTGCTAATTCTTCTTCAGTAAATAAAGTTTTTACTTCTTCTTTTACTTCTTCAAATGCTGCAGTACGTTCTTGTTTAGATGAACCTTTGCTTGCAATAGCATAAATTTTATCATAAGATGCTGCTTTTACTTTTGCATAAATAGCTTCGTCTTCTCTTTCTCCTTCGTAGGTACGAACTTCTTTTTTTCCAAAAGCAGCTTGCAAACGCAATTGAGCAGCAATTTGGTTTTTGATGTGTTCGTGTGCAAATTTGATTGCTTCAAGCATTTCTGCTTCTGAAATTTCTTTCATTTCTCCTTCTACCATTGCGATAGAATCCATAGAAGCTCCAATCATCATATCAATATCTGATAATGCTAATTGAGCACGAGATGGGTTAATGATGAATTTTCCATCAATACGACCAACTCTAGCTTCAGAAATTAAAGTTTCGAAAGGAATGTCAGATAGAGCAAGTGCTGCCGAAGCTGCTAAACCTGCTAATGCATCTGGCATAATATCTTCGTCATAAGACATTAACTGAATCATAACTTGCACTTCTGCATGGTAATCATCTGGGAAAAGTGGACGCAATACACGGTCAACTAAACGCATTGTTAATACTTCACTATCGCTTGGGCGTGCTTCTCTTTTGAAGAAACCTCCTGGAAAACGACCTGCTGCAGCAAATTTTTCGCGGTAATCTACCGTTAATGGTAAAAAGTCGATACCAGGACTTGCTTTTCTTGAGGAAACCACTGTACCTAAAATTACAGTTTTTCCAATTCTTACTACTACAGAACCGTCCGCTTGTTTTGCTAAACGACCTGTTTCGATTGTGATGTTTCTGCCATCACCTAAATCGATAGTTTCTACAAATAATTGTGGAATCATAAATTTAATTTTTTTAGTTAAACATGGGTTTTAGTTGTGTTGTAGTTGTTGTTTTGCGTAGTTAATGCCTAAAACCCAATGAAAAACCAAACTTTTTTTATTGTCGATTACTTTATGGTAGTAATCATTTTTTGGAGAAGTTTTAATTCTAATCCCTTTTGTGTCAGGACTGAAGTAGAATTTTTAAACTCTAAATTGTAAAATAAAAAAGAGGCACTTTCGCACCTCTTTTTTATTGATTATTTTCTGATATTCAATACTTTGATAATTTCACGGTATCTGTTGATTTCAGTCTTTTTCAAGTAGTCCAACAAAGATCTTCTTTTACCTACTAACAATACTAATGAACGCTCTGTATTATAATCGTGACGATTTTTTTTCAAGTGCTCCGTTAAGTGGGTAATTCTATACGTGAACAAAGCTATTTGAGCTTCTGATTTTCCAGTGTTTGTTTTTTCTCCGTGTTTAGCGAAGATTTCTTCTTTAATCTCTTTAGTTAAATACATTCCAATATTTGTTTAATGATTTTTATGTATGTCATACAGCTATTGTAAGACGGTTGCAAAAGTAATATAAAATTTTGAATTGACAAATACAATTCATTTGTTTTCTTTGATAAACTATTTATTTGATGGTAATGTAATTGGAATGCGATATTGAACTCTTACTGGCAGTCCTCTAGAATATCCGGGCAACCATTTATTATAGGTTTGTATTGTTCGTATTGCTTCCTGATCTAATTTTTCGTTTATTCCTTTTATTATAGCGATGTTATTTACGGTGGCATTTTTTTCTATGGTAAATTTTAAGTGTATTTTTCCAGAGGTATTCTGCCATTCGGTTTCATTTGGTCTTACAAAGTTATAACGTACATAATCGTAAAAATGTTTTAATCCTTTTTCTGGTTTTGCTTTTTCAAATAATAACGTATAAGGTATTTCGATACCGTTAGAATCTGTAGTGATACCAGAAATTAATTTTCCTTTTGCATAATTTTCGATAAATTTTATAGTGTTGGATTTATTGTATCCTTCCCATTTCCCTTCTCTAAGTCCGTTTGCAATTATGCCATTAACAATGTAATGCTCATTTTCAAATGATTCGAATTTGCCATTGCCATCAAATATCACTTGTTGGTTTTCTTTATTCCATGCTTGTAACACTTTGTAGTTTACTGCGAATTCGTCTTCGTTCTCTAGATATTCAATTTCTGATTGAATATTTCCGGTGTCGTAATAATTGAAAGACTTACCAGTTGTTTTTTTATTTTTATAATTTGAAATAGATTCTTTTTTCCCGTTTTCAAAATAGGTAATATAAGTCCCGTCTATCTCTAAATAGTCTTTATTTTTAGTGATTCCGGTGCTTTTTATGTTTCCAGATTTATAATATTCTGTAAATTCGTAACTTGTTCTGTCAGAAAAATAATTTTTAATAATTCTAGAGTATAAATGTTCCCCTTGTGATGTTTCAGTGTCTAATGAATCCAGAAAAATCATCCGACTAATAGGTTTGTTGGCCTGAGAATAGGAAAAAAACGTAACTAATATTGCAATAATTGTATATAATTTTATTTTCATTTAAGATAACGAATAAGAGTAATTTAGTTTAATAAAGTTTTGCAATTTCTAAATTTACAAATTCTAAAAAACGCTCGTCTTCCTCTGTAAAAGGATCAATTACATGGCTGTCAATATCAATTTGTCCTATGTTTTCTCCATTTACAAATAGTGGAACCACGATTTCGGATTTTACGGTAAAACTACAAGCAATATAATTGTCTTGAGCAGCAACATCAGGAACTACAAAATTATTGTTAGATACTGCTACTTGTCCACAAATTCCTTTTCCGAACGGAATGACAGTATGATCTGTTTCTGCTCCCACATACGGGCCTAAATGTAATGTTTGAGTTTCATGATTAGCAAAATAAAACCCTACCCAGTTGTAGTAGGAAATAGAATCGCTAAGTAGTTGACAAATTGTTAAAAGCTTTTCATCACGAGAAAGGCTAGTATTCAAAGTTATTTGAGTTACTTTTGGTTGTAGTTCTTGAAATGTCATCGTTTTGTTTTTATTTTGTAAAAGTATTTAAAGTAATTTCAAAAAATAAATTAATTTGTTTAAAAATATATAGATTTTGAAAAAATATTTTATTCAGTATAAACCTTTCTTAATTTTTTTGGCTAGTTTTTTTTTAACTTATTTCATTCTTACTTTTATTTATCAGCAATATTTAGGCAGTTTAGAAAAGAATAAAACGGATGCTGTTACAAAGTTTGTGAGTAAGAATACCGAACAGATTTTGCTATTTTTTGGTGAAGAAGTTTCGGTAGTAGAAAGCGATACAGGATCCTACATGAAATTATTTTTTCATAAGGAATATATTGCCCGCATCGTAGAGGGTTGCAATGCAATAAGCATTATAATTTTGTTTGTTTCGTTTGTAGTAGCTTTTTCAAGCAAATTAACACCAACTCTTCTCTTTATTTTTTGCGGAAGTATAATTATTTATCTCTTAAATGTTTTTAGGATAGCAGCATTAACTGTATTGCTGTTTTATTTTCCAAAACAAGAAGTGATATTGCATGAAGTTCTTTTTCCATTATTTATTTATAGTGTTGTTTTTTTATTATGGTTAATCTGGGTGCGTAAATTTTCAAAATATGTTTCGTAAAATAGTAAGTAATAAACTTATCATATTGCAAATTCTTTTTTTGGTTCTTTTTTTGGTTCTAATTCGTGCCTTTGAAAATGAATTATTCTATGATCCTTTTTTAGATTTTTTCAAGAAAGACTTTGCTAATTTGTCCTTGCCAGCTGTTAAGTTCTTTCCTCTAATTACAGGGTTGTTTTTCAGATATTCACTAAATACTTTTTTTTCTCTTTGTATTATTTATGTAGTCTTTAAGGAAATTTCACTCCTGAAATTTGCCGCTGCGTTGTATTGTTTTCTCTTCCTTCTTTTTATTTGTATCTTTATTTATATAGTGTTTTTTGCTGTTGGAAACTACAATTGGATACTCTTTTATATCCGAAGGTTCTTAATTCAGCCTCTTTTTTTATTGCTATTTGTTGCAGGATTTTATTATCAAAAACAAAAATAGAGTAGCTTTTAATGCGTATCTTTATTTAATATTATTGAGTTGGTATTAAAATTATTCAAGCATGAAGATAGTAAAACATTCGGGTCTTATCGTCGAGTTTAATCCTGTTAAACTGAAAAGTTCATTACTAAAGTCTGGAGCAAGTGTAACAGTTGTAGATGGAATTATGAAGCAAATTCAAAACGAAATTTACGAAGGTATTTCAACAAAAAAGATTTACAAAATGGCATTTGCATTGTTAAAGAAAACAGCTAATTCTCATGCAGCTCGTTATAATCTTAGAGAAGCTATTCGTTTATTGGGTCCTGCTGGCTTTTTCTTCGAAAAATATACTGCTCGTCTATTTGCATCAGAAGGATATAACGTAATTACTAATTTAACTTTATCAGGTAAGTGTGTTTCTCATGAAGTAGATGTGCTTATTAAGAAAAATGAAGTTATAGCAATGGTAGAGTGTAAATTTCATATGGGTAGAGAAGCAGCTTCAGATGTAAAAGTTCCTATGTATATTTTATCACGATTTAATGATTTAAAGGAAAGAAAACATCCTGTTTTTACAAAAGAAGATGTAATTTCAAAATGTTGGATTGTTACCAATAATCGCTTTACTAAGGACGCAATGGATTTTGCGAAATGTTCTGGAATCAATTTGATGAGTTGGGATTATCCTTCAAAAGATAATTTAAAGACCAAAAATGATGATAATGCACTGTATCCAATTACTTGTTTGACAACATTGACTCTTGCTGAAAAAGACAAACTATTGGTAATGGATGTGATTTTAGTTAAAGAAATAGTAAACAACACTACTGCTTTAGAAAAAATAGGAATCAGTTCCAATCGTATAAGAAATGTTTTAAAAGAAGCTGCAGAGCTGTGCGAATGTAATTAAAGAATAGAGGTTTTAATTAATTTTAAAAAAGCAATAAAGATGAAAGTTAAATTTATAGGAGGAGCGGGAACTGTAACTGGTTCTAAAACATTAGTTGAAAGTAATGGAGTGCGTATTTTGATTGATTGCGGATTGTTTCAGGGAATTAAACCGCTAAGAGAAATGAATTGGGATCCATTGCCAGTTTTGCCTTCTACAATAGACTATGTACTCTTGACTCATGGTCATTTAGATCATTGTGGCTGGTTACCAAGATTAGTAAGCCAAGGTTTTAATGGGAAAATTTATTGTACTGGTCCAACTAAAGAAATTACGAAATTAATTCTCCTTGACAGTGCTAAAATTCAAGAAGAAGAAGCTAATAAAGCCAATCAAGGAAAGTATTCTAAACACGAAATTGCTGAGCCTCTTTATACAGTAGAACAAGCGGAAAAAGTTTTTCCTCTTTTCAGTGTGGTTGGCATTGGTGAAGCTGTTTCTTTAAATGATTCAATTCAAGCTGTTTTTACTACTGCAGGACATATTTTAGGAGCCTGCACAATTGCCATAACCTTAGAAGATAAAACTTTGGTTTTCTCTGGCGATATTGGAAGAAATGATGATGTTTTAATGTTTCCGCCGACTAAACCTAAAAAGGCTGATTATGTTTTTTTAGAAAGTACTTATGGCAATAGGTTGCATCCACATTTAGATATTAAATCAGAGCTCGAAAAGTATGTGAATCATACAATTAATAGTGGTGGAACGGTTATTATTCCGAGTTTTGCCGTAGAACGAGCTCAAACTATTATGTATTTGTTATGGCAATTAAAACAAGAGAAAAGAATTCCTAATGTGCCGTATATTATTGATACACCAATGGGAATTAATGCCTTAAATATATTTCGAGAAAACCCAAAATGGCATAAATTATCGGTTGAGGAATGTGATAAAGTGAGTAAAATGTTCCTATTAGTTTCTGAACACAAGGAAACAAATGAGATAATTTTGGATAGTCGCCCAAAAGTAGTTATTGCTGCTAGCGGAATGATTACTGGAGGTCGAGTTTTGAGTTATTTAGAGCATTATATTGTGCAGCCAGAAACCACTATAATTATGGTTGGCTATCAAGCTGAAGGAACACGTGGCCGAAAAATGTTAGATGGAGCAAAAGAAATTAAGTTTTTTGGAAAATACTATCCTGTAAATGCAAAAATTGTAGAAATAGGAGGTCTATCAGCTCATGGTGATCAAAATGATTTAGTGAATTGGTTATCGGATCTACAAAATAAACCTACTAAAGTATTTTTAGTTCACGGAGAAAATCAGCCAGCGGATGAACTACGTATTAAAATTCAAGAAAAATATGGGTTTAATTGTAAAATTCCATTAATTGGTCAGGAATTCGAATTATAAGTTTTAACACTATTTTGATTTTAATGCTGTGTTTATTGTCTAATTTTGCAACATGAATTTAAAAAGATGCACTAGTATAATTTTAGCATTTCTACTATTGGTTTCCAATGTAGGGATGGCTTTTAATGTGCATTACTGTGGAGACGAAATTGCCTCTATTTCGGTAAATAGAATTGCTCCTCAACAAATTGAAAAAGGGTGTTGCGAAAAAACAGTAACTAAAAAAGACAGTTGTTGTAAAGATAAAGTAGTCAACTTTCAAAAAAAATCAGATAACACAATTCTTAAAGTGTTTTCTTTTTCTGCTCCTTATTATTTTGTTATTAAGCAAGTACAAACCATTTCTTTTTTTTCGATTGAAAATCTTAAAAGTATTGAAGTCACTTCTTATTTTTGCGAGGCAAATGCGCCACCACTCTTTAAATTGTACAGCCAATATATTTTCTACGCTTGATTTTAATGTTTTTTATAAAGTCAGATCACTTCTTTGTGGTTTGAGTCTACTTTTAATAAACATTAAATAAATTTATAATGAATAAAAAAGCAATACTTCTGATTGCTGTTTTTCTTTCGATTCCTATGTTATCTCAAGAGAATTTGAAAGAAGTAAAAATCACAAAAAAGCAAAAAGGAATTCAAAAATCATATACGGTTACAGGAAACACCACTATAATTACCAGCAAAGAATTACTTAAAGCAGCTTGTTGTAACCTGGCAGAAAGTTTTGAAACAAATCCATCAATTGATGTCAATTTTACAGATGCTTTGACGGGAACAAAACAAATCAAAATGCTTGGACTAACTAGTCCGTATTTGATGATAACCGAAGAAAATGTCCCTTCTGTTCGAGGTGCTTCTCAAGCCTATGGTTTGTCATTTACACCAGGGACTTGGGTAGAGAGTATTCAAATCACTAAAGGAGCAGGAAGCGTAGTGAATGGTTACGAGAGTATTTCGGGCCAAATAAATACGGAGTTAATTAAGCCGATTAATGATATTCCATTTTTCTTAAATGCTTACGGTTCTACCGATTCTCGTTTTGAATTAAATACCCATTTTAACACTAAACTCTCCGATAAATGGAGTAGTAGCTTGTTTTTGCATGGCAATGCAAGAGTTTCTAAAATGGATAAAAATAAAGATGGCTTTTTGGATAATCCGTTGGCAAAACAAATTAATGTTCTTAACAGATATCAGTATTATGATGAAGAAAAAGGTTTAGTGAGTTTTATCAATTTCAGATACATGAATGATAAAAAACAAACAGGACAATTAGATTTTAATACCAATAAAGACAAAGGGACAACTAATTTTTGGGGTTCAGAAATTAATACAGAACGTTTGGATATTTCTACAAAAATAGGTTATGTTTTTAAAGACATGCCTTATCAAAGTATTGGTTTTCAAAATGCATTTAATATTCATGATCAAAATTCTTATTTTGGTTTAAACCAATATAATATTAAACAAAGCAGCTATTATTCGAACTTGATTTTTAACTCGATTATCAGCAATACGATGAATAAATTTGCTACAGGTTTGAATTTTACTTACGACAAATACCAAGAATTTGTAAATATCAATGACTATAGTAGAGCAGATACTTCTATAGGTGCTTTTTTTGAATATACTTATGACAATGCAGATAATTTTAGTTTGATTCTAGGGGGTAGAATTGATAATCATAACCGTCTCGGAACATTCGTAACACCACGATTACATGCGAGGTATAATCCTTGGGATAAGGCAGTTTTGCGATTTTCAGCAGGAAGAGGAAAACGTTCTGCTAATATTTTTGCAGAAAATCAACCTTTATTTGCGAGTTCTAGAACTTTTGATATTTTAGATTCTAATGGAAAAATTTATGGATTAAATCCAGAAATTGCATGGAATTATGGAATAAGTTTTGCTCAAAAGTTCTCGCTCTTTGGCAAAAGTGCCGATGTTGGTTTTGATTTTTATAGAACTGATTTTCTAAATCAAGCGGTTGTCGATTTGATGCAAAGTCCACAACAAGTTTTGATTTATAACTTGAAAGGAAAATCCATTGCCAATACAATGCAGTTCGAATTTAACTATGAATTGGCGCAACATTTCAATTTGCGATCTGCTTATAAATTTTACGATGTTAAAACAGATTATCTTTCTGGAAACTACCAGAATCCGTTGCAAGCGAAGCACCGTTTTTTTGGTAATTTAGAATATGCAACACACATTGGTGAGAAAGGGAAACAATGGAAATTTGATTACACTTTCAATTGGATTGGTCAGCAACAATTACCTAATACGGTGTCAAATCCAGTAAATGATAGATTGACGGAATTTTCAAAATCTTATTCTGTGATGAATGCTCAAATTACTAGAACTTTTTCTTCTACTTTCGAAATGTATGTTGGAGGAGAAAATATTGGAAATTACAAACAAGATAAAGCAATTCTGGGAAGTGAGAATCCTTTTGGTCCCAATTTTGATGCGTCAATTGTTTATGCACCTGTTTTTGGACAAATGTATTATGCAGGATTGCGATTTAAAATAAAATAATTAGTTTAAAATAAAATAAAATAGAAAAAATGAAAAATTTAAGTATAGTTCTTTTACTTTTTTTAGTTGGCTTTGTAACTCAAGCACAAGAAAAAAAGAATAAAAATGCAAAATATGTTACAGAGGTAAATGGGAATTGCGAACAATGTCAAAAGCGCATTCAAAAAGCGGCATATTCGGTGCCTGGAGTAAAATCGGCTTCATGGGATGTTGCAACACATCAACTTAATTTGATAATTAACGAAGAAAAAACAAGTCCGTTAGCTGTAAAAAAAGCAATTGCAAAAGTAGGACACGATACAGATGACGTAAAGGCTACAGCCGAAGATTATGAAAGCCTACATCATTGCTGCTTATATGAAAGAAATTAGTTTTAAATTACATGGGAATTAGCATTTGATTTTTCTTTAATTTAATTAAGTTAATTAAACTTTAAAGTGGAGTTTTAAATTGTTGATGATATAAATTATTATTACTTTCACGAACTTATACACGTTAACAAAAAAAGACATTTATGAATAATTTTGACTGGACTCAATTGATCAACCCAGAGTTTTATATTACATTGAGTATTGGTGGAGTTCAAATAGGCTTGTACATTGTTTTATTCATAGTTTTTGCTGAAACAGGACTTTTTGCAGGTTTTTTTCTTCCAGGAGATAGTTTACTTTTTCTAGCTGGAATTTATAGCGGCGAGTTAATGGCCAATGTTATTCATATTCCTAATGATTTTATGAATGTCCTTTTGCTTTCACTTTCAGTCACAGCAATGGGTATTTTAGGAAACATGGTTGGGTATTGGTTTGGTGCTAAAAGCGGCTATTACTTATTTAAGAAAGAAGATACTTTTTGGTTTAAGAAAAAATACCTACTTCAATCAAAGGATTTCTTTGAAAAATATGGTGGAAAAGCTATTATTTTCGCCCGTTTTCTACCAATATTTAGAACGTTTGCTCCTATAATCGCAGGAATTGTATCGATGGATAAAAAGAAGTTTATGTTCTTTAATATATTAAGTTCATTCTTATGGTCTTTTATCTTAATTTTTGCAGGTCATTATCTTTACGGTATTTTCTTAAAGCAAGGCATTGATTTAAAACACCACATCGAATATATTATTATTATCATTGTCTTGATTTCTACTTTTCCAGTATTGATCAAGTTATTAAAGAAAAGACCAGCTGATAAAGAATAGCCTATATAAAAAATCCGAAAATTTAATTTTCGGATTTTTTTTTGTCTCTATTAAAAATATAGTTTGTCATTGCCATAATTTATAATTATTGCTATTAAATAAAAAATCCGTTTACTTTTGGTAAACGGATTTTTATTTTGTTTCGGATAGATATTACATCATTCCTGGCATACCACCACCCATTGGGTTTCCGCCACCATTTTCTTCTTTAATATCGATCAAAGCACATTCAGTAGTCAAGATCATTCCAGCAACCGAAGCTGCATTTTCTAAGGCTACACGAGTTACTTTTTTAGGATCAATAATCCCTGCTTTCAGCATATCAACATATTCGTCAGTTTTGGCATTGTATCCAAAGTCTCCAGTTCCTTCAGCTACTTTTGCAACCACAACAGAACCTTCAAGACCTGCATTTTCAACGATAGTTCTCAAAGGAGATTCTACGGCACGAGATACGATTTGGATTCCTGTAGCTTCGTCAGCATTATCAGCTTTCAAAGTACTTAATACATTTTTAGCTCTCAAAAGTGCTACACCACCACCAGCAACGATTCCTTCTTCAACTGCAGCACGAGTTGCGTGAAGTGCATCATCAACTCTATCTTTTTTCTCTTTCATTTCTACTTCAGAAGCAGCACCAACATAAAGAACAGCAACTCCACCAGCTAATTTAGCTAAACGTTCTTGCAATTTTTCTTTGTCATAATCAGAAGTTGTAGCTTCCATTTGACCTTTAATTTGGTTCACACGATTTTTGATCATGTCAGCTTCACCAGCACCACTTACAATTGTAGTATTGTCTTTATCGATAGTTACTTTCTTAGCAGTTCCTAACATCTCTAAAGTTGTGTTTTCTAACGTATATCCTCTTTCTTCAGAGATAACAGTTCCACCGGTTAAGATAGCGATATCTTCTAGCATTGCTTTTCTTCTGTCTCCAAAACCAGGTGCTTTTACAGCAGCGATTTTCAAGGCTCCACGTAATTTATTTACAACCAATGTTGATAATGCTTCACCATCAACATCTTCAGCAATAATTAATAATGGTTTTCCAGATTGAGCAACTGGCTCAAGTACTGGTAATAATTCTTTTAGTGAAGATACTTTTTTGTCATACAAAAGGATGTAAGGACTTTCTAATTCTACTTCCATCTTTTCTGAATTAGTAACAAAATAAGGAGAAAGATATCCTCTGTCAAATTGCATTCCTTCAACAACATCTACGTAAGTATCAGTTCCTTTAGCTTCTTCAACAGTAATTACACCTTCTTTTCCTACTTTTGCGAAAGCAGTAGCAATTAATTCACCAATTACTTCGTCATTATTAGCAGAAATAGAAGCAATTTGTTTAATTTTTTCAGAATCACTTCCTACCACTTTAGCTTGTTTCGCTAAGTCAGCAACAATAGCTTCAACCGCTTTGTCGATACCGCGTTTCAAGTCCATAGGATTTGCTCCAGCTGCAACGTTTTTCAAACCTTCTTTTACGATTGCTTGCGCCAAAACGGTAGCAGTTGTAGTTCCGTCTCCAGCTAAATCATTAGTTTTAGACGCTACTTCTTTAACCATTTGAGCACCCATATTTTCCAATGGATCTTTCAATTCAATTTCTTTTGCAACAGTAACACCATCTTTCGTAACATTTGGTCCACCAAAAGATTTTCCAATAATTACATTACGACCTTTTGGTCCAAGAGTTACTTTAACTGCATTTGCTAATGCGTCAACACCACGTTTTAATCCGTCACGTGCTTCAATATCAAATTTTATATCTTTTGCCATTTCTGTTATGTTAAATTTTGTTTCAAGTTTAAGGTTTCAAGTTTCTAAAAACTCAAGAATTCTCCCTTCGGGGGTTAGGGGGATTTAAATAATCGCAAGAATATCATCCTCACGCATGATCAAATAATCTTTTCCTTCTAATTTTAATTCAGTTCCAGCGTATTTTCCGTAAAGTACAGAATCTCCGATTTTCACAGTCATTGTATGTTCTTTTGTACCATTTCCAACGGCAACAACAGTTCCTTTTTGTGGTTTTTCTTTGGCTGTATCTGGAATAAAAATCCCTGACGCAGTTTTTGTTTCAGCCGCAACTGGTTCGATAAGAACTCTGTCTGAAAGTGGTTTGATGTTTAAAGCCATGATTTTATATTTTTTTTATTGTTTTTATGAATGCTTATAGGATTTCAGAAATTATGCCATCCTATATAAACTGACACATTTTCTTATAAAAAATGCCAGCTTTGACAAGCTGGCATTTTAAAAATAGGTAAAGTATTTTTATTTTGCTGGATTAGGTACAGCAGGTGTATTTTGAACAGGAGCTACAGGAGCTGTACTTGTTTTAGTATCAATGATTTTAGAATCGTTATCGCTCAATGATCCAGTAAAACTTAAGGTAGAAAGAAGTATTAGCGCAATTAAAATTGTTGCTAATGTCCAAGTGCTTTTATCTAAAAAGTCCGTTGTTTTTTGTACTCCTCCCATCATTTGAGAACCGCCTAAAGTAGAAGATAATCCACCACCTTTAGGGTTTTGAACCATTATAACTACGATTAATAGAAAACAAACTATAGTTATTAAAACTAAAAAAATTGAAAATGTGCTCATTGTTTAATTATTGTTATGTTGTAAAATCTTAATATCCGATATGCGGTCTGCAAAGAAACTACTTTTTTCTGGATATTTCAAAATTAATATTTCATATGCTTGAATCGCTTTTTGATATTTTTTTTGTTCTAAGTAAACTCTAGCTAAAGTCTCTGTCATCAAATAAGTATTGTCCTGAGAATTTACATTGAGATTGATAGAAGAAGGCACTCCGTGTTTTACAGGTGAGATTTTAGGACTGGTTTCAATAAATTTATCAATCAGTTCTGTTTTTTTTCTTTTATCTGCATCTTCTAAAATTATAGGTTCCGCTATAGTCTCTTCAGATTCTCTTTTTATAGGTTGCGAGCGAGAAAGTTGTAACCATTCTTGAAAAGAATGTTGTTCTTTTTTGGAGAAATCTAGAGGTTGACCAATAGCTAATTTTTCTTCAATTGTTTCTGTAGGTTCAATAGTAGCAACAGATAGGACATCTTGTGTAGTAGTTAAAATCGATTCTTCTATTGTATTAGATTTTAAATCGACTTCTTCTTGTTTTTGTTCTACTTTTAAAAATTTTATATCTTGATTCGGAACATCAAAGGTTTCAATTACTTTTATCACATTTGATGTTTTATCAATCGAACTAAAAGTATCGGATGTGATAAAATCAAATAAGACAGCTCTGTCTGTTGAATGTGACGCTGTTCTTTTTAAAGCAGCATTATATTTAAAACTATTTTGACTGTATAAACCTTTCAGATAAACCGCTCTAGCACTTTGGAAATAAGGAAACTCTTCTATTACCTTTTCCAAAGCCTCTGTCTGCTTTTCATTGATTGCATCAGGTTTGTTAATCAAATAAATAAAATTAGTTACATTCATACAAGATAATAATTTGAGTGTTGTTTTTTTTGTTTAATCGAAATCTAAAACCAATGATTTACTACCATTTGGCTAAGGATTCATTAAAAATATTCTGTGTAATTCTTTCAAAAATATCTTTTAAAGCGGAGTTTAATGTTGATCCTGCTAATTGTTGTTCTGCAGGATAATCATAGAAAAAAGTAAACTGTTTTTCAAAATCATCAGTTTCTTTCTTCTTGTTAGTAAAACGAACATTTACTCTAATAGTCAAACGGTTTTGCGCTGCTCTTTGATCAGCTGTTGCAGTCATTGGACTAATTCTATAATCTGTTATTTCTCCTTCATAGGATAAATCAGCGCCGTTTTTAACTAAGTTTAGGTTAGTCTGGTTCTGGATTAAATCTTGAAGTTCTAATGTAAATCTTCTGTCAATTCCAGGTTCTATAAGTTCCGCATTGTTTTGAAAAAAGCCTACTTGAAATGTTTTTGCATCAATTTTCCCTGTTCCTGTAAAGTTATATACTGAACAACTGTTTGTAGCGAAAAGAATAATTAGTGCCGCTAATAAATATATTTTTTTCATATTAGTTTAATAAAAGTAAGTGATTTAATTTACTTCTTAATAGTATTTTTTTAATTTTAACTACAAGTCGAATTGCTTTATTTTTCGATATAAAGTTCTTTCGGAAATCCCCAATTCATCTGCTGCCGCTTTTCTCTTTCCTTTGTTTTTTTCAAGAGATTTTTTAATCATTTCAATTTCCTTTTGCTCCAATCGTAACGTTTCTTCTTCCTCTATGGTTTCAGCAAAAAGATAATTATCATCGTTTTCTTGATACAAATCATCATTGTTTTGCGATGTGATTAATGCAGATCTTGGTTCTTCTTCAAAATCAATCTCACTATCATTATCTTTTGAACCGTATATTTTTTTTATCAAATGTTGATTGGTTTCTTGCACTTTAGAACTTCCGTTTTGAATGAGTTCCAATGTTAATTTTTTCAAATCATTCAAATCACTTTTCATGTCAAAAAGGACTTTGTATAAAATCTCTCTTTCTGTACTAAAATCGTTTTCGCTCTTTTTGTCCTTAATTACAGACGGCAAATTGCTTCCTTGCTCTGGTAAATAAGATTGCAATGTAGTTACAGATATATCTCTGTTGGTTTCTAAAACGGAGATTTGTTCCGCAACATTTCGCAATTGTCTAATATTACCACTCCAGCGGAATTTTTGTAATACTGGTATTGCGTTTTCATCCAATTTTAAAGGTGGCATTTTATATTTATGTGCAAAATCGGCAACAAATTTTCTAAACAATAGATGAATGTCGTCTTTTCGCTCCCGTAATGGTGGTAAAACAATATCTACGGTACTTAATCGATAATATAAATCCTCACGAAACTTCCCTTTTTCTATAGCGTCGAATAAGTTGACATTCGTAGCTGCTACAATACGGACATTTGTTTTTTGAACTTGAGAAGATCCTACTTTGATGAATTCTCCGTTTTCTAGAACACGTAATAGTCTTACTTGAGTAGTAAGTGGTAATTCACCTACTTCATCTAAGAAAATAGTTCCTCCATCAGCTACTTCAAAATAACCTTCACGGGTATTTGTAGCGCCAGTAAAAGCACCTTTTTCATGTCCAAAAAGTTCACTGTCAATAGTTCCTTCCGGAATCGCACCACAGTTTACAGCGATATATTTTCCGTGCTTTCTGTGTGAAAGAGAATGTATGATTCTTGGAATGTTTTCTTTACCTACACCACTTTCTCCTGCAACTAATACCGTAATATCTGTTGGAGCAACCTGAATGGCTTTTTCTATCGCACGATTAAGCTTTGGGTCATTCCCAATAATCTCAAATCTTTGTTTTATGTTTTGAACTGTTTCCATAAATTTTAGCCACGAATTTCACGAATTAGCACTAGTTATTAAAACTTAAATTATTTTCACAAATTTTAAATTATAGTACTAATCTTTTTTGTTGTAATGATTTTAAACTGAAATTAGCAATAATACCAAGTCCACTTTTAGTTATTGACATATAGTTTAGAGTTTGCGCAATGTTATCATCAACTATTATTTTTATTGCTTTTACTTCTAGTATTATAGTATCGTAAACTACAAAGTCTGCATAAAACCTTTTTGATAGTTGATGTTCTTTGTAGTCTATAATAAATTCTTTCTCTCTTTCGTACGGGATGTCATGGCTTTTAAATTCTATTTCTAAAGCTTCTTTATAAACAGCTTCTAAAAGGCCGCCACCTAAAACACGATGTACTTCCATGCAAAGTCCTATAATTTTATAATACTCTTCTTGTTTGTACAACTGCATATTAGATTATTTATTAAAGATTTACACTAATGCCCAGAAAAAAATGTAATCATGAAATGTTTTATTTACAGCATTTTTTATTAAAAAATTAATTCGTGAGAATTCGTGGAATTCGTGGCGACTTTTTTTAAATTAAATTTGCGGCAAAAAATCTAATTCATCTCAGAATATCCAATCGCTTCACCTTTTAAAGTGCCACTTGTGCAACTTGTAATTTTTACATGTACAAAATCTCCTATTTTATAATTCTCTTTTGGGAAAACCACGGTAATACTTTGTGAATTTCTTCCAGAAAACTCCTCAGTAGATTTTTTTGAAACTTTCTCTACCAAAACTTCCACCGTATTTCCAATAAATTCTTCAGAACGAAACCAAGCATGTTTTTGTTGCATGTCAACAATTTCTTGTAATCTTCTTGCTTTTGTTAGTTCGGGTACATCATCTTCTAGTTTTCTTTCTGCCAAGGTTCCAGGACGTTCCGAATAGCTGTACATATAGCCAAAGTTATACTTTACATATTCCATTAAACTTAATGTGTCTTGATGGTCTTCCTCTGTCTCCGTTGGAAATCCTGAAATCATATCTTGCGAAATGGCACAATCCGGAATAATAGAACGGATTTTGTCAATTAAATTCATGTATTCTTCTCTGCTGTGCAAACGATTCATTTCCTTTAATATTCGATTGCTGCCTGATTGTACTGGTAAATGAATGTGTTTACAAATATTTGAATGTTTAGCAATAACATGCAAAATGCTTTCATGCATATCCTGTGGATTTGAAGTCGAAAAACGAATGCGCATTTTTGGAAAACCAACCGCTACCATTTCTAATAATTGATCAAAATCTACCGCAGTTGCTTTTTGCATTTCGGAAGCATTAGAAAAATCTTTTTTCAGTCCACCGCCATACCATAAATAACTATCTACGTTTTGACCTAAAAGCGTTATTTCCTTAAAACCTTTATTCCACAAGTCCTGAATTTCATTCATAATACTTTGTGGCTCTCGGCTGCGTTCTCTTCCACGAGTAAACGGTACTACACAAAAAGTACACATATTGTCACAACCTCTGGTTATCGAAACTAAAGCAGTAATTCCGTTGCTCATCAATCGAACAGGTGAAATATCACCGTAGGTTTCGTCCTTTGAAAGAATTACATTAATAGCATCTCTTCCGTTTTCAACCTCATTAAGTAAATTGGGTAAATCCTTGTAAGCGTCTGGCCCTACAACAAGATCAACGATTTTTTCCTCCTCCAGGAACTTACTTTTCAAACGCTCCGCCATACAGCCCAAAACTCCAACCTTCATTTTTGGATTGATGCGTTTTACCGCATTGTATTTCTCCAGACGTTTTCTAATTGTTTGCTCAGCTTTATCCCGAATAGAACAAGTATTTACTAATACTAAATCGGCCTCTTCCAGAGTTTGAGTAGTGTTATATCCATTGCTAGATAATATAGATGCTACAATTTCACTATCCGAAAAATTCATTGCGCATCCGTAACTTTCTATAAAAAGTTTCTTTGTATTCTCGGGTTTATGTTCTAGAACAAGACTTTCGCCTTGTTTGCTTTCTTCAATAATCTTTTCCATCAGCTAATTTAAAGTGCAAAGATAAGTGAATTCAAATAAATATGACAAGATGTCAGACTAAGAATTAACAATGTTTTAGTTTTTTATGTTTTGTATAAGGTTTTTGTTCAGAATGAATAATAATTTTTAACTGTAATAATAAGTTATGATTTTAAAGTCATTCTCTATTATTTTTTTGAATTTTAAAAAGAGTGCAAAAGATGCAATCTTTTTTCTAAATCTTATTTTGTAAATAATAACTTGCTTTATTTTTTTAAATAGTATTATTGAACTTTCTTCTTTGTAGTGTCTTACAAAGGGAATTTTGACTTTTAAATTTTAAAAAACTTTAAATTTAAAAAAAACTTCTACTTTTGCCGACACAAACAATCGGGATATGGCAAAGAATTTAGTAATAGTAGAGTCACCAGCAAAGGCAAAAACAATCGAGAAATTTTTAGGAAGTGATTTTCAAGTAGAGTCTAGTTATGGACATATAGCAGACTTACCTTCTAAGGAAATTGGGGTAGATGTAGAAAATGGTTTTAAACCTAAATATGAAGTTTCTGCTGATAAAAAGGCTTTAGTTACTAAATTGAAAGGATTAGCTAAAAAAGCCGATATGGTTTGGTTAGCAAGTGATGAGGATCGCGAGGGTGAGGCTATTTCTTGGCATTTAGCCGAAGAATTAAAATTAGACAAATCAAAAACAAAACGAATTGTATTTCACGAAATTACAAAAAATGCTATTTTAAAAGCAATTGATAATCCACGTGAAATAGATTATAATTTAGTAAACGCACAACAAGCAAGACGTGTACTTGACCGATTGGTGGGTTACGAATTGTCTCCAGTTTTATGGAGAAAAATTAAAGGCGGACTTTCTGCCGGACGTGTACAATCCGTTTCTGTTCGCTTGATTGTGGAACGCGAAAGAGAAATTCAGAATTTTAATGCAGTAGCAACTTATTCTGTTGTGGCTGAATTTACTAATGAAAGTGGTAAATCATTTAAAGCAAAACTGCCTAAAAATTTTAATACTAAAAAAGAAGCGGAAGATTTTTTAAGTAAAAATATTGGCTCTACATATAAGGTATCGGATTTAGAAACAAAACCAACCAAAAAATCTCCAACAGGACCTTTTACCACTTCTACTTTACAGCAAGAAGCAGCGCGTAAATTGTATCTTCCAGTTGGAATCACCATGCAGTTGGCACAACGTTTGTACGAAGCTGGACTTATTACTTATATGAGAACTGATAGTGTGAACTTATCAAAGGATGCGATGGAAGCTGCTCAAGCTGAGATTATTAAATCGTATGGTAAGGAATTTTCTAAGCCAAGAACTTTTGTTAATAAAAGTAAAGGAGCTCAAGAGGCGCACGAGGCCATTCGTCCTACTGATATGTCACGTCATACTGTAAACATCGATCGCGATCAAGCCCGTTTGTACGATTTGATTTGGAAAAGAACTTTAGCTTCGCAAATGAGTGATGCGCAACTAGAGCGCACCAATGTGAAAATTGAAGCTAATAATCACGGTGAAATTTTTACAGCTTCTGGTGAAGTATTACTTTTTGAAGGTTTCTTAAAAGTTTACTTAGAAGGAAATGACGATGACGATGAAGAGCAAGAAGGTATGTTGCCTGCTATGAAAGTCAACGAAAAATTACAAAATAACTACATTACAGCTACGGAACGTTATTCTCGTGCTGCTGCAAGATATACTGAGGCTTCTTTGGTTAAGAAGTTAGAGGAATTAGGTATTGGTCGTCCTTCTACTTATGCGCCAACAATTTCTACAATTATCAACAGAAATTATGTTGAAAAAGGAAATCTTGATGGTCAAGAACGTAATTATACCCAACTGACTCTACAATCTGGAAAAGTAGGAGAGAAGTTGCTGAAAGAGAATACAGGTTCGGATAAAGGAAAATTAGTTCCTACAGATATTGGAACAATTGTTACTGATTTCTTAGTAAAGAATTTTGGTAACATATTAGATTATAATTTCACTGCTAAAGTGGAACAAGATTTTGATGAAATTGCCGAAGGAAATATTGAATGGGCAAAAATGATGCAGGAATTCTACGATCAATTTCACCCTAATGTGAAAGATGTTGAGGCCAATGCTGAAAGAGAAAGTGGTGAGAGAATTCTGGGAACAGATCCAAAAACAGGAAAACCAGTTTCGGTACGTTTAGGTAAATTTGGTCCAATGGCTCAGATTGGAGCTGCGGATGATGAAGAGAAAAAGTTTGCTAGTTTAATGAATGACCAAAATATTGGTAACATTACTTTAGAGGAAACGTTGAATTTATTTTTGTTGCCAAAAAATCTTGGGAATTATAAAGACGAAGAAGTTGAGGTGAGTAATGGTCGTTTTGGACCGTATATTCGTCATGGTGCGGCTTTCGTTTCTTTGCCGAAAGGTGAAAATCCTTTGGATGTAGATTTTGAAAGAGCTAAAGAATTAATTGACGAAAAAGCACTTGCAGATGCGCCAATAGCTGTTTATAAAGGGCTAGGTGTTCAAAAAGGAGTGGGGCGTTTTGGAGCTTTTATTAAGTGGGACGGTTTATTTATTAATGTAAGTAAAAAATATGACTTTGATAATTTATCACAATCTGATATCGAAGCCTTAATTGAAGATAAGTTACAAAAAAATATTGACAAGGTTTTGCACAATTGGGAAGACGAAGGTATTTTAGTAGAAAAAGCGCGTTGGGGTCGGTCGGTTATTACTAAAGGCAAAATCAAAATTGAATTGAGTAAGGATGTTGATGCTACAAAATTGACACTTGAGGAAGTTCAAGAAATGATTGCCAAGAAAACGCCCGCTAAGAAAGTAGCTGCAAAAAAAGCTCCAGTAAAGAAAGCCGTTGCAAAAAAACCAGCAGTAAAAAAGGCAGTTGCAAAAAAGAAATAGTAAAATCAAACAACATAATATCTCGTCTCCCTCTCCTTTAGAGAGGCTGGTTAGAGGATAAAAAAAGAATAGAATGGAATTTGATTTTTTAAAACCTATAGACATTGAAGTTTTAGATCATATTGGTACATTAACTTCGCAGCAATTAGGGAGTAAAATTGTACTTCATACACAGGAGCAATTCCCTGATCTAGATCAAATTAAAATTGCTATAATTGGCGTTTTTGACAATAGAGGTGATGCAAAGGCAATTTCTGATATTGATTTAATTCCAGTGAGAATGGAATTGTATAGTCTGTTTCCTGGGAATTGGAATACTTCAATTGCTGATTTAGGAGATATTCTGCCTGGAAATTCTATTGACGATACCTACTTTGCAGTAAAAAAAGTAGTAGCAAGTTTAATTAAGAAAAAAATAATTCCAATTGTAATTGGGGGTTCTCAAGATTTAACTTATGCTCTTTATAGGGCTTATGATGATTTAGAGCAAATGGTTAACTTAGTTGCTATTGATAGTAAGTTTGATTTTGGAAAAGAAGAGGAAGAAATGTCGGCATCTTCTTATCTAACAAAAATAATTATTGATGAACCTAATAATTTATTTAATTATTGTAATTTAGGATTTCAAACTTATTTTAATTCACAAGAAGAAATAGATTTAATAGAGAAATTATATTTCGATGCCTATAGATTAGGAGAGGTTTGTAATAATATTGTGATTTCGGAGCCTGTTTTTAGAGATGCGGACTTGGTGAGTATTGATTTAAATTCAATTAAGTCTTCAGATTCAGGTAATTTTGTTTCATTTCAGCCTAACGGATTTAATGGTAAACAAATTTGTTCGCTTTCTAGGTATGCAGGGATAAGTGATAAAGTATCTTCTTTTGGGATATTTAATCATAATAATTCAGCACAAGAAGCTGTAATTATTGCTCAAATAGTTTGGTATTTTATAGAAGGATTTCACTATCGTTCAAATGAATACCCTTTTGGGAGTAAAAATAATTACTTAAAATATATTGTTCCTTTAGAAGAAGAAGAGTTGATTTTTTACAAAAGTGACAAAACAGATCGATGGTGGATAGAAATTCCATTTGTATCAAATGTTAATAATAAATTAAAAAGAAATACGTTGTTACCCTGCTCTTTTGACGAATATTTACTGGCTTGCAACCAAGAGCTACCCGAAAGATGGTGGAAAGCACAACGTAAAAACATACTGTAACCCCCTTTTTTACTGGATATTTAGCTTTAAAAAAAAAAAAATTGTTTAGTGCTAAAAAAATTGTTTTTGTTAAAAAAAATAAATAGGTTTACAGCCTTAAAAATAATGAATAGATAACCAAATTTACATGAAGAAGTTCATAGCTTTTGCAACAATTTTAACCCTTCTAGTTAGCTGTGGTAAATCAAGCGATAAAGGAGAATTAGTTGGTATTAATGGAGGAAAATGGCATCCTGAGAAGCCATATGGAATGGCATTAATACCCGGGGGTGCTTTTATTATGGGTAAATCAGATGCTGATTTAGCCAATGTAGAAGATGCTCCTACAAAAACAGTTACTGTTCGTGCTTTTTACATGGATGAAACGGAAATTACTAATAGTGAGTACCGACAGTTTGTAGAATGGGTAAAAGACTCTACTGTTAGAGTTCGTTTAGCTATTTTTGCAGATTTAAATGGGCAAACTCCTGGAACGGGTAAAGGTAAAAATGCCACTAGTATTGGTGATTTTGCTTTTAACGATTCGGACCCTGCTAAGATGTCGCCTTACGATAAATACATGTATGATAACTATTATAGTGTAGGAACTTCTGATGATCAGTATGCTGGTAGAAAATTAAACAGAAAAGTAAAATTGATTAAAGATACAAAATTGTATCCAGATGAATATTACACTGAAGTTATGGATTCTATGTATATTCCAATAGCGGAATCATATAATGGTTTGCGTACTATGGATGTCAATAAATTAAAATTCAGGTATTCTTGGATGGATATTCAGGCTGCTGCTAAAGCAAAAGTGGGTAACAGAAAAGATTTTATCAAAACTGAAGAAGTAAAGGTTTATCCAGATACTACAGTTTGGATTAAAGATTTTGCTTATTCTTATAATGAACCAATGCATAATGACTACTTCTGGCATAAAGCCTATGGTGATTATCCTGTTGTTGGTGTTAAATGGACTCAAGCTAAAGCATTTTGTGCTTGGAGAACTTTAAATAAGAATACTTATGTGAAAGCAAAGAAAAAAGGTCATGATTTAGTAAATAGTTTCAGATTGCCAACTGAGGCAGAATGGGAATATGCTGCTAGAGGTGGTTTAGAATCTGCTACTTATCCTTGGGGTGGTCCTTATACAAAAAGCGATAGAGGTTGTTTCTTAGCAAACTTTAAGCCTAATAGAGGTGATTATGCTGCAGATGAAGCTCTATATACTGTAGAAGCTAAGTCTTATGATCCAAATGGTTATAACTTATATAACATGGCAGGAAATGTTTCTGAGTGGACTGATTCATCTTATGATTCAAATGCTTATGAATATGTATCTTCTATGAATCCAAATGTTCAAGACGGTTCAAATAAACGTAAGGTTTTGCGTGGAGGTTCTTGGAAGGACGTTGCTTACTTCCTACAGGTAAGTACAAGAGATTATGAATATGCTGACTCAGCAAGAAGTTATATCGGTTTTAGAACGGTTCAAGATTATATGGGAACTAAAGCTACTGGTAACGGAAAAAAGAAATAAAAATAAACCAAATCTACTAAATATTAAAAAAAAATTATTATGGCATTATTAAGCAAAAAAGTGATGAATTTCTCATATGGTATGGGAGCGGCAGTTGTAATTATTGGGGCATTATTTAAAATTACCCATATTGAATTTGGAGTTATAACAGGGAACTTGATGCTTACAATTGGTCTTGTAGTGGAGGCACTTATTTTTGCACTTTCTGCATTCGAACCAGTTGATGATGATTTGGATTGGACTTTAGTTTATCCAGAATTAGGGAACGGACAAGCTAAAACAGCGGTTAAAAAAGTAGAAAATACTACAGAAGCACAAGGTTTATTATCTCAAAAATTAGACGCAATGTTAAAAGATGCGAAAATTGACGGTGAGTTAATGGCTAGTTTAGGAAATAGTATTAAAAACTTTGAATCAGCAGCTAAGAGTATTTCTCCTACTGTAGATTCAATTGCTTCTACTAAAAAATATAGTGAAGAGTTGACATTGGCAGCTGCTCAAATGGAATCATTGAACAGTTTGTACAAAGTACAATTACAAAGCGCATCTAGAAATGCTCAAATAAATGAAGAAGTTGCTGAAAACAACTTAAAATTAAAAGATCAAATGTTATCATTGACTTCTAATTTGTCTTCTTTGAACAACGTTTATGGAGGTATGCTTTCTGCAATGAATAATAAAGGATAATTAGTTTCAAACTATAAAAAAATAATAAACTAATTATTTAGAAAATATGGCAGGAGGAAAACTAACCCCTAGACAGAAGATGATTAACCTAATGTACTTGGTTTTTATCGCAATGTTAGCATTAAATATGTCCAAAGAAGTGTTGTCTGCATTTGGATTAATGAATGAAAAATTTGAAAGTTCTAATGCTTCGGCTGAATTGTCTAACACTCAAATGTTGGCTGGTTTAGATGCAAAAGCTTCAGAAGCAGGTGGAGAATTTACTACAGCTTCAGCTACTGCACATAAAGTAGAAGGTATTACTAAGACTTTTTATGATTATATTGGTAAAATTAAAACAGATGTTTTAAAGGGTACTCAAGTTAAACCTGAGACTGGTAAATTACCTTATGAAGAAATGGATAAAGGCGACAACTTAGACCAATTGTGGTTTAGTCCAGCTGGGTATTCTGCAAAAGGTAAAGAAGTTATTGCAACTGTAGAAAAATACAAAGCAGACATGAAATCTGCTTTAGGTAATAACCAAAAATTAGCTTCAATTTTAGCTGAAGTGAATAGTAAATTTGATTTATCTAAAGTTAAAAATAAAGACGGAGTAGGGATTGATTATTTAGATTATCATTTTAAAGGTTTCCCAGCTGTTGCATCTTTAGCAAAATTATCTGCTTGGCAGAATGATGTTAAAAAATCTGAAACTGATGTTTATAATACTTTATTAGGTAAGGCTGCTGTTGCTGCTGCCTCTTACAGCAATTATGAAGCGATAGTAGTATTAGATAAAAGCGCTTATTTTCAAGGAGAACAAGTTACAGGTAAAGTGGTTTTAGGTCGTTATGACAAAAATACAACACCTACTTCTTTTTCTGGTCCAGGTAAAATTGTAAACGGTCAAGCGGTTATTGCTATGACAGCTGGAAGTGTTGGAGAGCAAGCTATTAATGGTCAATTTACTTTTATGGAAGATGGAAAATCTATTCCATTAAAATTTAAAGGAAATTATGTTGTTGTTCCTAGACCTAATTCTGCTACAATTTCTGCTGATAAGATGAATGTAGTATACAGAGGTGTTGTCAATCCTATGACTATATCTTTTGCAGGTGTATCTAGTGATAAAGTTACTGCTTCTGCTCCAGGATTAAATTCTGCAGGTGGTGGAAAATACAGTATGAGTCCAGGTGCAGGAAATGAAGTTGTCATTAATGTAAGTGCTACTCTTAACGATGGTTCTAAAGTTTCTGATAAAAAAGCTTTTAGAATTAAAGGTATTCCTGGTCCAGCTGGTACAATTAGAGGTGAAATGGGTGTTGTAAAAGGACCTAAATCAAATCTTGAAATTGCAACAATCGGTGCTAAGTTAGTTGATTTTGATTTTGAAGTTGGCTTAGATGTTGTTGGATTTAATCTTAAAGTTACAGGACAACCTACAGTAGTTGTACAAGGAGATAAAATGAATGCACAGTGTAAAGCAGTGCTTGCAAAAGCAGGAAGAGGTGACCAAGTTACTATTTCTGAAATTAAAACTAAACTTATTGGAGCTGGTAGTTATTTATTGCCAAGAACTGCACCAGTAATTTTTGAAATACAATAACTAGTAGTTTTTTTAATCTACTTAATTATCTTATAAAGATACAATGATGAATGTAAGAAATTTTTTAATCGCTATTATCTCTATTACGGGAAGTTTTTCAACTTTTGGGCAATCTAATTTGCTTAATGCTAAAACTCCGGACCAAATAGGACTTAAAACTGCTGCACAACTTATTTCAGATAATGATAAGCCATTAGCTTACGGTTATGTGCATGATAGAGATGTTTTGATGGGAAAAACAACTTGGGAAATTATTGACTTAAGCGAAAAGATTAATTTTGCTTTATATTTTCCAATTGATACTGCTAATGTAGGATCAGATAGAAGATCTTTGTATGATGTTCTAACAAAAGCAATGAAAAATGGTGCAATTACTGAAGTTTATACTGATAGTTATTTTAACACTAAAAAATCTTTAGGAGATATTCAAGCTTCTCTAACTCGTATCGATACTACTGATGCAGGTAGAGAGCAAATTAATGCTGGAAATAAAATTTCAGAAGAATATATTTTAAGACAAGATCTTTCTGCAGCTGATGTTACTGAATATAAGATTAAAGGATATTGGTATTTTGATAAACGTCAAAGTGAATTAAAGTATCGATTATTAGGAATTTGTCCTGTAACTCCTGATGTCTATTCTATGAATAGTGATGAGAAAGATTATATCGAACTTTTTTGGATATTTTTCCCAGCAGCAAGAGAAGTTTTGCATGATGCTAAAGCTTTTAATGATAAAAATTCTGCATTACCAATTTCATTTGATCAAATTTTAAATTCAAGGCGTTTTAATAGTGTTATCTATAAAGAAGAAAATGTGTACGGTGATAGAAATATTGACGAATACATGAAAGATAATGCTCAAAATCAGTTGCTTGAATCAGAAAGAGTAAAAGATAAAATACGAAATTTCGAATCGGATATGTGGAATTATTAATTCTGATATATATCAAAACAAAAAAAACTCTTACTCTTGTAGTAAGAGTTTTTTTGTTTTAATAGACTTATATTTGCTTTTTTAATAGAACGTATCTCAAATGGTTGATTACTTAATTGTAGGTTGTGGATTAGCAGGAATTTCATTCGCAGAAATAGCATTGAAAAATGGAAAAACTATATTTGTTTTGGATGATGACTCTCAAAATTCTTCTAAAATTGCTGGTGGACTTTATAATCCAGTTATATTAAAACGTTTTAGTGAAGTATGGAAAGCAAAGGAACAGTTGGAATTGATGGTTGATTTTTATGATACTATTGAAAAAAAAATAGCCTGTAAAGTCGATTTTAAAACTCCCATATTAAGGAAGTTTTTTTCAATAGAAGAACAGAATAATTGGTTTTCAGCCTCAGATAAAATTGCTTTGACTCCTTTTTTATCTACTCAATTAATTTCAAAAAAATATGAGAGTATAGATTCGCCATATGGATATGGTGAAGTTTTAGAGACGGGTTACGTTGATACTTCATTGCTTTTAAATAAATACAGAGAATATTTAAAATCAAATAATTTGTTTCTTAAAGATAAATTTGATTACAAAGCTTTGCAGGTTGAATCAAGTTATATTAGTTATAAAGATATTCAAGCAAAGCATATTATTTTTGCTGAAGGTTTCGGTTTACATTCCAATCCGTATTTTAATGATTTGCCCTTAGATGGTACCAAAGGGGAGCTTTTTATCATAAAAGCGCCAGAACTATCTTTAGATGTAATTGTTAACACTAGCGTTTTTATTTTGCCTTTAGGGAACGATTTATTTAAAATTGGTGCTACTTACAATTGGAAAGATAAAACTGATTTGCCAACAGAAGAAGGAAAGTTAGAGTTAATAGAGCGAATTAAGGAAATTATTACCTGTGATTTTGAAATTATATCTCATTTTGCAGGTGTTCGTCCTACTGTAAAAGACAGAAGACCACTTTTAGGAACGCATGCTGAATATAATTCAATTCATATTCTTAATGGATTAGGAACTAGAGGAGTAATGCTAGGTCCAGCGATGGCGAAAGGTCTTTTTGAGTCTATAGAATTAAAAAAACCTTTAGATACCGAAGTCGATATAAAAAGGTTTAACAAGAAGATTAAAAAATAATATTATTTTAAATTTGTTTTTGGATCATAGGAAACAAACATGTTAATGTAAATGTTCCTAGACCAACGCAAAACAAATGGAAATGATAAAACAATAGCTGCAATAATTACTATAAAAGCTACTTTTAGACTGGAGCTAAAAAACAAAAATGAAATGATAAAAGCAGCGATTCCGATGGCGACGTTTAGACCATAACTAACATACATTGCGCCATAAAAAAAAGAGGGTTCGATTTGATATTTTAATCCACAATGACTGCAAGTATCGTTCATTTTTAAAATTTTATCCAAATGAAGTATGTTTTTGTCGAAATACATACTCTCATTCTGACATTTAGGACAAGTTCCTGTTAAAATGCTATATAATTTGGATCCTTTTTTTAACATTTGCAAAAAATTTAATTTTTCCTTTTTTGGAGTTACAAATTTACATATTCAAAAAGGAATAAAACCATAATACATGCTTAATATACACAATTTATCTGTTTCCTTTGGCGGTTCTTATTTATTTGAAGAAGTTACCTTTCGATTGGGTGCTGGAGACAGAGTTGGTCTTGTTGGAAAAAACGGTGCTGGAAAATCAACAATGCTTAAAATTCTAGCTGGAGATTTCAAACCCGATTCTGGTCAGATTGCAACAGAGAAAGAAGTTCAAATGGGATTCTTACGTCAAGATATCGATTTTGAAGAAGGAAGAACTGTCTTGGAAGAAGCCTATGAAGCATTTACAGAAATTAAAATTGTAGAAAAAAAGCTTGAACAAATTAATCATTTATTGGTTACTCGTACAGACTATGAAAGTGAAGAGTATAGTCAAATTATAGAAGATTTATCTGATTACACCCATCGATTTGAATTGCTTGGTGGTTATAATTATGTAGGTGATACAGAGAAAATCTTACTGGGTTTAGGATTTAAACGTGAAGTTTTTGACAATCAAACCGAGACTTTTTCTGGTGGATGGAGAATGCGTATTGAATTAGCTAAGTTGTTGCTGCAATCTAATGATATCTTATTGCTGGATGAGCCAACCAATCACTTGGATATTGAGAGTATTATTTGGTTAGAAAGTTTTTTGCGTAATTATGCGGGAGTTGTAGTGATTGTATCTCACGATAAAATGTTCTTGGACAATGTAACTAATAGAACTATCGAGATTTCATTAGGAAAAGCATACGATTTCAATAAGCCTTACTCAGAATATTTAGAATTGCGTCATGAAATTCGTGAAAAGCAATTGGCAACACAAAAGAATCAAGCCAAAAAAATTGAAGAAACGGAGAAGTTAATCGAAAAGTTCCGTGCGAAAGCTTCTAAAGCTTCTATGGCACAGTCTTTAATAAAGAAATTAGACAAAGTAGAGCGCATAGAAGTTGATGAAGATGATAATTCTGTGATGAATATTACATTCCCAGTTTCAAAAGAGCCAGGAAGAGTAGTGATAGAAGCAGAAAATGTTACTAAAAGTTATGGTGATAAAACCATTTTAAAAGATATTAATCTTTTAGTAGAGCGCGGAAGTAAAATTGCTTTTGTGGGACAAAATGGTCAAGGTAAATCTACTTTTATCAAAGCTATTGTAGATGAGTTTGAATACCAAGGAAATATAAAACTAGGGCATAATGTACAATTGGGTTATTTTGCACAAAACCAAGCAGAATATTTGGATGGCGAAATTACCTTACTTCAAACGATGGAAGATGCAGCTGCAGATACAAATCGTATGAAAGTACGTGATATGCTGGGTTCTTTCTTGTTTAGAGGTGATGATGTAGAAAAGAAGGTAAAAGTGCTTTCTGGAGGAGAAAGAAACCGTTTAGCGCTTTGTAAATTACTTTTGCAACCAATCAATGTATTGTTGATGGATGAGCCTACGAATCACTTGGATATAAAATCTAAAAACGTATTGAAAGCAGCATTGCAAAAATTTGGTGGAACTTTATTGTTAGTTTCTCACGATAGGGATTTTTTGCAAGGAATGTCAAACTTAGTGTATGAGTTTAAAGATCAAAAAATAAAAGAATATTTAGGAGATATTAATTATTTCTTAGAACAGCGCAATATGGAAAATATGCGTGAAGTAGAGAAGAAAGATGCTCAAAAAGCGACTTCGCCCAAAGAAAGTAATAAAGCCTCTTATGAAGATCAGAAAAAAGGGAAGGCTTTGCAAAATAAATTAAGTAAAGTTGAAAGTCAAATCAAACAATTAGAAAGAGATATTCAGCAAGATGATAAAATGCTAGCTTCTAATTATGACAAACACATAGAAGATGCTAAGTTTTTTACTGCATACAATAAGAAAAAAGCAGAATTAGACAAACTACTTCTCGATTGGGAATTAGTTCAAGAAGAGATAGACAATGCCTAATAAAAAAAGAGTCCTAAAACGGACTCTTTTTTTTATTCTATTATTCCAATAGCTTTTGAATGTGCAATAGCTTCGCTACTGTCTTTGAAATAGCACACTGAAACATCTAAAGTTTCTAAATTTTTTAAAACAGTGATTACTTTTTCTTTTTTAACGCTTCCGGTTTGCCTAATGTAAACTGCTTTTACAGTAACGGGAAATATTTTGCATATTGCTTCATATAAAAAAGCATCTTGCTGGGAATCATCACCTAGAAGTATATATTGTAAATTGGGGTAAAATTCTAATAAGTGTTTTACCTTTTCAAATTTGTGATTGTGATCTCCTCTACCAGTCCATAAAAAATCTTTTAAACTTGTTTTAATGTCTTTTAGAAGTAAAACTGCTTTAGGTAAATTATGAATTTGGGTGAATTTTTTAATAAAATAATATAAGTTCCATTCACTACTAGATACATAGAAAAAAACATTAAATTCATCTTTGTTTTCTCTTTTGGCTGTGCTTAAAGCTTGATAATGAGTTACAACATCGGTATAAACTTTCCTTTTATCTATATTTTTAAATAATAAAATGTATAATTTTTTTAAAGGGCTTTTGGTGTGAGAAATCAAAAAGGTATCATCAATGTCCGAAATAATGCCTAAATTCCCTTTGTGTGGTCTAATATAGCTTTCAGTTGTGCTAATGACCTCGTTATTATAAATGATGCTTACTTCATAATCAATCCAGCCATACGCATTATTTTGATCTAATGGAACGCAAAACTTAAAGTAGCCATCTTTTAGCGTTTTAGTGTGAATTTTAGTATTACAGTGATTCAAATAAACATCTGCATTGCTTTGTGTTTTAATTCTAAATAATCGGATAATAGATCTCGCATTTTTGAATTTTTTTTTTTGAAAATTATATTCTTCAGTAGTTGTAGGTTTAAAAACATGACCCATAACAATTAATTCTTGTTCATTTGCGTAACCTCGATATAATTTTAAAATTGGTTTCATATATTGTAGTACTTTTGAAAGTAGATGAATTTAAAGATTTTTAATCAATAAAGCAGAATAAATTTTGAAAAATAATTGTATCCTAGTTGTAAATCCTATTTCAGGAGGTATTGATAAGACTGAATTAATTAATACCATAACTGCTTTTGCAGAAAAGGAAAATTTTAATATCCACATTTTCAAAACTTCTGGAATATCAGATAGTGATCGCCTAAACGAATTTTATAAGACATATAAAACGGAGCGAGTAATAGTGGCTGGAGGTGATGGAACTATAAAAATGGTTGCTGAAGCTCTAGAAGATGAAGATATTATTATTGGCATTTTGCCTGCAGGTTCTGCAAATGGTCTAGCAGTAGACTTAAATTTGCCGACTACAATTGAAGAGAATTTGCCAATTGCATTTTATAATCACTATATGGAAATGGATATGATTTCCATCAACGGAAAAAAAAGCATTCATTTGAGTGATCTTGGTCTCAATGCCGAAATGATAAAGAACTATGAAAACAGCAGTATCAGAGGAAAATTGGGTTATGCTTTGCAAACAGTAAACACCTTAATTGATTTAGACGATCCATTTACCGCTACTATCACAGGTGATTTTCCAACAGTAGAATGTGAAGCAAGAATGATTGTTATTGCCAATTCACAAAAATACGGCACAGGCATTTCTATAAATCCAAACGGAATAATGGACGATGGAAAGTTTGAATTGGTAATTTTAAAGAATATGGATTTGGTTGTTTTGGGCAAAATTATTACTGGAAATATGCCTTTGGATAATAATGATGTCGAAATTATTTCTACTGCTAAAGCAGTAATTGCTACTAATGTGCCTGTTAGTTTTCAAATTGATGGTGAATATTGTGGAGCTGAAACTAAACTCAATATCGAAATTTTACCAAAACAAATGAAAGTCGCAATTCCCGTTGTATAAATATTATTATTTAAAAGGATTTCGCTCTTGCCAAATGGTTTCAGGTTCTAAATACTTGAATATTTTTGACATATATGAATTTACTATCGAATTATTATGCGATATAATTCCGTACATTTTTACGGGTTTAGCACCTACAGAACTTTTAATTTCTAAAGCTGTTCTTGCAAAAACAATTTCATCAAAATCTTTTTTGATAGAATAGGCAATCATGTCGTAGAGCATATTTAAATACAACATCTTTTCCCTTTGAATGGTATCGTTGTATCCAAGAAAATAAGTGTCCATCGTTTTTCCGTTCTTTATTAAAGTATTAAATCCAATTAATTCTTCATTTAAAAAATAACCGTAGAAAAGAAATTGGTCCTTAAAAATTTCTTTAAAAATTCTGAAATGATTTTTTGGTAAGAAAAAAGTATTAAAAGGAGCATTTTTTGCCACATGAAAATACAAGTCATAAATAGCATCTTCTAGCAAAATTATTTCTTCTAGATGTAATTTTCTTTTTTCAATACCTACTGCTTTTTTGCGAGCTCTTTTATATTGATCTCTGTATTTTTTTGAAAGAGAATCTATGTAATCTTGTTCTATTTTCCAATTTTCGTTAATATAAAAAATCATATTAGGTTGTGTCGAAAATTGATAATCATTCTTAAACTCGCAAGTTTCAAAGTTTTCAATTTGCGTTTTACTAAAATCCTTATAAGTAGTAATGTGGATCGTGATCCCTTTTGATTTGTATTGTTTTTTTAATTCTTTAGTAGCTTCGTGTAATAATGCAATTACGGTTTTCTCCTCTATTTCGTTTAGTAAAGCATATGCGTTTTGGCCAGTCAACATGTTATTTCCAACTACTAATACTTGTGAGGCAAAGTTTTTGAAAACTAGATTTCTAACGGTAGTTTTAATGCATTTATCTCGCTCTCCAAAAGATTCTAATTTGTTTAAATCAAGAAATTGACAAAGGGCAATACTAACTAATTTTTCTTTTTTAAAAATACCAATATAATGACAAATCATGTTTTCAGGAGATGATTGTTCTAGTACTTTTAAATAGTTTTTAGATAAAAAAACACTTGAGACTGCTATGCTGTCCCAGTTTGAAGGAAGTTGTTCAGTAGAATTATAAATTGTAAAAGAGTACTCTGTATTCAAGTTGTAAAAAGATATTTTTCAAAATTAATCAATAAAGTTAATATATTTCTGATTCTTTAAAATTTAACTAACTTTATAAAAATTAAAAAATGCATTATGAAAACGTATACAGAAAAATCAATACAAAAAGAGTTATCAGAACTTAAAGACTGGAAATTTATTAATAATGGTATAGAGAAAAATTTTAAATTTTTAGATTTTTCAAAAGCTTTAGGTTTTATAGTTCAAGTTGGACTTTTTGCAGAGAAAGCCAATCACCATCCTGAATTATTCAACGTCTACAATAAAGTAACTATTCGTCTAACTACACATGATGAAGATGGTGTTACCGATAAAGATATTGATCTTGCCAAAAATATTGAAAGCATTTTATAAAAGTTGAATTTCTTATTTATTAGTGTAAATTAATATTATTTCATGACAAATCTTTTTCCTTTTATATACAAGCAGCATTGAAAACTAATGAGTTTTTTAATTTTTTTTGAATGAAATTATGACAAAAAATAGTTTTAATAAAATGCTAGTAACGCAGAGTTTACATGTATTAGTTCAATTAAAATAAAATAAAGCATATATAAATGTAAGATTTTTATTTTTGTTAATTATTTAATTGTGTATTTCATCGATTTTATTTGTTGATTAGCGATAATGATGTTATTTTTAAATGTGTTAAAGAAAACATCAAGATCATGAAAAAACTATACAGCTTATTATTAATCGCATTATTTTCCTTTTCAATGTTTGCTAAGGTGTCTCCTGCAGAGCAAAATGCATTGATAAAATTGTATGAATCTACAAATGGAAAACAATGGAAGACAACGTGGGATTTGTCATCACCAGTTTCTAGTTGGAATGGTGTTACAGTACAAAATGATAAAGTGGTTGCGATTCATTTAGAAAACAATAACTTAGTTGGTGCACTTCCAGTTGAGATTGTAAATTTGGTTAACCTTGAGGTTTTAGATTTACATAAAAATCAAATTTCAGGAACCATACCTACTTTTATTGGAAAATTAAAAGAATTGAGAGTTTTAGATTTGTCTTTTAATAAGTTTTTAGGTGAAATTCCTACTTCAATATGCGAATTATCTAATTTAAAGGATTTGCAATTGTATATGAATGGACTTTCAGGACAACTTCCTGAAAATATTGGTAACCTAAGAAATTTAGAAACACTTTCATTATTTAACAATCAAATTGAAGGATACATTCCCAATTCACTTTATGCGATTACAAGCATTAAAACCTTGCTTCTAAATAGTAATAACTTCGTAGGTGAATTAAGCAAAGATGTTAAAAATTTAGTTGCACTTGAAAATTTCAGCTTGTTTGATAATAAAATGAATGGTGGCGTACCACTAGAATTAGAAAAATTAAATAAATTAAAAGAAATGAATATTTCTTACAATAGGTTTAAAGGTTTTGTTTCTAAAGATTTAGCTCTTTTAGACACTCTAAATATGACTATGCTTAATGATCAGGGACTTGCTGTATTATTAAATGTTAAAGCCGATAGAAATACTGCTATTGTATCAGAAGATTAAGAATTACATTATAATTTAATAATTGTTTGTTGGTTTAGTATCGTTTTTAGTGAACTTAGTTAAAACCTGTTGGCTCATTTGCTACAGGTTTTTTTATTTAATCATTTCACTTTAATTTGAAACGTTTCAAAAGTTATAATTAATTACTTTATTTTAATATATAAGAAAAGCTTCAGTTTTTCTGAAGCTTTTTTTATTTGATATAGAGTGAAATTTATTTTAAATTTAAATCAGTAAATCCAGAAACTTCTGTTGAAACTTCTCCAGTTGAACTGTTTTCTGCACGATTAGAGCTATATACTTTAATAAAGTCAATTGCAGCTAATTTTACAGGTTTTCCATTTTTATCAACAGCCCAACTAATATCAATTTGAGCTTTCTCATCCATATTTGACCAGTTATCCGCATATCCCCATTCGTAAGCAGGAGTAACCCAAAATGACTTTTTCTCTAAATTAGATTTTAAAAAAGTTCCTTTGAATGTCACTGTCGCACCTTTCCATAAAGGGTAATAACTTTGCTTGTTGTATTGGTTTTTAGAAATGTATCCAGTTTGGTTTTGATTATCTGTCCATTTGATGTAATTAAGTTCAGTTGGGCTTACTGGCTCACTTTCTGGTTTGTAATAGGTGATTTCATAGTTTTTTATCGTGGTCGGTTTGTTGTATTCTGAACCGGCAATTTCATACCATTCATCGTCAGCTTTACCGTTTCCGTTTGCATCGTAAGAAACCATAATAATGCCTGGTTCTGCATTATTTTCAAAAGCATTTCCTAGAACAATAAAATCATTTCCTTCTTTATTGATTATGGTATGGTCAAAACCAAAAGTTACATATCCACCAAAACCACCAAGACTAATCATATTATTCGCTGTTAATTTTGTTTCCGCTGCAAGACGCATGGTTTCATCAGTGTCGTTAGCAGTTGCAGTAGGAAGTTTGTTAATGGATTGTCCAGGTGCAGGTAAATAATCAAATACACGAGTTATTTTATTAAAATAGCTTTTTTCGTTTACCGTTATTGTAAAAGTTTTGGAGGTTTCTGCACCTTCATTTTTTACTTTAAAAACTAGGTTATGAGATCCAGCTTCTGAAAAAGTATAAAGTAAATTGACTGTGTTTGCAATTTCTTTACCATCTAGAGACCAAGTATATGTTGCGTTGTCGGCGTTTTTTAATTCCGGTGCGATTCTTAGCCATTGCATTTTATCAACTGCAAAACCACCACTAGGTGTTGTGATTTCAATTTCTGGTGAGGCTATTTCGTCATCAGAGCAAGCAGCCAACGTAAAGATTAGGGACAAAGCAAATAGAATTTTTTTCATTTTTAGAATTACTTAAAGGGTTATTAATTGTTATTTGAATTTTTGTTTGAAAGCAATATGAGCTGGAATGTCACCGGTAGTCACCGTAAATTTTGTGTTTCCATCTTTATCAAGACAGTATAATTTTCCTGGAGACACATAATCTCCTGCATCGGTGATATAAATGTTAAATGATATTGGATCTACCGCAATTCCGTAGGGAGTTGTTATTAAATCGCTAACAGATTTTGGTAAAAAAGATTGCGGTAAAAGGGTTTCTGTTTTTGTGTTTATGAGCGAGTAAGTAATTACATTCTCGAAAGTAGTGTAGTTAAATTCTGAACCAATTACATAGGCTTGATCTCCGGCAATCCATAAATTTGCGCAGGCAATGTCAAATGTTTTTTTTACTAAATCAGTTTTTGTATCAATCACAAATAATTTGGAGGCAATAGAATAATAATCTCCACGAGAACTTACATAAATATCCCCATCACTATCTACTTTTAGACGATTTAAGTTAATAGCCACATCAATATCTTTTGTCTTTGTAAATGTTTTTAAATCAATTACAGATACGGTTCTCTCATAATTAGTAGGATTGTATCCTCCAGAATTAGCAACATATAGTTTCTGTCCCACTACGGCTAATCCTTCCGGTTGTCGGCCTACTTTTACTGTTCTGCCGATGTTTAGTGAGGTCGTGTCAATCTCAGCAACAAAACCATTTGGAGTGTTGTTATCTAAACCTATTTCGCCATCATAAGAGCTCACATATACTTTTCCGTTACCAAAAGTCACGTAACGTCCGTTCTTTATATCAATAACCTTTAGACGCTTTGTAGTTTTTGCGTCCATCACTTCAACCTTATTTGAGTTGTTTATAACGGCATAAATTTTACTACCATAAACAGCAATGTCATTTCCTACATCTCCTAACCCTAACGTAGCTTCTGGATTGGCTTGACTGTAAATGTTTCGTTTATAAACTCCTGTTTTGTAATCATAATAATCTAATGAAGCTTTATTAGAACTCATGTTTCCTTCGTTCAAAAGATAGAAACCCTCAACCGCTGTCGGTGTTTGTGAAGGAAGTTCTACTATTTCTTCTTTAATTATAGGATCATCACCTTGACAAGAAGTAAAACTGCTTATTACGACTATCAGAAGAATTAAATTTTTTTTTGTTGTTTTCATAATTTGACTTTTTAGGTTGTTTTTTTAAAAATTAATAGCGAGGTTTAATCGATAATTTCGTCCAGGCATCGGAAAATTTAAGACTACATCATAATATTGATTCATTAAATTGTTTACTTCAGCTCCAATTTTTATACGTTTTTTTAAAATTCTAGTATCCCAAATTACAGCCATATCACTGGTGTACCATGGTTGAACATAGTTTACTGGTATATTTGCTTTCTGACTGTAGCGTTCACCAGTATAAATAAAACTATAATTTAGTTGCCATTTTTTCCAGTTAATGCTGGAGGTTAGTGTTCCACTATTTTTTGGTATATAAGGAATTTGGTCTCCGTAGGTGCTACCTTTTGGAGTAATGTCCCTTGCGATTTGATAAGTGTAAGAGAGGCCTAGATCTAGTGCTATTTCTGCAGGTAGTTTGAAAATCATATTAAAATTGATGTCTAATCCCTTGATTTCAACTTCTCCTAAATTCATCATTGTCCATCGAAATAAATTAGAAGATGGCATAGCAATTATTTTATCCTTTACACGATTGTAATAAACATCAGCTTGAAAAGAGGCAGTTTGTAAAAATTTTCTAGGCTCAAGCAAATAAGTGGTTCCAAAATTATACTGTGTTGTGAATTCTGGTTTCAAGGAACTGTTACCAATGAAAGTATAATACAAGTCATTGAAAGTTGGCATTCTAAAAGATTCCTTATAAAAAGCACGCACTCTGAAATTCTTATTTTCTAAGGGTTGATAGGAAGCGGAGAGTACCGGACAAAATACATTCTGATTTTTTCCTTGTTGATAATATTTGACTTGCTCATCTACATAAGCATCCAAAAGACTGGCTTGAATGTCTAGACGATTCCAATGCATCTCACTGGATAAAGCACCGAGATAGGAATATCGGGTAGGATAGGGGAAACGATATAAATTAGCCTCTAAAGTGTTAATTGAAAAATCAGTTGCTAGCGCTATTTTCCACCATTTATTTATCTTGTACAGATTTACAATTGAGGCATAAAATTCATTTTGATAGTATTTGTTGTCTAAAGCACCTTCTAGCGTTTTGTAGTCTGGATCCAGATAACGACTAAAGTCTTTGCTAAATTTCACATTGGCTAGTAAATCATATGCATCCGAAAATGAGTTTTGATAAGAGCCATGAATAAAAAAATTACTATCCCATTGTCTCTGAATATGGTCGTAGTTATTAGCTACAATCGCCCCAGGTAATCCTCGTTCTGAGTTATAAAAGTAGGCTTTCAAGCTTGCTTTTGCTGTTTCGCTAATCTTTGAGTTGAATGAAATTTCCCCCCTAAAGGCTGCAACGTCGCCATTTTGTCTTACAGCTGTTGTGTCATAACCGGCTTTTTTTTGATAACGGTATTTATAATGTCCATCTGCTTTTGTCCATTCTACACTCGTAGTAAAAGAGGTTTTTTGAGAAAGCTTTTGTTCTAGCAGTACAGAAGGGTTAAAAAGTCCAAACGAGCCTGTTTTTAATGCAGTACGCACATTTGTATTTTTATCCTTTTTAAATTCTGGTGTTTTCGATCTAAGAAAGAGTGTGTTAGAGGCAAAAAAACCTCTCGCTGGTTGAAAAATAGAGGATTTTTGTCCGTTATATAATTCTATGGCTTCTATATTATCAAGGGAATATTTGCCCAAATCTACTTGTCCGTTTTGCGCATTACCTACTGTCATTCCATCATAAAAAACCGCCGTATGTGCACTCCCTAAACTGCGAACATTGATTGTTTTTAATCCGCCAATACCGCCATAATCTTTAAGTTGAACACCGGAAAAATATCGAATAGCATCAGCAACAGAAAGGCTATTTAGTTTTTCTAATTGCTTGCCGGATAAAATTTGAACTGGCATAGGCGATTCGATTTTAAATTCTCGCTTATTTAAATACAGTATCACCTCACTCAAAGGATGTGGTTTTAAAGAATCAGATTCTTTTTTAGGTACAGGAAGATTATTTTGTGCAAGGACTGGATTAGAAAATATAATCCATACGAACAACAATAATCCACCATGTAACAGACGATACAATCTTAATTTACATAAGTGCATAACAATGTGGCTATTTAAAAAAAATAGATGTAATTGAATTCATTAAAATCAAATATGATTCTGAATTTTTGTGTTTGAAAGCTCTGGTCCGCGAAAGCTTCAATTTATTTACAGTGGTAGGTCTCCTGACTTGTTCCCATTTTGAACCGCCTTCCCATTATATCATGCAGATAAAACAGTGGCAAAAGTTAAGATTTACTATTAAAAGAAATCTGTCAAAATGTTGCATGGAACTTACAGTAACGGGCTTGTTCAGGATTTACACCTGATTCCCTCTTAGTTAGCTATACCGAAAAGTATAGGTAAACCATTGCGAAGGCAAAAGTAGATAAACTTTTCTTACTTATCAGGCTGTTTCGTTTTAAATTAAATAATGATTGTTGTTCTCTTCTGTATATTTTTTAGAAAAATGTAATAATGCAGATTATTTTGAGGAATTGCATGGAATAAAAAAGACACTATTTATAAGTTACTTTTTTTAATTTTTGGGGAATAGATATTGAATCAATTTTCAGTAATATTAGTATTTTGGCGTGAGTTTTAAACAATACAATATGAAAAACACCTAAAAATTATGATTCTATTGATACTGACTTAAATCTAGATTTAAAATGGTTCCTACTCTACTAAACTCTTCATTAATCTTGGCATTCAAGATAATTTGTTCGTTTTTTATAGGATGATTAAAAATTAACTGATGTGCATGAAGCATCATTCCTTTTAATTCATAATTCTCCAACCATAATTTATTCTGTTTGTTACAACCATGAGGACGACTTCCTAAAATGGGATGAAAAATATGCTTGAAATGTTTTCGCAATTGATGCATGCGTCCCGTTTCTGGAATCGCTTCTACCAAACAATAGCGTGAAGTTGGTTTGTTATTAAATTCTAAAGCAATTTCAGTATTTTGTAAACGATGAAAGTAGGTTACTGCATTTTGTGTAATGTCATCGTCGTTGGTTAAGTCATAATCAATTGTTAGTTCTTCAGGTGACCAACCGCGTAAAATGGCTAAATATTTTTTTTCGACTTCACGCGTGGCAAAACTATCATTCATAATTTTTAAAACCTCTTTATCTAAAGCAAATAACAAGACACCAGATGTTTTGCGGTCTAAACGATGAATAGGATATACGTGTTGCCCTCCAATTTGATTTCTCAATTCTTGAATGGCGTACACTTTAGCATCGCGTGCATAAAATGATTTGTGAACCAGCAATCCACTGGGTTTATTAATGGCTATAATATATTCGTCTTGGTAAAGAATTTCTAACATTTGGTAAAAGTAAAAGAGATTTCGATTTAAATAACTTTTACGACTTGTTTATTTCTGTTGTTTTAAAAAAGTTCCTATGAATTGCTTTACGAGAATCTTTTGATTTTGTGCGCATAATTTTATTTGGTGAATAAAAATTGATTGATTTAAGAGTGTTTATAGGCAATAAATTGAGTTTAAAACGATGTGCTTTAAGTGCATCTTTCTTTGGGTTTAAAATTTTTAGCCGCAGCTTAATATGATTAAAAAGATTTAATCTGTGAAAATTAATTTAATCTGTGGCTATTTTTTTGTAATTCAACCTTGTAAACTCATAGTTGGTATGTTATTTTATATGGGTTTTTAATTTCAATCTTTGTTTAAGATTAAAATAACTTTGATGATAATTTTTGATTCTCACCTTTAATTTTCCAAAAATATATTAAATAGTTAATTTTTAGGTTGCTGGGAATTATGTAATTTATAGTTGAAATTAAATACTTAGTAATTCATACTCATTTGTACCTTTAGTTTAAATAAAAGTTGAATATTAATAATTATAAAAAATTAGTTATGGCAGAAATTAAAATTGAGAAAAAGAAGCCGATATGGCCGTGGGTTATAGCAATAGTGTTAATAGCAGCGCTTGTATATTTCATCTTTTTGAAAGATAATGGAACTCAGGTTCAAAACACAACAGTGATCGAAAACACTACAAGTGTAGATACTACAGCAAATTAATTAGGAAAGTTGTGGAAATAAATCACTCTATATAGTGTGAAATTTTATAGTTAATTAATAGCTGCTTTACTTGTATTATGCTAAAGAAAAGAGGCAGAAAAGGTTCTCTGAAATTATCAACAGAGTAATGATTGCATATTAATTTCTGTAAAAAGATTTAGAGAATAAATAAATTGATACTATTAAAAATAAAGAGATATGGAAAATAAAGTTAAAAATTTATACCGACTAGATGAACTTTCTGATTATAAAGTGTCTTCAGACTATTCGGACGTAAGAGGTTGGAAAATTGTAGATGCAGATAACCGCACTATTGGTAAAGTCGACAATCTATGGGTAAATAAAGATATGCAACGCGTAGTTTATTTAGATGTCAATGTCGATAAAGGATTAATAGAAGACAGTAAAAATGAAGTTCATGAAGCTATAACAAACGAAAGTGTAAATGAATTTATGTATAAGGATGGAGATAGCCATATTATTATACCTATTGGATCTGTAACCATAAATAAAGACACAAAAATTGTCATGGCTAATAGTATAGATTATAATACTTTTAGAAAAACAACACGATATAATCGAGAGCAAAATTTTGACAGGAACTATGAAAAAAAAGTATTTGATTCCTATTATCCTGATGAGAAGTCTCGCGATGATTCTGACAGTGATAATGATGCTTTTTATAACCGCAGAGAATTTGACGGTCACTAATTATCCCTATAATTTACAAGATTAAATTGCTTATATTTAAGTATCCAAAAAAGATCAAACATTTAATAATGTTTGATCTTTTTTTGTATTATTACAGAATTGGAACTTTTCGAAGGGTTTCTTTCAGTATTTATGAAGCTTTGTGAGTTTATGATTACTCCACATTAGTAATAATAATCGATGAAATTTTTTTTTAAATAAATACAAATAAAAAGCCTCAGATTTATCTGAAGTAAATGGGAAGCATTCTAACAAAAAACTTTAGAATTAAAAACTGAATTCGTATATTGTTCTGCTAAAATTAGCTATGCTAAGCATAAACATTTTAAAATATCAGCCTTCAAGCGTTTTTAGTACACTTTAATAGAAATAATCTAGATTATGAAAAATTCATTACTTCTCTTCATTGCATTCTTAGCTTTTACAGCGTGCTCAAAACAGCAAGGAAAAAAAAATAGTGCTATCACTGGAATAGATTCCACATTGCGACCTGGTGATGATTTCTTTAAATATGTAAATGGAAAATGGTATGATTCTGTAAAGATACCTGCATCTCAATCCGGAGTTGGTACCTATATGTTTATGAATTACCCACAACGAATGCGTCTGCAAGGAATATTGGATAGTATTTCGCAAAGCAAGAATTCAGCAGGAAGTATAGCGCAGAAGGTTGGAGATTTTTATGCATCAGGTATGGATACAGTAACGATTGAAAAACGCGGTTATACACCTATCAAGCCTTTACTTGCCAAAATTGATGCAATTAGTGATTTACCGTCTTTAATGAACTTTGTAGTTGATCAAGTAAAAGTAGACAATTCTTCTATTATAGGTTTTGGTGTGTCACCCGATGAAAAAAATAGTAGTATGAACATAGCCCAAATCTATCAAACGGGTATCGGTTTGCCTGACAGGGACTATTATTTTAAATCAGATTCATCAACTGTTGCCATACAGGAAGCGTACAAAAAATACCTTTCTACATTATTTCAACAAACAGGTAGTAATGCTATAGAGGCTAAAAAGAATGCTAATTTGGTTTATGACATCGACAAACAACTCGCCGTTTCGCATAAAACAAAAGTGGAACTTCGAGATGTGCAAGCAAATTATAATAAAATGGCTGTCACAGATCTTGTAAAAAGACATCCCAATATTGGCTGGACTACTTTTTTAAACAATTTAGGTGCAAAAACCGATTCTATTAATGTAGGTCAACCTGCCTATTATGATAACCTTAATAAGTTATTAAAAACCATACCCATTACTAATTGGAAAATTTACTTAAAAGCAAATGCTATAGAAAGATATTCAGATGATTTAAGTAAACCTTTTGTAGATGCTTCATTTGAATATACTAAAGTGCTTTCGGGTCAAGCTGTTCAAAAAAAACGTGGAGAAAAAATGGCTAATGTCGTTGACAATTACTTAGGTGAAGCGTTGGGTGAATTGTATGTAAAGAAATATTTTTCAGAAGATGCTAAAAAACGAATGTTAGTCCTCGTGAATAATCTCCAAAAAGCGTATGCCAAAAGGATTGATAAATTAGAATGGATGAGTCAAAGTACGAAGCAAAAAGCTAAGGAAAAATTGTTTGCCATTACTAAGAAAATAGGATATCCTGATAAATGGAAAGACTATAGCAAAGTAAACATAGCTAGAAATACTTATTTTGAGAATATGGTTTCGGCGGCTTCAGTTGCAAATCAATTTCAATTGGCAAAATTGGGCAAAGCAGTCGATAAATCAGAATGGTTTACTACAGTTCCAACAGTTACGGCCTATAATAACCCTACTGCAAATGAAATTGTTTTTCCTGCAGGTATTTTACAACCCCCATATTTTGATAATAATGCAGATGATGCGCTTAACTACGGAGGTATTGGAATGGTTATAGGTCACGAAATAACCCATACTTTTGATGATCAAGGTGCTCAATATGACAAGAATGGTAACTTAAAAAACTGGTGGACAAAAGAGGATTATGCTCAGTTTAAGGCAAGAATACAACAGGTTATCAATTTGTATAGTACTTATACCGTTTTAGGCGATTTACATATTAATGGTGCAATGACAGTTGGCGAAAATACGGCAGATATTGCTGGAATAGCAGTTGCTTATGATGCTTTTAAAATGACTGAAGAAGGACAAGGAAATACAAAAATTGATGGTTTTACTCCAGACCAGCGCTTCTTTATTTCTATTGCGAAAATATGGAGAGTAAAAATGAAAGACGAGTTCCTGCGTTTGTGGATTAACAATAATCCTCATTCTCCACCAAATTGGCGTGTTAATGGTCCTTTAATGAATACTACTCCTTTTTACGAAGCATTTAATGTGCAAGCTGGAGATAAAATGTTTTTGCCGAAAAAAGATAGAATAACAATTTGGTAATATTCTTTATTCAAGTCTTCTCATAAAAACTGCGCAAATGTCTCTGTGGACTTTGCGCATTTTTTTTTGGTTTCTTATAAATTGTGAATTTTTAGAAGTCTCTTGAGCTTTTTTAATTTTTAGCTTGAACCATAAAAAAAGTTATAGATTTCTCTGAGGCTTTTCTATCAGCAGGAAATCTTGAAAAATCTAAAGCTTTTATCAATGATTTTTATAAGATTGTTTATGTTTGCGATTATCTTTATAAAAAACATCTTATGTTGATAAATTATAAGCATTTAAAATTAGAAAGAATATCAAGAAATAATAAATAAAATGGACAATAAAGATTCTCTCGTTTTAAATTTACAAAATAGAATAATTGTTTTAGAAAAAGCAAGAAAATCAGATAGTGAATTTGTAAAGTATACAACATACACAGCAAAAGAAACGGAAAGACGATTAAATGGTTTAGAAGTGAGTAAAGATTCATTTTCTAAGTCCGATTATATAAGTTTTGTAGCAATGCTAATTGCTTTAATTTCGGCAATTTGTACTGGTTTGTATTTTATTTACGGTGTTTTTAAGAAAAAGCAAGTTAAGAAAAGGGAGTTTTTCAATGGAGCATGGGGTTCAGAAGGAGATATTATAAATCCACAGCCTTTACCATATTTATCTTTTGTTATTGAAACTAATTTAGATGATGGAAAAATTACAGGAACGTACTATCCAAATAATAAATCCTACCCCGTTGCCCTTTCTATAAATGGTCAGCTAAAATCTGGTAAAGCCAAAATTAAAATTACACATATTAGCCAACAAAAAGAATTTGTTTATGGTAAAGTAGAGTTAGAAATTAGAGAAAAAATTATGAATTGGAAAACTATATCTGGTGAAAAGGAATTGTTTCCTAAACTATCTAATGCTTGGAAGGTTAACCATGACCCTTCATTTTTTACATTTTAATTTTTCTAATAATATATTTTCTAATATTTAAAAAATAAGGAAAGTTTATTTAGCTTCTTAAAGTAAACAGTGCTTATTAAGAAAGAGGAAGTATAACAAAAAGGTAAGTTATGTACCTAGATTATCCAGTATCCACTAGTATGTAAAAAAATAATTAGAATTTTGGACCTATCTTCCCCAGCTCTCCCACGTGTTATTATGAAACGCTTTGCGAATGTCTCCTGACTTCGCACTGACAATCTAAATTAAGTAATTTAAATCAAATTAAATTTGGAGGAAGTTTAATTTTAAAAGTAATATAAACAAAAAAACTTCAGATTTCTCTGAAGCTTTTTCTTAGTAGCGGGAACAGGACTCGAACCTGTGACCTTCGGGTTATGAGCCCGACGAGCTGCCTACTGCTCTATCCCGCGATGTGCGTTTTGTAATCTCAATAAGGCTACTTAGTAGCGGGAACAGGACTCGAACCTGTGACCTTCGGGTTATGAGCCCGACGAGCTGCCTACTGCTCTATCCCGCGATGTGGGTGCAAAGGTACATCTAAATTCGAGAATTGCAACTAAAAACTTTAAAAAATGTTTTATTTCTTGTAGTAGCTTGATATAATTAGCTTTGAGGAATAAAGTTTATTAGAATCTTTGCTCAATCTCAATAATGGGAGTTAATTAGGTTATTAGTTGTGGATTAAATTTTTAATAAATTCTCTTCCAATTCCAGTTTTTAAATACTTTTCTCTTTTCATTGCTTCGGCTTTAGAAGGGAAAAATTCAACATAAATAACTTTCCAAGGTCTGAATTTTAAAGTATGACCTTTTGTCCCAAGAAAATTATGAGATTTAAATCTTTCTATTAAATTGGAAGTAAAACCAGTATAATTTTTATTGAATTTTTCAGAATAAAGGATATAAACAACAAATTCTTCCATCATAAAAAGAGAATAAAATAAAAAAATAGTAACGTGTGTGGATTTCTTTGTTTAGTCCGCGGCGGCGGATATGATCTCGACGAGCTGGCTACTGCTCTATCCCGGGATGTGCGTTTTGTAATCTCAATA
>NZ_JALNUB010000004.1:0-474594 GCF_023162025.1 Flavobacterium pygoscelis | reverse complement strand
TAGCGGGAACAGGACTCGAACCTGTGTCCGCTGTGGCGGATATGATCCCGATGAGCTGCCTAATGTTCTATCCCGCGATGTGTCGGATGCAAAATACGTCGAGTTTAGGTAAAAACAAGGAAAACTTTAAAAAATGTTTTATTTTTTGTATTAGCTTGATATAATTAGCTTTGAGGAATAAAGTTTATTAGAATCTTTGCTCAATCTCAATAATGGGAGTTAATTAGGTTATTAGTTGTGGATTAAATTTTTAATAAATTCTCTTCCAATTCCAGTTTTTAAATACTTTTCTCTTTTCATTGCTTCGGCTTTGGAAGGGAAAAATTCAACATAAATAACTTTCCAAGGTCTGAATTTTAAAGTATGACCTTTTGTCCCAAGAAAATTATGAGATTTAAATCTTTCTATTAAATTAGAAGTAAAACCAGTATAATTTTTATTGAATTTTTCAGAATAAACGATATAAACAACAAATTCTTTATTCTGAAAAAGAGAATAAAATAAAAAAATAGTAACGTGTGTAAATTTCTTTGTTTAGTCCGCGGCGGCGGATATGATCTCGACGAGCTGCCTACTGCTCTATCCCGCGATGTGCGTTTTGTAATCTCAATAAGGCTACATATTAGCGGGAACAGGACTCGAACCTGTGTCCGCTGTGGCGGATATGATCCCGATGAGCTGCCTAATGCTTTATGCCTCGATGTGTAGGATGCAAAATACGTCGAGTTTAGGTAAAAACAACGAAAAATTTTAAAAAATGTTTTCTTTCATCTATTGACTTGATATAACTACCTTTGCACAATAAATATAATATTAAAATGTCACATAAAGCAGGTTTTGTAAATATCATAGGAAATCCAAATGTTGGGAAGTCCACTTTAATGAATGCTTTCGTAGGGGAAAGATTGTCTATCATTACTTCTAAAGCACAAACAACTCGTCATAGGATTCTTGGAATCGTAAATGGGGAGGATTTTCAATTGATCCTTTCGGATACTCCTGGAATTATCAAACCGGCTTACGAAATGCAAGCCTCGATGATGAACTTCGTTAAATCTGCCTTTGAAGATGCTGATATCTTAATTTATATGGTTGAAATTGGAGAGCAAGATTTAAAAGACGAAGCTTTCTTTAATAAAATCATTGACGCTACAATTCCTGTCCTTTTATTATTGAATAAAATTGACAATTCCAATCAAGAGCAATTGGAAGAACAAGTGGCTTTCTGGACGGCTAAGGTTCCTAATGCAGAGATTTTTCCAATATCTGCTTTGCAGAACTTTAATGTTCCGGAAGTTTTTGGAAGGATTATCGAATTGTTACCAGAATCTCCAGCCTATTATCCTAAAGATCAATTGACAGATAAGCCGGAACGTTTTTTTGTGAATGAAACGATTCGTGAGAAAATCTTATTGAATTACAGTAAAGAGATTCCTTATGCAGTAGAAATTGTTACGGAAGAATTTTTTGAGGATGAAAACATTATCAGAATTCGTTCTCTAATAATGGTGGAAAGAGATACTCAAAAAGGAATTATTATTGGTCATAAAGGAGCGGCTTTGAAAAAAGTAGGAACGGAGGCTCGTGCTGATTTAGAAAAATTCTTTGGTAAACAAATACATATTGAATTGTACGTGAAAGTAAATAAAAATTGGAGAAGCAATGCAAATATGTTAAAACGTTTTGGTTACAACCAATAGATTAATTAGTAGCGATTAAAGCTTGTTTTTTTTATAAATATACATAAAATCAGTATTGGAGTTTTTCTCTGCTACTGATTTTTTTTTAGCCCAGATCGAAATGAAAACCCCACAGTGAAAAAAGGATATTGTTGCTGTGGTTGCAGAGCGACCATAGGAAGCTCCTGCAAGCACTTTGCAACAATTGCTTTGTGAACGAGGAGTTGCAATGGCGTGCTGGATTAGCTTCTGAAGATTACGATTCTAGGATTTCTAAAAATACTTTTTCTAATTCGTGAGTTTGATCGTTTCCGTTACTTCGAATTTGTTTCGCTATGAAATAAAGAAGAAACCACGATATAACCATTAATGCCAGTACGACTAAGTCGAAGGTGTAACTTTTTTTGAGTACAGAGTTGGAGTAGGCGATGCCACTAAAAATTAAAAAAACACCTGCAATTATAAAGTGTAAAAACATGAAGAAGGTCCATAAAGTAGGATCGGGACCAAATAAACCTCTAATATGTGTTTCGTTTTCGCCTTTTGATTCAAATTCTAGATGTAAATGGGGCGAATAATAAGTTTTTTTACTGCCCTGTATAAAAATCCAAACATGTGTTCCTCTAGTTTTTATGGTGTAATCTTCTGAGGGTGCAATTTTAAAAGTATTAAATTTTTGTATTAAAACAGAAGGGTTTATCAGCACATCTTTATAAAATCGCAAGCGAAGTCTCATTTCATTATTAGTGTTCATGTTGGTATAATTGGTTGGTTCAAAAGGTAAAGGTGCGCTAATATATAAAAAAATTGATAGTCAATCTATTTAACACTACCTTTGCAAAATATTTGAATAAATACTTATGAATAACATTGTTGCGATAGTAGGAAGACCTAATGTAGGGAAATCGACCCTTTTTAATAGGCTGATACAAAGAAGAGAAGCTATTGTAGATTCAGTTTCTGGAGTTACCAGAGATAGAAACTATGGTAAAAGCGAGTGGAACGGAAAAGAGTTTTCTGTAATTGATACCGGAGGTTATGTACGCGGTTCTGATGACGTTTTTGAAGGAGAAATCCGCAAGCAAGTAGAACTTGCGATTGATGAGGCCGATGTAATTATATTTGTGGTGGATGTAGAAGAGGGAATAACTCCTATGGATGATGCGGTTGCAAAACTACTTCGCAAGGTGACAAAACCTGTTTTACTGGCTGTAAATAAGGTAGATAATGCCATGCGTGAGAAAGATGCCATAGAGTTTTACAATCTTGGTTTAGGGGAGTATTATACTTTTGCGAGTATTTCAGGAAGTGGAACTGGAGATTTATTGGATGCTGTTATTGATGCGTTTCCTATAAAACCAGAACCAACTCAAGAAGAAATTGTATTGCCACGTTTTGCTGTTGTTGGTCGTCCTAACGCTGGTAAATCAAGCTTTATCAATGCATTGATTGGAAAAGACAGGTATATTGTGACTGACATTGCGGGTACTACTCGTGATTCTATAGATACAAAATTTGACCGTTTTGGTTTCGAATTTAACTTGGTTGATACGGCCGGAATCCGTCGTAAGGCTAAAGTGAAGGAAGATTTAGAATTTTATTCGGTGATGCGTTCCGTGCGTGCCATTGAGCATGCAGATGTTTGTATCCTTATTATTGATGCCACTCGTGGTTTTGAAGGGCAAGATCAAAGTATTTTCTGGTTAGCTGAGAAAAACAGAAAAGGAGTAGTGATTTTGGTTAACAAATGGGATTTAGTCGAAAAAGAAACGATGTCAACTCGTGATTACGAAGAGAAAATCAGAGAAGAATTAATGCCATTTACGGATGTGCCTATTCTTTTTGTTTCTGCTTTAACAAAACAGCGTTTATTGAAAGCATTAGAAGCGACTGTAAAAGTTTTTGAAAGTAGACAACAGCGTATTGCTACTTCAAAGTTCAATGAATTTATGTTGAAAGTTATTGAAGCGTATCCGCCACCTGCTACTAAAGGAAAATATGTAAAAATTAAATATTGCATGCAATTGCCTACTAAAACGCCACAGTTCGTGTTTTTTGCTAATATGCCTCAATATGTAAAAGAACCATACAAACGTTACCTTGAAAATAAAATTAGAGAAAATTGGGATTTCTCAGGAGTGCCAATTGACATCTACATTAGAGAGAAATAAATGTTAAATTTGTTGTAAGAAATTACATTGTCTAGTAATAAATAACTTAATTCGCTGTTGATTTTAAAATCATTAACAGCGAATTTTTTTATTTATGAAAAAAAAATACTTTCTAATTTTATCTTTCTTATTAACTATTTCTTCATTTGCCCAGAACAGCACGATAACGCTAAAGGGAAAAATTCTAGATAACAATACTAAAGTACCCATTGAGGCTGCGACAGTTTTTTTGACTTCAGTAAAAGATTCCGCAGTTATAGATTATACTATTTCTGATAAAAATGGGTTTTTTAAAATGGATATTAAAAAAATTAACAAACCATTTTTTTTGAAAATTTCCTATATGGGTTATGAAACTCTAAAAAAGGAAATACAAACTCTGACTGAAGATAGAGATTTTGGAATTTTAAACTTGATTGAAAACCAAAATAATTTGAATGAGGTCATTATAAAAAATGATGCACCACCGATTCGAATAAAAAAAGACACTTTAGAATTTAATGCATCGTCATTTAAAATTCGTCCAGATGCTAATGTAGAAACTTTACTAAAACAGTTACCTGGCGTAGAGATTGGTACTGATGGTAAAATCACCGTTAATGGAAAAGAAGTAAACCAGATTTTAGTAAATGGGAAACCTTTTTTTAATAAAGATGGTAAAATTGCCCTGCAAAGTTTGCCCTCGGATATTATCAATAAAGTTCAAATAACCGATACCAAAACCAAGAAAGAAGAGTTGAACAAAGAAGCTTCTACCTCTAATAATGCCAGTATTAACCTAACTATCGATGAAGATAAAAACAAAGGATTTTTTGGAAAATTTATGGGAGGTTACGGTACCGGAGATCGTTATGAGAGTAGCGCATTAATAAATTATTTTAAGAACAAAAGAAAAATAAGCGTGTTAGCTTCGGCCAATAATATCAATTCTATAGGCTTTTCTATGGATGAAATTTTTGATAATATGGGAGGCGGAAGAAACAGTTCTATGTCTTATAACTCTGACGGTGGCAGTTTTACAATAAACGGAAATCGCTATGGTGCTGGCAAAGGAATAACTCGGTCTAGTATGTTAGGTCTGAATTATTCGGATGAATTAATTAAGGATTTTGAAACTAGTGGTAGTTACTTTTTTTCTAATTCTAATTCAGATAATCGCAATAGAACCAAAATGATTACACTTCTTCCCACAGGAAATATAAATAGAGAATCAGAAGCGATAACAAATTCGGAGAGCTTTTGTCACAACTTAAATTTTCAAGTCGAATATAAAATAGATTCAACAGCCACTATTTTCGTAGCGCCTAAGTTTACCAAATCAAATACCAAATACAGCAACAATTCTGCAGAAAAATCATTTAATGAAGCCGGTGAACTTGTAAATAGTAATGTGGCTCAAATTTTTGACGAAAGTGATGGATTAGGATTTAGCAATGCTATTAATTTTAATAAGAAATTCAAGAAAAAAGGACGCTTTTTAAGTCTTTCTTTTGACAATGAAAATTCAAAAGAGGATTTAAGTTCCTTAAATAAAACCAATACAATGTTCTTCCTTAATTCAGATCCTGATATTGTAAGAAATCAAATTAGAATTAATAGAAATACCAAAGACGTTTATACTTCCGAAATTGAATATGCAGAGCCTATTACAGATTCTTTAAATGTAAAATTTGGAATTGTTTATAGTACTGAATCAAAAGTAGACCAAAGAAATACATTTGATTTTGATGCGAATTCTCAAAGTTATTCTGATTTAAATGCTGAACAAACAAATCATTTGAGTTCAAATAAAAAAGCTTTTCGTCCAGAAGTAGGTTTTTCATTAGAGAAGAAAAAATTTAATTTAAGCTTTAGTTCTGGTCCATCAATAGTTACTTATAATGCCAATTCCTTTTATTTAGGTACTAATTCTAATTTAACTTCAAATTACGTGTTGCCTTATTTAAACGGACGACTTAGTTATAAATTGAGTAAATCAAAATCTATTTATCTTAATTACAGTTATGATGTTGATTTTCCTGAAGCACGCGAAGTTTTACCCGTTGAGGATTTATCTAATCCATTGAGTACTACAATAGGAAATATAAATTTAAAACCTAGTCGTAATCAATGGGGATATTTAAGTTTTAGAAATTATGATTATGCAACTAGATCGGGCTATTCTATTTATTTTGGAGGAAACTTATATGAGGATCAAGTAGTTTCTTCGGTACTTTATGATTCTAACATAAAGGATATTACCACTTTTGAAAATGTATCTGGAACGTATTCTTCTTGGTTTGGAGCCAATTGGAATAAATCTATAAAAAAAGAAGCACATAATTTTAAATATGGTGTTAGTTTTAATTCCAATTATGGTTTATCAAAAGGATTTGTCAACGGAGCATCTTTTGAAGCGAATACATTGAGATTGAATCCTAAAGTGAATTTTACTTATGAATATGGCGAATTACTATCGATAAATCCAACTTATAATTTTACATACAATGATTCTAAATATACCAATTATAGAATTAGCAGTGCGTCAAGTGTTATTCATCGTTTTAATATACAAACTACTAATTATTGGCCTAAAAACTGGGTTTTTGGAAATGATTTTGGATATACCTACAACTCGAATATTGCAGATGGTTTCAAGAAAGATTTTTATTTATGGAATACCAGTTTGTCTTATAGTTTTTTTGATAAAAAAATGACTGCTAAAGTTAAAGTGTATGATGTTTTAAATCAAAACCAGAGTGCCACAAGAACCATTTCTCCAACAAATATAAGGGATGAAGAAAATACTGTTTTAAAAAGATATTTGATGTTTTCATTGACTTATAAGTTGAATAAATTTGGTGCTAAGGAAAAACCATCTGGAAACAGAATGATTTTTCACTAAAAAACAGAAAAAATTAGTTTCAGTTTTAGTGCTCTTTGCAACCATAAAGCAAAAAAAGTCCCGATTGTGTCGGGACTTTTTTATAAATATTAGTTAGTATTATATTATTTACAATTAACTTTTATTTTAATAGAATAGTTTGGGTCTAAAGGTTCATTTGTCTGAGCCAGTCGTTGTGATCCCGTATTGGCAGGACAAGCAATGTCATTTGTAGCATCATATATTAAAGATTTTCCAGAGGCGATAATTTCCTTAGGAACATAAATTTGCACTTTAGTTTTTGAATATCCCGACGGAAAATAGCGAATGTAATAGCCATCAGCATGCAAAGACCATATTCCGCTAGGGATATCACTTCTTACTGGAGCCATTCCAGCAATAATTGCATATTTTTCCATGTCAGCATAAGTGTAATTTCCAGAAGCTACCAATTGTCTAATTTTATTTTCTGCTTCAAAAATATTTTGTACACCGTCTGGAATTTTAGATTTTGCTTTGTTCATCAAGCTTGCTGGTAAAATTTCCAGCATTCCACCTTCTAGATGAGTAAGTTCTATTGGACTTAACAAAGCAACTGCAGTTAGTTTTACCTGGCCACTATAATCTGAAAAACGTGTTCTAGCTATAATTGTCCATAAAAGAACCTGAATGTCATTTTGATTAATCTCAGGATGTTTTTCTGCATTTTTAAGTATGGATGTTATAATGTCTTTTTTTGGTCCTAAAATGGGAGCGTACATATAACCATCTCCTTTTGAAGGTAAAAAGGTTCCAGCATGTAGGCAATAACTTTTATTTGTCATCTCAAAAAATCCTTCGCAAAGTATAAAACCACCATTTGTTGCTTTAGGGAGTAAATACAAAGGTTGTACGTTTTTCACAATTATTAAATCAGGAAATTTAGATCCGCTTTGATTTACATCTTCAAAAGAAGTGGTAATTGCGGCAGGTTTTTTTAAGACTTCATCTAGACCAAGTTTTTTTGCACCAATAGATGTTCCTAATTCTAAAGCTTTTTCTTTCCAACCACTAAATTGACAATAGCTATTTGTGCTATAAATTAAGAGTAGTAAAAAAAAGCAGCTTTTTATCTGTATATTTTTCATTATCAGTAGTTAAAATTAATTTTTCAAATATAAAATTAATTTTTAAAACATTTATGTTAAGAAAAATACTATTTTATTATTTAATCTCTTTATGTCTTGGCGCTTCATCAAGTTTGGTGCTTTATGCAAGAGAATTTTCTGCCGGAACCAAGAAATGATAAAAACACTAATCTCTTCAAACGTATGTTAGCAGTACGGTCGTTTATTTATTTTGTTTGGCACTTTTATTTTAACATAATTTATTATCTAAGTAACAGTGTTGATGCTTGGGTTTGTTTTACAAAGATAATTCCATCATAAGCATCTTTGAGTTTTTCATTTTCAACCATTTTTGGATTGTATGTTGAGCCTATTCCTCGGTAATTAACTTTAGAAGTTATATAATTATTCAAAATATCTATTTTACTAATTGAATTAAAATCTAAAAAAAAAGCTATCAAAAGAGCTTTCGTTAAACAACTTGCTACTCGTTTTAGTCATTGGTTCGGTAATTGAAAATATTTCAATTTTTTTATTCTTAATGCTATAAGCATTAAATGCTCCAGTAGCAAAATCAAATCCTAAACTATAATATTCATTTCCATATTTTTCTTTTAAAAAATGACCCATTGCGTAGTCATTTGTATAGGTGATATTGTTTTTTTTAATATGAAAATTATGTGCCCAAATAAATATTTTGCTCTCATTACCATTAAAATGTAATATTTGATTAATATTTTCTGACATTTCTTTATCTCGTATTTCTTGCCTATAATCTATGCACAAATTTATATATTGAATAATTGAATTTTGTAGGCTAATATATAATTCTTTGTTTTTAACTTCTGAACTTTTTAAAATTTCTTTTAATTCATTCATCACGATTAAATGGTTCTTTAATATATTCTTATTTAAATACTTAGTATTATTTTTTATAGTGTAAAAACTTAATATATCTAAATATTGAGTTTTGTTCTTATATAAATTTTCTGTTAGATGTTCAGAAATTATTTTAGCTGAATTTGAACAATCCATAATATCTATTCCGTAAAAATTTATTTGATTAGATTGAATTTTATCAACGTTGAATTTTTTCATCCATTCAATTAGTTCTAAAACTTCTTGAGTGTTCCAAATCCAAAATCCAATATTTTTCAGCAATTCTTTTGGATCATTTTTTTGTCCTTTTATGTAATTATTAATTGCAATACAATTTGCATAACTTGCCTCAATTGCAAAATTACGAACTCCTTGATTTTTAACTAAGTATTTAAAAAACTTAAATTTTAAATTGAAAAATTCTTTTGTTCCGTGTGTTGCTTCACCAAATCCAAAAATCCTTACTTTATTAAATATACTATCTAATTTAGCGTCTTTATCAATATCGATGTTGGGATCTGAATTGTTAAGTTGAAATGCGTTCTCATTTATTGCTTTAACAATAGCATTATTTTGACTAAACAAACATGAATTACAAAAAATAATTAATATTAATGTAACGATATTTTTCTTCATATTTTATATAATAAGTAGTTGGATAGTTTAGTTCTAATTCAAAAGAATAGTTCATAAAATTAGCATTTTTATTTAACTGACTGCTAACAGATAAATGACTTTGTATTTTTGATTATAGTTAATGATGAGGTAAAAAAAAACGCTACAGTTTTGTAGCGTTTTTTTAATATTTTATTTACCATCCTCCGCTAGATCCACCGCCAGAGAAACCTCCGCCGCCAAATCCGCCACCGAAGCCACCTCCGCCGCCTCCGAAACCACCTCCCGAAGAACCACCAAAGCCACCTCCGCCACTTCTGCCGAGACTACTTAAAATGATAGCATCTAATAAACTTGGCCCACCACCACTATTACCTGAGTTTCCACCACCGCCACCTTTGTTTCTTGATAATAAAACCAGTATTACAATAACAATAATTATAAATGGCAGTAAAGGGAAGTCATTTTTTTGTTGTGATTTTTTACGTTCTCCTTTGTATTTTCCTTTAAAAACATCAATTAACGCATCGGTACCTTTGTCTAAACCATTGTAAAAACTACCCGCTCTAAATTCAGGTAAAATAATATTCCTAATGATCTCTCCGCCAATACCTGCTGTCAATCTGTCTTCTAATCCATATCCGGGATTGATGGCTATTTTTTTTTCGGCTTTAGCCAATAAAATAATTACGCCATTGTCATCTTTTTCTGTTCCGCCAATTCCCCAAGTTTGACCCCATTTGGTTGCTAGTTGGCTTACATCTTCCCCTTTTAAGCTTTCAATAGTTATCACTACAATTTGAGTTGTAGTAGAATCAGAATATTGAATTAGCTTTTGTTCTAATTGCGCCTTATCTGTTGCGCTCAACACATTGGCGTAATCATATACTGAAGTTTGAAAACTAGGTTTTTCTGGAATTGTAAACTGTGCAAAGCTTAGCTGTGTAAGCAGTAAACAGATCACTAACTTTAAGGAATTTAAAGTAATCTTTTTATTTAATATCATTATCCTTTTGATATTTCGTTAGATAATTCATCTTTATCTCCTTCTAGATGAGGGAAATACTGTTGTAATTGTTCTCCCGCTTTAATGATTCCGTCAATAAGCCCTTGTTTGAAATTGCCATTTTTAAAATGAGCAACAATTACATCTCGAGTAGAATTCCAAAAATCTTCTTTAACGACATCATTAATGCCTTTGTCTCCGCAAATTACAAAATTGCGGTCTTTTACGGCTACATATATTAGAACGCCGTTTTGAAGTTGGGTTTGATCCATTTTAAGTTGATTAAAAACTTCTAGAGCACGATCATAAGGATCAAGAGCAGTGGTTTTTTCTAAATGCACTCTTATCTCGCCAGAAGTATTTTTTTCAGCCGTACAAATAGCTGCAACAATTTCTTGTTCTTCTTCTTTGGTTAAAAAATCTTCTACTTTTGACATGGGAAAAATTTAGGAATGAAGATTAACGATTTTGAAGTTAGAAATAGCATCCTAAAATCAAAATCGTTAATCAAAAAACTGAAAATATTTTTTAGAATTTTACTTCTACTGGTTTATCAGCACCTTCAACAGCGTTGAAATAAGCTTTTTCTTTAAATCCAAACATTCCTGCAAACATACTATTTGGGAAAGTTTTAATGTGCGTGTTGTAAGGTTTAACAGCTTCGTTAAAACGAGTTCTAGCCGTTAGAATTTGATTTTCAGTGCTTGCTAACTCATCTTGCAATTTCAAGAAATTAGCATTGGCTTTTAAATCAGGATATTGCTCAACAGTAACTAACAATCTTGATAATGAACTGCTAACTCCGCTTTGCGCTTTGTTAAATTCGGCTAATTGTTCTGGTGTGATATTCGTAGGATCAACTGTTACTTGAGTAGCTTTAGCACGTGCTTCGATAACAGCAGTCAAGGTTCCTTTTTCAAATTCGGCAGCACCTTTTACGGTATTTACTAAATTTCCGATTAAGTCATTTCTTCTTTGGTAAGCGGTTTGAACGTCACCCCAAGATTGTTCTACGGTTTGATTTAAAGTTACGGCTGTATTGTTAATTCCTTTAACCCAGCTAAAAATTACTATGACAACAACTGCTACGATAATCCAAGGCAAAAATCTTTTCATGTTTATTTAATTTAAGTTTAGTGTTTATTTATTGTTTTAAAATCTAAATTTCGTTTTTAATATTGGTTAATTGTGTTCGTATGGTTTCTAGTTTTCTAATAATATCAAATTTATCTAAAGTTTTCTTTTGTCCCTCTTTTAGATGGGTTTTAGCACCTTCTAGGGTAAAACCTCTTTCTTTAACCAAATGATAAATCAATTGTAAATTAGTAATATCCTCAGGAGTGAACATTCGATTTCCTTTAGCATTTTTTTTAGGTTTTAAAATGTCAAATTCATTGTCCCAAAAACGAATCAGTGAGGCATTTACATCAAAAGCTTTAGCTACTTCTCCGATGCTATAATATCTTTTGTCTTTTGAAAGTTCAATGTGCATGTTTGTTCTACTTTATAATTTCTACTGGTCTATCGACTTGAACTCTGTAATCGTTAATCCAGTGATTGATTTTCTTGATTCGCTAATTTTGCTATAGCTACATATTCTACTGCAGATATATTTCCGTAATAAAAATTAAGAGGATTCACTACCTTTTGATCTTTATGAACTTCGTAGTGCAAATGAGGCGCTTCAGATCTGCCCGTGCTTCCCACATATCCAATAATATCTCCACGATTTACTTTTTGCCCTGCCCGAATATTGTATTTGCTTAAATGCGCGTACAAAGTCTCGTAGCCAAATCCGTGCCGAATAACGATATGATTACCATACCCAGATGCATTGTTGTCCGCTCTAGCAACGACTCCGTCTCCTGTTGCATAAATTGGAGTTCCAGTTTTGGCTGTAAAATCCATGCCTTCGTGCATTTTTCTTACTTTAGTAAATGGATCTGTTCTGTATCCAAAACCAGAAGCCAAATGTTTCAAGTTTTCATTTCTAACGGGCTGTATAGCTGGAATTGCAGCTAGAAAAACACTTTTAGCTTCAGCTAATTTTAGTATTTCATCCAATGATTTCGATTGAATGACTAATTCTTTGTTAAGCACATCAATTCTTTTTGTGGTGTTCATCACCAACTGCGAGTTATTGTATCCTTCCAATTTTTTATACCTATTTATTCCAGGTAATCCAGCTTTTCGAATAGAATCTGGAATAATCGTTTTGTTAAAATAAGCACGATACACATTATTATCTCGCTCCTCTATAGCATCAATAACAAGATTCGCCTGCTCTATTTTTTTATTCAAAATGGCATAATTCAATTTCAAATTTTCAATTTCACGCGCTTGCAAACGATCTTTTGGTGTTTCAAAATAAGGTGTGTTTAATAAAATTATAAAACTCAATATACCAAACAGAGCCGAAGCCACTAAAAATAAGATTATAACACCAATTTTTTTTCTTTTTCGTGTTTTTATTTTTCGGTAGGCTAGATTTTCGGAATCGTAATAATATTTTACTTTCGACATATTTTAAAATACCCTATTTTTGCACACTGTAAAAAGGTTAGACGAACAAATTTAAGAAATGTTTCATTTGCAACAGCCTTTTTTAGAGAATAAATATATTAATGTGCCTTATCCAGCTAACCGTTGCAAGTTCGCTGTTTAAAATATTTTTTTCTAATGCGCCGTCAGGAGCTTCCTCCGGTCGCTCTGTCAACTCAAGAAAAAATAAATTTTAAAACAGCAAAGCTTTCCACTTCTATCTGGGGCAGAGGATATTCTGAATCACACATAAATTAACCACTTTGTTTAGTGGCCCAAAATAAAAATATGAAATCACAAGACGTACGTAAACAATTTCTAGATTTTTTCGCATCACAAGGACACCTTATTGTTCCTTCAGCGCCTATCGTTCTAAAAGATGATCCAACCTTGATGTTCAACAACTCAGGAATGGCGCAGTTCAAAGAATATTTTTTGGGAAACGCAACGCCAAAAAGCAATAGAATTGCCGATACTCAAAAATGTCTTCGTGTTTCAGGAAAACACAATGACTTGGAGGATGTTGGTTTTGATACGTATCACCATACGATGTTCGAAATGTTGGGAAATTGGTCTTTTGGTGATTATTTTAAAAAAGAAGCAATCAATTGGGCTTGGCAACTTTTAACGGAAGTGTATAAAATTCCTAAAGAAAATTTATACGTTTCAGTTTTTGAAGGTAATGCAGAGGAAAATGTACCTTTCGATCAAGAAGCTTGGGATATCTGGAAGGAGTTGATTGATGAAGACCGAATCATTCTTGGAAATAAAAAAGATAATTTCTGGGAAATGGGTGATCAAGGACCTTGTGGACCTTGTTCAGAAATTCACGTTGATTTACGTACCGCTGAAGAAAAAGCAGCAGTTTCAGGAAAAAGTTTAGTCAACAATGATCATCCACAAGTGGTTGAAATTTGGAACAACGTATTTATGGAATTCAACCGTAAAGCCGATGGTTCATTAGAAAAATTACCTGCAAAACACGTTGATACCGGAATGGGATTTGAGCGTTTGTGTATGGCATTGCAAGGAGTGACTTCTAATTATGACACGGATGTTTTTACCCCACTTATTGAAAAAGTAGAACAAATTACTGGAGCTAAATATACTACCAATGATGTCATTCTGAGCGCTAGCGAAGAATCTCAAAACAAAACTAATATTGCTATTCGTGTCATTGTAGATCACGTTCGTGCGGTTGCTTTTGCAATTGCTGACGGACAATTACCCTCTAATACTGGTGCAGGATATGTAATTCGTAGAATATTGCGTCGCGCTATTCGTTACGGTTTTACATTTTTAGACATCAAAGAGCCTTTTGTCAATCAATTAGTTGCTGTTTTAGCAAACCAAATGGGTGAATTTTTCCCAGAAATCAAATTGCAAGAAACGTTTGTGACGAATGTGATTCGTGAGGAAGAAGCTTCATTTTTGAGAACATTAGACCAAGGTTTACAGTTATTAGACAAAGTTATTGCCGATACTAAAAAAGCCCTTCCTTCGGAGGGGTTGGGGAGGATTTCAGGAGCTAAAGCATTTGAACTGTATGATACTTTTGGTTTTCCAAAAGACTTAACAGCTTTGATTTTGAAAGAAAAAGGAATGTCTTTCAACGAGGCTGAATTTGACGCTTCGATGCAAGCTCAAAAAGCGCGTTCTCGTGCAGCATCTGAAGTTTCAACCGAAGATTGGTCAGTTTTAATTCCTGGAAATGTAGAAACATTTGTGGGTTATGACCAAACTGAAAACGAAGCGAAAATTACGAGAATTCGTAAAGTAGATAGCAAAAAAGATGGAGTTTTATACCAAATAGTTTTAGACAACACACCATTTTATCCAGAAGGAGGAGGACAAGTTGGTGACAAAGGAATATTGGTTTCTGCTAATGAAACTATTGAGATTATAGACACTAAGAAAGAAAATAATTTAATTCTACATTTTACAAAACAACTTCCTGAAAACATTGAAGCAAGTTTTGTGGCCAAAGTAAATACAGAATTAAGAACTTTAACATCAAGAAATCACTCGGCTACACACTTAATGCATCAAGCTTTAAGAAGTATTCTGGGAACGCATGTGGAGCAAAAAGGTTCTTTGGTAAATTCAAGCTATTTGCGTTTTGACTTTTCTCATTTTGCAAAAATGACGGAAACAGAATTGCAACAAGTGGAAGATTTTGTTAATGCTAGAATACAGGAGCAATTACCACTTATCGAAAGAAGAAATATTCCTTTTGCGCAAGCAGTAGAAGAAGGAGCGATGGCTTTATTCGGTGAGAAATATGGCGATCATGTTCGAGCGATTAAATTTGGCGAAAGCATGGAATTGTGTGGTGGAATACACGTGAAAAATACAGCGGAAATTTGGCAATTCAAAATTGTTTCAGAAGGAGCAGTTGCAGCAGGAATTCGTCGTATTGAAGCGATTACGAGTGATGCGGTAAAAGCATTTTATGCTACGCAAGAAAACACATTAAATGAAGTGAAAGTTGCTTTGAAAAACCCACAAGATATTTTGAAAGCGGTTCATTCGATGCAAGAAGAGAATTCTAAATTCAAAAAAGAAATTGAAAATTTAGTAAAAGAAAAAATTGAGGGACTAAAAAATATTTTGGTTACTGAATTTCAAGAAATCAATGGGGTTAACTTTTTATCTAAACAAGTTAATTTATCAATGAGCGCCACAAAAGATTTGGCTATGGCAATTGGAAGCGCAACACCGAGCTCGTTTGTGTTTTTGGCTTCTATTGAAGACGGTTTACCCAATATTCATTGCTTTATTTCTAAAGAATTAGTTAGCCAAAAAGGACTTAATGCTGGTAATGTAATTAGAGAACTAGGTAAATTCATAGACGGAAACGGTGGCGGACAACCCTTTTTTGCATCAGGAAAAGGTAAAAATGTATCTGGAATTAAGGAGGTATTAGAAAAAGCAATTGATTTTGTGAAATAGTAAAAATGTATAAATACAAACAACCCTTTTAGAACTCGTTTTTAAAAGGGTTGTTTGCTTTTGTAGTAAAGACGTATTGAAAAGAATCTCTTGAATTTAGCACTTATTACCGTTTTGCTAAATCATTTCTCCTGATAACAATAAACAAATCGGCAGTTTCTATTTTAAATCGAAATGTTTGAGTTTTTTTATTGGTTTAAATTATTCAACTTTGTAAGAAAGTAAGTGAAATGAATTTCAGAACTCCAATACCTATTCCAAAAAGTAATCGGCTTATAGATTACAATTCGAAAATTGTTTCTCTTGGTTCTTGTTTTGCAGTGAATATGGCAGAAAAATTGGATTATTTCAAGTTTCAAAATACTTGCAATCCGTTTGGGATTTTATTTCATCCTCTGGCTATTGAGAAATTTATTGATTTTGCTGTTTCTAAAAAACAATTTACCGAAAACGATATCTTCTTTCATAATGAATTGTGGCATTGTTTTGATGCGCATTCGGATTTAAGTAATCCCGATAGAGAAGAATTGCTAGTTTCATTAAATGCTGTTGTCCAATCTGCTAAAATAGCAATAGAACAAGCTTCACATGTTATTATTACTTATGGTACATCGTGGGTTTATAAAAATATAGAAAGCAATGAAGTTGTTGCCAATTGTCATAAAGTACCTCAAAAACAATTTGAGAAATCTATTTTGTCAATAGAAACTATTCAAAAATCTATTAGAAATACAATAGATTTAATTCAAAAAGTAAATTCAAAGTGCTGTGTTATTTTTACGGTTTCTCCAGTGCGTCACATCAAAGATGGTTTTGTTGAAAATCAATGGAGCAAAGCAAATTTAATTTCTTCAATTCATCAAGTTATACAAACAGAACATTTAAAATTAAATACTGGATACTTTCCTTCCTACGAAATTATGATAGATGAACTTCGTGATTATCGTTTTTACAGCGAAGATATGTTACACCCCAATCAAGTAGCGATTGATTATATTTGGAAACGTTTTAAAGAAACCACTATTTCTGATGGAGTTTTTACCACGATGGAGGAAGTAGAGAATATTCAAAAATCACTAATGCACCGGCCATTTAATCCGCAATCTGAAAGTCACTTAAAATTTGTGTCTAAATTGAACCAAAAAATCACTAAATTAGAAACTCAAAATCCATTCATGAAATTTTAATTATGCTAAAAAGACTATTTATTTTCATCGGAATTATAATTACTGTTTTTCTATTATTCAAATACTGTGAATTTAAAAAAGACGATAATACAACTACTATAGACGGCTCAGGCTTAATTCAGCAACAAATTCTAAATGTTGGAAAACTAATTGTTACTGAGGGACATTTCTCTGAAGTGATTACTTATAAAAATCAAGAAAAGTATTTATTAAACATGCTTTCTTTTGAGAAAAAAGCACTCGTTGTCGTAAATGCTGATGTAACAGTTGCCTATGATTTACATAAAATGAAATATGATATTGATGAGAAAAATAAAACCATAACGATTGTTTATATTCCCAAAGAAGAAATAAAAATTAATCCAGACATTAAGTTTTATGATGTAGAACAAAGTAAACTGAACCCTTTTACTGGCGAAGATTACAACAAAATTAACAAATCTGTAAAAGCGAATTTAGCTAAAAAAATAGAAAGTTCTACTTTGAAAACCAATGCTCAAAACAGATTAATTAGCGAATTGTCTAAACTATTAATTACGACTAGTCAATTAGGGTGGACACTGAAATACGAAGGAAAAGTGATCGAAAGTGAAAAGGAATTTGGACAACAAATTAAATTGTAGGTAAAAAAAAATCGCATATTCTCAGTGTATTAATTAATCTGAGAATATGCGGTTTAATTTTAAATAATCTATTTTCACTAGAGCAATCTGCGAAAATGAGCGTTCTTTTTTATATCAAATCCAGTCCGCCATTTATCAAGTGTGCAATTTCTGATCGTCTTTGTTTTAGATTTTCAAGATAATTTTTCACCTCTTGCAAAAGATTTGGTTCGTTTCTATCTTTCAATAATTCAACAATCTCAACAGATAACAACCAATCATTTGGGTGATTCTCTTTTAGTTGTTGAAAAATCGGAACTAAAGAAGTTGTAGTATCTTTTGATTCTCTAATCAATCGTACGGTTTGATACAAAACTTCTAAATCATCACGTTCTGCGCTTTGCTGCGCTTTGATTGTTGTACTACTAGGAACAGCAGTAATCAAATCAAAACTAGTCGCATCTGCAGGTCCTGAAAAAGCCGAAACTAGTTTTTTTCCAACAGCCATATCATAAATACCCCATTCTGGTTGAAACAAAATAGTTTCTCCATGCGTAACAGTACAATTTTTAAAACTGATTAAAATTATTTCGCCATGCAAGTTTCTCGAACCAGTAATAATTTCTCCTTTTACGGTAATATCACCTTCAAAATCTAAAGTTACCGTTTCATTTTCAGTAATAGAATAAGCACTTAAATCTCTTGGACTCATGTCTTCTATAGCCAGATTGATGCCTTTTAGTTTTCCAATGGGACTACCAAAACCATCTTTATGATTAATCGTTCCATGACCTACTAATTCTTTCTCTCTATAGGATAAAGCTGTTTTTCCAGTGGTCTGAATGTAAACCGGTTTTCCATTCGCTTCAATTACATTCGTAAAAACTCCTGAAACTTGTATGCCAGTGCTCAACTCAATAGTTCCTAAAGCATTTGATTGTATCAGTTTATTTATACCCGATAAACCTCCTGTACGCAACGCCATTTTATTAGCAAATTCTTCTAATATTAAGCTCAAATACGCAAAATCAGGAGTTACATACAATTGCGGTTGCAGTTGTGTAATATCAAAATTCTGATTTGCTGCCGATATGTCGTAAGGGATTTTCTTTACTTTTTTAGTCATACAATGCGCACTTTCACCAATTGAAGAAAGTAAACCAGCGCCGTATATTTTCGGATTTTCTACCGTGCCTATTAAACCGTATTCTACAGTCCACCAATGCAGATTTCTAATTTGTGCCATTTCTGACAATTCACCCATGTTATTCTGCAAATCTTCCACTGCTTTTTCAGCAGCGTCAATATTGGCTTGTGGAGTTCCTTCTGCTTCTTTCAAAATAGAAAGTAATCGGATGGCCTCATACATTTCGTAATCTTTGTGCGAAGAAATGGCTTTGCAACCTATTTCTCCAAAACGACGTAAATATTCTGCATATTCTGGATTGGCAATAATAGGGGCGTGACCAGCACCTTCGTGAATAATATCTGGTGCAGGCGTGTATTCTATATGTTCAAGTTGACGAATATCTGAAGCAATCACGAGTACATTATACGCTTGAAATTCCATGAAAGCATTGGGCGGAATAAATCCATCAACAGCAACAGCTGCCCAGCCAATTTCAGTTAGAATTCGGTTCATTCCGTACATACTCGGAATAGTATCTACCTCAATTCCTGTTTTTTTAAGTCCTTCTAAATAGGAATTATGTGCTACTTTTGATAAGTAACTTACGTTTTTACGCATTACATAACGCCAAACTGCTTGGTTAATTGGTGTATAGTCGCTATAATCCTGAGGTTTAATAAATTGTCTTAAGTGCTTTGGCAACCGATCTAATAACGGATTGCTTTCTATAGTTGTGCTCATCTCGAAAACGTTATAGTTTTTGTCAAAAGTACAACTTTAAGGAGCTATTTCCAGCTATCCGTTACAAGATTTAGCAAAAAAATACATTTTTGTAAGTCCTAATAAGAGCTTCTTACAGTCGCTTTATTAGAACAACAAAAATTGTCTTTTTTTGCCAAATGCTTTCCACTGCTATCTGGGCTAGGAGAGTTAGTTTTTATTTTCGATGAATTTTAATTTAGTTTTTACAGGTAAATAATAGTGTTTTGAAAAAAACAGTATAAAACATTATTCTTTTACTTCAAAAAGCAATACCTGTGTTTTTTGAGTTTCTGAAAAGTTATTATCCGATATAAAAATCAAGGAACGATTTCCATTAGTTAATTTTGGACCAAAAGTCAATCCTTCAATATTGTCTGTATATATTCCTAAATCATCCATATTTAGAATTAGTTTTTTAGAGATCAATTCAATTTTTTGATTCTGTAAAGATTCATGATTTTTAACATCTGTTGCCTTTTTAAAATCACATAAAAAAACTTTTATAGTACACGGTTGCGTTCCTGTAGAGTAGGAGCGTTCTAGTACTAAGAATTGGTTTTTTTTGTAAAACTGAATCGCAGCAACACCATTTACAGCAAAAGCGCCTTTAGGATTAGGTTCGTTTGCAATGGCTTCAAGCTGATATCCATATTGAGCTGTGTTTTTTTGTGTTTTTATATCAAATTCGTAAAAACGAATTAAGCCACCTTTGCTTGTGCTGGCTTGGTTACCGTCTTCAAATAGCGGTTCTTCTACGCAAGTATATAGTGTTTTATAATTTTGGTCAAAAGTGATGCTTTCAAGTGTTCCGTTATTGCGAGGTCCTTTGCTTTCTTTTTGCATTTCAAGATTAGAAGGTAATTTTAACTCCTCTTTAAAATTTCCTTTTAAATCCATAAAAGTAATCGAAGGATTTTGTAAAATAGTTTTGTCAGCGGTTACAACTCGAGCACCTTCACTTGTCCAAACTAGAGAGTTATTTTTCGGATTGTATCTAATATCTTCTGGATCTGCAGAGGTTTCTGGACTAGTTGTCCAATTGCCAAAAGTGGAACCTTGCTCATTTTTTAAAGTGTTGGTTTCTTGAAAACTAATTGCTTTTAGTTGATTGTCAGCGATATTAATCTTTGCAGTGTAAAATCGGGAAAGGTTTTCTTGTGCTCTTTCATCGCAAATGATATAATAAAGATCCTTCTTTTTATCATAATCAATACCGGAAAGCCCACCAATTTTAGTGTTATTAAATTCTTGGTTAAATGGAATTTCAATTGAATTAATGAATTTTAATTCAGGATAACTGCCACTTGAGGATGTGTTTTTTAAATTGGAACAAGAAGCCAAAATAGATAGTGCAAATAATCCAGTAAGAAGTTTACGCATGATATTGTTTCTATTTATAAAAAGATACTTAATGAGGTTAATTGTTTTTTGCAGCATTACGAAAATAATCAATCTTGTAATGAAACATTTCGGCCATGTTTCGGCCACGTAATTTTGCTTCTTCAGCAAGTGGACCTAAAAATAATTCATCTGTAGTTGCTGAGAAAATTGCCATCCAACGATCAAAGTGTTCTTTCTCAACAGGTAATTGTTTGTGCGGAGGAAATGGACTACCAGAATACGAATGGACATCAAGTAAAATAGTTTGCCAAAAACGATACATTTTCTCCAAATGTTCTGGCCAGCGATTGCCTATTTTCTCATTAAATATTGGTCCGATAAATTCATCTTTTTGAACTTTAGAATAAAAAGTATCAACTAGTAATTTTATATCGTCTAGATTTTTAATGTCGGTAAGAGTTGTCATAATTGTATATAAAAAAGCCTACGCAAAGGTAGGCCATTCTTAAGGAACTGTAAATTGTTTTATCCAATTAATTGTGTAAACAAATCTTGCCTGTCGTTGAGATATTGAAATTCGAATCCTTTATCAAACATTTTCTCTTTTATATTTACAATGTCATTCTTGTTTTTTAATTCTAAACCTACAATCGCAGGACCTACTTCTCGGCTATTTTTTTTAGTGAACTGAAAATAGGTAATATCATCATCTGGCCCTAAAATATCATTTACAAATTCCTTTAGAGATCCTGGACGTTGTGGAAACTGAATCATAAAATAATGCATGAGTTCTTCATACAATAAAGACCTTTCTTTTATTTCGGCAGTTCTTTCAATATCATTATTACTTCCGCTCACAATGCACACCACATTTTTCCCTTTTATTTGGTCTTTATAGAAATCTAAAGCGGCGATAGTTAATGCTCCAGCTGGTTCTACAACCATTGCTTCTTCATTATACAAACGCAAAATAGTAGTGCATACTTTTCCTTCTGGCACTAAAACGATAGCATCAAGATTTTTTTTGCAAATTTCAAAAGTCAAGTTTCCTACTTGTTTTACCGCAGCTCCATCTACAAATTTGTCTATTTTTTCAAGAGGAAGGTTTTTACCAGTAGCTATAGCAGTTTTCATTGAGGGAGCACCTTCGGGTTCAACGCCAATTATTTTTGTGTTAGGACTCAATTTTTTAAAAACTTCCGAAAGTCCTGCTGCTAATCCGCCACCGCCAATAGGTACAAATACATAATCTATTGGTTCTTTACAGTTTTCTAAAATTTCTAATCCAACGGTTCCTTGTCCTGCAATGACTTTAAAATCATCAAATGGATGTACAAAAATAATGTTTTTTGCAGTAGCCTCTTCTGCGGCTTTTGCATAAGCATCATCAAATGTGTCTCCTATTAAAATAATTTCAACATAAGTTTTTCCAAATAATTGTACTTGTTTTATTTTTTGTTTCGGTGTTGTTTTAGGCATGTAAATTTTGCCTTTTATTTTCAATAAATGACAAGAGTAAGCTACTCCTTGTGCATGATTTCCAGCGCTAGCACAAATTACACCCTGACTTTTTTCTGACAAAGTTAAAGTGCTCATTTTGTTATATGCTCCTCTAATTTTATAAGAACGAACCACTTGTAAATCCTCTCTTTTTAATAAAACTTTACAATTAAATTCTTCTGATAGATTTAAGTTTTTACTTAAAGGTGTAGCTGTTACAACCTCTTTTAATTGATTTTTTGCTGCTAATACTTGTTCGTATGTTGTCATAGGATTTTTTTTAATAAGGATTAAAATTGTTGATCTAGTTTGAATAAATTAATACGTTTTCTCTGTTTGATTTTGTAATGGATATTCTACCGCTTTTAACAAATTCGATCAGGTTACAATTTCGCAATTCTTGTACTAAATGTTTTAATTGTTCAGATCTTCCACTCACTTCAAATACAGTAAAATCTTTAGTTATTAATATGGTTTTTGCTTTGTATTTCTCTACTATTTTTTCAATTTGAAAATCTATTTCTCTTTTTTTAAAACAAATTTTAAATAAGGCAATTTCATTTTCTATTACTTCATTTCTCATGCTAGCAAATACGTCAATTATTCCAATTGTTTTTCTTATCTGAAGTACCAAATTTTTAATTATAATTTCGCCGTCTATTAAAACAATGGAGAATTTATAAAGGTTTTCTATCGGTTCAAAATGGATTGTAACCGATTCTGTTTTGATTTTTCTTCTGGCAAGGATTATATCTATTTTACTGATCAGACTTACTTGATTTTCAGTAAGTATAGTAATGGTGTATTCTTGTTTCATTGGTTTTTTAATTGTATTACTGTTTGAATTTTTGGTAAAAAAAAGCCTTTCTCATTATGGTGAGAAAGGCAAATAGGGAGCACTATTATTCTGACTCGTTACGTAAAACGAATGATGATAATAATGATAATAGAATTTTTAGATAGACTTAGCATAGGTTTAAAACAAAAAAAACCTCCTAAATTAGGAGGTTTGATACAAATATTTTTATACAAGACTCCGCTATTATTGCTGAACAATAATAATTATAATAGCGACGATAATGTTTATAGAATTTCTCATTTTTTTATTAGAAAATCAAATGTAAATAAAATAAAATTATTTCTTTACATTTGAAGGAGGAAATTGTGCAAGTATTTTAGTAACAAATTCATTGATTACTTTTTCCTTTTCACTTCTATTATTGGTGAGGTATCCAATTCCTTCACCTTGCCATACTAATTCTTTTTTCTTGGCATCAATTAAATCGATATAAAGAGTTCCTTCAGTTGATGAGGTAACAGAAGTGTTTCGACCTCCCCAGATATAAGGATTCCAACCGTATCCCCAACCATAACCAAATCCCGCATTGAATTGATTTACATCTATTCTTTCTCTCTCCTTTGTGAATATGTTTATTAAAAGATCTGGATTCTCACTTTTAGTCATGCCTTTTTTTGCAAGTTCAGCATCAACAGCGTAAAGAATTCTTTTTTTATCCAATTCTGAAATTTCAACTTTATCAATCCCTTTTTTATGAAACGCATAGGTTTTGTATTGACTAAAGTCTACTTTACTATCATAATCAGAATATACTCTTACAGAACTGCAGGAAGCAAGTACTAAAAGTAGAAAAACGGGTATAAATTTAATTGCTTTCATAATAGGTTAATTTGATTACTAATAGTTATAAAGGTTTTATGTAAAATTTAAAAATCTAATAAAGTGTCATCTACTATATTTGGGAGTGTAACTTTTAATAAAGGTTGCGTCTCCATAGCTCTTTTTATAGCAAAAATTGCTCCATCATTCCGAGCCCAACTCCTTCTTGAAATACCATTGTTGACATCCCAAAAAAGCATTGATGCTAAGCGCTTTGAAGCTTCCTTAGAGCCATCAAGAACCATACCAAATCCACCATTAATTACCTCTCCCCATCCTACGCCACCACCATTGTGAATAGAGACCCATGTTGCGCCACGAAAACTATCTCCAATTACGTTTTGGATGGCCATATCGGCTGTAAAACGAGAGCCGTCATATATATTTGAAGTTTCTCTATACGGCGAATCGGTACCTGAAACATCATGGTGATCTCTACCTAAAACTATGGTTCCTATTTCTCCCTTAGCAATTGCTTGATTAAAGGCTTCTGCAATTTTTACACGGCCTTCTGAATCTGCGTATAAGATTCGAGCTTGAGAACCAACTACTAGTTTGTTTTCTTGAGCTCCTTTAATCCACTGAATATTATCTTGCATTTGTTGTTGAATTTCAACTGGAGCATTTGTTGCCATTTCTTCTAAAACACTACAAGCAATTGCATCCGTTTTAGCTAAATCTTCAGGTTTACCTGATGCACAAACCCAACGAAATGGACCAAAGCCATAATCAAAACACATTGGTCCCATAATATCTTGCACATAACTTGGGTATCTAAAATCGATATTGTTTTCTGCCATAACATCTGCCCCAGCACGAGAAGCTTCTAATAAAAAAGCATTCCCGTAATCAAAGAAATAGGTTCCTTTAACAGTGTGTTTATTAATTGCTGTTGTATGACGACGTAATGTTTCTTGTACTTTTTGTTTAAACAAATCAGGATCATTAGCCATCATTTCATTGGCTTCTTCAAATGAAACACCAGCAGGATAATAGCCTCCAGCCCAAGGATTGTGCAATGAAGTTTGGTCGCTACCTAAATCAATATGAATGTTTTCTGTATCAAATTTCTCCCATACGTCTACTATATTTCCAAGATACGCTATGGAGACTGTTTCATTATTGGCTTTAGCCAAAGCTACTCTTGCAACTAATTCGTCGATGTTTTCTATAACCTCGTTAATCCATCCTTGGCTATGACGAATGTGTGTAATTTTTGCATTCACCTCAGCACAAACGGTAATACAACCAGCAATGTTACCTGCTTTTGGTTGCGCACCACTCATACCTCCTAATCCAGAGGTTACAAATAAACCTCCTTTTGGTTGTTTCTTAATTTTTCTGAAACCATTTAACACAGTGATTGTTGTTCCATGTACTATTCCTTGTGGACCAATATACATATAACTTCCCGCAGTCATTTGTCCGTATTGAGAAACACCTAAAGCATTCATTTTTTCCCAGTCATCCGGTTTAGAATAATTTGGGATAACCATTCCGTTGGTTACTACAACCCGTGGAGCTTCCTTGTGAGAAGGAAATAGACCCATTGGATGTCCAGAATACATTGTTAATGTTTGCTCATCGGTCATTTCAGATAAGTATTGCATCGTCAATAAATACTGCGCCCAATTCTGGAAAACGGCACCATTACCACCATAAGTAATTAATTCATGCGGATGTTGGGCTACAGCATAATCTAAATTGTTTTGAATCATCAACATGATCGCTTTTGCCTGTTCTGATTTTCCAGGATATTCTTCAATAGGACGAGCACGCATTTCATAATCGGGACGAAAACGATACATGTAAATTCGACCGTATTTATTTAATTCCTCTGTAAATTCTTTAACTAATTCGGGATGATGTTTTTTATCAAAATAACGAAGTGCATTGCGAAGTGCTAATTTTTTCTCTTCTGTTGAGAGAATTTCTTTGCGCTTTGGTGCATGATTTATTGCTGTTTCGTAGTTTTTTTGTTTGGGTAAAACAGTTGGAATCCCTTGTTGTATTTGTTCTTTAAAAGTCATTTTTTCTGTGCTGTTTTTTTGTGTAGTGTAGTAGAAATATTTTTGATTACGTACCACAATAAATAAAGTGAATTTAAATATTTATTCATTTAATGCGGTTAGGCTCTATAGTTGTTTTTTTGTGGCACCTGTTTTTTTATCGAAGCCATACGGACAGTGACGACAACCGTTTTTACAACAATAACCTCTTTTTAAATGGTGCTTTTCTGTAAAACATTTATAACCTTCTGGTGTTAAATAAAAATCTTCGCCTTCTATCACTTTATTTTCATTACTTTGGTTATTCATAGCTTTACCATTCAATTGCAAATTAATTTGGATTTGTGTTCTAGAATTGTCATTTTAAGAACTGACTTTTTACTTAATTTAAGCCAAATTTTAAATACAAATTTATAAATTTTATAACGAATGTTTCTGATTGTTACTAAATATTTAATTCCTAATGGATATCGTGGATTAACGGTATTTCCTTTTGTGTTTGCAAAACAGGAAGCTGATAAAGAAAATGCCGTTTTTTTGAACCATGAAAAAATTCATCTTCGACAACAATTGGAATTGTTGGTTATTCCTTTTTTTATTTTGTATTTACTTGAATACTGTTTTCGACTTTTATATTACAGAAACTCAAATTTAGCCTACAGAAATATTAGTTTTGAAAGAGAAGCGTACGCCAACGAATCTGATTTTAATTATTTAAAAACACGCTCTTTTTTTAGGTTCTATTATTACATTTTTTCGAAAAAATAATTAAAATAGTCTTAATGTCTGATTGAAAAGCTTTTAAAGAATTACTTTTTCTTTAAATTAAATCAGTTAATTTCTTTTCTCACTATTGCAATATCCAAATCCTAAGAGAATTTGTAATAGGTTGTATTTTTTTCTTTATCTTTAGTTATTACATTTTCCACAAATTTTTCTGATTTTATTTTACGCCAACTAATTTTTTTTTGAATAATTTTTATTTATATTTTACGTAAGAAAAATAGCTTTTTTTTAGACTAAAGATGTATTTCAACGATTATTTATACTTTTTATCGGTGTTTTAGTGGTTTAACTTATTCTTTTTTCTGTATTTTAGATAAAAATTATTTTAATGGCTTAATTACGATCAATAATTGATGTTTACTAAAGCAATCTTTTTTTGATTCAAGCTAATAAAAATATTTTTTTTAATTATTTTATTTTGAAGTTTTTATAATAAAAAAATCAGCAACAACTTAATTCACAAACCTATGTACGGAAAAATACTTAAAAAAAGCCTATTAGTAGCAACGGGATTTTTACTTCAGAATTCTGTGAATGCACAAATGTTTGTTAGCGCAGATACTTATGTTTATGCTTCAAATGAAGTTATTTATATAGGACAGCAGTTAGAACTGAATGCTGCCAGTAGTTTTTTATATTTGAGGGATACAGCCCAGTTGGTACAAGGTTCAGCAGGTACAAGTACTAATAAAGGATTGGGTAGTTTATCTGTTTTTCAGGAAGGATCTGTAAATGATTACCAGTATAACTATTGGTGTTCCCCAGTCGGAGGTAGCGATACAAACTCTGGAAACTCCCCTTTTGGTATTAATCAATTGAATGATGTTTTAAATGTAACACAATCTACTCCCGCCACCATATTGCCTATGAATAATTATAATGGGACTTCAGTTCCATTAGCAATTGCTCCTTATTGGGTTACTAAATTAACGACTTCTACCGAATACTCTAGTTGGATTGATGCAGGAGCTCCAAATAGTATTTTAGCTGGCGAAGGATTCACAATGAAAGGAACTTCGGGAACGAATACTGTTTCCGTTAATGGAGTTCAAAATAATCCAGGTAGCAGACAACGCTATGATTTTAGAGGAAAGCCAAATGATGGGACTATTTCTATACCCGTAAAATTCGAAAATTATACCTTAACAGGAAATCCTTATCCCTCTACAATTGACTTGTCTGCTTTTTTACTTACTGAGACAAATTGTTCAGGAACAGCTTATTTTTGGGAGCAAGATAACACCGTAAATTCACATTTTTTAGCAGACTATAAAGGAGGTTACGGAACTTTTGTTCCTGTTGATATCAATAGTCTTGGTATATACACGCCAGCTACATTTTATTCTTACGATGGTTCTGGTAATGCTGGTGGGAATGTAGGAACTGGTAATTATTATCAAAGAAGAAATTTACCAATAGGACAAGGTTTTTTAATAGATGGTAAAGTTGATGGTGTGGTTGAAATGAAAAATAGTTATCGAACATTTGTGAGAGAAACTCCAGATTCTTCTACTCCTATTGCTAGAAAGAGTGATTCTAAAGCTAAAAAAAATACGAATCCTTTTGCAAATACACAATCGGTATCGGGCATTGATTACTCACAAGTGACAGATGAACAAGTTCCTCAGATAAGAATTAATACACTTTTGAATAATAAAGGAGTGCGTCAATTAGCTTTAGGATTTGTTCCTCAAGCAACAGATGGTATAGATCATGGTATGGACGGTGGTTCTTCTAGTCAAGGAACACCAGCCGATATTTATTTTCTTATAGAAGATGCTGAATTTGTGATCAATGTATTGAATTTCGATAATGATAAAAAAATTCCAATTGGTTTTAGAAATGCTAAAGAGGCTAGCTATAAAATTACCGTAAATGAAATAATAAATTTTACGCAAGCCAATACCATTTTTCTACACGATAAAGTTAATAATCAATATTATGATATTAAAAATGATTTTCACGAATTGATATTGCCTCCAGGAGAAAATAATACACAATTTGAAATAACTTTTAAAACGGATAAAAGTCTTGGAGTTGAAGAAGCGGCAAAAGAGAATTTTATGATTTACCAAAATAACGAAAACCAAAATTTGGTTATTGATAATCCTTTATTAATGGATCTTGATGTTTGCGGTTTATATGATGTTGCTGGTAAAGTTATTTTTACAAAAAAAGATATTGGTAATCAGGCTTCTTACAAATTTGCTACCTCTGGATTAGTAGATGGGATATATATAGTTAAAATGGTTACAAAAGATAAACAAGTTGTTGGAAAAAAAATTATAATTAAAAATTAGAATACTTTGAAAAAAGTACAAAAAATGCAGCCAGTCAAGGTTGCATTTTTTGTTTTATAAAAATTATATTTGTACAAAATCCAATTCCATTGAATCAAGAAATAAAAATAGCGCTTCCCAATTCTATTACTTTAGTAATTAAACGAGAAGATTTGATTCACCCTTTTGTCTCCGGAAATAAATTTAGAAAGCTAAAATATAATTTGCTTCAGGCCAAAGCAGAAAATCAGGAAACATTACTTACTTTTGGAGGTGCATTTTCAAATCATATTGCTGCAGTTGCTTTTGCAGGATTCGAGAATGGCTTAAAAACTATTGGCATAATTCGCGGCGATGAACTTAGAGGTAAAATTGATGACAATCCTACATTAAAATTTGCTGAAAATTGTGGGATGCAGTTTGAATTTGTTAGTAGAGAAGATTATCGCCAGAAAAATGAAATTTTATTTTTAGAAGAATTAAAAAATAAATTCGGATCATTTTATCTGATTCCTGAAGGAGGTACAAATGAATTAGCAATAAAAGGCTGCGAAGAGATTCTGACGGATAAAGATGCCGATTTTAATTATATTTGTGCTGCTGTAGGCACTGGAGGAACTATATCGGGTATAATCAATAGTATCTTGCCAGATCAAAAAGTTTTAGGATTTCCAGCTTTAAAAGGTGATTTTTTAAAAGAGGAAATTCGTAGTTTTGTAAAAAGTCAAAATTGGGATTTAATTACTGATTATCATTTTGGCGGATACGGAAAAATAAATAATGAGCTTGTTCAATTTATTAATGATTTTTATCTGCAAACTCAAATTCCTTTAGATCCTATATATACTGGAAAGATGGTATTTGGCGTTATAGATTTAATAAAAAAGAATTATTTTCCAAATAACTCAAAAATTTTACTCATTCATACCGGAGGAATCCAAGGAATTAAAGGGATGAATAATAAATTAATAAAGAAACAACTACCAATAATAACAATCAATGTTTAAAAAAATCCTACTAACATTTACGATTCTTACCTTAATAAGTTGTAATGCTTCTAAACCAATTATTGTAACTAGTAAAAATGCACCTCTAAAATCGAAATCTGAAATAGTTAGAACTACTAAAAAAAATCCACCAAAGGGCACCGTAATTTCAAAACCTATTGCTACTAATCAAGGCAGAGTTGATAGCAAAAATAATGAAACAGAAGTAATTGTATCTACTTCAAAGACTGTAGTTACTAATGATGTTATTAAGATGTATATCTATCAGTTTAAAGACATTGCTATGGGTAACATGAAAACATACGGGATTCCAGCAAGTATTATTTTAGCACAAGGAATTCTAGAATCTGGTGCAGGAAGAGGAGATTTAGCTAAAAGTTCTAATAATCATTTTGGAATAAAATGCCATGTAGGTTGGACTGGAGAGAGTGTTAAGCATGATGACGATGCAGCCCAAGAGTGTTTTAGAAAGTATGATAATCCTTCAGAATCTTTTAGGGATCATGCATTGTTTTTAACCGGTAGAAGCAGATATGCTAAACTATTTACACTTTCAAAAGGGGATTATAAAGCTTGGGCAAAAGGATTAAGGGCTGCAGGTTACGCTACAGATCCTAAATATCCAGATAAGCTAATATCGTATATTGATCGATATAGTTTGCACGAATATGATAGTATGGTTTTAGATCCTAATTTTGTGTCTAATGAAAAACAGTTAGTAAAAGAACTGACTGTAGAAACAAGGACTGTTGCTACTAATGGTTTAGATTCTTATATTGTTCAAAAAGGAGACACGCTTTATTCTATTTCAAAAAAATTCGAATTAAAAGTTGAAGATTTAAAACAAAAAAATAATTTATCAGACAATACTCTTTCTATCGGTCAGAAATTAGTAGTTAAATAATTTAGAACAACAACAATTTATAATTTAGCACATGTTATATAAAAGAAGTAGTCAGCTATTTGCTGAAGCAGAAAAAGTAATACCAGGAGGAGTAAATTCTCCAGTTAGAGCGTTTAAAGCAGTAGGAGGAACTCCCATTTTTGTAAAGAGTGCAAAAGGAGCCTATATGTATGATGAAGATGGAAATCGTTTAATAGACTACATCAATTCTTGGGGTCCTATGGTTTTAGGTCATGCTTATGAACCGGTAGTAAATGCAGTAATTGAAAAAGCAAAATTAGGAACTTCTTTCGGGATGCCAACCGAGTTAGAAACACAGATAGCTGCTTTAGCTGTTGCAATGGTACCGAATATTGATAAAATAAGATTCGTTAATTCAGGTACAGAAGCTTGTATGAGTGCTGTTAGGTTAGCCCGTGGTTTTACAAAAAAAGATAAAATAATTAAGTTTGCAGGTTGTTATCACGGTCATTCTGACTCCTTTTTAATTCAGGCTGGAAGTGGGGCTATTACATTTGGTTCGCCCAATAGTCCAGGAGTTACTGCTGGTACTGCAAAAGATACTTTATTAGCAACTTACAACGATTTAGATAATGTAGCCGCTCTAATTGAAGCTAATAAAAATGAAATTGCTGCAATAATTGTAGAACCTGTTGCCGGAAATATGGGTTGTATACCTCCTAATAAAGGTTTTTTAGAAGGATTACGCCAAATGTGTACTGATAACGGTATTCTTTTGATATTTGATGAGGTTATGACTGGTTTTCGTCTAGCGAGAGGTGGTGTTCAAGAACTTTTAAATATTAAAGCAGACATTGTTTGCTTCGGAAAAGTTATTGGTGGAGGTTTACCGGTCGGAGCTTTTGCAGCTCGAGAAGAAATTATGAATTATTTAGCTCCACTAGGTCCCGTGTATCAAGCAGGAACTTTGTCAGGGAATCCATTGGCTATGGCTGCAGGATTGGCTATGCTTCAAGCATTAGATTCTGATCCTACTATTTTTAAAAGATTAGAAGAGAAAACAGCTTATTTGCATGCAGGTATTGATAGAGTTTTAAAAGCTCATAATATTGTTTTTACGATCAATAGAATTGGATCTATGATTTCAGTTCATTTTGATAGTAATCCGGTAACTGATTTTAAATCTGCAGCTAAAGGAGATAATGAAAGGTTTAAAAAGTTTTTTCATGGATTACTGAATGAGGGAGTATATATTGCTCCATCAGCATACGAGACTTGGTTTATTACTGATGCTCTTTCCTACGAAGATTTAGATTTTACCATAGCAGCCATTAATAAAGTGGCTCAAACATTATAATATTTATTATTTTTAAAAAAAAGCTTCGGATTGTCCGAAGCTTTTTTTTTAGTTTTCTATTTCAGTTCTTTTATTACTTCTTTCTTTCATTCTGTTTGCTACTTTTTCTCTGTTTTTTTCTTGGTTTGTTTTCCAAGTAGTAAATTGCTCAGGAGTTAAAATAACTTTCATTTTATCTTCTAGAATTTTTCTCTCTTGTTGCCTCTCACTTTTTTTAGCTTCATGCTGCATTTTCATTTCTTCTTTTGATGTCTTATTTTTATCCATCATCTTTTCTCTTTTCAGTTTCTGATCGGTTAAAAGTTGATTGATTTGTTCCTGCTGTTTGGCATTTAAACTTAATTCAGCAGTCATTTTTTTCAATTGCTTTTCTTGACGCTCTTGCGGTGTCAATCGTTCCATTTTTGTTCTTTCTGAGCCATCTTTCTTGTTTTGAGCATAGGTTGTCATACCAACAACTAATAATGCAGCAATAATTAATTTTTTCATTTTAATAATTTAAGAGTTATAGAGATAAGACTAATATGATGTTTTAAAGTTTAATCATTAACAAAAGTTTATCGTTTGATTTCTTAACTATAAGTTAAAAAAAGCGAATATATCCTTATAAGTATGATTGAAGTCATAATAATTAAATATTAATATTCGCAAATTTGTTAAACAATTCTAAAAACAATTTTATGTACAAATTAACTTTTTTTGTAGTTGCATTCTTAATGTTAACTTCATGTGGCGATAAAACGAAAACCACCGATGATTTCTCAAAAGATACTGCTGCTCCAACTGACGGGTCAGCGACCTCTACTACTGATGCCGCAACTTATGATCCAAATAGAGGAATAGGGAAACACACATCAGTAGACTTAGGAGCCAAACTAGATGTTGCTATGGCTGCCGAAGGAGAGAAAATTCAATCTGTAAAATGTTCTTCTTGTCATAAATTAACGGATGAAAAATTAGTAGGTCCAGGATGGAAAGGGGTTACAACACGTCAAAAACCTGAATGGATAATGAACTTTATCACAAATCCAGACCCAATGATTGATAAAGATCCAGAACTTCAAGCACAACTAGAACTTTGTTTGGTTAGAATGCCAAATCAAGCCTTATCTGATACTGATGCAAGAAACTTACTTGAATTTATGCGTAAAAACGACGGAGTAAAATAATTCAAAAAATAATAAATAAAAAAGTATGAAAAATATTTTTGTAAAAACCAGTCTTGCTGTTGTGTTCGCGAGTGCGTTTTTTGGTTCTTGTAGACCTAAAGACACAGCCGATGCGGTTAGTGGTGATGCTGCTCAAAAAGTGTATGTTGCCCCTGGTAAATACGATGAGTTTTATAATTTTGTTTCAGGAGGATTTAGCGGACAAATGAGTGTTTACGCTTTGCCAAGTGCTCGTTTATTAAGAGTGGTTCCTATTTTTTCTGTAGATCCTCAAAGCGGATATGGATATAGTGAAGAATCAAAGCCCATGCTGAATACTTCTCATGGATTTGTGCCTTGGGACGACCAACACCATTTAGACATGTCACAGACGAATGGTGAAGTTGATGGTCGTTGGATTTTTGCCAATGCCAATAATACGCCTAGAATTGCTCGTGTGGATTTGAAAACATTCAAAACCGTAGAGATTATTGAATTGCCTAATAGTGCAGGAAATCACTCCTCTCCTTTTATTACCGAAAACACAGAATATGTTGTTGCAGGAACTCGTTTTAGCGTTCCGCCGGATAATTCTAATGGAGACGTACCTATTAATACGTATAAAGAAAACTTCAAAGGGTATTTGAGTTTTGTAAAAGTTGGTAAAGAAGGTCAGATGGATATCGCTTTCCAGATTGAAACTCCTGGTGTAAATTGGGATTTAAGTCATGCTGGAAAAGGGAAGTCTCACGGATGGTTTTTCTTTTCTTGTTACAATACGGAACAAGCTAATACTTTACTTGAAGTGAATGCTTCTCAGAAAGATAAAGATTTTATCATGGCTGTTAACTGGAAAAAAGCAGAAGAGTATATCAAAGCAGGTAAAGGGAAAAAAATAGCGGCAAAATATGTTCACAATACTTGGGATGAGAAAACACATTCTGCCAAATCAGAAATGAGAAATGAAGTTCTAGTACTTGATTCTAAAGCTTTAAAAGACATTTGCTACATGATTCCATGTCCTAAATCTCCTCATGGTTGTGATGTAGATCCTACAGGTGAATTCATTGTTGGTAGTGGGAAATTAGCCGCTTTGATTCCTGTTTTTAGTTTTGACAAAATGGTAAAAGCAATTGCTAACAAACAATTTGACGGTAATTACGATGGTATTCCAGTTATAAAATACGAAGCAGCTTTGCATGGTGAAGTTAAAAAACCAGGATTAGGACCATTACACACTGAATTTGACGGAAGAGGTAACGCTTACACTACTTTCTTTGTTTCTTCAGAAGTGGTAAAATGGGATATTAAAACCTTGAAAATTTTAGATAGACATCCAACTTATTATTCACCAGGACACTTAATGATTCCAGGTGGTGATAGTAGAAAACCATTTGGTAAATATATGGTTGTATATAATAAAATTACCAAAGATCGTTACTTGCCTACTGGCCCAGAATTGGCGCAAAGTGCACAGTTGTTTGACATTAGTGGTGATAAAATGAAATTATTATTAGATTATCCAACTATAGGTGAGCCGCATTACGCGCAAGCAGCACCAGCAGATTTAATTAGAAACAATGGCCAGCTAAAGTTCTACAAAATTGAAGAAAATCACAATCCTTTTGTTACTAAAGGAGAGAAAGAAGCTAAAGTAGTTAGAAAAGGAAATAGAATTGATGTATATATGACTTCTATCCGTTCTCACTTTGCTTCTGATAATATTGAGGGAATAAAAGTTGGTGATGAGGTTTATTTTCATGTGACTAACTTAGAACAAGACTGGGATGTACCTCATGGTTTCGCTATAAAAGGGGCAGATAATGCAGAACTTTTAATCATGCCTGGAGAAACTGCAACTCTAAAATGGTTGCCTAAAAAAGTTGGAATTTATCCATTCTATTGTACTGATTTTTGTAGTGCGCTACACCAAGAAATGCAAGGTTATGTTAGGGTATCTCCAGTAGGAAGTACCGTTCCTCTCACTTTTAGTCTGGGAACTAATATGCCAGCTAAATAATAGTACTTGAAATTCAAAAGGGAACAAATAAATAGTTTGTTCCCTTTTTAATAATAAAAAATATGAATAATTCAAAAATTACAATACTTTCAAAAGTTATGCTTTTGGTAGTGATGGTACTATTGCTATCTTCTATTTTTGTTCCAATGTGGAGAATCGAACTTTCTGCTCCACAATATCCAGAGGGATTAGTTCTTAAATTACATGCGAATAAAATTGCGGGAGATGTTGATATTATCAATGGGCTTAACCATTATATCGGCATGAAAACCTTGCATAAAGAAGATTTTATAGAGTTTACAATTCTACCTTATATCTTTGGTCTTTTTGCAATAAGTGCTTTAGTAGTTGCACTGATTGGAAAGAAAAAAGGATTATATGCGTTATTTATTTCTTTAATTGTTTTTGGAGTTTTGGCCGCAGTAGATTTTTACAGATGGAACTATGAATACGGACATAATTTAGATCCCAATGCAGCCATTAGAGTACCAGGAATGTCTTATCAACCACCGATGTTAGGATATAAGCAATTGTTGAATTTTGGAGCGTATTCGATTCCGGATATTGGAGGTTGGATGTTGATTGCTTCAGGAGTGCTTTTATTTATTCTTGTGCTTAAAGAGTCTAATATGTTAAAACGATTTTCTAAATCTAAAGTAACTGCCGTCTTATTATTTGCTTTCTCCTTATCATTTATTTCTTGTGCTAAAACAGAGCCAACTCCAATTAAATTAAATATAGATTCTTGTGATTTTTGCAAAATGAGTATTGCCGATGGTAAATATGGAGCAGAATTAATTACGGTAAAAGGAAGAACTTACAAGTTTGACGACATTATGTGCATGATAAAGTACGGTAAAGAAAATCCGGATACCAAAGTGGCTTCTTATTTTGTTAATGATTACAACCAGAATAATGTATTAATAGCGGCAGAAAGTGCTCATTTTATTTCGGGGACAGACATTTTAAGCCCAATGCGAGGTGGAGTTATTGCTTTTTCTGATGCTACAGTAGCTAAAGAATTTCAGCTTAAGTTTGAAGCTGAACCCATGAATTGGGATGCTGTATTCACAAAATAAATTCTTATTTTTTTGTAGCATAACAAACGTAAAATTTGTTTTCAATTCCTTTATTTTTATAAGACTATAATTTTTTTTAATTAGAAATTTTATAATTTCAGATGCTTTTAAATACCTATATAGCGCTAAATTATTTATGCTGGAATTGCTTAATCTAAAAAAAATAATGAAAAAAATATTGTTCATAATGCTCTTGTTTTCTTCATTTCTGCACGCGCATATAATTGATGTAGGTCCTAAAAAAACTATTAAATCCATAAAAAAGGCAATTTATTTAGCTAAAATAGGAGATACTATTATTGTTCATAAAGGAACTTATAAAGAGGGTAATATTATTATCGATAAGAAAGTTGTCTTTATTGGTAAAGATTTTCCTATTCTTGACGGTCAAAAAAAATATGAAGTTCTTTCTGTAAAAGCGGATAGTGTTGTTGTAGATGGTTTTAAAGTCATTAGATCCGGACATGCTACATTAGAAGATCCTTGTGGTATAAAAGTTTACAACAAAAAAAATGTCATAATACAGAATAATATTTTAGATGATAATTTCTTTGGAATCTATATTCAAAATGGAAGAAACTGTCTTATAAAGAACAATACAATTATTGCCTATGGAAAAGAGGAACAAGAAATAGGCAACGGAATTCATTGTTGGAAAAGTGATAACCTTCAGATTATTGCTAATAAAATATCTGGTCACAGAGATGGGATTTACTTTGAATTTGTGACGAATTCTGTGATATGGAGAAATATTTCAAGCAAGAATATTAGATATGGTTTGCATTTTATGTTCTCAAATGATGATGCTTATATTACAAACGTTTTTAAGAATAATGGTGCTGGAGTTTCGGTGATGTTCACCAAGAATGTCAAGATGTTTAATAATTATTTTGAAGAAAATTGGGGAGATAGTGCCTACGGTTTGTTCCTAAAAGAAATTTCGGACAGTCAGATTATTGGTAATAAATTTTCTAGAAATACTTCTGGAATTCACATGGAAGGAACTAATAGAATTTTAATTGAAAAAAATGTATTTCAGGCCAATGGTTGGGCTATGAAAATTCAGGCAAGTTGTATGGATAATGAAATTGTGAATAATAATTTCATCGCCAATACTTTTGATATGGGAACCAACGGAAGTTTGGTTTTAAACAAGTTTAATACCAACTATTGGGATAAATATGAAGGCTATGATTTAAATAAAGATGGAGTAGGAGATGTTCCCTATCATCCATTAAGTTTATTTGCCGTTCTAGTCGAAAAAAATCCTGCTGCAATGCTCTTATTTCGGAGTTTTATGATTACTCTTCTCGATAAATCAGAAAAAGTTTTACCAAGTATTACACCGGATAATTTTGTTGATAATTCTCCATTAATGCATTCTTTACCATTATGATTGAAATAAAAAATATATATAAAAATTTCGGGAAATTAGAAGTTTTAAATAACATAAATCTTCGTTTTCAAAAAGGAGAATGTATTGCTCTGATTGGACCCAATGGTTGTGGAAAGACTACTTTAATCAAAACAATTCTAGGAATGGTGATTCCCACAAAAGGAGATATTCTGCTGGATCAAAAATCAATTTTAAAAGAATTTAAGTACAGAGAAAATATTGGTTATATGCCTCAAATTGGTCGTTATCCTGATTATATGACTGTGGGACAGATTATAGAAATGATAAAAAATATTAGGAACTCCAATCAAGTTTTAGACGAAGACTTAATAAAAGCTTTTGAACTCGAAAAGATTGTTGACAAGCAAATGCGAACTTTATCTGGCGGAACTACTCAAAAAGTAAGTGCAACATTAGCTTTCTTATTTGATCCCGAAGTGCTAATTCTAGATGAACCTACAGCTGGACTTGATCCTTTGGCTTCAGAAATTTTGAAAGAAAAGATTATAAAAGAAAAAGAAAAAGGAAAACTAATCTTGATCACTTCTCATCTTTTGAGTGAATTAGATGATCTGATAACGCAGATTATATATATGCAAGATGGTGCTGTACATTTTCACCAAACCATTGCTGATTTACTCCAAGCAACAAACGAACAAAAAATTTCAAAGGCTATTGCCAAAATTTTAAAAAATAAACGCAATGAACAGAATCATTAAAATTATTTTTCTAGATATTCTTAAAAATAAGATTATTGTCGCATATACTTTAATTCTAGCTGTTCTTTCTTGGAGTTCTTTTGGATTAGAAGATAATTCAGCAAAAGGATTATTGACTATTTTAAATATTATCTTATTTACGGTTCCATTGGTTTCTATTCTTTTTGCAACTATTTATTTGTACAATAGTTCAGAGTTTATTGAGCTATTATTAAGTCAACCAATTAAAAGAAAGAAAATTTGGCTGAGTCTTTTTTTAGGGCTGTCTTTGTCTATGGTTTTAGCTTTTTTTGTAGGAGCCGGAATTCCTCTTTTGATAAATGCACCGGATAGTGTTGGATTAATGATGCTAATTATTGGTTCGCTCATCACATTGGTTTTTGTTGCTTTGGCATTCCTCAGTTCTATTCTTACACGAGATAAGGCAAAAGGAATTGGGATTGCAATTATGGCATGGTTGTATTTTGCTTTGCTTTTTGATGGTTTAGTACTGTTCCTTTTATTTCAATTGTCTGATTATCCAATAGAGAAAGCAATGATAATTGTCACTGCATTTAGCCCCATAGATTTAGCAAGAATACAAATTTTATTACATTTAGATGTCTCGGCCATGATGGGTTATACTGGAGCAATTTTTAAAGATTTTTTTGGAACTTCTGTTGGTTTATTAATTTCTTTTTTGTTGCTGTGTACCTGGATTATTGTTCCCTTTTTGATCTCTCTCGTTAAATTTAGAAATAAAGATTTGTAAGTTCTTCTTAAAGCCTTTTAGAGGAATGATATTATTAATTTGAATGTTAAATAATAAACAAGGTTATAAACTATTATTTATGTTAAGCTTTTAGTGAATTTTCAACTCAAAAATCATCAAAATGAAATCAACTATTAGAAATAGAAATGATATAATTAAGCTGGTGAATACTTTTTATGATAAAGTAAAAAAAGATGCCAAAATAGGCTATTTTTTTACTGAAGTTGCACATGTAAACTGGGAAGATCACTTATCTAAAATGTATGATTTTTGGGATAATATTTTATTTTGCAATGGTAATTATACCGGTAATCCTATTGTCAAGCATAAAGAATTACATCAAAAAAGTAAGATGAATGAATCGCATTTCTTACAATGGAATCTTTTATTTGATCAAACTGTTGATGAGTTATTTGTTGGGGAAAAAGCTAGCGAAGTAAAGAAAAGAGCCGCCAATATTGCAATGGCTATGATGTACAAAACAATCGAATAATCGTTTTTATTTATCTTTAAAACTAATAATGATTTTAAAATTACAGCTATTACTTTTTTTTAAAGTAATGACTTAAAAAAAAGCGCAAAACAATTTACTTTGCGCTTTTTTAATTGGCATTTGAATTAATAATTTTATTTAGGCAATAAAACATCATTTATGACATGAATCATTCCATTTGCAGTTGTAATTGAGGCAATGATTTCAGAACCATTAACAAAAACTTTATCCCCCACTTTTGTTATTTTTATTTTTCCACCATTTACTTCTTCATATTCCTGACCATCTTGCATATAATCGGTTTTTAAATTACCAACATAGGTGTGATATTCTAAAATATTTTTTAAATCATCCTTTTTTTCAGGTTTTAATAAGCCTTCAACAGTACCTTTTGGTAGTTTTTCAAAAGCAGCATTGGTAGGTGCAAAAACGGTAAATGGTCCCGCATTACTTAACACATCTACTAATCCAGCGGCTTTTACAGCTGCTACTAATGTCGTGTGGTCTTTACTCTTTGACGCTGTTTGAACAATGTTAGGACTTGAAATTTCATCGTTTACTGCAGATTGTCCTACAGCAGGAACTTCACTTTCAGGAGTAGCTTTTTCACTTACTTTTTCATTACTTTCTTTGCATCCAAAAAAAGTTAGTAAAGAGGTGGCAACTAATAATAAAATTGGTTTTTTCATAATTAATATTACTTAGGTTTTGTACCTCAAAGTACTTCATTATCCATTTTTTAATTTATGATTGGAATCATAAGGCAGGATTAATTTTAGTCTTTTTAAATGAATAATAAGCAGTTAAACCTATTCCTAAAAGTAAAAGTAGCGCTACACCAAATAAAATCTCATTGACATAGGGAATCATTGTGTAACTGAACGAGGCGACACCTTGTACAGCTAGAACGAGCTCATTGAAAAACACGCCTAAAGAAAAAATAATAAGGCCTATCTTTATTTTGCTATTCAAAATAATAAAATGTTTGGCATATATATAAAATAGCAAGAACAATGAAATTACGGCTAGTAAAACTAAGTGTAAATAAGCAATTACGATGGGTCTGAAACCAAAAGCCATTTGACTTAAAACCGGAATAGTTGAACCTAGTTGTAAAATGAATTTAATGCTTAACGCTAAGGCAACAAAACATAAAATGTAGCGCAATAAAGGAGCAAAATTATTAATGAATTCTTTTTGAGTTTTAATTAAAATAAACAATAATTTAAACCAAGCAAAAACTTGTATTGTAGCTGCGAATGCTGTTATAATGTAAATCCATACGGGAACTTTTAGCCAAAGAATTGATAAAAAATAGGCTGGAATACAAGCAAAAGCAAATAATTTAAAGGAAATTTCAAAAAAGGAATGATCTGATTTTTTTAGGTTTAAAAACCCAAATAATAACCCAATGCAGCCAAAGAAAAACCAACCGTTATACTGAAAATGTAAAAAATAATAAATTGAAGATAAATACAAGTCTTGTATTACATTTTTACTAGCCATCATGTAGGCTAAGTAAAAAGTTCCAAAAGAGGAAATAATATTAAAAATGACTGCTGCTCTAAACCAATTTATGGCAGCTAAATCAGTATCTATTTTTTTTAAATCTTTGAGGTAGTAATATCCAAAAGCATAGGAAACTAGGATTGAGGCGGTAGAGAAAAATATAGAGAACATTCCGTAGCCTTGAATGATAAAAAAGACTAGCATTCCGTACGAGCAAATGAGATTTGCAATGATTATTTTTTTATATTTATTTGTATCGAGAACGCCAATTTTATCTTGAAGATAATAGACCATTAAGGTCATTAGTGTATGAGTAATCCATCCGGCAAAGGCAAAATGAGAATGGGAATGCAGTATGTTTTTCTGATTGAAATAAGGAAATTCAAATCCTATTTTATAACGCATCAAAACGCCTAATGATGCTACTATGCAAAGATTTATGAGTGAGAATTTAAGCCAAAATTTTATATTAAGTTTCATTTTTAAAAGTATATTTTGTGATTTATGATTTCTACTTTTTTGCAGTCATTTAATTTTGAAAAAACCCGAATTACTGTCTCTACCCGTAAGCCTGTAAAGTTGGCAATTTCTTGACGGGTATAAGGAATGATTTTTTTGTCAGACGCACAACATTCGGATTTTCTCTTGTGTTTTTCTAAAAAAGCAATAATTCTAAATTCAGGAGTTTGGTTAATTATTTCTTTAGAAGTAATAGATTTTGAGTGGGTTTTTCTGGCGAGTAAAATCAGAAATGATTTCAGTATAATAGGATATTCATCTAAGATTTTTAGAAATTTTTCCTTGCATAATTTTATGATCGTAGCATCGTGTAGGCAAACTGCTTTTGAAGGATATAATTGATCAATAAATAAAGGAGGTTCTCCAAAACTTTCTCCTTTGCTAAAAAGTCCTTGTGTAAATTCTTTTCCTTCATCATTAGAGTTATACATTCTTACGCTACCATCAATTATTTGGTAATAAAAATGAGCTTCTTCACTTTCATTAAAAACGACTTCATTTTTTTTGTACTTTTTGGCTACAGCGCCCCAAGAGAATAGTAAGTCTATGTCTATTTGCATAATGTAATCAAAATTTAGAAATGTTTTATTTCGGCTCTATTATTTATCAATATATACTACAAATCGGATTGGTATAAAGTTATCTAATAAAATCAGAATATTAGTAATAAATAGTTCAATAAAAATAAATAGTTTAAGCTAAAGTGCTATAAAACAGTTCGAAGTGCTAAGGTATTTTAATAAAGGACAAAAAGGTATGATATTTATCAGTTTTTTTTAAATTTTCTTTTTCGAATTTTGTCGTCTATCTAATAAATTATTTTATATGACAACACTTAAACCACTTCATACTTTTCATATTCCAGTTATGGGGCTAGCCTATACAATTGATAGTCCAATACGAGTGGCAAAGTATGGCATATCGTCTGTTATTTCGATTATGGATGATGAACTTATCGAAAAAATGAATGCTTTTTACAGCGCAAAATTTGATCTGCCTTATCAAGAAATAACTCAAAAAATTCATGATTATCGTGCAGAACGTATCACCTCTTATTTAAACTTAGTAGATAAAATTGTTAAGGAAAAATTCGAAAATTTTAAAACAGAACTTTCTGAAAGTAAAACAGCATTAGAAAATTACATCACAATGTTATCCGATAAATCAGGTATTAAAGCTGGTTTGCAAAACATGATGGATGATGGATTAGCGTTAAAGGAAACAATCAAAAACTATCTTGAAGAACATTTAACTCCTGGCGATATCGATGTAAATATCATGACAAAATTGGATAAAGACAATTTTATAAAGGAGGAACAATTGCCTATTATTTTTAATGATGCACATGCAGCACTTCGAGGTTTTGCTAATAGTACTTTAGAATCATCAGTTGTTTTATCTGCTGGTATGAATCCGAGATTATACAGTTATTTTGAAAATTTTTCTGCTTTCTTCCCTGATTTAAATGACAAATTAAAAAAGAAAATTACATTGAAAGTAAGTGATTTTCGTTCGGCTATGATTCAAGGTAATTTTTTAGCCAAAAAAGGACTTTGGGTTTCCGAATATCGAATAGAATCAGGACTAAACTGCGGCGGACATGCTTTTGCTACAGAAGGGTATCTGTTGGGGCCTATTTTAGAAGAATTTAAACAAAAAAAGGAACAATTAATTCAGTCAGCACATGAGTTAATGGTTAAGGCTTTGGGTCAAAAGGAAATGCACATACCTCAAGAGCCTTTAGATTTAAAAATAACAGTACAAGGAGGAGTGGGAACTGCTGAGGAGCATGATTTTCTTTTAGAACATTACAAGGTAGATTCTGTTGGTTGGGGTTCACCGTTTTTGCTGGTTCCAGAAGCAACCTCAGTAGATAAGCATACAAGAGCATTGTTGGCAGGAGCTAAAGAGGAAGACTTATATTTAAGTCATATTTCACCATTAGGAATTCCTTTTAATACGTTACGCGGAACTACCAACGAATTATTAAAACAAAAAAGAATTAATGAAAATAAGGCTGGGAGTTCTTGTCCAAAACGTTTTTTAGCACTTAGCAAAGAATATGATGCAAAAGGGATTTGTACCTCTTCAAAAAAATATCAAGATCTAAAATTAGACGAGTTAGAATTACAAAAAGAAACGCTTTCTGCAGAAATTTTTGAAAAAAAGAAAAATAATATTACCGAGAAAGCTTGTCTTTGCGTGGGTTTAGCTAATGCTTCTTATCTTGAAAATGATATTAAAATAAAAGGTCAAGCGCAAGGTGTCATTATTTGTCCTGGACCTAATATGGCCTATTTTGATCATGAAGTTTCACTGTCTCAAATGATGCAACATATTTACGGTAAAGTATCTGTATTAAACACAACAGATCGTCCTAATCTGTTTGTAAAAGAATTGAAAATGTATTTGGATTATTTACAAAATGAAATCGAAACTGTTTCTGATGAAATTACTGCTGCACAAATAAAAAAATGGCATGCCTTTAAAAATAATTTAATCATCGGAATTGGTTATTATGAAGATTTATTTTCAGGGAATTCTTTTTTTCAAAAAACTAAAAAGGAGATTTTAAATCAATTTGAGTCCTATAAACAAGAGTTAATTAAGATTGTTATTCCAGAATTACAGTTCGTTTAATTTGGGCTAAGTATTTGTTTTAAATAGAATAATTTATTTCTGAAATTATTCTATTTAAAACAAATTTTCATATCATAATTTTGTAATTTCGCATCGTGAGAAAAATCATATTCATAGTGGTATTAATCCTGCTTATAAAGCCAATTCTTCCGGTTTTAGAGTATGTGGTAAACTATGATTATATCTCAAAAGTACTTTGTATCAATAAGGACAAGCCCATGATGCATTGTAACGGAAAGTGCCACTTAATGAAGGAGCTTGCCAAGGCTTCTGAATCAGAAAAAGGAAAAGAAAAACATATTTTTTTCTCTTTTGAAAATAACATCCTTTTTTGTAACGAAATTCAATATAATACCCCTTTTGTTTTTTATAAAAACTTTATCAAAAAGAATTTTATTTCTAATAAAATAATCTACACATTCTCCTTGGCTAATCGTGTTTTTAGACCACCTCTCTTTATTTAATTTTTGGAATAGTTTCTTCTAAAATTCAATAAAATTGGGTTTAGTACTTCTTTTTGTACTTAACCTTAATTTTGTAGAATGCCTCTCTATATAATAGGTTTATTAGATAACTATGACCTTTATGGTTTAAAAAATACAATTATTCTTAATCTTAAGTCTCATTGATTTTCTAGTGTTTGTTGCGATATTGATATAATAGAATTTTTATAGATTCTCATTATAAACAGTAATGCTACAGGTATGTAGTGTTTTATTAGTTTTTATACAGAAATGTAAATAACAAATAATTCTGCTACATCGTTTGCTATGATATTAAGATGCTTAGCTGAAATTAATAAATAATGAAATCCTTTCAATTTTATGTAATTGCAATTTTAATTGCAGTTACTCATTCGTGTACTTTAAATAAAACAGATTACGAAGCCGAAATAAGTACTGATGTTACTGAATATTATGAGTTTAAAGAAGTGTCTGTGTCTAATGTTGGTGCTTATAAAGTAAGTATCGAATCATTAAATGGAACTTTTTACAAAGGCTATAATGAAATTCGTGTTAAGATTTTAGATACTCAAACCAATCAATTTATAAAAAAAACAGCAGTGAAATTTTTACCTATTAAAACTGCTTTAAATTCTGAAAAATCCTCTTGTCCCCATGAGTATCAACTAAAATACAAGCCCAACGAAGAATATTATTTGGGATATTCTGTTTTTTTAGAAGAGAGTGATGCTAGTATAAAATGGAAAATATACATAGATTTTACAGTAAATAATGAGTCTTACACTGTTGCGCCAGATGTTGTTATAAAAGCACAGCCTAATAAAAATCTGAATATGACAACATTTAAAGGAAAGGACGGAAAAGAATATGTTATCGCTTTACTGTGGCCTCAAAAACCAAAAATTGCAGAAAATAAATTAGTTGCAGGAATTTATCAATACGATCCGCCTTTAAATTCTCCGGGAGTTTTTCCCGACCCATCACAGTTTTTATATTCTCAAGTAAAAGGCTATAGCTTACTATTAGATCCAAGAATGCCAGAACCTTCCATGGGAAACCACTCGTCTATTAATAATAAAAATTTAGTTCAGCAAGAAGATGGTTTGTATTATGGAATTGTGAATTATACTATGACGGGCAATTGGACATTGAATTTTATAATGTTAGATCAAAACGGAAAAACCATCAAAGGAACGCAAGTTTCAAATGAATTTACGCCAGGAATTGAAGGAGCAAAAAGTGATCTTTTTATTAATATCTTATTCTAATTGTAATGCGATTACTAACAATAGTTTTGCTGTTTTTTCAAGTAGTTGTTACTGCACAAAATACACCAATAAAAAAATATACTATCATTGTTCTTAAAGAAGTAAAATTAATTTCAGCTACCAAAAAGAAAATAGAAACAGCAATGAAAATGGCAGTTTCTGTTGATGATTTTTTAGCTTCTTCTAGCAGTATTAGTTTTATAAAAAGAGGTGCTTATGCCTGGGAACCTTTATTAAATAATATGAGTACGGAGCGTTCTGTTGTAACTATTGATGGCATGCATATTTTTGGTGCTTGTACCGATAAGATGGATCCTGTTACGTCGTATTTAGAAAGCAATACTCTTTCTAGTATTGATATAAAATCAGGTCAAGAAGGTAGCTTACACGGCGCAACTATAGCAGGAAGCATTGATCTAAAGAGAAAAAGTACCTCTTTTGGTCTTGAAAAGAAATGGAACGGAGCCTATCAAACCGGTTTTGAATTTAACAATAAACAATTTTTCAATCTAGGAAACGTATCGTATTCTAGAGAAAAATTGGTCTTTGACGCAAGTATATCCTACCGTGATGCGGGTAATTATCAAGATGGAAATGACAATGAAGTTAAACATTCTCAATACCATAAATTCAATACTTCATTGGGATTAGCATTTAAAACCAGTGCGTTGTCATCGGTTAGAGTTGAAGCTATTTTTGATGAGGCAAAAGACGTTGGTTTTCCTGCATTACCAATGGATTTGTGGCTTTCTAGAGCATTAATTACTTCAGTTTCTTACAAACAATTGTTTGAAAAAGGATTAATACGAGTTTTAGATACTAAAATCTATTTTAACGCTATAGAGCATTATATGGATGATACTACAAGACCAGAAAATCTTGTTCACATGGACATGCCAGGTTGGAGCACAACTTATGGTTTGTTGTCTAAGGCTAATCTTAAAAAGGATCGTTTCTCATCGGAAATTCAACTGAATGCCTATAATAATTTATCTATTGCAGAAATGCGAATGTATCCGCAAGACCGCAAAAATAGAACTATGTTTGCTTATAGTTGGCCTTCTGTAACTACCGCTTTTACAGGAATAGCAATGAATAATTCATGGGAGTTCTCCGAAAAAAGTCAACTGAATTTTGGAGGTTCTTTAGGGATGAATTATAATTATTCTAAGTATGTCGAATTTAATTGGATTTTTCATCCTGGAGCATCTCAAGAAAAAACTAGAATACTTCCCAGTTTGCATACCAGCTATCAACTTAGCGTTGCTAATTTTAATTTTTCAGTAGGAACGGGCTATGGAGAACGGGCTCCATCAATTTCTGAAGGGTATGGCTATTATATTTACAATAGTTTTGATCGCTATGATTATATAGGAAATCCTGATTTGAAAAATGAAATATCTTATGAAGGTAATGCTAGCGCAGGTTTTAAAAATAAAAAATTAAACATTCAAGCTAAAGTAAATTATTTCTATATAGAAAATTATATTATCGGTAGAATTTTAAGCCTTGGAAGTCCTATGAATTATCAATCAATTGGAGTAAAAGGATATACACAATTAAACCATTCTACGTTGTTTAATTTCTCTTTAAATTCAGAGTTTGCTATAATGCCTAATCTACATTGGAAAGGGATTTTAACCTACGCGAGAGCAAAGGATGATGAAGGTAAAAACTTGCCATTTATTCGCCCACTTAGCTACCAAACTTCTCTTCATTACAAATTCAAAAAGTTTGGTTTTCAAACTTTATTGAATGGTGATTTTGAACAAATTAATTACAGTCCAGAATATGGAGAAGATCAAACGCCTAATTACATGATTTGGAATCTTTCTGCAGATTATACTTTTAATATCAAAAACAAAAAAACGGTTTTTCAGGTTGGTGCAGAAAATATATTGAATGAATATTACAGTACTTACGCTGACTGGGGTAATATTCCAAGAATGGGACGTAATGTTTTTACCTCTTTAAAATTTAATTTTTAAAATGATCAAATCTTTTTTTAGTGTATTTATGTCCGTTTTGTTCTTGCTTATTACCTCTCAGCAAGCACTAGTAATTTTGCGCTTCAAACTCAATCAAGATGTTATAGAAAAAGAATTTTGTGAAAATAAAAATCGTCCAGAATTGAATTGTCATGGAAAATGCCATTTAAAAAAAGAATTAAAACAAACTGAAAGTAAAGATTTAGAGCTTAAAAATTTTTATAAAAACTTTGACTTGACTTTTGTTTATAGAGCTGATTTTGTTTTTAAGGCTCCTTATTTTATTGCGTTTCCTAGAAAAATTGGTTACGCAGAAATTCGACATTCTGAACCTTACTTAGATATTTTTGTTCCTCCACCGCTTGTAGTTTAAGGAGTCAAAAGATTGAATAATAATTACAAAAATGAATAAAATACAAATAGTTTTAAAAATAAATAAAAATGAAAAATTTAAAAAAATATCTTTTAATGCCAGCTATTCTTTTAGCTGTTGTTTCTTGTAGCAATGATGATGAAAATCCGGTAGCTAATAGTGTGGCATTAAAGTTCAATAATACATTTGATAATACAACAATTATTCTGGGTGATGCGGCTTCTACGACGACTTCTGTAAAGACATCTGGAGCAGGACAAGTGCATCGCTTTTCTGAGTTGAAATATGTAATAAGTAACATTCGTCTTGTAAAAACAGATGGAACAGAAGTGCCTTACAATGTAAATAATCTTGATAAAGGTGCGGTGATTGTAGATCAGTCTAAAGCGGCATCTTTAAACTATGTTATGAGTAATATACCAGTTGGTGAGTATGCTAAAATAAAATTTGGATTAGGTGTTAAACAGGTTTTAAATGCCTTAGACCAAGTAAAATTTCCAAGTTTTTATGCTGCTGCTGGTGCAAATGATACTGAAATGATGTGGGAATGGAGTACTGGATATCGCTTTACTAAATTAGAGGGTTTTTATGGGGCAGACAATAAACAAATGTCTATTCACACCGGAAGTACTGTAGAAGGAAATAAAGTAGATGCGACTTCTTATGTTCAAGGTGTTGATGCTTACAGAGATATTACATTAGAGCTTACAACTAAAGCTATTGTAGGTAAAAATGCACCAAAAATAACTATCAAAGCAGATTTCAATAAACTATTAAGTGGTACTACAGTAATTACTTTATCAACTGGAACAAGCGGAAGCAGTAATGCTACTCCTAATATTCATACCGCTTTACAAATGGTAAAATTTGTTGATAATTTAGGAGGGAATGGCACAACTGATGTAAAAGGTATGTTTTCTATTCTAGCGGTAGAAAACTAGATAATAAGTTTTAGAGCCGTTTAAAGTTGAAAAATAGAACGGCTCTATTTCTAATTTTATTCATACTAAATTTTTCTAAAATGAAAAAAATAATATGCTTTTTAAGTTGCATTGTCTTTTGTATTTCCTGTAGTAATACCGATGATTATGAGGCCATTTTTTTAGAGAATGAAACGATTGCTTTAGAAATTCCGGTTGGTTTTCCTGCATTAAACAACGCATTTTATACAAATCGACCGACAAAACTAGGTGTTGAATTAGGTAAAAAATTATTCTCTGATAAAAGATTTAGTGCTAATAATACTATTGCTTGTGCGAGTTGCCATATACAAGCTAATGCTTTTGCAGACAACAATGCTAAAGCTATAGGGATTTTTGCAAGGATAGGGCTTAGGAACACGCCGCCTATTCAAAATATGGCGTTCCTGAATTTTTACAATTGGGATGGAAGTAAATTACAATTAGAAAAGCAATCTATAGTTCCTATAATAACTCATGAAGAGATGAATTCTTCTATTATAGAGGTTATTGACAAAATTAAGGTTGATAAAGCGTACAGAGATTTATTCAAAAAGACTTTTGGAGACGAAAATATTACTCCAGAAAGGATTTACAAAAGTATTGCCCAGTTCGAATACACACTTATTTCTGCCAATAGTAAATATGATAGAGTGAAAAGAAAAGAGAATGAATCTTTTTCAGTTTCTGAAGCTCGTGGATATCAAGTTTTTCAAGAAAAGTGTAACAGTTGTCATAGTACAGAATTGTTTACGGATCAGAGTTTTAGAAACATTGGTTTCCCGTTAAATACAGATTCTAATGAAGGAGGAAGAGGAAGGGTCACTGGTATCGAGAAAGACTATATGAGTTTTCGTGTTCCTACTTTAAGAAACATTGAAGTTACTGCTCCTTACGGGAGTTTTGGACAATTTGCTACTTTAAGACAACTATTAGATTATTTAGATAATGGTGTGATACTAACGGATAATTTAAATCCCATTTTTAAAGAAAATGGAAATAGAATTCCGCTAAATGAACAAGAAAAAATAGATTTAATTTCATTCATGAAAACATTGACTGACACTCATTTTTTGGGTGGTGATTGAGATTAAAAAGTTTTTTTCTAAAATGTGATGAAAAAGTATTGCATAAAAAAAAAGGAACTCAATTGAGTTCCTTTTTTTTTATCTTCTAAATGAAGTTTTATTCTTTTAATCTGCAAGCTTTTACATCACCATCAACTACTACTTCTGTCATGCCAAGAGCAGCTAAATTTTTCATGGCTTTATCCCATTTTTTTCCGCTTAATTCTGATTTGGTTTTTAATAATCCAAATTCCATTTGGTTGTTATTGGTTTGCAGTAATGCTACAATTAATTTTTCATCGTCTTCTAATTCAATCTGAACTTGTTTCTTTTCAGGTCTCATCTGAGGAAACAGTAATACTTCCTGAATAGAAGCATTATTGGTCAAATACATAATCAAACGATCCATACCAATTCCCATTCCAGAGGTAGGTGGCATTCCGTATTCTAAAGCTCTTAAAAAATCTTCATCAATAATTCCCGTAGCTTCATCGTCTCCTTTTTCGGCTAATCGCATTTGGTCTTCAAAACGTTCTCTTTGATCTATTGGATCATTCAATTCAGAATAGGCATTGGCCACTTCCTTACCGCAAACCATTAATTCAAAACGCTCTGTCAATTCTGGATTATCTCTATGTTCTTTGCATAATGGTGACATTTCTTTTGGGTAATCAGTAATAAAGGTTGGTTGAATATAATTTCCTTCGCATTTAGCACCAAAAATTTCATCAATCAATTTTCCTTTACCCATCGTAGCATCAACGTCAATTCCCATTCCTCTTGCAGCCTCAAAAAGTTCCGCTTCCGTTTTCCCAGAAATGTCAAAACCAGTAAAATGTTTAATAGAATCGGTCATTGTCACACGAGCGTAAGGTGCTTTGAAACTAATTTGGTGTTCACCAAAAGTAACTTCCGAAGTTCCGTTTACGGCCACTGCGCAATATTCTAATAGCTCCTCGGCAAATTCCATCATCCAGTTGTAGTCTTTGTAAGCTACATATATTTCCATGGCAGTAAATTCTGGGTTGTGGGTTCTATCCATTCCTTCGTTACGGAAATTTTTAGAAAACTCATAAACCCCTTCAAAACCACCAACAATTAATCTTTTTAAATACAATTCATTTGCAATACGCATGTATAACGGAATGTCAAGTGAATTGTGGTGTGTAATAAACGGTCGTGCCGCTGCACCACCAGGAATAGGTTGTAAAACAGGGGTTTCTACCTCAAGATATCCAGCATTATTAAAAAAGGTACGCATGGCGTTAAACAATTTTGTACGCTTAATAAATGTTTGTTTTACATGCTCATTTACAGTCAAATCTACGTAACGCATTCTGTAACGCAATTCGGCGTCATTAAATGCATCGTGTACTTTTCCGTCCTCATCTACTTTTGGTAAAGGTAACGGACGCAACGTTTTGCTTAAGAAAGTGAAAACATCAACACGAATGCATTGTGCACCAACTTTGGTAGTAAACAATTCTCCTTCTATTCCTATAAAATCCCCAAGATCTGTTAATTTTTTAAAAACCTGATTGTACATGGTTTTGTCTTCCTCTGGACACAAAACATCGCGATTCACATACAATTGAATGCGTCCTTCACTATCTTGCAATTCAGCAAAACAAGCTTTTCCTTGGTCTCTTACACTCATCAAACGGCCAGCGACGATAACCTTCTTTCCGTCTTCAAATTGCTCTTTTATCTGCTTCGAAGTATGATTTACAGGAAAAAGATTAGCAGGATAAGGATTGATTCCTAAGTTGCGTAGCGATTGAAGTTTTTCTCTTCGGATGATTTCTTGTTCAGATAATGCCATTGTGTTCTAATTTTTAAGAATGCAAAGATAAGTTTTTGTTTTTAAGTATAAAGTTTAAAAGCAAAGGTTTTGGTTTATAAGTATCAAAAAAAAAATACAAATTAAGCAGTTCTAAGAATGCCTAATTTGTATTTAAGTTGAATTAATTTAAAAGTTCGTTTTTAGCGAATCAAGTCTTTTACTTTTGTTCTGCTATCGTTGCTTTATTAAGTTTTATAATTCTTATTTTTTTATTGGTATTGTCTGATAAAAAGATACGATCCTTGTATTGTGCAGTGCTAATTATAGTTCCAAAGGAATTATTGCCCATAATATCAGATGCATTTACTCGTGGATTGTAAGTTTGCCCTATGAATTCATTTATAGGATACAAGCGCAATAGGTTTGAATTCCCTACACTTTCTGATGCAATGGCCCATTCTGTTGTAAAAGTGATTGCTACAGGTCGGCTTTCTGAAAGGGCTATTTTTGCTGGTGCCAAAGCAGTTGTAGGTGAATTTGCAGCGCTATTTCGAATTGCTTTGATAGGATAATACAAATAACCTTCTGCATTTCTACCGGCAACTACTAGATTTCCTGAATTTATATCCATCGAATAAATTTCGTCAAAACCACTGGTTGTATTTAATTTTGCGATTGGCGTTAAATTCCAATTGCTAGTTTCGGTGATTTGTGAAGTTTCAAACACTTTGATTGATTGTTCTTTTTCTTTAACAAAGACTAATCCATCTTTTACTGTAACACCAAATACGTGTACAAAAGTAGTCCACCATTGACCATTTCCTAAAGTATTGATTCCGTTAGTTGTTTTTTCATCCATCACAAAAAGTCTAGAATCTACACTTCCTAAGTAAATTCGTCCGTTATCAATAGAGATCGACGAAAGTTTACTAAAGGGTATGGTTGTAGAACCTTTGGTATAATTGGCTATTGTTTTGATGTAGGCCAAAGTTTCTGCATCAAATATTTCTAGAACATCTCCGTTGCAAATGTATAATTTGGAGTTCGAAACCGCAATTCCTTTTGGATCCAAATTTTTAGTTCCATCTCCAATTTCAGTAGCCGAGATACTAGTATCTTCAGTAGGGTAATAATAATTATAATTCGTGGGAGTATCTGTTTCTGAAGAGTCTTTGCTACAATTAGTCAGTAAACAAAGTAAGAATATATAGGAAATTATTTTTTTCATTTTGTAGGTATTTTTTAATTCCATTTCCCTGTTCCTTTGTATTTTAACAAAAATGGATTATTGGCATTTATTTTGAAAACTGGTTTTTTATAAGTTGTGTTTAGATATTCTTTTTTAGTCCAGCTTTTCAAAATTTCTGGATCTATAAAGGGTAAGTCGTTTATATGAATCAAGTATTTGTAAAACTGGGTTAACATCTCTTGTTGGCCTCCACCTTCGCCACTGTTCGCTAAATTACTACTATGGCTGTATCCAGTATGGTGAGAATATTCATGAGACCAAACTGACATTTCTCCTGTCCAATGTCCTGTTATGTATCCAGATTCCCATTGTGATGCTAAAGCGCCACCTCCCAACGCAGAATCGCCACCAACCATTGCTATATGCAGATTTCTATTGTCAACATAATTTTTATATTGTTGCTCTATTTCAGCTTTCGAATAGTAATCATAATTTCCGTCAGCATCCTCAGCGTTTCCATGCCAATCTAATGCGCCATTGATCGGTTTTCCAGCTACAGCTGCTTGTTCTTGTTTGTATTTGTCAAAATTTACAAAAGTATCATAGTAAATGGGATGACTCAAGGCATAAGAATAATTGATGATCATAGTGATCGCTTCCTTAGCTAATACAGGATTCATAGGCAAAAACCTTCCTAATTCGGCCAAATGATAACCATCGTGAAATTGAACCAATTGAGAAGATTTTATTTTTTTGAATTTAGCATATAAGGGATCCGTAGATTCTACCGAAAATTCGATTGAGCCAGATGAAAACCCTGTAATTTGATCAATAGTTACTGTTTTGCCAGATTCTAATAAATAATCATTTTTCCCAGCCACTAAAGGAATTTGATGAAAAGAACGATGAAAAGCAGGGATGTTTGTAAAATGATAAATGACAAATCGTTTGTCGTAATTTGGTAATTTTGCGTAAATTTTCACATCAGATAATCCTACAGGAGAGTAAAGAGATATTTGTACGGAATCCTTTGTTTTTTGAATCACTTGTAAAGGTTGATTTACCCTAAACCATCGATCGCTTTTGTCATACATTTTTGAAGGATTTTCTGAGTCTTCAAACATAGTCATTGGTCGATTTTCTTTAGGAAGTTTAGATCCGTCAATAGTTGCTTTGTAGTGGGGCTCATAAGCAGCATAATTGGTGTCGCTGTCGCAACTACTAAGTATTAAAAATGGGGTGATTAATACTATAAGTAAAATTTTTCTGTAGGTTTTTTTCTGCATTTAATTAATTTAAAAAGGTTTTTTTTATTTATATTTTGCAAACTTCGTTCTTTTTTAATTAAACTAAAATTTGGTTTTAAATTAATTTTTTTTTGATATTTTTAATAGGAAAAAAATTAATATTGTTTTTTTTTAATACATTTTGCTTGCTGCTAATAAATATATTGGTAATGTGTTATTTCTGTTTCAAAAATTGAAATGTATTTTTCTTTTTTAAATTATAAATGTCAAAAATCAAAATCTTTTAATTGTCAGATTTTTGCTATATTTGGAAAAAAATTATGCGAAATTTGAAACCGTTTTTCTCCTTATTTTTAATATTGTTTTTTTCGGCTTGTCAAATGACTGAAACTATTTTTTTAAATCAAGATGGTAGCGGAACAATAACCACTCAAGGATTGCGCGATGAATCAAGTTATATGAAATTAGTTGGTGAAGACTATTCTAAAGAAAATAATTTTATAGATAGTAGCTATGTTTTTAAAGAATATATATCAAAATATCAAGAAAATTTTTCTAAACTACCCTTGCATGAAAAGTCAGTTTTTAATCAGTACAAAGAGGTGAATGTACATATCAAAAAAAACTCTTTTGATAAAGAATTCAGAACTGTAATTTCTTGTAAATTCGATAAAATCGAAGCTGTTCCTGACTTATATAAAACGGAAGAGTATGCAGATGATTTACGACATAATTATGCTTTGTCTGCAGAGGAGCATTATTATAAAGTAAGTTATTCTTTTGATGGAAATGTATTTAAAAGAAGCGTTACGATTACCGATGTAAAAGAATTAAAGAAACAGCAAGCAAGAATGATAGCATTATTAAAGCAACTTGGCGATGTAAAAATGAATCAGTCTTATGTTTTAGATTATCATTTTCCTAAAAAAATAAAATACGTTTCGAATACAGCAGCAATAATAAGTAATGATAAATTATCTGTTTCACTAAGGTTTCTTATATCCGATTCTTTACAAGATCCTGAAAGTACAACACTAGAAGTTGTTTTAGAGTAATGGGATTTTTGATTAGCATAGCTTTTTGATTACTATCCAAAATAATTAAAGATATTAGGAGTGAATTTTTTATTTAAAAATTGATTCCTCAATATTATCAAGCGATTGTTGATTCTTGGAAAAAACAAAATAATAAATTGTAAATTTGTCACTCACCAATGACAGAAACTAAATTGATTAATTTTTCTCTGTAATCACAAATGAATAAAACGATACAACTTCAAGATTTAGGAAATAAGGATTATAAAGCCACTTGGGAATACCAAGAACAGCTCTTTAAAGAAATTGTCGATCTCAAAATTAGAAATAGAAGAGAGGAACTTGATTTAGCAACACCCAATTATTTTTTGTTTGTAGAACATCCGCATGTTTATACATTAGGGAAAAGTGGAGATTTAAGTAATTTATTATTATCTGAGAAACAACTAGCTGCTAAAGGGGCTACTTTTTATAAAATTAATAGAGGTGGCGATATTACTTATCACGGTCCTGGTCAAATTGTAGGTTATCCTATTCTGGATTTAGAAAACTTTTTTACCGATATTCATAAATATTTGCGTTTTTTAGAAGAAGCTATTATTTTAACGCTTCAGGAATATGGAATTTCTTCAGGACGCAGTGAAGGAGAGACTGGAGTTTGGCTAGGTGTGGGAACTCCGTTTGCTAGGAAAATTTGTGCTATGGGTGTCCGTGCCTCACGATGGGTGACCATGCATGGATTTGCTTTGAATGTTAATGCCGATCTTGGATATTTTGATAATATTATTCCATGTGGGATTCGTGGTAAAGCAGTTACTTCTTTAAATGTAGAACTTGGTGTTGAAAAAGTAAATGAAGAAGAAGTGAAACAAAAAGTCTTGAAACACTTCAATGAATTATTTGAAGCAAAATTTGTGTAATAAAATCAATCAATTGGAATGCAATTATGTTTTTTTTGTTTAAAAATAACAAAAAAATAAAAATCATAATTCAAATTTTAATTGCTCTGGAAGCAACTTGAATGTCATTCTGTGGTATTTCGTTATTCCATACTTTCTAATGGCTTCTCTATGTTCTTTAGTAGGGTAGCCTTTATTCTTTTTCCAATTATACATTGGGTACTCCTCATGTATTTTATCCATGTATTCATCACGATAGGTTTTTGCTAAAACGGATGCAGCAGCAATACTCATGTATTTTGAATCTCCTTTGACAATGCTAGTGCTTGGTATAGCAGTTAATATTTTAATCTCTGATTCGCTGAATATTTTTCCGTTTGTTTTTACAAATCCTTTTTTCCTGATAAAAGGAGTGTTGCCATCTACAATTACATATTCTGGTTTTGGATTCAATTGTAATACACTTTGCTGCATTGCTTTTATAGAAGCATTCAATATGTTTATATGGTCTATTTCTAAAGGCTCGAGATGAGTTACCGCAAACGTTAGGGCTTGTTGCTCTATTAAAGGGCGTAATTGACTTCTGGTTTTCTCAGATAACTTTTTACTGTCATTTAGTATTTCATTTTTGAAATCATTCGGTAAGACTATTGCGGCAGCCGTAACTGGTCCGGCAAGACAGCCACGACCGGCTTCATCAGTTCCTGCTTCAAGATTTTGGGTAAAAAAATAAGGATGTAGCATAATTGTTGTATTTTATTACAAATAAAGTAAGTTTTGAGGAATTTAATGAAGAAAAATTATCATTTTAATCTTTCATTATTCAATTTTTTCACATGCCTAAAAATTAAACTTTATAAGAAAAGTATAATTTACATTTTTTTAACTGATTGTTAACGTCAGATTGAGTCATTATTGAGGTTTTCATAAAATTTTTATAATTTTTTTTTTACATTTTATGTTTTTTTAAACCTAAAATACTGATTTTTTGACAAGGTATTTTGATTAAAATTATGTTATTATCTCAATAATGTTAAATATTTTTTTCATAGAGCATGAATCTATAATATTTAAGAAAAAATTAGCATTTTTGTAACATAACTAATTCAAATAAATTAAAATGAGATTAAAATTCAAATGGATTTTTACGCTATTATTAGCGTTGTCTATGCAGTTTTCTTTTGCACAAGAGAAAACTATTGCGGGAGTTGTTTCAGATGCAACGGGACCTATTCCTGGTGTAAACGTTATCGTGAAAGGTACAAATAGATCAGTTCAGACTGATTTTACTGGTAACTTTTCAATTAAAGCGAAATTTGGTGAAACACTATTATTTTCGTTTGTAGGCATGGACCCGGTAACTAAAGTTATAGATGCATCTATAATGAATGTTAAAATGAAAGATGCCGGTAATGTTTTAGAAGAAGTTGTTGTAACTGCTTTAGGAATTAAAAAAAGTGCTAAAGCTGTTGGATATGCTGTGCAAGAAGTTAAGGCAGCAGATTTGAACAAGGCTTCTAATAATAGTTTAGCGGGAGCTTTACAAGGAAAATTAGCAGGAGTTCAAATTACACCTTCAAGTGGAGCGCCAGGTGCTTCTTCACAAATCGTAATTAGAGGAGCTAGATCTTTTACAGGAAACAATACACCTTTGTATGTAATTGATGGAATGCCAGTAGCTTCTACATCAGATTATTCTACAGGTAATAGTGTAACTGGTGCTGATGTTGCAAATCGTGCAGTAGATATAGATCCTGCAGATATAGAGTCTATTTCTATATTAAAAGGGCAAGCTGCTGCTGCAATTTATGGTATTAGAGCCTCTAATGGTGTTGTTGTTATTACAACTAGAAGTGGAAAAGGTTTAGCTAAAAACGGAAAACCAGTTATTTCGTTTAATAACTCAGTTAGTTTTGAAACTATTTCTAAAAAGCCAGAAACTCAAAATATATACGCTCAAGGTACACAAGGTAAATATGAGCCTACAAACTCTCTAAGTTGGGGGCCGAAAATTTCAGAATTACCTAATGATCCAATTTATGGAGGAAATGTTCCAAATGCTTTAAACGGTGGTACACTTAGACCAGGTTTATATTATGTTCCGCAACGTTTGAAAGCTGGTTTAGATCCATGGGTTGCTCCAAAATCATATAATAATATAAATGATTATTTTACAACTGGTGTTACTATAAATAACTCTATAAACATAGGTCAGTCTACAGAAAAAACAAATTATTCATTTGGAGTTGGGTCTTCTAAGCAAGATGGATTTATGCCTGGTACAGGAATGAATCGTTATACTGTAAAAGGAGTAATTGAGACTAAGTTGAATGACCATTGGAAAACAGGTGCATCTTTTAACTATGTTCAAACAAAAATTGATAAAAGTCCTTCAGCTAATGATGGAGTATTAGCAGGTGTTTTTGGAGCTCCAAGAAGTTATGATATAAAAGGTATCGGTTTCGAAGCTGCAACTAATCAATATGATCAAGTTTATTATAGAACTGGAGCGTTTAACAATCCTTATTGGGCTGCTAAATATAATGAATTCAGCGAAAAAACTAATCGTTTTTACGGTAACGCAAATATTCAATATGCACCTACAATAAGTTCAGATGGATCAAAAAAATTGACATTTAAATATCAAATTGGCTTGGATTCTTACACTACTAATTTTAGAGATGTTTTTGAATTTGGTAGTAAACACGATTTAAAAGGTACTAGTAGTAATATCAGTTTGTACGGAATTACATCTGACGTTATTAACTCTTTATTTACTGTTAATTATAATATGGTTTTTGCAGAAGATTTTAATCTTAACGTTCTTGTAGGGAACGAGTATAATCATAAAAATAATAAAGGATACAGCGATTACGGATCAGGCTTTAACCTTGGTGGTTTTGCTACTATTTCTAATGCTAGAATTGTGACTTCATCAGAGGACAGATCACAGCAAAGAAATGTTGGTTTTTTTGGAAGTACTGAGCTTTCTTTTAGAAACTTCTTATTTTTAAATGGAACTATTCGTGAAGATTTTGTTTCGACAATGCCACGTGGTAACAGAGATTTCTTATACCCATCAGCTTCACTTTCTGTAGTGTTAACTGAATTAGAAGGTTTGAAACAAAATAGTTTTTTATCTTTTGCAAAACTTAGGGGATCTGTAGCTGAAGTTGGACAAGCAGGTACTTATTTACAAGATTTTTATGCAAAACCTACTTATGGTGGTGGATTTTGGGGACAAGCACCAATACAATATCCTATTGGTGATGTAAGTTCATTTATTCCTAATACAACATTGTATGATCCAAATTTAAAAGCACAAAATACTCGTTCTTATGAATTAGGTTTTGATTTTAAATTTTTTAACAACCGTATCGGTTTAGAATATACTTATTCTAGGCAAGATGTTAAGGATCAGATTTTTGCAGTTCCTTTAGCGGGTTCTACAGGTTCTGCTTCATTTGTTACAAATGGTGGAAAAATTCATACTGATGCTCATGAAATTTTGTTGACTGCTAGTCCAGTTAGAACTAAAGATTTTGAATGGAATTTAAGTGCAAATTTCTCAAAAATTGACTCATATGTTGATGAATTAGCTCCTGGTGTTGAGAGCATATTCTTAGGTGGTTTTGTAACTCCTCAGATTAGAGCTAGTGTTGGAAGTAGATTTCCTGTTATTTATGGAGAAAGTTTTAAAAGAGACAATGGTGGTAATGTAATTGTTGGTACTGATGGTCTTCCAATGATTGGTGAAGCTAAAGCTATTGGAGAAGTTGCACCTAAATTTAATTTAGGCGGTTCTACACAATTTAGATATAAAAGAGTTTCTTTAGGAGCTACTTTTGATTGGAAGAATGGTGGAAATATTTATAGTGGTTCTAACAGTCTTATGGCACTTTACGGTGTTGATGTTGCTACTGGTGATAGAGAAAAAGGATATGTTTATCCAGGAGTTAAAGCTGATGGATCTAAAAATGATATCGTCTTAGGAGGAGCAACTAATCCTAATGGACAACAAAACTTATACAACCGTTTGAGTAGTATACACGAATCAAGTGTTTATGATGCTAGTTTTGTTAAATTAAGAGAAATAAATTTAGGATATACATTTCCAAAATTACTTAGTGAAGCTGTAGAATTAAGAACTAGTGTTTTTGCTAGAAATATATTGCTTTGGTCAAAATTACCTAATATTGATCCTGAGGCATCTCAAGGAAATAATAATATCAGTGGTGGATTTGAGCGTTTATCAATACCTCAAGCAAAAAGTATAGGATTCTCTTTAAATCTTACATTCTAATTTATAAAATATTTAAAATGAAAAATATAAAAATTGTATTAACGGGTTTTATAGGTTTGTTTTTATTTCAATCTTGTTCAGAAGACAAAATGGATGAAATAAATACTAACAAAAACAACCCATTAACGGTACCAACAAGATTAGTTATTACCGATGTAATTACTGCTACAGCTTTTGATGTAACAGGTTCAGATTACTCTTTCTATGCTGGAGTTTATAGTGAATTGAATGCAGGTGTCTTTGGACAATTGTATGATGCACAAAACAGAGACGGACAACCGCAACTAGCATCTACTTATAATAATAACTGGAATAGTAGCTATAGACAATTGAGTACTTTGAAGGGTATTATCTCTAAATGTTCTGTAGGTGGTGCAGAATCTGGTAATTATACAACATTAGGAATAGCTCAGATCTTATATGCATATAATTTAGCTGTATTAACAGATTTGTTTGGTGATATTCCTAATTCAGAAGCTTTAAGACCTAAAGAAATTCTTCAGCCTAAATTAGATAAGCAAGAAGATGTTTATAAGGAAATCTTTAAAACGCTTAACGATGGTATTTCAAATTTAGAGAAAACCACAACTTATCCAAGTTTAGGTGTTCAAGATTTAATATATGCAGGAAATGCAGCAAAGTGGAAAAAAGCTGCTAATGGTTTGTTAGCTAGATATACAATGCGTTTGTCTTTAAAAAAGGCTGATTATCCTAGTGTTATTAATTATGTAGATGCTTCTTTTGCTTCGGCGAATGAAGAGCTTAAATTGGTTAGTAATTTCATTCCTAATCCATATTCAAGATTTGAAACTGATAGAAGTTACTTAGCAGTATCTAAAAGTTTTTATGATAGAGTAAATGCAAACGGTCCATTAGACGCTAGAGCAGATGGTTATTTTACTAAAAAAGCTGGAGTGGTTAAAACTTTTAATAATTCTATCTTGAATGAAGTAAATGCTGTTAAAATTTATTCTATTTCAGCATTGATAAGTGATAAAAATCCTATATATTTATTAAGCTACCATGAGTTGTTGTTTTTGAAAGCAGAAGCTCAAGCGAGATTAGGTCAAGATTTAAATGCATTAAATACTTTGAAACTTGCAATAAAAGCAGCGTATCTTAAAGAACAAGTGGTAAGATTTACATCTGCACAAGCAGATGCTTACATTGCAACAATTCCTGTTTTAACTGGAAATGATCTTTTAAAAAGAATTATGGTGGAAAAACAAATATCTTTTTATGAAAATGAAGGTATTGAAGCTTACAATGATGTAAGACGTTTAAAAGCTATGAATAACGCTGACTTACTTCCTTTAGTTAATCCAAAACCTCTATTTTTCCCAAAAAGGTTTGGTTATGGTACTTCAGATGTTTCAACAAATCCTAAAGTAAAAGCTGCCTTTGGAGATGGATCATATGTATATTCAGAAGATGTTTGGTGGGCAGGAGGAACAAGATAAGTTTTTCTTTAAAATCAAAAATAATAAAAACCCGATTACTTTATGTAGTCGGGTTTTTTTAATTTTGCGGATTGTGAGTAATTGTATTTTTATTTAGCATACTTTTTCTTATTGTTGGTTAAATAAATAATTTTGGCGATGTGTTATTAATACTTTAGAAGTTGTTAAGAGTATCAATAATTATTTATTATGGTTTCAAGTTTTCTTATCCCATTAAGAGATAAAAATGCAAATTCTAATACTATTCAGAATAAAGGCTACTAATTTAATTATTCAGTTATCTTTTAAAAAGGCTATCCAGAAATGGACGGCCTTTTTTTTGAAATCAATTTTTAGTTTGTATTAATATTTTACCTAATCCTAATCTAATTTGAAGTTTTACATTTGATCTGAACTTCAATTTTGTAAAACTCTTAATATGTTTTGTTTTAATTTTATATTTTTTAATAGTATTTTTTTACAAACAAATTATATTGAAGTATTCCAACTTATTTGATCTTAATTTTTTATTGTTAATTTTTCATTGTGTTTTAGTCATTAATTAATAGATCTTATAGAATAATAATTTTTTCTATTTAATGTTAAGTCTTGTATTTGCTGAACTCTAGTTTTTATTAATGTTAAATAATTTAATATTTTATGTTAATAATAGTTTATTTAACAATTTATTAAGATGTTTGCTGAATAATTAACTAAACCAAACAAAAAAATGAGATTAAAATTTAAATGGATCTACACGCTATTGATAGCGTTATCTATGCAGTTAGCTTTTGCACAAGAGAAAACTGTAACGGGTGTTGTTTCAGATGTTTCTGGTCCTGTACCAGGCGCAAATGTAATTGTAAAAGGAACTAATAGATCAGTTCAGACTGATTTTAATGGTAGTTATTCCATAAAGGCTAAAGTTGGAGAAGTACTGCAATTTTCGTTTATCGGTATGAATAGCTCATCTGTAACTGTTGGTGCTTCTAATACGATAAACGTAAAGTTGAAATCTGATTCGCAGGATTTAGATGAAGTTGTTGTAGTTGGATATGGAACGCAAAAGAAAAGAGATGTAAATGGCGCTATTTCTAAGATTGGTGGTGACAAAATTAAAAACATTCCTGTTCAAAGTTTTGATCAATCATTATCAGGAGCTGCATCTGGTGTTAATGCATCTTCTCCTAACGGTGTTTTAGGAAATCAAGCAGTAATACGTATTAGAGGTATAAATTCTATTAATTTGAGTTCTTACCCTTTAATTGTAATAGACGGAGTTCCTTCTTGGAATGGAGACAATTTAAATCAAAGTAATGCTGCCAATAATCCATTGTCAGATATTAATCAAGCTGATATTGAAAGTGTAGAGGTTTTGAAAGATGCTTCATCTGCTGCAATATATGGTTCAAGAGCAGCTGCAGGTGTTATTTTGATAACAACTAAAAAAGGAAAATTAGGGAAAGTTTCTATAAACTTTGACTCTTCTGTTAGTTTTACAAGTGCTTACAATTTAATTCCACTTTTAAACGCAAATGAATTTACTGAAATTAAAAATGAAGGTCTAGCTAATTTTGGAACACCAGCAAATGGTACTACAAGAGGTTTTTATACTATGAAAGATGCTAATGGTAATCTTGTAGATACCAATTGGTATGATTATGCTTACAGAACTGGTGTTGCTTTCAATCATAACCTTAGTATCTCTGGTGCTACTGAAAATACTAAATATTTCTTATCAGCAGGTCAATTAGAGCAAGAAGGAATGTTTATTAATAATGACTTTAGAAGACAAACAGGTCGTTTCACATTAGATCAAAAAGTAAATAGTTGGATTAATATTGGTGGTACCTTTAGTTACACGAATGCTAAAACCAATGGCTTAAACACGGGTTCTGCAAACGGTGCTGCTTTTGCTGCTTCTGGTGCAGCAAGGTTAGCATTTGTTCAAGCTCCAAACGTGGGACCATTCAATAATGATGGAACCTATAATTTAAGAGGAAACCAGATAGGTTATGGAAATAATTTAACGGCGTTACAATATGTTAATGCTAAATACTTGACCGATACAAATACTTTTATTGCTCAAAATGATCATATTATTTCTAATTTTTATATAGGATTAAAAATAGCTAAAGGGCTTAATTTTAAATCTTTGTATGGTATTGATAATTTAATTATCGAGAATAAAGATTTCTTAGGGCCACTTCAAGGAGACGGATTTACTGATAAAGGTACAGCAAGTAATACCATGAATAGATATACTAGAAAATCAATTCAAAATATATTAGATTACAATCTTACTTTGGCTGAAAAAAATAATTTTAGTGCTTTATTAGGTACTGAAAGACAATATTCTAAAACAGATGCTTGGGGAGCTACAAGAAAAACGGTTTCTGATCCTTTTTTTAATGAATACCAAGGAGGTTATAGTACAATAGTTCCTGCGGGTAACTTATTGATTGAAAATTATCTTGAGTCGTATTTTGGACGTGTTAATTACGATTATGATAAAAAATATTACTTTTCTATAAACGGGAGAAGAGATGGTTATTCTGCTTTTGCACCAGGAAATAAATGGGGTAATTTTTATGGTGGATCTTTAGGTTGGACGGTTTCTGAAGAGGATTTCTTTAAAAATTCTGCCATTGGTAATGTATTAAATCAGTTCAAATTGAGAGCTAGTTATGGACTTGTAGGAAATAATCAAGGAATTGCTAGTTATGCTTCAAGTAGTTTCTTTAATGCAGGTCTAAACGGAACAAATCCAACACTTTTTTATGCTCAAGCGGGAAATAAAAATTTAACTTGGGAAACAAGTAAAAAAACAGATTTTGGTTTGAATTTTGGATTGTTTAATGATCGTATTACAGGAGAATTAGGCTATTACAAAAATAATATTGATGGATTGATTTTAAGTGTTCCACAAGCCTCTTCTACAGGAATTCCAGATAGCTCAATTTTGGCTAACGTTGGAAGTATGAGTAATACAGGTTATGAGTTGACTTTAAACGCAAAAGTTTTGTCTAATGGTGATTTTAAATGGAATACAAGTTTTAATATTTCGACTCAAAAAAACCGAGTTTTATCTTTAGATGCTAATGATTCTGATATTATTACTGCTACTGCTTTAGAAAACACAAGTATCACTAGAGTAAATGAGTCTATTGGAAACTTTTATATTGTGAAAACGGGAGGAGTAAATCCTGCTAACGGAAGAAGAATTTTTTATTATAGAGATGGTACAGCGGTTCAGTACGATCATGCGTCTCCAGTAGCTTCAAGATGGACTAAAGTAAGTGATGGATCTGTTACTCGTGCGGCTAATCAAGCAGCAGATGCAGTTGTTTTAGGGCCAGCATTACCTAAGTATTACGGTGGTTTTTCAAATACATTTATGTATAAAGGATTTGATTTAAATGTTTCTTTGTATTTCTCTGGAGGGAACTATGTGTATAATGGTACAAAAGCTGGATTGCATGATCAGAGAGTTTGGAATAACTCGGCTGATGTTCTAAATCGTTGGAGAAACCCAGGAGATGTAACAGATATTCCTAAAATTGTTTTTGGTGATAATATTTCAAATGGTTCTTCTATGCCTATTTCAGATAATCTAGAGAAAGGTGATTTCGTGAAAGTTAGAAATATTGCTTTTGGATATAGCTTGCCTAAGAGTCTATTAGATAGAGTTCAACTTTCTAACTTAAGATTCTATTTAAGTGTGCAGAATGCCTTTACATTTACTAATTATTCAGGATTTGATCCAGAAATTTCGACAAACGGAAATTCAAATGGTTCGCCAAGTGTTGATAGAAATTCAGCACCTATTGCTAGAACGTTTTCATTTGGTTTAAATCTAAGTTTATAATTTTAAAGAAAAGAAATAATGAAAAAAATATATTTATTACTTATTGCCTCAATAGCAATATCTTCTTGTACCGACACAGATGCTTTGTCACCTGTCAATCAAACAAGAATTAGCGACGTTACTGCATTTGAAACACCAGATAGAGCTTTACAGCAGGTTTTGGGTATGTATGGTGGTGTCAAAACAGGACAATTTTATGGCGGAAGATATTTTAATTATCAAGACGTGCGTGGGGAAGAGTTTAATAATGATAGATCTAATGGTGTTACCAACTTATTTACATGGAATTTTGGTTTACAATCTAGCACTAACGAAGTTAATAATTTATGGTACGCTGGATACTTAGCCATTAATAGATGTAATGTTGTTATTGCGGGTTTAGAAGGAGCTCCTATTCCAGCATCATTAAAAGTTCAGTATAAAGCTGAAGCATCATTTTTAAGAGCTTTGTCTTATTATTCTATGCTTACTTTGTACGCTAGACCTTATTGGGATGGTAATGGTTCAAAACCGGGAATACCGTTGCGTTTAAAACCCGAAACAAATAGCGGAAGTAGTGATTTAGCTCGTGCATCAGTTGCCGCTGTTTATGACCAAATCATAATTGATTTAGATTACGCTGAGGCAAATTTACAGTTGACTAATGCGAATGCCTATGACAATACTACTAGAGCGCATAAAAATACTGCTATTGCATTAAAAACTAGAGTATATTTAAGTATGAATAAATATGATAAGGTTATTGCTGAAGCTAATAAAATAGTTACAATGTCAGCGCCTTTCTCTTCTATTACCGGAGTTTCAAATAAATTAGCTCCTACTATAGGTGCTGTTTTTGCTACTCCTGCATTAACCACTGAGAATATGTTTTCATTTGCTTATAGTCCTACAGATATTCCTGGAACGCAAAATTCATTAGTTAGTTATTACAATCCAACTGTTGGTACTGGCGAATATTCCTTGCTTCCTACAGGAATCCTTTCAAATGCTGGTTGGAAGTCTACTGATGCACGAAAAGCTTTAAATGTCGTGAATTCAGGAAAAACGTATTTGAATAAATGGACTAAAAATGCTTCAGATCCTGATTTTGTTGCTGTAATTCGTTATGCTGAAGTACTTTTAAATCTTTCAGAGGCGATTGTAAGAGATAATAAAACAGTTGATGCAAGAGCTATTCAATTATTGAACGCAGTAAGAGGTAGATCAGATGCTACTACTATATTTACGGCGGCGTCTTTTGCGACTTTTCAAGATTTATTAAATCAAATTGCAATAGAAAGAAGGATTGAATTACTAGGTGAAGGTTTTAGATCTCCAGATATTATGAGATTAGCACAAAATTTCCCTGCAAAGGGTGGTGCTCCATCTGTAGCTACAACAGATTCTCAGTACATATGGCCAATACCATTAAATGAGCTTTTATATAATAAATTATGTCTTCCTAATGACTAATAAAATAAAATTATATTGATTATTAAGTTTTAGAATTAGTTGAAAGAGCATCCAGTTTAATAACTGGGTGCTTTTTTTATTTATACGTTTTTATGATTTACCTTTACACTATTTTTTTTGTCTACTAAATTTATATTTTTTGTCTAATAACATTTTTATACTAACCAGTTAATGTGAAATGTTGAAAAATTAGTTTATCTTAAGACAGACTTTAGTAATAGATTATAGCATAAATAAATGAATCATTCAGAAAAGAAAAATAACGATTGGTTGTTTGAGATAACGCCAAAAAATAAATTTTTCACACTTAATTTAAAGGAAGTTTGGCAGTATCGAGATTTATTGTTTCTTTTTGTCAAAAGAGATGTGGTAACTATGTACAAACAAACCGTTTTAGGGCCGCTTTGGTATCTGATTCAGCCGTTATTTACCTCAATTACTTTTACGATTATATTCAATAATTTAGCAGGAATAAGCACAGGCAGTGTTCCTCCGTTTTTATTTAACTTAGCAGGAATAACGATATGGAATTATTTTACGGCCTGTCTAAACGGAACGTCTAATACCTTTGGTAGCAACGCAGGTATTTTTGGAAAAGTCTATTTTCCGCGACTAATTGTTCCGCTTTCAATTGTAATTTCTAATCTAATTAAATTCGGAATTCAATTTTTTATTTTTATTGTTTTCTATCTCCTTTATTATTTTCAAGGTGCTGCTTTACATTTTAACCCTGCTATTGTATTTTTTCCTTTTCTAATAGTTTTAATGGGTATATTAGGGTTAGGTTTGGGAATGGTTATTTCTTCATTGGTTACCAAATACAGGGATTTTAGTTATCTAATAGGTTTTGGAGTACAATTGCTCATGTATGTATCTGCAGTGATGTACCCTCTGGCATTGATTAAAGAAAAAATACCTCATTATGCTTGGCTGGTACAATACAATCCTTTAGCTTATGTTATTGAAAGTACCCGATACATGCTGTTAAATGTGGGTGAAGTTTCTGTTATAGGACTAAGTTATACAACTGTGGTAACAATAAGTTTATTTCTAGTAGGAATTTTAATTTTTAATAGAACTGAAAAGAACTTTATAGATACAGTATAATCTTTTTAAGATGTACTGTTTAAGACATAATGATAGGTTTTTTTTAAAATAAAAGTAACGTTTCCTAAGTAAAATAAAGTGTAATTTATCTCTTTCATTCCTGTGACTGAGTATGCGAAGCCGTGTAAAATAGTCGCCTATTTGTGTTTATAAAATTTAAAAATTGATTTAATAAAAGTGTTAAAATAGTTAATTTTTAATTGTTTATAAAAGTGACCATCTAAAAACTGCACTTATAATAAACAGTCAACAAGAAGAAGAAATAACTCAAAGTAAATAATGGACAAAGAATTACGAAATAAGGAATTAAACATTCATTCCACTTCTTTTGATGTTGATGAGAAGAATGGAGATGTTATTCTTAAAGCTGAAAATATTTCCAAACAATACCGCTTAGGCCAAGTCGGTACAGGTACGCTGAGTCATGATTTAAATCGTTGGTGGCACCAAATAAGAGGTAAGGAAAACCCCTATCTAAAAATTGGCGATGTCAATGACCGTTCTACAAAAGGAAATAGTGATTATGTTTGGGCGTTACAGGACATCAATTTTGAAGTTAAACGAGGAGAAGTCCTTGGGATAATTGGTAAGAACGGAGCAGGTAAATCTACTTTGCTCAAAATATTATCTAAGGTTACAGCGCCTACCACTGGAAGTATAAAATCAAGAGGAAGAATTGCTTCCTTGTTAGAAGTAGGAACTGGTTTTAATGGTGAAATGACTGGTAGAGAAAATATATTTCTCAATGGCGCTATTTTAGGAATGACCAAAAAAGAAATTGCCTCAAAGCTAGAGGAGATTATCGATTTCTCTGGTTGTGAACGCTATATTGATACACCTGTAAAAAGATACAGTTCTGGAATGACCGTTCGTTTGGCTTTTGCGGTAGCCGCTTTTTTAGAACCCGAAATTTTGGTTATTGATGAAGTTCTCGCCGTGGGTGATGCTGAATTTCAAAAAAAGGCTATCGGTAAAATGCAGGATATTTCTAGAGAGGGCGGAAGGACTGTTTTGTTTGTGAGTCATAATATGGCGGCGGTGAAGAATTTGTGTACGCGAGGGATTGTTTTGGAGCATGGGAAAGTAGTTTTTGAGGGAGGGATTGAAGAAGCATTAGATTTGTACCAACATGATAATGATGCAGACTTGATAGATACATTTGTCGGAAAAAAAGTTATTCGAAAAGCAGTTTTGAATACTAAAAATAACATTCTTAAATATAATACTGAGTTTAAAATTGAACTTTATTTTGAATCAAGTGTTCTAATAAAAAACCTTGTTTTTGGAATCGTTATTAAAGATGTTAACAACGTTCCGTTAATTGGCATTAATAATAAACACTATCTTAAAGAAAAGGTTCATAATAAAGATATTTATAGAGGCAAGATTTCTATAGTTATTGATAAAATTAAACTTTTTCCAGGAAATTATAGTATTGATTTGTATCTAGGTGATTCAATTACAGATATTGAAAATCATCAAGAAGCTATTAGATTTATTGTTTCAGAATCATATGATTGTGAAGTTATTAATAACTTAGATTTTAGGATTAATAAAGTGTTTCACGAAAATGTAAAATGGCATTATGAAATTTAGATTTTAAAATAGTTGAAGTATGATTGATAGAATAAAAAAAGTGTTTGTTTTGCTTAAAAGCAAATTTTATAATAAATATTCAGAAGAGGATATTTATTATAAAAAATTGTTTATTGATAATCCGAATTGGAATAAACCTGATCCTAATGAGGAAGAAATTTTGAGATGGAATATAATCAATAAATTTTTGATAAATGTCAAAAATAATTTTGAGAATAATTCTATTGATATTTTAGATTTGGGAAGTGGTAGAGGTTGGTTAACTAATTTACTTTCTGAGCATGGGAATGTTTTAGGTATTGAGCCAATAGAGTGTGTAGTAAATTATGCTAAAAAAATGTTTCCTAATCTTAATTTTTTTTGTGGTACAACAACAGATTTATTAAATGATAAAAAATATAAAAGATATGATCTTATCGTTTCATCGGAGGTTATTGAACATATTTCAGATGAAAATAAAGGTGCTTTTATAAAAGATATAAATAAATTATTAAATGTTAACGGTTTTTTAATTCTTACAACTCCAAGGAAAGAAGCTCAAGAAGAATGGAATTTTTATATGAACCCTGATCAACCTATCGAAGATTGGATTCTTGAAAAAGAGCTTGAGGAATTAGTTACTCAAAATTCTTTTGTCAAAATAGAATTAGAAAGATTTTCGATATCACCAGTTTTAAATGCTGCTGAAATTGAAATTTATCAATTATGGTTATTTAAAAAAAATGACTAAAATCTCCATCATAGTCCCTTGTTACAATCAAGCCCAATATTTGAACGAGGCTTTACAATCGGTATTGGATCAAACATATCAGGATTGGGAATGTATTATTGTGAATGATGGTAGTCCAGATAATACAGAAATAGTTGCTAAAGAATGGCTAAAGAAAGATTCTCGATTTAAATATGTTTATAAAGAAAATGGGGGATTAAGTAGTGCCAGGAATGTAGGTTTAGGTATTGCAAATGGTAATTTTATTCAGTTTTTGGACAGTGATGATATTTTAGAATGTAATAAGTTACAGTGCCAATCTCAATTTTTTTATAAAAATATTGATGTTCTAATTTCGGGTTACAGATATTTTGAAGATAATGAAGGTATTTCTAATTTAAGAATTATTGGACGAAACAATTTTATACCTGAAACCATAATTAATTATGATGACACAATAGATTTAAAAAAACTTTTTGACATTAAAAACCCATTTGTAATATGTGCCCCTTTATATAAAAAAAGTATTTTTCACAAAATAGGCAATTTTGATGAACAACTTAATTCTCTCGAAGATTGGGATTTTAATTTACGTTGCGCTATTAACAACATAAGTTTTCATCATATTGGATATTTTCCAAAATCAAAAGTTTTAGTTAGACTTCATGAGAACAGTATGATGCGAAAAAATGATGTAATGAATACTAATAATAAAAAATTAAAAGATAAATGGAATAGTGACTTATTGTATCAATCTATTTTTAATGTTAAAAGTATAAATCAAGAAAATGTATCTGGCAATATTTCATTTTTAAAATTAAGTGATTTTAAATCTTTTTTTAAGTTGTTTTTGCCTCCAGTTTTTTTAATAATAAAAAGAAAAATATTTAATTCAAGAAATGTCTCAAAATAAAATAAAACCCATCGCTATCTACCTACCTCAATTCCATCCCATTCCAGAAAATGATGAATGGTGGGGAAAAGGCTTTACAGAATGGACGAATGTAACTAAAGCCCAGCCTAGATTTGAAGGACATTATCAACCACATTTCCCCGCAGATTTAGGTTTTTATGATTTGAGATTAGAAGAGACGCGTTTGGCTCAGGAAGCAATGGCAAAAGAATATGGAATTCATGGTTTTTGCTATTACCACTATTGGTTTAATGGTAAACGTGTGCTACACGAACCTTTAGATAGAAAAATGCAAAATCCAAAAGAGGATTTACCTTTCATGATGTGTTGGGCTAATGAAAACTGGACTAGAAGATGGGATGGTGAAGACAATCAAATACTATTACGTCAAGAATATAGTTTTGAGGATGATATAGCTCACATAAACCATTTGATTACTTACTTTAAAGAGGAACGATATATTAAGGTTGAAGGAAAACCAGTTTTTATTGTGTATAAATCTAAATTTTTTCCAAATATTCAAAAAACAATTTCAATATGGAGACAAGCAGTTAAAGAAGCTGGTTTTCCAGATTTATATATTGGTTTTGCACAGAATAAAGCAAATTCCTTTTATCCAGAAGAAAAAGGTTTTGATTTTGGTTTTCAATTTCAACCAGATTTTGATGCTCGGTCTAAGAACATCGTTTACGGAGCGAGTTTGTTAAAACGAGTAAAGCGCAGGATTAGAAAAAAACTAAAACTATCAGTTGAATCATTTAGTTATTTTAATGATTATAGCCATTATGCAAATACGCAAATTGAATTGGGTTTTAAAGAGAACGTTTACCCAGGAATAACTCCTATGTGGGATAACTCATCGAGGAGAAAAGTAAATCCATTTATTCTTCATGATTCTACTCCAGGTATGTATGGGGAATGGCTAAAAAATATTAAAGATAATTATCCATGGAATAATGTTCCAGAAAAATTTATTTTTATAAATGCGTGGAATGAATGGGCAGAAGGTAATCATTTAGAGCCTTGTAAAAAATGGGGTTCAGCTTATCTTAATGTAACCAAAGAAATATTAAAATAAATGCTAGCAATAGTAATTCCCTATTATAAAATAAATTTTTTTGGAGCAACCTTAGAATCCTTAGCTAATCAAACCAATAAACAATTCAAAGTTTATATCGGAGACGATGCGAGTCTTGATAATCCAAAAGAATTACTAGATAAATATCAGGATCAATTTAATTTTGTTTATCAAAAATTTGAGGAAAATCTAGGAGGAATATCTTTAGTTCAGCAATGGAATCGATGTATTGCCCTTTCTAGTAATGAAGATTGGATTATAATTTTGGGGGATGATGATGTGCTTGAAAATAATTGTGTCGAAGCTTTTTATTCAAATTTAAAAGAAATAGAAGATTTGGATAGTACTGTAGTACGCTTTGCAACGCAGGTTATTGATAAAAACGGTAAAACAATATCCAAAATTCATCAACATCCTAAAATAGAAATAGCAGGTGATTTTTTGATTAGAAAGTTTAAAGGAGGAACTCGCAGTTCTTTGAGCGAGTATGTTTTTAAAAAGGAAGTTGTAGAGAAGGTACAATTTAAAGATTTTCCTTTGGCTTGGTATAGTGATTTATTAGCAGTTTTAGAATTCTCGAGATTGAAAGAAATTTTCACTATTAATGAAGCAATAGTTTATTTTAGATTAAGTGGAATAAATATTACAAGCAGAACGGATGATAGTGTAATCAAAAACGTTTCTACGTTTCAGTTTTATTATTTCTTGTTAAAGAATCAGGATGTTAAATTATCTAAACAATTAGTTCAAGAAATTTTTAATAGTATTGAAAAAACATTATTAGATAATAAGAAAAATCTTAAGCACTGGTTACAACTTTTTTCATTGTATCTTAAGTTCTTACAGTTCAAAAGATTTTTCACTTTAAGTTTAAAGATAAAAAAAAGTATTAGATGAAGTTTTTAATTGTTGAACAAGATTTGCGTGTTTCGGGGACAAGTCAAGGTATAATTTCGAGGTCATTTTTGGCTAAATTGCGGAAAGCTTATCCAGAGGCCACAATTGATGTTGTTTATATTGTTCATACTGATACAGAGGATCAATTGAATCTCTTACCCGTAAATACAATTGAAAAAAAAATTATTAATATTAAAGTTCCCTTTTGGACTATTTTTTGGAACCGTTTTTATTGGCGTTTATTTCATGTATCTTTAAAAGAACGTAATATTCATAAACAATATGCAAAATTTATAGAAACAATACATTATAAAGCTTACGATCATATTTTTATTAGAAGTGCAGGTATAGATCATGAAATTATTTTGGCTACTCATAATTTACCAATTCTAAAAAAAGCAATAGTTAATTTTCACGATCCATATCCACTATCTTGGTATGTGGGATCTAAAACGGATCTTTCAAATTTAGAGTTGTTTAGATTAAAAAGAATGATGGAAATCGTTGCTCAAGCTAAAACCTGTTCGAGTTCCGCACAATGGATGTCTCATGATTTAGAACATTTATATGCATCAAAAAAGAAGTTTTATACTTTGCCACACCAGTTTGATGAGACAGTATTTGATTTATCTGATAAAAGTCAAATGTTAGCTAAAAATAAAAAGATTAGCATTTCGTATCATGGAGCAATAATGTTCGGCAGAAATCTAGAAAATTTATTAATAGCTTATCAAGAATTAGTACAAGAAAATGTTAGTTATAAAGAAAATACAGAATTTATATTAAGAGTAAAAGGAGAAGGAATAAAGCAATTAAAACAACAATTTAGTTCAATCGAAAATATTCAAATTTTGGATTGTTTAAATTTTTCTAACTCATCAAATGAGCAAATTCACGAAAGTGATATTATTATTATTCTCGAAAATGGGCCTTTGTATTGTAATATTTTAGTGGGTAAAGCTCCTTTTTTGGCAGCTTATGGTAAACCTGTTTTATGTGTGTCTCCTGAAAAAAGTGAATTGAGGGGAATTATTACTGATGAAAGGTTTATTGCCGATATGAATAATGTACAAGAGATAAAACAAAAATTAAAAGGGTTAATTGATGATAGAATGATTTCGAATGAAAAAGTTACCCCTTTTGGAGATTATTTTTCAGATGAAAACTTTAAAACATCTTTAGGTAAAATTATTAATAATCTTTAAAATACTAAATATTTTACCGATGAAAAAAAAATGGACTGGAGAACGCTTAGAGACAAATATATTTTCTAGAGACACCACCGAACACTTGCATAGATATGCTGTTGCTTTAGAGTATATCAAAGATAAAACAATACTAGATATTGCTTGTGGAGAAGGTTATGGAAGTAACCTCATGAGTAACGAAGCTAAATATGTTTTTGGAGTAGATATTGATGCAGAAACCATAAATAAAGCTTGCAAAAAGTATATAAAAAACAATTTAAAATATTTAAGTGGTAGTACTAGTAATATTCCTGTCCAATCAAATAGTATTGATGTTGTTATAAGTTATGAAACATTAGAACACCATGACGAACATGAGCAAATGATGCTAGAGATTCAAAGAGTACTTAAGCCAAATGGAATTTTAATTATATCCACGCCAGATAAACACTACTATAGTGATGTAAGAAATTTTAAAAATTCATTTCATGTTAAAGAATTGTATAAAAATGAGTTTTTAGATTTAATATCTAAATATTTTAAATTTGCACAACTACTTAACCAAGCACATATAAACGGTTCTTCTCTTATTTCTGAAAACGAGTACATTAAAAAAATTAAATTTTTTAAAGGAGATTATACTGAAATAGTAAGTATTGAAAATGATTTGACTTTTTTAATTATAATTGCGTCAAATGCTGAGTTTTCTAAACAAAACACTACAATTTTTGATGGAACTGAGGTAGCAAAACATATAGTAAATGAAATAAAAAAAGAATTTACTGATAGCAACACATTTAGATTAGGTAAATTTTTGCTTTCACCATTTGTTTTTATAAAAAGAATATTAAAATAAATGCTAGCAATCATAATTCCATACTATAAAATTACTTTTTTTGATGAAACTTTAAAATCATTGTCAAATCAAACGAATAGGAATTTTAAAGTTTATATTGGAGATGATTTTAGTCCAGAAAATCCTTCAGAATTATTAAAAAAATATGAAAATAAAATAGATTTTATTTATCAAAAATTTGATAATAATTTTGGAAGGTCATCATTAACAAAGCAATGGGAACGTTGTATAAAATTAAATAAAAATGAAAAATGGTTAATGCTATTAGGAGATGATGATGTTTTAAGTGAAAATTTTGTAGAAACATTTTATAATAAAAGACTTTTTTTTGAAGAACTATATGACGTTGTGAGGTTTTCAGTTATTAAAATAGATAGCAAAACTAATCCAATTTCTAATAAAATTCAAAACATTGAAATTGAATCTTCAAAAAACATCCTTTTCAATACTATGCGAAGTTCATTAAGCGAGTATGTTTTTAAAACCTCAACAGTAAATAAAATTGGATTTAAAAATTTTCCCTTAGCTTGGTGGTCCGATGTTTTAGCAGTGTTAGAATTTTCTAATTTCAATGATATTTATTCCATTAATAATTCTTATGTTAAGGTAAGAATTTCCGAACTCAGTATCTCAGGAAGTTCAAATTTTGAACAACAGAAAGAGAAAAGTTCATATTTATTTTATAATTACTTATTGTTAAATAAAAAAAAATACTTTACTTATTACGAAATTGACTTTCTACTAGAAAGAATTTCAAAACGCTATTTAAATAATAGAAGTAATATTAAATTATTTTATAAAATTTCTGCTACCTATTTTAAAAACGGCAAATTTATAGCCTATTTTAAATTTTTAAATAGAATTATAAAAAGTATATTTTACAAATGCGAATAGGAAATAACCCTCGTAAAAACGATAAACAAGAAGCTACGGATTATTTACATCAAGTTATTATTCCAGTCTACATTCCAAATAACGAAGGCTATTTCAGCGACTGTTTTAAAATTTTACAGATTTGCTTGGATTCTTTGTTTAAAACGGTTCATTCCAAAACCTTTATTACTATTGTTAATAATGGGAGTTGTGAGGAAGTAGTGAATTATCTCAATGGAGTTTATAAAAATGGATTTATAAAGGAACTCATTCATACCACAAATATTGGTAAAAATAATGCAGTATTAAAAGGGTTGAAAGGACATTATTTTATGTATGTAACTATAGCTGATGCCGATGTTCTTTTTTTGAATGGATGGCAAAATGAAACAATGAAAGTTTTTAATACGTTTCCTAAAGCTGGAGTTGTTGGAATAGTCCCTCAATTAAAATCATTTTCGTATTTATGTGCGAATGTATTATTTGATAATTTTTTTTCAAATAAATTAAAATTCACAAAGGTTATTAACCCAGAAGGAATAAAACATTTTTATAAAAGCATTGGTTGGGATAATGACTATAATAAAGAATATTTACGTTATCAATTAACGATTTCAGAAAGTTCAAATTGTAAGGCAGTAATTGGTTCTGGGCATTTTGTGGCAACCTACAAGAATGAAGTTTTGGAACAAAATTTAAAAATAAAGATAGATGAATATATAAGTTCAAAGTTTGATCGATTGCTGTTTGATGTTCCAGTTACTAAAAAAGGAGGTTGGCGTTTAACAACGGAGAATAATTATGCCTATCATATGGGGAACGTTTATGAAGAGTGGATGCAAAAAGTATTAGATGATTTAGAAGATGAAAGTAAAAGAATAATTCCTTTATATTCTGGGTCTATTTTAAAAAGTAATAAAATAATGTATTTTATTAAAAATAAATTATTCAATAAATTATTAAAAAATAATTTTTTTCTTCGTCACTTCTATATTAATAAAAGATTGCCAAAAGATATCGCACAGAACTATTAAAATATATGAAGCCTACTTTTTCTATACTTATCACCACCAAAAACCGTAAAGATGATTTAGCATTTACATTAGTTAAAATCCAACATTTATTAATTAGAGAAGCGGTCGAATGTATTATTTGCGATGATGGCTCTACAGATGATACAGTGTTATTTTTACAATCCAATTATCCAGAGATCCAATTAATTCAAAATAAAAAAAGTGAAGGGTTAATATACAGTCGCAATAGACTCATGAGCTTAACAAAGGCTGAATTTGCTATTTCAATAGATGATGATTTGCATTTTGTTACAGAAAATCCTTTAGCTATTATTCAAAAAGCTTTTGATGCTAATCCCCAAATAGGATTGTTGAGTTTTAGAATTTTTTGGGATTTAGAAGCACCAGAAAGCACAGATTGTAATGAGGTTTCATACCGAATGAAAAGTTTTGCAGGAGGTGCAAATGTATGGCGAATGGCTGCTTGGCGAGAGGTTCCAAATTACCCAGCTTGGTTTATGTTTTATGGAGAAGAAGATTTTGCATCGTATCACTTATTTAAAAGCAAATGGGAAATTCATTATTTACCCGAGGTTTTAGTAAATCATAGAGTAAATATTAAAGCTAGAAAAAAAGACACCGATTATAGTTTGCGTTTGCAACGTTCCTTACGTTCGGGTTGGTATCTTTATTTTTTATTTTATCCAATTCCAGTTATTCCTCGAAAATTATTTTATACACTTTGGATTCAACTAAAAACGAAAGTGTTAAAAGGTGATTTGAAAGCATTAAAAGCAGTTTTGTTAGCTATGTTAGATGTTTTGTTGGCTATTCCAAAGATTATTAAAAATTCAAATAGGCTCTCAATGAAGCAATATAAGGAATATCAGAAACTAGAAGAAACTAAATTGTATTGGAAACCAGAGGATAAATAAACTGTTATATGAAAACCATTGCCATAATTCCTGCTAGAGGCGGTTCTAAGCGATTGCCTCAGAAAAATATTAAATTGCTTGATGAAGTCCCATTACTATCCTTTAGTATATTATTTGCACAAGCCAATAGTGAACTTATTGATGAAGTGTATGTTTCGACAGATGATGCCGAAATTAAAAAAATTGCTTTAGAATATGGAGCAAAAGTAGTTGACAGACCCGAGCAGATTTCTGGTGATTTTGAACCCACAGTCTCTGCATTAAAGCATGTGTTGCAATCTATTGATTTAGAGGTTGAAAATGTTATTTTACTTCAAGCTACCAATCCTATTCGTCCAGAAAATTTATTGAAAGAAACTTTTGAAATATATCAAAAAAAAAAGTGTAACAGTTTGTTTACGGTTTCAAGAAATCATAAAAAATTCGGAAAAATAATAGATCAAAGGTTTATTCCTGAAAATTATAAAATTGGTCAAAGAAGTCAGGATATCGATCCTCTGTATTTTGAAAATGGATTACTATACATTACAAAAGCGGCTTTAATTCTTGAAGATATAATTATATCTGAAGATGCTTATCCTTTCGAAATAGATCATATTTTTGCCAACGTTGATATCGACACACAAGAAGACTTTGACTATGCTAAATATTTATACCACAAACATATAAAATCCTAATTAGGAATCTAATTTATGAATCCATTTATAGAAATTGCTGGGAGAAAAATAGGGCAAGATTTCCCACCTTTAGTTATTGCCGAAATCGGAATCAATCATGAAGGTTCTTTGCAAACAGCCAAAGAAATGGTTGACGCTGCAAAAAGAGCAGGTGCTGAAGTGGTAAAACATCAAACTCATATTGTAGAAGATGAAATGAGTGGAGCTGCTAAAAAAGTGATTCCAGGCAATGCGGATGTTTCTATTTATGAAATAATGGAACGTTGTTCACTCAATGAAGCGGACGAATTAGAATTAAAAAATTATGTTGAAAATAAAGGAATGATTTTTATATCAACTCCTTTTTCTCGTGCAGCAGCCGAAAGATTGAAAAAATTTGATATTACAGCCTACAAAATTGGTTCAGGTGAGTGTAATAATTATCCTTTATTAGAACACATTGCTTTGTTTGGTAAACCTATTATTTTGAGTACAGGAATGAATACTATAGAAAGTGTTCAGAAAGCAGTAGCTATATTTGACAAACACAATGTTCCAGTAGCTTTGTTACACACCACCAATTTATATCCAACACCAATTCATTTGGTGCGTTTTGGTGCAATGGTCGAATTGCATGAAGCTTTTCCAGACAAAGTCTTCGGATTGTCAGATCACACGTTGAATAATAATGCTTGTTTAGGAGCAGTAGCTTTGGGAGCGAGTATTTTAGAACGTCATTTTACAGATCACATGCAGCGCACAGGTCCAGATATAGTTTGTAGTATGGATGAAAAAGCCTGTCAAGAATTAATTGTTTCATCTGCAGAAATAGCTTTGATGCGTGGTGGAACTAAAAAACCAGCAGACGAAGAGCAAGTCACAATTGATTTTGCTTTTGCAACGGTTTGTTCTATAACAAATATTAAAAAAGGGGAAGTGTTTTCTAAAGAAAATATTTGGGTAAAACGTCCAGGAACAGGAAAAATACTAGCGGAAAATTTTAGTGATATTCTTGGTAAAATTGCTACTAGAGATATTAAAAATGATGAACAATTAGCTTGGGATGATATAGAATGAAATTCCATTCATTTTAGGAATAAAGTTTTTAAATAAAAAAGCGTCTCGACTACGCTCGACGTGTCAGCAGAATAAAACAATTGTCCAATCGAGCGGAACCAAATAACATTGTCAAATCGAGCGCAGTCGTGATTGAGCTTAATAAGAATAAAAAGGCGTCTCGACTGCGCTCGACGTGACAGTAATATAGAAAGGTTTGTCCAATTGAGCACAACCAAATAACATTGTCCAATCGATCGCAGTCGAGATTGAGCACAATAAGAATAAAAAAGCGCCTCGACTTCGCTCGACATGACAGCAGAATAAAACAAGTTTCCAATTAAACGCAGTCGAGATTGAGTTTAATAAGAATAAAAAAACGTCTCGACTGCGCTCGACGTGACAATAGAATAAACCAAGTGTCAAATCGAGCTCAGTCGAGATTACTCTCTCCTAAATTAATTTTAAGATATAAATAATGAAATTCTATTATGTATATATCCTTTCTTGTATTGACAAATCATTGTATGTTGGAATAACATCTGATGTAGAAAGACGAGTAATGGAACATAATGATGGGAAATATCCTGAATCTTATACACATTCTAGACGACCAGTAACGTTAGTGTTTTATCAAGATTTTACAGATCCAAATCAAGCAATTGATTTTGAGAAAAAGATTAAAAAGTGGAGTAGAGTCAAAAAACAAGCTTTAATAGACGAAAATTTTAATAAATTACAAAGCTTATCGGAGTGTAGAAATGCAACTCATTATAAATATAATGCTAAAAATGATGAGATTATAGAATAAAAAATCGTCTTGAATGCGGTAGACGTGACAGCAGAATAAAACAAGTATCCAATCGAGCGCAACGAAATAAAATTGTCAAATCGAGCGCATTCGAGATTGAGCTTAATAAGAAAAAAAAGCGCCTCGACTGCGCTCGACGTGACAGCAGAATAAAACAAGTGTCCAATAATCGAGCGCAAGGAAATAAAATTGTCAAATTGAGCGCAGTCGAGATTGATCTTAATAAGAATAAAAAAGCGTCTCGACTGCGCTCGACGTGACAGCAGAACATTACGCTTGTCAAATCGAGCGCAGTCGAGATTGATCTTAATAAGTATTAAATAAAAAAGCGCCTCGACTGCGCTCGACGTGACAGTAATATAGAAGATTTGTCAAATCGAGCGCAGTCGAGATCATCTTAGCAAATGCCTTAGTCCAAATTAAAATTGAAAGTTTTAGAATGAAAAAAATACTCTTCCTAACAGGAACACGAGCTGATTTTGGCAAAATAAAATCATTGATTTCAACTCTTGATAGGGATCAAGATTTTGAAGTTTTTGTTTTTGTTACAGGAATGCATTTGCAGGAGCAATATGGATATACCCTCATTGAAATTGAGCGCTGTAATTTTAAAAACATTCATACTTTCGAAAATCATACTCATGAGACTACGATGGATTTAACTTTGGCAAAAACCATCGAAGGGTTGTCGGCTTACTGTAAACAAGTCAAACCTGATTTGATTGTTGTTCACGGCGATAGACTAGAAACTTTAGCAGGTGCAATTGTAGGTTCTTTAAATAATATTTTGGTAGCTCATATAGAAGGAGGAGAATTATCAGGTACGGTGGATGAATTGATTCGTCATAGTGTGAGTAAATTGAGCCACATACATTTTGTATCTAATAATGAGGCCGCTAAACGATTGAAGCAAATGGGCGAAATAGAATCTTCCATTTTTACCATTGGTTCACCCGATATTGATATTATGTTTTCGGATAATTTGCCTGATTTATCGGTTGTGAAAAAATACTATGATATTAGTTTTGAAAACTATGCTATCGTAATGTTTCATCCTGTTACGACAGAGGTAAATCAGATGCAATCGTTTGCAGAAACTTTTGTAAAATCATTAGCAGCCGATAATCATAATTATGTAGTTATCTATCCAAATAATGATTTGGGAAGCCAATTTATAATAGAAGAATATAAAAAATTAAAAGACAATTCCCGATTCCGGATTTTTCCATCACTACGGTTTGAATATTTTTTGACACTATTAAAGAATAGTCAGTTTATAATAGGTAACAGTAGCGCAGGAATTCGGGAAGCACCTTATTATGGAATTCCAATTATTAATATTGGAACTCGTCAACAAAATAGAGCAGTTCAAGCCGATATTATTAATGTTGATTATGGATTTCAAGCAATCAAAGAAGCTTTATCAGTTATTGATACTCATAAAATTAAAAGGTCAGATGCCAGTTTTGGAAAAGGAAATAGTACAGCATTATTTCTCGAGTGTCTTCAAAAAGAGAATATTTGGCAGTTGAATCACCAAAAACAATTTAGAGACAGAGAATGAGTTTTTTAAAGACAATTAAAAATTGTTACTATATTTCTTTAAAGGTAAAAAGTAGGCTTCTATTTGGTAGACCTGTTTTAGTAATGATGTATCATAGAATTAATAATTCCGTTGGAGAAAAATTAACAGGATTGTCAGTTGATATTTCTAATTTTGAAAAGCATTTACTTTTTTATAAAAATAATTTTCAAATTCTAAGACTAGAGGAAGAGTGGACTTCTCTAAAAAAAACTGGACTTGTAATTACGTTTGATGATGGTTATGCGGATAATATTATAAATGCATTACCGCTATTAGAGAAATATCAGCTACCTGCAACCATTTTTGTAACGACTTTAAATATAGACTCTAAAGACGAGTTTTGGTGGGACCGTTTGGTTTTTGATTATTCCAATTGCAAGGAATCATTTTTTGTTCCGAATCAAAATAACGCAATTTCAAAATCAAATCGTTCCTATAAGATTCTTACTGATTTTGTTCATGCATTGCGAAATGAAGACAAAGAGGAATGGTTTTTAGCGTTTGAAAAGATAAATAATATCTCTTTTATACATAGAGAAGAATTTCGTTCATTGACAAATTCAGAGTTGAAGTTTTTATCAGAGCATCCTTTGATTTCAATAGGAATACATACACATAACCATTACTCTTTAGGAACTTTGAGTTATGAAGAGCAAAAAAAAGAGTTGCAATTATCGATACAAAACTTAAACGAATTAACAACTCAGAATATAAAATATCTGGCTCTGCCTCATGGTTCCTATAATCAAGATACAATTGAGGTTATGAATGATTTGAATTTGTCAGCAGTTTTATTAGCTAATAATTATTATTCAAGTAGTAAAAATAAAGCCAGTAGAAAAATTTATAGAATTTTGATGCCTAATATTAAGCATAATGAATTAAGAAATTATATTAAAAAATATAATTTTAAAATTTGGTAGTATTTAAAATTTAAAATACTCAGTCACATTTTAACATAAGATGATAAAAAATATTAAAAGTAAATTCGATAGCGAAACCAAGCGCAAAACAAAAAATTTAGTCAATAAAATTAAAGCTTTTTTTGTCTTGAACAATTTGACAACCTTAGCAAAAATATTTGGTACTGATAAATGGGGATATCATTATTATACAAAACATTATCAAAAACATTTCCGTCCATTTAAATATAAAAAGATTAAATTATTGGAAATAGGAGTTAGAGGTTACCATATTCCAACGAATGGAGGCCATTCATTACGTATGTGGAAGGCTTATTTTTGCTTAGGTAAAATATATTCACTTGATATTTATGGCAAATCACCACATGAAGAGCATAGAATAAAAATTTATCAAGGAAGTCAGGTCGATCAAAAATTTTTAATGTCAATTTGTGAAGAGATTGGAGATTTAGATATTATCATTGATAATGTAGGTCATATTAACGAACACGTAATAAAGACGTTCGAATATCTTTTCCGAAACTTAAAAATGGCGGTATTTATGTAATTGAAGATACACAAACTTCCTATTGGAAAGAATATGGTGGAACATCAGAAAATTTTAATTAAGATGCAACCATCTATTTCTATTTCAAAAGATTAATTGATGCATTGAACAATGAGGAATTTATGATAGATGGATATGAAAAAAATTATTTTGACAAGCATATTGTTTCAATGCATTTTTACCACAATATGATTTTTATTTATAAAGGAGAAAATAATGAACCTTCAACTTATTTAAAAAATAATCAAATAAAAAATGAATAAATCCCCTATTGCTATCTTAACTACTGTTGCTAATTTTGAACTTTATCAAAAAACAGTTCAACTATTTCCTAAAAACGTTCAGAAATATGTAATTGATGGAAGAAATGGCATGCATGGAATTCATAGTATTCTGTTTATGATCAATAAATTGAAAGGAAAAGGAATTGAATGGTTAGTGATGGCAGACGAAGATGTAGTTTTTAAAAATTCAGAAGCTGTTTTTTCTATTATTGAAAAAATGAAAAATAATGATATAACAGTTTGCGGGGTTCGCGATGGTGGGATTATTTCACATCGGAATTACAATCCCTATTTGATTAATACGTTTTTTTCAATACTTAATTTCAAAGAAATTGAAGTTATTTGGAATGAAAAAGAAATGCTTAGCAATCAGTTCCTTACTGAAAATGAATTTGATGATGAAGTTGCAAAATTGTTTTATGAATATGATATTTCAAGTCTTTATGAACCTTATTATTGTTTCTATTTATGGTTAAGAAGAAAAGGAAAGAAATTTCTTTTTTTAGATTCTGTTATGGAAGAAGATGGGGTTTCAAATAACGTGATTTTTAATGATGAAATAATTTTATGCCATACTTGGTATGCTAGAAGTTATGGTTTAAGTAAAAAACATACCAAAAGAATAAATAATTTATTAGGTAAAGCTTTAAATTTTGAAATTAATAGAAAACAGCAAAAGTCGAAAATTATTTTTTACAAAAAGAAAACATTTGCAATTGAACAAATGATTAAAAAACAGTATAGGCGAATTTGTTTAAAATTAAAGTAATGAAAAAACTAGCAATAGTTATAACAGACGGAGTAGGATTTAGAAATTTTATTCTAAGTGATTTTCTATCTGAAGCGGAACAGCAATTTGATGAGGTAGTTATTTTATCTTGTTTGCCAGCATCTGTTTATGACGGTTTTCTGCAAAAAAAAAGAGTTATAGAATTAGAAGTTTTTGAAGAAAAATTCCAAACTTGGTTTTTTAGGAAAGCTAAAGAAGTAGCACATTTGCAACTGCATAAAAAAGGTAATTTTGGAATTACAGATAATTTAAAAGCAAACAGGTCAAAAACAAAAACTCCGAGAGGATATGCTTCTCGGTTTATTTTTAAATGGACTTCACTATTTCATTCGGAAAATTGGATTCAGCGATATACTAAATTGCAACAATTCTCTTTTAAAAATAATGCAATTGTAAAAGAGTATAAAACAATTTTACAAAAAGAACAATTTGATATGTTGTTTTTTACCCATCAACGGCCTCCATTTATTGCACCATTGGTTTATCAGGCAGAGCAATTAAAAATAAAAACGGCTACTTTTATTTTTAGTTGGGACAATCTGGCTTCGAAAGGGAGAATGTCTGCTAACTTTGATTACTTCCTAGTTTGGAGTGAATTGATGAAGACTGAATTACTACATTTTTATAAAAAAGTTAATGCTGAGGATATTGAAGTTGTTGGTACACCACAATTTGAGCCTTATGTTTTGGAACGATATAAAGCTACGAAAGAGAATTTTTATACCCAATTTAATTTAAATGCTTTAAAAAAAACTATTTGTTTTAGCTGTGGTGATATTTCGACGAGTAAGAATGATGAACTATATATAACTGTAATTGCCGAAGCTATTAAAAAAAATAAAATTCAAGATGTCAATTTTTTAGTTCGAACTTCCCCTGCTGAAAATCCCATTCGTTTTGAAAGCTTTGTTGCCAAATATCCTTTCATAAAATGGAATTATCCCAAATGGCATTTATCTAGAAAAGGACATCAAGAGGAATGGTCACAACGAATTCCATCAAAACAAGATGTTATAGATTTAAGGAGTATTTTAGAATATTCTGATTTAAATGTTAATATGTTGTCTACCATGAGTCTGGATTTTATGCAATTTGACAAACCAGTAATTAATCCCGTTTTTGGTAATAATGGAAATGGACTTTATGATGACCAACGTTTTTTAGAATATCCGCATATTGAATACGTTGTTAACTCCAAAGCCAGTCAAATTGTTAAGACGGAACAGCAATTAATAAATGCCATAAATTTATATCTCCAAAATCCAGAGACGGATACCGAAAAAAGAAAAGAATTAATTCAACTGCAAATCGGAAAACCGCTAGAAGGAACATCTAAGCGAATTGTAACAATTTTAAGAAAATGGAGTCAAGAAAAATAGCGGTTCTTTGTAATTACGAACTCTTGCCCGAGCGAGTAGGCGGCATGGATTGTTTTTTTTGGCAGTTTGATGCAAAATGTAAACAGAATAACATTCAGGTCGATTGGTTTTTTCCAAATCAATCCAGTCATGGCGATTATGCAAAACTTACTATTTTTGAAAATACAGCGACAAGCATAGAATCTTTTTTTCTAAATCATTGCACTCAAAACAGTTCTAACTATGAGTCTATAATTACTCATTTTATAGAATTATGTACTCCTTTTTTTTATAAAATTAAACAAAGAACTACAGCCAGAATTATTGTTGTAGATCACAATCCAAGGCCTATTAATGGATATCCTTTCAAAAAAAGACTCCAGAAAAGACTAAAAGGGATTTTATTTTCTAAATACATTGATTTATTTGTAGGTGTTTCTAATTATACCGTGAATGAGATTTTAAAAGACTTTGGTAGTAGTTTAAAAAATAAAACGATTCCTATTTATAATGGAGTTTTAATAAATGATATCAAAGTAAGAACCGAGAGAAATAAGTTCAAACCTACTTTTATGGTTGCTTCTCACTTAAGAGCTTCCAAAGGGATTCAGGATTTAGTACAAGCCGTGATGCTTTTGCCTGATGAAATTAAAAATGAAATTAAAATAGCCATTTTTGGTGACGGACCTTATAAAGAGAAATTGATTGAATTAATTAAACAAAAAAAATTAACTGATAATTTTCAATTTATGGGATGTCAACCCAATTTAAAAGAAATATTTTGTCAGTATGATTACATGCTACAACCCACTCACATGGAATGCTTTAGTCTTTCTATAATAGAAAGTTTGGCAGCAAATGTACCGGTCATTACCACAAATGTAGGCGGTAATGAGGAAGTAATTACCAATACTGTAAATGGTTTTATTATCAAAGCAAAAGATATTGATTCCTTAGAAAACGTAATAAAAAAAGTATATTTGGGCGATTTTAAAATTACTCAAAATACCAGAACATTAATTGAGAAAGCTTTTTCATTAGATAGAATGGTCGACAATCATTTTAAAATCATTTAATAAAGTTCAATACTACGACAAGATGTTTTTCAATTCCTTTGCTTTTGCTATTTTTCTGCCTATTGTTTTTATCTTGTATTGGTTTGTTTTCAATAAAAACAAAAGCACTCAAAATGCGCTATTAATCATAGCGAGTTATTATTTTTATTCTTGTTGGGATTGGCGTTTTTTATTTCTGTTAGTATTCTCAACATTTTTAGATTATTATACAGGCATTCAAATTGAAAAAGCCAAAAAAGAAAGTATTCGAAAATTTTGGTTTTGGTTAAGTATCAGTGTCAATCTTGGTTTTTTAGGTGTATTTAAATATTATAATTTCTTTGCTGATTCCTTTTCGGATTTACTCAACGGATTCGGCTTGCAAACGAGCCCTTTATTACTGCATGTCATTCTTCCAGTTGGGATTTCTTTTTATACTTTTCACGGTTTATCGTATGTAATTGATATTTATTTAAAAAGGATTAAAGCCGAATACAACTTTGTCGATTACTCTTTGTTTGTAAGTTACTTTCCATTATTGGTGGCAGGTCCCATAGAAAGAGCCACACATTTATTACCACAAGTAAAAATAAAAAGAGAGTTTAATTATGAAAAGGCTAAAGAAGGAATTTTTCAGTTTATTTGGGGATTAGTCAAAAAGGTGGTAATTGCAGATACTTGCGCTACTTATGCCAACGCAATTTTTGATAATTATTCCTCCATGAATTCGTTATCTTTAGTGCTAGGCGCGGTTTATTTTGCCTTCCAGATATATGGTGATTTCTCTGGTTATTCTGATATGGCACTGGGAATGTCTAAATTATTTGGTATCGATTTATTACGCAATTTTAATTACCCTTATTTCTCTCGAGATATAGCCGAATTTTGGCGTCGTTGGCACATTTCATTGTCTTCTTGGTTTCGGGATTATTTATACATTCCGTTAGGAGGAAGTAGTGGTGGAATGGCGATGAAAATTCGAAATACGTTTATCATTTTTTTAGTGAGTGGGTTTTGGCACGGCGCCAATTGGACTTTCATCGTTTGGGGTTTCATCAATGCGCTTTATTTTTTGCCCTTATTGCTATTAAAAAAGAACCGTTCTAATATAGAAATGGTTTCATTAAATTGGGATTTAAAATCGGTTAACGTTTTTTTTAATATTGTAATCACTTTTGCGATAACTTGCTTTGCTTGGATCTTTTTTAGAGCAAAATCAATTAGCGAAGCTTTTAGTTATATAAAGAGGATGTTTATAGATCTAAGGTTTTCCTCTCAATATTTAGAAAATGAAAGGTATAATTATGAATTACTACTTCTCATTTTTACTTTTATTATTGTCGAATGGAATTTTAAAAATCAAGTAGAGCCTATTTCAGGAAAACTTTCGTGGCTGAAATTAGCATTGTGTTTGATTGCCATTATTACATTAGGAACTTTTTCTGACTATAAAGAGTTTATATATTTTCAGTTTTAATGAAAAACTTTACTATATATTTATTAGGACTTATTTTTTTTGTGATAGGGATTTTATTTATAATGGATATTTTTTATACGAAAGTATACGAGAATTCGATACCTAGAACAAAATTCCAATATCTAAGAAGTTTTAAAAATAAAAGAATAGATTATATTTTTTTAGGATCCTCTAGAGTTGAGAATAGTATAGTTCCAAATTTAATAAAAGAAAAAACTGGAAAAGATGGTATTAATTTAGGTTTTCAGGCTTCTAAATTAAGTGATATTTATACAGTTTTGAGACTTGTTAAAGAATATAATATTAAAGTCGACAAAGTTTTAATCCAAATCGATTATATTTTTAATATTGAAGAAGGATATTCTAATGTTTTTCAATACGAAATAATGCCTTTTATAAGAGAAAATCAAGTAACATATCAATATTTTGATAGTCATTTTAGTGATCGAAAAGAGATTTTTTATTTTCCATTTTATAGATATTGTACCTTCGGATCAAAAATTGGTTTTCGCGAAATTTTTGCAAATTTAATTAATAAAAGAAGTAAAATTATTGAAAATTATGGTTTCGTTAGTTTGTATGGAAATTCTTTTAATCATGATAATTCTTTACCAGAAGAAATAAATCTTAAAAATATATATTTTGACAAAATAAAAGAATTTAGTACAAGAAATAATATTCCAATAGTTTTTTTTTGCGCACCCTTTTGTAAACATACTAAAAACTTAGATTTTATCAAAAAACTAAAACAAAAAATCCCGGATCTTTATGATTTTTCGATGGCTATACAAAATGATGAGATGTTTAAGAATTGTTCACATTTAAATAATGAGGGAGCATGTTTTTTTACAGAATATTTAGCAGATGAAATTTTAAAATAAAATAACTGATGAAAAAAATCATATGTTTCATTGCCAAAAGCTTCCTTTTAATACTAATCTTGCTTGTATTTCTTGACTTACTCTATACTGCTATTTATCTTCAAGCTTCTGATAGAGGAAAAATAGACTTTGTTTACAATTCCAAAGGAAGAGTTTATGATGTAGTAGTTTTAGGTTCGTCTAGAGCTAATAATCATTTTGTTACTAAGTTGTTTGAAGACAAAGGATTGAAAGCTTTTAATTTTGGGATGAGTGGAGGCCATTTGTTTGAAGCTTCTTTAATTTTAAAGTTAATGATAGAGCGTAATTATTCCATTAAAAATGTAATTATAGAAACTGATCTGAATATTTCTAATGATCATAGAGCAGATGGAATTTCTTCGAAGTTTTTACCTTACATTCATAATTCTAAAATAATTGCGGGTCACTTTCGAGGAGAAAAAGATTTTTCTAAACTATATTATATTCCGTTTTATCGTTATATAGCTTTTGACGCTCAAATTGGATTTAGAGAAATGTTTTTTAATGTAATTCATAAAAAAACTGCACACCTTCAAAATTTAGGGTATTCTCCTTTAAAAGTAGGAAGCAAAGGAAATATGAAAAATGATATCAGAGCTCTTAAGCCGATTCAAAATAAATATTATGAAGAGATCAAAAAAATTTGTGCTGAAAATCACATCAATTTAATTGCCGTAATGACGCCGATGTGCAGTAATACAAAAGGATTGGATTATTTTGAGAAAGTTAAAAAAATATATCCCGAAATTCATAACTATGAAAATGCTGTAGAGGGCGATCAATATTTCTCTTCATGCGGGCACATGAATGATGTAGGCGCGCGACTTTTTACGACTCGAATTCTTAATGATTTTTTTATAAAAAAATAGATATTATTGTCGAATACAGTATTTTATTAAAGTACTGTGCAATTTAGTTTTTAATTATCAAACAAAATGAAAATAGCTTTTCTAACCCCAGAATATCCTCATGCTAAAACAGGTAATTCTGGAGGAATTGGGACAAGTATTAAAAATCTAGCAAAAGGACTTTTGTTAGAAGGATGTTCGGTACGTGTTTTAGTGTATGGACAAAAAGAAGACGCTATTTTTGATGACAATGGGATTTGTATTCAACAGATAAAAAATAAAAAAATTAAAGGGCTTTCTTGGTATTTTACTCGAAAAAAAATACAAGGAATAATCAATAAACTTTATCTAGAAAAAAAAATAGATATCGTCGAGGCCCCAGATTGGACGGGCATCACCTCATTTATACAACCTCACCTGTGTCCTGTTATAATTCGATTAAATGGTTCTGATACCTATTTTTGTCATTTAGACAATCGTCCTGTAAAATGGATAAATAAATTTCATGAAAAAAGAGCATTATTAAAAGCAGATGGTTTGCTTTCGGTAAGCCAGTTTACAGCCAATTTGACAAATGAAATTTTTGGCATTCAAAAAAAATTTACAATTATTCCTAATGCTATAGATACTAATTCTTTTGTTGCAAGTAACTCTAAAAATGAAAATACGATTTTATATTTTGGAAGTTTAATTAGAAAAAAAGGCTTGTTAGAACTTCCTTTTATTTTTAATGAAGTAATTCGTAAGAATCCATTAGCGCAGTTAATTTTGGTAGGTAAAGACGTTCCAGATATTATTACCGGGAACAACTCGACCTGGGAAATGATGCGGAAATTATTTACTAAAGAGGCATCCTCTAATGTTACTTATTTAGGGAGTGTTCCTTACCCAGAAATAAATAGGCATATTGCAGTTGCAACGGTTTGTGTTTTTCCCACATTTGCTGAGGCATTACCGGTATCTTGGCTAGAAGCTATGGCGATGCAAAAAGCCATTGTAGCTTCTAATATCGGTTGGGCAACAGAAGTAATTGATGATGGAGTGAACGGTTTTTTAGTTAATCCTAATAATCATATGGAATACGCTTCAAAAATTAATACATTGCTAATTAATTCAAAACTATGTCAAGAGTTTGGAATTGCAGCAAGAAAAAAAGTAATAGAAAAATTCAGTATTTCGGTTGTGGCAAAACAAAGTTTGGCTTTTTATAAACAATTCTCAAGAAAATGATATTAAAAGAATATATGACAGATTCAGGAGAAATTATATTATATAATGGGAATCCTGATTTTGAAAAATTAGAACAGCTTTCAAATGGATCTGGAGATATTTGGCATAGTTCTTTTGAACAGGGTTATAAAAATGCATTTCCGGAATTAGTGTATCAAACAGCAGTTTTTTTTTGGTATATTAATGATTTTGACAATTTGGACGAATGTGTAAGCTGGAGAATTAATCCCAATCATTTTGCTGTTCGAAAATCAGTTTGGGAAACACTAAATGGGTTTGATAATGATTATACGAATCCGCAAATACAGGCACTAGATTTTGGATATAATGCGATTAGAAACTCTGGTGCTGTTTCATTGTATGCAAAAGGTTTATTTGCTAGTAATGAAAAAGAAAACATAAACATATCGGTACGAGATCGATATACTTTTTTTATCAAAAATTTTAAGCTTGAGCATTCTTTGTATATGATTTACAGACAAGGTTTTTGGAAATTTACCGAATGGAGTGCTTTTTTTTACGCAAAAAACAGGTTTAATAAAATCTTACTTAAGCCAATAGTAAAGCCTAAAGAATTAAAACCTATAGTTGATAATCCATCAGTAAGTTATATAATACCAACAATGTTTCGTCAAGATTTTACTTTACAATTGTTGAAAGATTTGGCGAATCAAAGTTATAGAGTTACTCAAGTAGTTGTAGTTGATGCTACTCCAGAAATTGATCGGAATGAAAGTCTATATCAAGAAAAAGAATATCCATTCGAGTTAATTGTAAAGTGGCAAGAATCTAAAGGTAGTTGTCGAGCAAGAAATGAAGCTATTGACTTGTGTAATGGTGATTATATTGTTTTTGGAGATGATGATATTCGAATTCCATCTGATTTTATAGAAAATCATATTCGTTTTCTACAAACCAATAATTCAGGAGCATGTAATGGATTGGATATAAGAGCAGATCATCAAAATCAAGATTTACAAGATTTAAAAAATAAATTAAAGATACTAGGCAATAAAAGATGGATTGCTGGTAGTGCGCAAATGTTTAGTAATGCTAATTCCTGCGTAAAAAAAGAATTTGTTTCGCAATTACATGGAAACGATGTTAATTTTGATGGCGGTTATGGAGAGGATAGCGATTTTGGAATGTCATTATCAAAAATAGGTGTTACAGTTTTACATAATCCATTTTCGGTAAATTTACATCTCAAACCACCAGTTGGAGGTTATCGATTTTGGGGACTTGAAGCTAAAGTTACTGGTAAGAAGAGAAAGGCTCAAGCATGGGAATTAGAAGTTCCAGTAAAAACAATTAAGCCTGTTCCAAGCCCTACGGTACTATATGGAATTGTAAAACATTTTACTCCGCAACAAGTTATTGAATATAAGAAAAAGCATTTTTTTTTATATCTTTTTAAAGGAAGAAAAACTTCTTTTTTATACCGATTAATACGTATTCCATACAAAAATATTCAATTTAAAAAATCACTGTTTTATGCCAAAAATCTTTTGGCTTTAGGAAAAAGAATAAATTAATTCATGAAATTTTCTCTAATCATATGCACTTATATGCGTCCAAAACCATTGTTTCAATTATTGCAATCGGTTAAGGAACAAACTATTTATCCAGACGAAATTTTAATTGTTGATGGCTCTCTCAATCAACAGACACAAACTATTTTAAAAGATAATCAGTTTAAAAATCTAGTTTATTTTCTAGTTTCTGATCAAGAAAGAGGTTTAACCAAACAACGTAATTTTGGAATTACTAAGCTAAATTCGAATTCCGAAATTATTTGTTTTTTAGATGATGATACGGTTTTAGAAGTTGATTATTTCGAAAAATTGTTACTTACCTATAAAATTCATCCTGACGCTTTAGCAGTTGGAGGTTACATCATTAATGAAACAGAATGGAAAAAAGTTGATAAAGAATATAAGGCCTCGAAAAATGAATTTTATTTTGATGGCTGGAAACGCAAAGAGAGTTCTCGTTTTGTTTTACGAAAAAAGTTAGGTTTGGATAGTGATTGTCCCCCTGGATTTTCTAGTCTTTATTCCCACGGCAGAAGTGTTGGTTTTTTGCCACCTAGTGGAGAAATATATCCAGTAGAACAATTAATGGGTGGAGTTTCTTCTTTTAAAAAAACAGTTTTTGAAAGTTTTCAGTTTTCTACTTATTTTGAAGGCTACGGTTTATATGAAGACGCCGATTTTTGTTTAAGAGTGTCCAAAAAAGGGAAATTATATCTAAATACCTCGGCTCAATTATATCATTATCATGATGCTTCCGGAAGACCGAACCAATATCATTATGGGAGAATGGTAGTACGCAACGGTTGGTATGTTTGGAGGGTGAAGAATCCAAAACCTGTTGGTAAAGATCAATTCAAATGGTATGCAATTACGATACTATTAACTTTGATAAGATTTTCTAATACAGTAACCACCTCTAAAAGAAAACAAGCTTTTACAGAAGCACTAGGAAGAACCGTTGGATTGTGGAGTTTGCTTTTTGATAAGCCGAGAGAAAAATGAAATTTATTTAAATCAATAAAAATATTCCTTTTGATTTTAATAAATAATAATGACGCATGGTTTACAAAAATTTTGCATTAATGTGATTATTTTTTTCAGTATAGTGATGGCATATCTCATAATTAGTAATAAAAATCACAAACCATATAAATGCAATTAAAGTGCTAAAGTCAAATTTATTTAGGATATAATGTTTCGCCATAGAATTAAAAAATAATAATGAAAACAATACTTATCAGTCACAATTTTAGCGAAATATCATTTTCTAGTATGAGTTATAGCTTGGCGCATCATCTGGCTGATTTAGGACATAAAGTTATTTTTATTTCTCATAAACCGTATTTCTCAAAAAATCTTACAATAAAAAAAACTGAAGGTAGTATCATTATTTACTCTTGGCCGACAGAAAAAAGACCCACTACTTTAAAAGATTTTTTTTGGTTCAGTAAGTTGTATCTTCAATATAAACCAGATATTGTAATTGGGCATTTTGTAGGTAGCAATATTAGTGTCTCGATGTCAAAGTTACTTTCTTTAGGAAGGGTAAACACATATGTCTATTATCATACTTTATCTAAACAGCTTTTATTGGACGAAAAAAAAACATCATTAAAGCAAAAAGTTAAATTTATTAGAAAAAAAATATTTTACAAATTCTTCTGTGATATAATTGTTTGCCCATCAGAACTAGCTAAAAAAGATTTGAAATTATTTCACAATGTAGATAAAGCAATTGTACTTTTAAATCCAATGATAGATAGATTTGAAAATAAAAAAAATATTGAAAACGATTTTATTATAATAAGTTATTTAGGTAGATTAGATAATTCTAAGGGAGTAGTAGATTTAATCAAGGCTTATTTACTGTATAAAAAGGAATTTAGACATTCTAAAATTATTTTAAAAATTGCTGGTACAGGCGCACAAGAAAATGAGATTAAAGAATTGAGTAAAAATAATAGTTCTATTGAATATTTTGGAGGAATTTCATATGATAAAATTGATGATTATTTAAACGAATGTCATTTTTCAATAATTCCATCAAAGTTTGATGCCTTTAATGTCGTTGGAGTAGAATCGCTGATGAATCAAACCCCACTATTAATATCTAATGAGGTAGGATTAGCGGATTATCTAACAGATGGTAAAGAGTGCTTTAAATTCGATCCTAATATTGATTCAATGGTAAGTTTATTTAGTAGAGTGGAGAATAATATTGATTATCAAGTAAGTATGGGTTTTGACGCTAGAAAAACTTTTCTGAAAAAATTTAGTATTAGTACTTATTGTAATAAATTTTCAGACGTATTACTATGAAATTCCTCATCATCACTCACGTTCCTCATCTAAAATACGAAAACCACTATTTTGCCTATTCCCCTTATGTAAATGAAATGAACATTTGGGCAAAATATGCAACAGAAATTGTTTTGGTTGCTCCATTAACATTCACGGATAAAACAGCAATTGATAGTTCTTATATTCATCCTAAAATCAAGTTTTTATCCATTGATAATTTTGATGTATTGAGTTTAAAGGGGTTATTTCGAACAGTAATAAAAACACCAAAAATTAGTTGGCAAATTTTCAAAGCGATGCGTTCTGCCGATCACATTCACCTGCGTTGTCCTGGAAATATTGGTTTGTTAGGTTGTTTAGTTCAAATTGCTTTTCCATCAAAACCTAAAACAGCTAAATATGCTGGTAATTGGGATCCAAAATCACAACAACCTTGGACATATAAATTACAAAAATGGATTTTGTCGAATACTTTTTTAAGTCGTAACATGACTGTTTTAGTTTATGGAGAATGGCAAGGAAGTACAAAAAATATAAAACCCTTTTTTACCGCAACGTATTCAGAAGCCGAAAAAACTCCTATTTTAGAAAAGACTCTTCAGCAAACGATCGATTTTGTTTTTGTTGGTTCTTTAGTTTCAGGTAAAAACCCATTGTATGCCATTCAGTTAGTACAGCGATTGTTTCAAAAAGGATATAAAGTTAAATTAACTCTTTTTGGTGAAGGAAAAGAACGAAAGAATTTAGAACACTATTGCTATGCCAATCAGTTAGATGGAATTGTTATTTTAAAAGGGAATCAAAAAAAAGCAGCTTTAAAAAAAGCCTATCAAGAAAGTCACTTTGTAATTTTACCTTCTAAGAGTGAAGGTTGGCCCAAAGCCATTGCCGAAGGAATGTTTTGGGGTTGTGTTCCAATTTCCACTCCGGTTTCTTGTGTTCCTTATATGTTAGACAAGAACAATCGTGGGATTCTATTAAATATGAACTTTGAACAAGATATTTTGCAGATCGAAACCGTGGTTAATAATCAACAGGTTTTTGATAAAAAACAAATTCTTGCTGCCAATTGGTCTAGAAATTATACCTTAGAGGTATTTGAAAATGAAATAAAAAAAATGCTGTTGCAATCCTAGCGCAGTTAGATACAATTTTAAATCTTAATTGTAGTTTACAATCAAAGAGTAGCATAATAGTTAATAAATTTCCCCGGCTATTTTTATTCAGTAATTGAAATCTTGATTAATTTAATTACAGTTTTAGTAGAGGAATAAGTTTTAAAAATGATATTGAATCAGCTTTAATCACATCTTTTTATTTATTTAACTACCTTTGGTTTTTATAATTTTGAGGTAAAACTCAACACTAATCTTATTTTTGCTTAGCAATTAATTCCTGTTTATTTATTTATGAAAAAAGCGATATTTCTTTTATTATTATTAACTAATATATGTATTGCGCAAACTCCAAGTCAGCCAAAGCAAGTAAAGGATACAACAAAAATTAAAATAGCTCCAATCGACCTTTATAGAGTAATTACTTTAGAGAGAGACACTACCTATATCGATACTTCATTGACTATTCAAAAAGAGTACAGTCATAATTATTTAAGAAAAGATACTTTTGGTCTTTTGCCTTTTGCAAATGAGGGTCAAACTTACAATACGCTACAATATAGCCTCACGAACTTATCTCCCTATCCAGAATTTGGTTTTAAAGCAAAGCATTTTAATTTTTTAGAAGCCAACCAAATTAGATATTATTCTGTGGCTACTCCTGTAACCGAATTGTATTTTAAAACCACCATCAAAAAAGGGCAATCAGTAGATGCTTTTATTACCTTAAACACTTCTGAAAATCTTAATTTTTCTATAGCTTACAAAGGTTTGCGTTCAGAGGGCGAATATATCAATCAACTTGCTAGTACAGGAAATTTTAGATTTACAACAAGTTATAATACTAAAAACAAACGCTATTTTGCAAATGCGCATTATACCTATCAAGATATTTTAAACGGTGAGAATGGCGGCATCACCACCATTCAAGATTTTGAAAGTAAAGATCCTAACTATAACAATCGACAACGTTTTGAAGTTTTTTTGAACGATGCTAAGTCATTCTTAAAAGGGAAGAGAATTTTTGTAGATCATAATTTTAGAATCAACCCTGAAAAAGGATCCAACAATCTTTATATTACGCATCAGTTCAATTACGAAAATAAGTTTTTCGAATTCTATCAAGCCACTATTCCTTCTTTTGTGGGAAATAAAATCGTATCACGTTTTGGAAATTCATTCTTAGACTACGGAATCAATGATCAAACAAGGTACAATAAGATGTATAATCGCGCAGGTCTGGTTTATGAAAATACTACATTAGGGAAATTTGTTTTTTTTGCAGATGATTTCAGATCCAATTATTACTACAACAGAATCCTTATTTTTAACAATCAAAACACGATTCCTAGTGCATTTAGCCAAAAAATCAATAGTGCCGGCGGACAGTATGAGTACAGACATGATAAATGGAACGGTACGTTTTTATATTCAAGATCAATTACAGCACAATCTCTTTCTAATCTCGATGCGCAATTAAAATACGATTGGAATGACGATATTCAGCTGGCTTTTCAGTATCAAAACATCAACAAACTGCCTAATAGCAATTATAATTTGTACCAGAGTAGTTATGTGCAGTACAATTGGTCAAATGACTTTAAAAACGAAAAAATTAATGTTATAAAAGCCAATGCCATTTCACCTTGGATAAATGCAGAAGTATATTTGTCAGTAATGAATGATCATTTGTATTTTAAGGATAACTCTACCGATCTTCAAAAAACAGCTAGAACTCAAATTATAGCCCCAGCGCAATATGATGGTACCATTAATTACCTTTCGGTAAAAGCCAGTAGAGAATTTAAATTCGGAAAATTTGCTTTAGACAACACCATTTTGTATCAAAAAGTAAAGCAAACAAATGAAATTTTAAACGTTCCAGATATAGTAACCAGAAACACGATTTATTATACAACTTACATGTTCAAAAAAGCTTTGTTTCTGCAAACAGGAATAACATTAAATTACTTTTCTAAGTATTTTGCGAATGATTATAATCCTGTGATAGGTGAGTTTTTTGTACAAACCAACAAGCAAATAGGCAATCATCCTAATCTTGATTTTTTTGTAAATGCCAAAGTGCAAAGAACCAGAATTTACTTCAAGCTAGAACATTTTAATTCCTCACTTATGGGCAATGATTTTTATGCTTCTCCCACTAATCCTTCCCGTGATTTTACCATTCGTTTTGGTTTAATCTGGAATTTCTTCAACTAAATTCACACAAAAAAGTTTTTGTAATTTTTCATGGCGTTTTAACGTGCTATCCGCTATATCTTTCCTTGCTTAAGAACGCAAGCAAAGGATGTCGCTACTATCACGAACGCAAAATAGCATTCATAAGAATGTTTTGTAACAAAAACGTATCTTTGCAAAAGTTTTTCTAAAAAATTACAATCTAAAAAATTACAATCTAAAAAATTACAATTAAATGCAATACGCAGAAAATATATTAGGGACTATAGGGAATACTCCTTTAGTAAAACTTAATAAAGTTACCGCAGAAGTAGAGGCGCTAGTATTGGCCAAAGTAGAAACTTTTAATCCGGGAAACTCTGTTAAGGATAGAATGGCCGTTAAAATGATTGAAGATGCAGAAGCTGATGGTCGCTTAAAACCAGGTGGAACTATAATTGAGGGAACTTCTGGAAATACAGGAATGGGATTGGCTCTGGTAGCAATCATTAAAGGCTATAAATTAATTTGTGTAATATCAGATAAACAGTCTAAAGAAAAAATGGATATTCTTCGTGCTGTTGGGGCAAAAGTAGTCGTTTGTCCTACAGATGTTGAGCCTACAGATCCACGTTCTTATTATTCAGTTTCCAAACGATTAGCAACAGAAACGCCAAATTCTTGGTATGTAAATCAATACGATAATCCATCCAATGCTATTGCACACTATGAGCAAACAGGACCAGAAATCTGGGCGCAAACAGAAGGAAAAATAACTCATTTTGTTTCAGGAGTAGGAACAGGCGGAACAATCTCGGGTGTTGCAAAATACTTGAAAGAAAAAAATCCAAACATTAAAATTTGGGGAATTGATACCTACGGATCGGTGTTTAAAAAATACCATGAAACAGGAATTTTTGACGAGAATGAAATTTATTCGTACATCACAGAGGGAATAGGAGAGGACATTTTGCCAGAAAATGTAAATTTTTCATTGATAGATGGTTTTACAAAAGTAACAGATAAAGACGCAGCAGTTTATACCCGAAAAATAGCTTTAGAAGAAGGTATTTTTGTCGGAAATTCAGCTGGAGCTGCCATAAAAGGCTTGTTACAACTTAAAGAACATTTTAAACCAGAAGACGTAGTTGTTGTTTTATTTCATGATTCAGGAAGCAGGTATGTAGGAAAGATGTTTAATGATGATTGGATGCGTGAAAGAGGTTTTCTTGAAGAAGAAATCACAAAAGCAGAAGATGTAATCAAAGATCATATCACTAAACCATTAATCGTAGTTCGTACAGAAGAATTAGTTTCACACGCTATCGAACGCATGCGAAAATATAAAATATCTCAAATACCAGTAATAGATATTACCGGTTTTGTAGGATCTGTAGATGAAAGTGATTTGTTTCAAAGTTATGTAGCTAATAAAGATGTAGCCGATAAACCGATTAAGGATATTATGGGTAAACCTTTCCCAATTGTAAAAAAAGGAACTGCTATAGAAGAGGTTTCAAAATTATTTACTAAAGATAATGCAGCCGTATTGGTCGAATTAGAAAATGGTGCACACCACATTATTACGAAATACGATATTATTGGTTCTATAAAATAAGATTTTTTTTTTTTGCCACGAGTTAGACTATTTAGCTAAAATTTATTTTTCGTTAACTATTTTAATTTGTGGCTTTTTTAATTAAAAGTGATTGTGTCATAAAAAAAGATTCAAGAATCTCTCTTAATTCTTAATTCAATAAATTACTCCCAAAAATGACTTTTACCGCAATAGATTTTGAAACAGCAACTGCATTTCATCCATGTTCTGTTGGGATTGTTTCAGTAGAAAACGGAATAATAGTGGATGAATTTGTCAGTTTGATCAAACCTCCAAATAATTTATATTCTCCTTTTACGATTCAAGTTCACGGAATTCATCCTAGAGACACCATAAATGCGAAAAGTTTTGCCGAGGTTTTTCCAGAAATAAAAAAAAGACTGCAAAACAAAATTGTAGTGGCGCATAACGAAAGTTTCGATAGGAATGTTTTGTGTAAATCTATGGCGCTTTATAGTTTAGATTATGATGATTTAAACCTTGCCTCTCGTTGGGAATGTACCGTAAAAATATATAAAGCCAAAGGGCTTAAACCAACAAAGTTGAGTGATTGTTGCCGAGAAATGAATATTCAATTAAATCATCACGAAGCTTTGTCTGATGCTCGTGCTTGCGCTAAATTGTACTTACTGCGCTAAATATTTACTTCATAATCTTTCAATTACCATTCTTAAAAGGGATGTAATTCCAATTTATGTTCGAAATAACTTACTTTTAATTATTTTTACTACATTAGTATTCAATCTAATACGGTAAAGATGAAAGAAGATTTTCTACATTATCTCTGGAAATTCAAGAAGTTTGATTCCTTAAATTTGAAAACCTCGAACTTAGAAACCCTTACGATCATCCATGTTGGGCAGTATCTAGAACTTGCAGGTCCCGATTTTTTCAATGCACAAATTAAAATTGAAAATCAGAAATGGGCAGGAAACGTAGAGATTCATCTTAAATCATCGGATTGGTATCTACATCAGCACGAGAAAGATTCCGGTTATGAAAATGTAATTTTACACGTGGTATGGGAAAATGATGCAGCAGTTTTTAGAAGTGATAATAGCGAAATTCCGGTATTAGAACTTAAGGATTATGTAGATTCTGATACTCTGAATAATTACCATTCTTTGGTCGCACCTAAATCATGGATTTATTGCGAAAAACATTTGAGTACTATTGATGAATTTACGTTTAAAAATTGGCAAGAGCGTCTTTTTTTTGAACGTCTAGAGACAAAATCAAAACCAATTTTTGATTTATTAGAAAAAACGAATCAAGACTGGGAATCTGTTTTATTTTGTTTGTTAGCAAAAAATTTCGGTTTGAACACAAACGGTGAAATTTTTATGAAAATTGCCCAATCTATTCCTTTTTCAGTAATTCGTAAAGAAAGTTTTGAAGTCGAAAATCTTGAAGCTCTTATTTTTGGAACTGCAGGATTATTAGATAACGAAAAAGAAGATAACTATTTTAAAGATTTAAAATTCCGCTATTTTTATTTGTTACATAAATATCAATTAGATAAAATAGTTGTTCCACCGGTACAGTTTTTTAAACATCGACCGGATAACTTCCCAACTATAAGATTGTCACAATTAGCTAATTTATACCATACACATCAGAACTTGTTTTCAAAAATAAGTAATTTACGATCTTTGAAAGAGAGTTATCAGCTGTTTCAAATTTGCGCAGCTCCCTATTGGCAAAATCATTATCAGTTTGATAAAGAAAGTCCCAAAAAAAAGAAAACACTTTCTAAATCGTTTATTGATTTAATTCTCATAAATACAATTATTCCATTGCAATTCGCTTATGCTAAAAGTTTAGGAAAAGAAGTTTCTGAAGATTTAATGGAACTTTTAACTGAAGTTTCTGCAGAGAAAAATGCAATTATTGATAAGTTTATTTCTTTTGGAATTAAACCAAAGAATGCTTTAGAAACGCAATCATTGCTGCAACTTAAAAAAGAGTATTGCAATAATAGTAAATGTTTAGAATGTGTAATTGGAATAGAATTGTTAAAAAATAATAACTAATTAATAATCAAATAATAATTCAATTAGCTTATTTGTAACTCCTGAATGGGTTTATTTTGTAATTTTGTAAATAACTAAAAATTTAACTTGCAATGTCTGCTATTATAAAACTAAAGTTCTTTTTTGAAAAACATGGTTTTCATGTTTCTTCTCGTTTGGCAGATACATTAGGGATGCGAGCAAGTACAGTACGATTGTTCTTTATATACATTTCGTTTGTAACAGTAGGTTTAGGTTTTGGTGTTTATCTTACTTTGGCTTTTTGGATTAGGCTTAAAGATTTAGTTCGTGCCAAAAGAACTTCTGTATTTGATTTATAAATTATAATTTGATTAATAAAAAAAAGGATTATAAAGTAGTATTACTTTATAATCCTTTTTTTTATTAATTGAGGTAAATTATTTTTCTGGATTGTTTAATTTACTATTTTTCTTGCTGTATAAAAAATAAATTACAACACCAAGTACCATCCAAATTGCTAATCTTTCCCAACTTTCAATAGGTAAGCCAGCCATTAATACTAAACAGATTAGTACACCTATAATAGGGAACAATGGTACAAATGGTACGCGGAAACCTCGTACTGCATCTGGATTGGATTTTCTCATAACAATTACTCCAATACAAACAAGTGAGAAAGCGAACAATGTACCAATACTTACCATGTGTCCAAGGTCTGATACAGGAACAAATCCCGCAAACAAACTCACAAACACCATAAAAAGAAGATTCGTTTTGTAAGGTGTTCTGTTTTTAGTATGTAAAGTGCTGAAAAATTTAGGTAATAAACCATCTACACTCATGCTGTAAAAAACTCTACTTTGTCCCATTAACATCACTAACATTACAGAAGTATATCCTGCAATAATAGCAATCGTAAGTGCAGAATTTAAGAAGGTGTATCCTGTTTTTGCAAATGCAGTAGTAACCGGACTTGCATCACCTTTAAAATTAAGGTAGTTTTCTAAACCAGTTAAAACAAAAGCAAAAAGAACGTATAATATAGTACAAATTATTAATGATCCTAAAATACCAATTGGCATTCCTTTCTGTGGATCTTTTGCTTCTTGTGCAGCAGTAGATACGGCGTCAAAACCAATAAAAGCAAAAAATACAACTCCAGCACCTCTTAAGATACCACTCCATCCATAATGACCAAAATAATCACTACTAAAGAAATTAAGAAATGACATCTTACCAGAACTTAAAAGAGCTTCTCCTTCATTTACAGGTATAAAAGGTGTGTGGTTTGCGCTATTCATAAAGCCCCATCCTAAAGCAATAAATACAATTACCACGGTAACTTTCAAAATAACAAGTATGTTATTTATTAATGCAGATTCTTTTGTACCGCGTATTAGTAAAACAGAAAGTAAACAGATAATTAATATGGAGGGTAAATTAATGATTCCTGGTGTCGTGTCCCAGGGACCATGCAAGATGGATTGCGGTATGTGAATACCATAATTCCCGAGAAATTTATCTACATATTGAGACCAACTGACCGCTACTGTTGCGGCTCCTAAGGCATATTCTAACACTAAATCCCAACCGATTATCCAAGCCACAAATTCACCCATTGTAGCATAAGAGTAGGTGTAAGCACTTCCTGCTACAGGGATCATAGAGGCAAACTCTGCATAACAAAGTCCTGCAAATGCACATCCTACTGCGGCTAATATAAAAGAGAGTGTAACTGCTGGACCGGCATTATCTGCCGCTGCAATACCTGTTAGAGAAAATAATCCCGCACCAATAATAGCACCAACTCCTAGCGCTACAAGTGATTTTGCAGATAGTGTTCTCTTTAATCCTTTTTCATCTTCTGAAGCTTCATTTAGTAAAACCGAAAGCGGTTTCGTTTTCCAAATTGACATATGTTTTTTGGTTTTGTTGTTTTTAGATCTCAAATGTATTGTTTTTTGTAAAAAATAAAAACAATAATTAAAGTTTTCACTGATAAAATATAGTTTTTTACAATTTTTAGCGTTTTTCACTCCATTAATACTAGTTCTTGAATAAGAAAATCTTGTTTAAATTTTTATTTTGAATCTTGTGTTTTAAATTTTGCTTTCAAGTAAGAGTAAGTAATTGTGTTTTTATTTTATATGTTTCAGATGTTTATACAACAAGGTTTTTCTATTTGTAGTAATTTTATTTATAAATTAAATAGGTGAAAAGTGTATTATTTTGAATATTAGTTATATTTTTAAATAAATTAAGGTATCAAATGGCGTTTAAAAATATTCGATCTCATTTTAATTTTTCTAAGGAACAGAGAATAGGAGTTTTATTCTTGTTGTTAATTATAATTTCTTTACAGTTTGTTTATTTTTTCGGTGACTTTTCAATTGTTTTCAAAGAAGAGGCTGGTAAACAAGAGTGGCTTTCCCTGCAAGCAGAATTCGATTCTATACAACGTAATGATAAAAGCCAGAATAATATGGTTTATCTTTTTAATCCAAATTTCATTACAGATTACAAAGGATACAAATTAGGAATGTCGGTTGCAGAAATAGACCGTTTGTTAAATTTTAGAAAAGAAAATAAATTTGTTAACTCGGCACAAGAATTTCAAAAAGTAACACAAATATCAGATTCCTTATTAAAGAAGATAGCACCTTTTTTTAAATTCCCTGATTGGGTAAACAATAAAAAGAAGTTTAAAGAATATGATTCAAATTCTAATCCAGTTTTTGTTAAAAAAGATAAAATAGTTGTCATAGATATAAATCAAGCAACACAAGAGGATTTAATAAAAGTTTATGGGATAGGTGAAGTAATCTCCTCGCGTATTTTGAAACAAAAAGAAATTATAGGTGGCTTTGTTTCTATGGAACAAATGAATGACGTTTGGGGATTATCGCCCGAAGTAATTGAGAAATTAAATCTTCATTTTAAGATTGGTGCACTTCCTGAAATAAAAAAAATAGATATTAATAATGCTTCTTTAAAGGAATTATCAAAGTTCTATTATTTTAGATATCCATTAGCTAAAGAGATTGTTACTTATCGAAGCATGAACGGTGATTTTAAAAATATTGAGGATTTAACAAAAGTTAAGGCTTTTCCTGTTGATAAAGCAAAAATAATTACTTTATATTTGGACTTTAATTAAAAGTCTATAATTGGGTACTACTAAAATCTATAATTAATTGTAAAATCTTCCTTTTGCAACCTGTTCTTTTTAGATTTATACATATCACTCATTTACGACATTTAAAATAATAACGCTTAGATACATTGCTATTGCGATGTGTTTTAGTAAATTTAATTTGTTAAAAAAAAAGATAGAATTTATATGGAATCAATTTATTTCACAGAAGAGCACCAATTGTTTAGAAAAAGTTTGAAAGAATTTTTACAAAAAGAAGTAGTGCCTCATATTGAAAAATGGGAAAAAACAGGTACAATTGAACGATTTATATGGAAAAAGTTTGGTGAAATGGGCTTTTTTGGAATCAGATGTCCTGAAGCTTATGGAGGTTTAAATCTAGATTTGTTCTACACGGTTGTTTTTCTAGAAGAACTTCAAAAAATTAAATCATCAGGTTTTGCTGCTGCAATGTGGGCACATTCATATTTAGCTATGACGCATTTGAATGCTGAAGGGGATGAGAGAATCAAACAAGAATATTTAGTACCTAGTATTGCTGGTGATAAAATAGGAGCTTTGTGTATTAGTGAACCTTTTGGTGGTAGTGATGTAGCAGGAATGCGTACAACTGCAATCAAAGAAGGGGATAAGTATATCATTAACGGATCTAAAACCTTTATTACAAATGGTGTTTATGCAGATTACTATGTAGTGGCTGCTAAAACAGATCCTAGTCAAGGAAATAAAGGAATAAGTATTCTTCTTGTTGATAAAAATACAAAAGGAATTTCTGCAACAAAATTAGACAAGTTGGGTTGGAGAGCTTCAGATACTGCCGAAATTGCATTTGATAATGTCGAAATTCCTGTTGAAAATTTGATGGGAGAAGAAGGTAAAGGTTTCCCATATATTATGCAGCATTTTGCATTAGAACGTTTGATTATGGCTATCAACGGTCATGCTAGAGCAGATTATGCTATAGATTATACTATAGAATATATGTCTCAAAGAGAAGCTTTTGGAAGAACCATTGATAAATTCCAAGCATTAAGACATACAATCGTTGAGCACGCAACAGATGTAGAGCACTGTAAAGTCTTTAACTATGCTGCTGTAGCAAGATTAGATAAAGGCGAATACGTGGTTAAAGAGGCAACCATGGCTAAATTAAAGTCTACTAAAGTAGCAGATGAAACAATTTACAGTTGTTTGCAAATGTTAGGTGGTTACGGTTATATGGAAGAATATCCGTTGGCACGTTTGTTAAGAGACAGTCGTTTAGGTCCAATTGGTGGTGGTACCTCTGAAATTTTAAAAGAAATTTTATCCAAAATGATTATTGATAATAAAAATTATAAACCTGCTGTTGAATAATAAGTATTAAATTTAGACAGGTATTTATTTGTATCAAAAAAGCCAATTTGTCATTGATGAATTGGCTTTTTTTATTGGTTTGATTGTGATAGTAAGGCTTAATTGTTTTATATTTTTAAATTTTCCTTAATTCATGCCTTATAATTGAGAAGTTTGATTACTTTTGCAGACTTAAAGAAAGGGGGTGTCTATATTATGTTAATTATACCAATTAAAGACGGAGAAAATATCGATAGAGCGTTAAAACGTTACAAAAGAAAATTTGATAAAACAGGAACTGTTCGTCAACTAAGAGCGCGTACTGCTTTTATTAAGCCTTCAGTAACCAATAGAATCAAAATTCAAAAAGCGGCTTATATCCAAAATATGAGAGATAACTTAGAGAGTTAATCGATTCCATTAAATAAAATACCGTTAGTCATCAAAAATTTATAACTTTGATGCTAACGGTTTTTTTATGGCTACAAATCAAGATGCATTTCGGGATTATCTACAGTTCGAGAAAAAGTATTCACCTCATACTTTAATGGCTTATTGTGCTGATATTAGTTCTTTTCAGTCTTTTAGCAAAGTTAATTATAATCAAGAAAATATAGATCATGTCGATTACAATGACATACGAAATTGGATTATTTCGTTAGTTGATGAAGGAGTCACCAATGGTTCTGTAAATAGAAAAATGGCTTCTTTAAAAGCTTATTACAAGTTTTTATTGAAGATAAAACAAATTCCGCTTAGTCCGTTAGTCAAACATAAGGCGCTAAAAGTTTCTAAAAATATTCAAATTCCATTTTCTGAAAACGAAGTAGATGCTGTTTTAAATCAAATGCAAAACGGAAGTGGTTTTGAAGAGGTTAGAGATAAATTGATAATTGATTTGTTTTATACAACAGGTATCCGAAGGGCAGAACTAATTCAATTAAAGATTGAAAGTGTTGATCTTTCCAATGCTTTGATTAAGGTGTTAGGAAAACGAAATAAAGAACGTCTAATTCCTATTTTGCCTGTAGTTCTGGGTCAGTTTTCGTTATATTTAAAGGAAAGGATTGGTTTGTCTGTAATTGTAGATGACGATTATTTTTTTCTCAATAAAAAAGGGTTAAAATTGAATGAAACTTTTGTGTATCGATTAATAAATACTTACTTTAGTACTGTATCAGAAAAGGTAAAAAAAAGCCCGCATATACTCAGACATACTTTTGCGACGCATTTACTTAATAATGGTGCAGATTTGAATTCAGTTAAAGAGTTGTTAGGGCATTCTAGCCTTGCTTCTACCCAAGTCTATACACATAATAGTTTAGCGGGGCTTAAAAGTGTGCATAAAGATGCTCACCCTCGTGGACGAAAGTGATTTTGAGAATGATTAATAATTAAAAAAGAAAATTATGAAGGTAAGTGTTCATGCAGTTAACTTTACAGTTGACAAAAAGCTAGTAGATTTTGTTCAAGATAGATTAGATAAACTTGAAAAGTATTATGACAAAGTCGTTTCTGCCGATGTTTTTTTAAAAGTTGAAAACACAAGTGACAAGGAGAATAAGATTGCAGAGATAAAAATTAATGTTCCTGGTGATGATTTTCTGGTAAAAAAACAATGTAAAACATTTGAAGAAGCTATAGAACTTTCCTCAGAATCGTTAGAGAGATTGTTAGTAAAAAGAAAAGAAAAGATAAGTTCTCATATTTAATATAAATTTTTTTAAAAAAATGTTTTGATTCATAGATAAAATCTCTACATTTGCAGTCCGTTAGAAATAGCGGACTTTTTTTATTGATATTGCCAGCGTAGCTCAGTTGGCTAGAGCAGCTGATTTGTAATCAGCAGGTCGTGGGTTCGAGTCCCTCCGCCGGCTCTAAATTTCCAATACGATTGGAAAATGTTCATGGTTTTATTGATAAGAAAAAGGGGAGATACTCAAGCGGCCAACGAGGGCAGACTGTAAATCTGCTGTGTAAACTTCGCAGGTTCGAATCCTGCTCTCCCCACAATCTTTTAAATAACGATTTATCCGAAAGTTTTCTTTGGAGTAAATTTGATTTAAAAGTTTGAGCACCGAAAACTTCGGTGCAGGATCAACGACCTTTTGGGAGTTAATCCGAATAAGAGTGTTTGGAAAGATTTCAATTGGTAAAACAATTGATTGTTTAAAACCATAACATCATTCTCTGCCGACTTAGCTCAGAGGTAGAGTGCTTCCTTGGTAAGGAAGAGGTCACGGGTTCAATTCCCGTAGTTGGCTCAAGTAAGTAAGAAATAAAAATTAATATATAACAAGATTAAAAATTAAGTAAAATGGCAAAAGAAACCTTTAACCGTTCGAAACCACACTTAAATATTGGTACGATCGGACACGTAGATCACGGTAAAACTACTTTAACAGCAGCAATCACAAAAGTATTATCTGATGCTGGTTACTGTCAAGCAAGATCATTTGATCAAATTGATAATGCTCCTGAAGAAAAAGAAAGAGGTATTACAATTAATACATCTCACGTTGAATATGAAACTGCTAATCGTCATTACGCTCACGTTGACTGTCCAGGTCACGCGGATTACGTAAAAAACATGGTTACTGGTGCTGCTCAAATGGATGGTGCTATTCTTGTGGTAGCTGCAACTGATGGACCAATGCCTCAAACTCGTGAGCATATCCTTTTAGGTCGCCAAGTTGGTATTCCTAGAATGGTTGTATTCATGAATAAAGTGGATATGGTTGATGACGCTGAGTTGTTAGAGTTAGTTGAAATGGAAATTAGAGACTTATTGTCTTTCTATGAATATGATGGTGATAACTGTCCAGTAATCCAAGGTTCTGCTTTAGGAGGATTGAATAATGATCCAACTTGGGTACCTAAAATTCTTGAATTGATGGCAGCTGTTGATGCTTGGATCGAAGAGCCAATCAGAGATACTGAAAAGCCTTTCTTGATGCCAGTTGAGGACGTATTTACAATTACTGGTCGTGGAACTGTTGCTACAGGTCGTATCGAAACTGGTATTGCTAATACAGGTGATGCTGTTGAAATCATTGGTATGGGGGCTGAAAAATTAACTTCTACTATTACAGGAGTTGAGATGTTCCGTAAAATCCTTGATAGAGGTGAAGCTGGAGATAACGTAGGTTTATTGTTAAGAGGTGTTGATAAAGAATCTATCAAAAGAGGAATGGTTATCATTAAGCCAGGATCAGTAAAACCACACGCTACTTTCAAAGCTGAGGTTTATATCTTGAAAAAAGAAGAAGGTGGACGTCATACTCCATTCCATAATAACTACCGTCCACAGTTCTACGTACGTACAACTGACGTTACAGGAGTTATTACTCTTCCAGAAGGTGTTGAAATGGTAATGCCAGGAGACAACTTAACTATCAATGTAGCTTTATTAAGCCCAATCGCAATGAGCGTTGGTTTACGTTTCGCTATCCGTGAAGGTGGTAGAACAGTAGGTGCTGGTCAAGTAACTGAAATTGTAGGTTAATCCTAAAAATTATATAAAGCCAGTTAATTTTCTTAACTGAAATCTAACTGGCTTTTAACATACGGGCGTAGTTCAAGGGTAGAATAGCGGTCTCCAAAACCGTTGATGGGGGTTCGAATCCCTCCGCCCGTGCAAAAAACTAATCATAATGACAAAAGTTGTAAATTATATATCGGAAGCATTTGAGGAATTAAAGTCAAATGTAACTTGGCCAGAATGGCCTGAGGTGCAACGTCTAACGATTGTTGTTGCCGTTTTTTCAGTATTATTCGCCTTGGCAACTTGGGGAGTAGATGAAATTTTCGCAAAAGCTTTAGCTGGATTTTTTAACTGGATAAAAGCTTAAATTTTTTTGTTATGGCAGATAATAATGTTAAAAAGTGGTATGTCGTTAGAGCAGTAAGTGGACAAGAAAATAAAGTAAAAGCATATATTGAGACTGAGATCGCAAGATTAGAAATGACTGATTATGTTTCGCAAGTTTTAGTTCCTACTGAGAAAGTGGTTACCGTAAAAGAAGGAAAAAAAATAATCAAAGACAAGGTTTATTTCCCTGGTTATGTTATGATCGAGGCTAATCTTGTTGGAGAAATACCTCATATTATTAAGTCTATAACAAGTGTTATTGGTTTTTTAGGGGAAATTAAGGGTGGTGAGCCTGTTCCTTTGAGAATTTCAGAAGTAAACAGAATGTTAGGTAAGGTAGATGAATTAGCTGTTAATACAGATACTCGTTCTATTCCTTTCAACGTTGGAGAAACTATTAAGGTTGTTGATGGACCTTTTAATGGATTTAACGGAACTGTTGAAAAAATTAATGAAGAGAAGCGTAAATTGGAAGTAATGGTTAAGATTTTCGGAAGAAAAACACCATTGGAGTTGAGTTTTATGCAAGTTGAAAAAGTATAATTTTTTGTTACATCTATAATATCCATTGCAATCGCTTCCAATGATTGCAGTGTTAAATTTTTTAAAAAATGGCTAAAGAAATTAGTAAGGTAGTTAAACTACAAGTTAAGGGAGGTGCTGCGAACCCGTCGCCACCGGTTGGACCTGCTTTAGGAGCTGCTGGTGTGAACATCATGGAGTTCTGTAAGCAATTTAATGCTAGAACACAAGATAAAGCCGGCAAAATATGCCCAGTACAAATTACTGTGTATAAAGACAAATCATTTGATTTTGTTGTAAAAACTCCTCCAGCGGCAGTCCAGTTAATGGAAGCTGCAAAGCTAAAGTCTGGATCTGGTGAGCCAAATCGTAAAAAAGTAGCTAGCGTTACTTGGGATGTTATCAAAGCAATTGCTGAAGATAAAATGGTAGATTTAAATGCATTCACAATCGAATCTGCTATGAGCATGATTGCTGGAACAGCTAGATCTATGGGTATAACTGTATCAGGAGAAGCTCCTTTTTAATTAAGAGAAAGACATGGCAAAATTGACAAAAAAGCAAAAAGAGGCTGCTTCAAAAATTGAAAAGAACAAATTATACTCTCTTAAAGATGCTGCGGCATTAATAAAAGTAGTTGCTTCTGCAAAATTTGATGAGTCTGTTGATATCGCAGTTCGTTTGGGTGTAGATCCAAGAAAAGCGAATCAAATGGTAAGAGGTGTGGTAACATTACCTCACGGAACTGGTAAAGATGTTAAAGTATTGGCATTAGTTACTCCAGATAAGGAAGCGGAAGCTTTGGCTGCTGGAGCTGACTTTGTTGGTCTTGATGACTATTTACAAAAAATTAAAGACGGTTGGACTGATGTTGATGTTATCATCACTATGCCTTCTGTTATGGGTAAATTAGGTCCATTAGGTCGTATTTTGGGACCTAGAGGTTTAATGCCTAACCCTAAAACAGGTACTGTAACTATGGATGTTGCAAAAGCTGTTGCAGAGGTTAAAGCTGGTAAAATCGATTTCAAAGTTGATAAAACTGGTATTGTGCATGCAGGAATTGGGAAAGTTTCTTTTGGGGCTGAACAAATTATTGACAATGCTCACGAAATTATTCAAACATTAATCAAACTTAAACCAACTGCGGCTAAAGGAACTTACATCAAAAGTATTTACCTAACTAGCACGATGAGTCCTGCAATTGCATTGGATCCTAAAGCAGTATAATTGGTAGTTAAAAATTTTTAGTATGACTAGAGAAGAAAAATCAATCGCGATTGAAGATTTAACTGCACAGTTAGCCGGTACAAATATTATTTATGTATCTGATATTTCTGGACTTAATGCAGAGGCTACTTCAAGCTTAAGAAGAGCTTGTTTTAAAGCAGGTATAAAATTAGAGGTTGTTAAGAATACTTTGCTTGCAAAAGCAATGGAAGCTTCTGATAATGATTATGGTGATTTACCTTCAGTATTAACTGGAAGTAGCGCTATCTTTATTTCAGATGTTGCTAACGCACCTGGAAAAATAATCAAAGATTTCCGCAAAAAATCGGCTAAACCTGTATTGAAGGGAGCTTATATTAATGCTGAAGTTTACATTGGAGATGATCAATTAGATGCATTAGCAACTATTAAATCTAAAGAAGAGCTTATCGGCGAAATCATTGGATTATTGCAATCACCAGCTCAAAGAGTTATTTCTGCACTTCAAAACCAATTCGCAAAAGGCGAAGAGGCTTCAGAAGAAGTGGAAGCATAATAAAATAGAGTTCTACTCTAATTTTATTTAAAAAAGCGCACAATAAATAAATTATATTTTTACAAATCATTTTAAAACGATAGAAAAAATGGCAGATTTGAAACAATTCGCAGAACAATTGGTTAACCTTACAGTTAAAGAAGTTAACGAATTAGCAACAATATTAAAAGATGAGTACGGAATCGAACCAGCTGCTGCAGCTGTAGTAGTTTCAGGTGGTGGTGAAGCTGCTGCTGAAGATGTTCAAACTGAGTTTACAGTAGTATTAAAAGCAGCTGGTGCTTCTAAATTAGCTGTTGTGAAATTAGTTAAAGAACTTACAGGTTTAGGTTTGAAAGAAGCTAAAGATGTTGTTGATAGCGCACCAAGTACAGTTAAAGAAGGTGTAACTAAAGAAGAGGCTGAAGGTCTTAAAAAATCTTTAGAAGAAGCTGGAGCTGAGGTTGAACTTAAATAGTTTATCTCTGTTTTAAGAATAAGGTTTAGGTCTTGGATGTTTTTCCAAGGCCTAAACCATTTTTCGTATAATAAAATTATTTTTAAGTTTTATTATAAAATAGCATAAATACAATAGGTTTTTAAATCAATACGATGAAAGAAAATATAGGAAAGAGTCTCTCTTGAATTATTTTTAAAGATGTATCGATTATAAAAAAAAAGTATAGATTGTTTTATAAATTAAACAGTGTTTTGCACAAAAACTACTTTTTTTAATCAAAATTTCTCCATTGATGATTACAAATCAGACTGAAAGATTAAATTTTGCCTCAACAAAAAACATACCTCAATATCCAGATTTTCTAGATGTTCAGGTTAAATCGTTTAAAGATTTTTTTCAATTAGAAACTAAATCTGACGAAAGAGGCGACGAAGGGCTTTACAATACCTTCATGGAAAACTTCCCAATTACTGATACAAGAAACAACTTTGTATTAGAATTCCTTGATTATTTTGTAGATCCACCACGTTACACTATTCAAGAGTGTATAGAAAGAGGTCTTACGTATAGTGTACCTTTAAAAGCAAGGTTAAAACTATATTGTACAGATCCAGAACATGAGGATTTCGAAACAATTGTTCAAGATGTATATCTTGGTACAATTCCTTACATGACGCCGAGTGGTACTTTTGTTATCAATGGTGCTGAACGTGTAGTTGTTTCTCAATTACATAGATCTCCAGGTGTTTTCTTTGGTCAATCATTCCACGCAAATGGAACAAAATTGTATTCTGCTAGGGTAATTCCTTTTAAAGGTTCTTGGATAGAATTTTCTACAGATATAAACAGCGTAATGTATGCTTATATTGACAGAAAGAAAAAATTACCTGTAACTACTTTATTCCGTGCAATTGGTTTTGAAAGAGACAAGGATATCCTTGAAATCTTTGACCTTGCTGAGGAAATTAAAGTATCTAAGACAGGTCTTAAAAAATATATCGGTAGAAAATTAGCGGCTCGTGTATTAAATACATGGCATGAGGATTTCGTAGATGAAGATACTGGTGAGGTTGTTTCTATCGAACGTAACGAAATAATCCTTGATAGAGATACAATTATCGATAAAGATAATGTGGAAGAAATCATTGATTCTAACGTTAAATCTATTTTGTTACATAAAGAAGATGCTAATCAAGGTGATTATGCTATCATTCATAATACGTTACAAAAAGATCCAACAAACTCTGAAAAAGAAGCTGTTGAGCATATTTACAGACAATTGCGTAACGCAGAACCGCCTGATGAAGAAACTGCTCGTGGTATCATAGATAAATTATTCTTTTCTGATCAACGCTATAACTTAGGTGAAGTTGGTCGTTATAGAATTAATAAAAAATTAGGTTTAGATACTCCAATGGAAAAGCAAGTCTTGACCAAAGAAGATATCATAACTATCGTGAAATATTTGATCGAATTGATCAACTCTAAAGCAGAGATTGATGATATTGATCACTTATCAAACCGTCGTGTTAGAACAGTTGGAGAACAATTGTCTCAACAATTCGGTGTTGGTTTAGCGCGTATGGCTAGAACTATTCGTGAGAGAATGAACGTTAGAGATAACGAGGTGTTTACACCAATTGATTTGATTAATGCTAAAACATTATCATCAGTTATCAACTCTTTCTTTGGTACAAACCAGTTGTCACAGTTTATGGATCAAACGAATCCACTTGCTGAGATTACGCACAAGAGAAGATTATCTGCACTAGGACCTGGTGGACTTTCGAGAGAGAGAGCTGGATTTGAGGTACGTGACGTTCACTATACGCATTACGGACGTTTATGTCCAATTGAAACTCCAGAGGGACCAAACATTGGTTTGATTTCATCTCTTGGTGTTTATGCTAAAGTAAACGGAATGGGTTTCATTGAAACACCTTACCGTAAAGTAACTAATGGGGTGGTAGATTTAGAGTCTACTCCAGTTTACTTAAGCGCAGAAGAAGAAGAAGGAATGATGATTGCTCAGGCAAATATCCAAATGGATGCTACTGGTAAAATTACTGCTGAAGACGTAATTGCTCGTCAAGAAGGTGATTTCCCTGTAATTGAACCTACAAGAGTTGATTATACGGATGTAGCTCCAAATCAAATTGCTTCAATATCTGCTTCTTTGATTCCTTTCTTAGAACATGATGATGCGAATAGAGCCTTGATGGGATCTAACATGATGCGTCAGGCCGTACCATTAATTCGTCCTGAAGCTCCTATTGTTGGAACTGGTTTAGAGCGTCAAGTAGCTTCTGATTCTAGAGTATTGATTAATGCTGAAGGAGATGGAGTTATAGAATATGTAGATGCAAACATCATCACTATCAAATACGACCGTACTGAGGAAGAAAGAATGGTTAGTTTTGAATCTGATGAGAAAACATACAATCTAATTAAATTTAGAAAAACCAATCAAGGAACAAGTATCAACCTTAAACCTATCGTAAGAAAAGGGGATAGAGTGGTTCTTGGACAAGTATTATCTGAAGGATATGCTACTCAAAATGGTGAATTGGCTTTAGGTCGTAATTTGAAAGTGGCGTTTATGCCATGGAAAGGATACAACTTTGAGGATGCAATCGTTATTTCTGAGAAAGTAGTTCGTGATGATATTTTCACATCTATTCACGTTGATGATTATTCATTAGAAGTGAGAGATACTAAATTAGGTAACGAAGAATTAACGAACGATATACCGAACGTTTCTGAAGAAGCTACTAAAGATTTAGATGAAAATGGTATGATTAGAATTGGAGCAGAGGTTAAACCTGGCGACATTCTTATCGGAAAAATTACTCCAAAAGGAGAATCAGATCCTACTCCAGAAGAGAAATTGCTTCGTGCAATCTTCGGGGATAAAGCAGGTGATGTAAAAGATGCTTCATTAAAAGCGTCTCCTTCTTTACATGGTGTTGTTTTAGACAAAAAATTGTTCGCAAGAGCAGTTAAAGATAAACGTAAACGTACGCAAGATAAAGATGCTTTAGGAGCACTTGAAATGGAATTCGAAACTAAATTTGTTGAATTAAAAGACAAATTAGTAGAGAAATTGTTCTTGATCGTAAACGGAAAAACATCTCAAGGGGTAATGAATGATTTGGGTGAAGAAGTTTTACCAAAAGGTAAAAAATATACTCAAAAAATGCTTTATGCTGTTGAAGATTTTGCTCACTTAAGTAAAGGTCAATGGGTTGCTGATGATGCAACTAATAAAATGGTTAATGATTTAATTCATAACTATAAAATTAAATTGAACGATTTACAAGGTGCATTACGTAGAGAGAAATTCACAATTACTGTTGGTGATGAGTTGCCTGCTGGAATTTTGAAATTAGCTAAAGTATATATTGCCAAAAAACGTAAGTTGAAAGTTGGGGATAAAATGGCAGGACGTCACGGTAACAAAGGTATTGTTGCTCGTATCGTTCGTCATGAAGACATGCCTTTCTTGGAAGACGGAACGCCAGTTGATATCGTATTGAACCCACTTGGGGTACCTTCACGTATGAACATTGGTCAAATTTATGAAACGGTATTAGGTTGGGCTGGACAAAACTTGGGTAGAAAATTTGCTACACCAATTTTTGATGGAGCAACTTTAGATCAAATTAATGAATTGACTGACGAAGCTGGAATACCACGTTTTGGACATACACACCTTTATGATGGTGGTACTGGAGAACGTTTCCACCAAGCAGCAACAGTTGGAGTTATCTATATGTTGAAACTTGGACACATGGTTGATGATAAGATGCATGCCCGTTCTATCGGACCGTACTCTTTGATTACACAACAACCACTTGGAGGTAAAGCACAATTTGGAGGTCAACGTTTTGGAGAGATGGAGGTTTGGGCACTTGAAGCTTATGGAGCATCAAGTACTTTACGTGAAATCTTGACAGTTAAATCGGATGACGTAATTGGTAGAGCTAAAACTTACGAAGCAATCGTTAAGGGAGAGTCTATGCCAGAACCAGGATTGCCAGAATCATTCAATGTATTGATGCACGAATTAAAAGGTCTTGGACTTGACATTCGTTTAGAAGAATAGATTAAAATTTGTTACGGTAGAGATGCGATTAATCGCATCTCTACTTTGGCATTTATATAAGTTTTTAGGATTTATACCCGTAAACCGTTCCGATTTTTTATAAAAAACATTGTTTTTTATAACTAGCGCTTCAAAACTAGTTTGAAGTTTAGAGAAGTAACTCGAGGTGTTTTAATAGTCTTAAAGTCTAATGTTATAAAGTTTTTAAAGCCCTATGTGACTTTTGAATTTTAACTTTCAAACTTTTGACTATAATAAAAATCAATTTTTAATTGCAAATAAATCAATAGTAAAAACTATGATCAATAATAGAAATAACAATAATAAAGACAAGAATCCTGTAAAAAGATTCAATAAAATTTCGATAGGATTAGCTTCGCCAGAATCTATCTTGAAAGAGTCAAGAGGAGAGGTTTTAAAGCCAGAAACTATCAACTACAGAACGCACAAACCAGAGCGTGATGGACTTTTCTGTGAGCGTATTTTCGGACCTGTAAAGGATTTTGAATGTGCTTGTGGTAAATATAAAAGAATTCGTTACAAAGGGATCATCTGTGACCGTTGTGGTGTTGAAGTTACTGAGAAAAAAGTACGTAGGGATAGAGTAGGTCACATCAACCTTGTTGTGCCAATTGCTCATATCTGGTATTTCCGTTCTCTTCCTAATAAAATTGGTTATATTCTTGGACTTCCATCTAAGAAATTAGATATGATCATCTACTACGAAAGATATGTAGTAATTCAAGCAGGTATTGCTAAAAATGCAGAAGGGGAATCAGTTCAAAGATTAGACTTCCTTACAGAAGAAGAATATTTGAACATTCTTGATACTCTTCCTGCTGACAACCAATATTTGGATGATTTTGATCCTAATAAATTTGTTGCTAAAATGGGAGCAGAGTGTATTATGGACTTATTGGCTAGAATTGATTTAGATCAATTGTCTTACCAATTAAGACATAATGCAAACAATGAGACGTCTAAACAACGTAAAACGGAAGCATTAAAAAGATTACAAGTAGTTGAATCTTTCCGTGAGTCTAACTTGAACCGTGAGAATCGTCCAGAATGGATGATTATGAAAGTGGTACCAGTTATTCCACCAGAATTACGTCCACTTGTGCCACTTGATGGAGGTCGTTTTGCAACTTCGGATTTAAATGACTTATACCGTCGTGTAATTATACGTAACAACCGTTTGAAAAGATTAATGGAGATTAAAGCTCCAGAAGTGATCTTAAGAAACGAAAAACGTATGTTGCAAGAATCTGTAGATTCACTTTTCGATAATACACGTAAAGCATCTGCAGTAAAAACAGAATCAAACAGACCATTAAAATCATTATCTGATTCCCTTAAAGGTAAGCAAGGACGTTTCCGTCAAAACTTACTTGGTAAACGTGTGGATTATTCTGCTCGTTCGGTAATTGTTGTTGGACCTGAATTAAAATTATCTGAATGTGGTATCCCTAAAGATATGGCAGCAGAATTATACAAACCTTTCGTTATCCGTAAATTGATAGAAAGAGGAATTGTAAAAACTGTAAAATCAGCTAAAAAAATAATAGATAAGAAAGAGCCAGTAGTTTGGGATATTCTTGAAAATGTAATTAAAGGTCACCCAATATTACTGAATCGTGCTCCTACTTTGCACAGATTAGGTATTCAAGCATTCCAACCAAAATTAATTGAAGGAAAAGCAATCCAATTGCACCCTTTAGTTTGTACTGCATTTAATGCGGATTTTGATGGGGATCAAATGGCAGTTCACTTGCCTTTAGGACCAGAAGCTATTTTGGAAGCACAACTATTAATGTTGGGTTCTCACAATATTCTGAATCCTGCAAATGGAGCGCCTATTACAGTACCTTCTCAGGATATGGTTTTGGGTCTATATTATATGACCAAAGAACGTTTGTCAACTCCTGAAAAGAAAATTTTAGGGGAAGGAATCACTTTCTATTCTGCTGAAGAAGTAAATATTGCTTTGAATGAAGGAAGATTAGAATTGAATGCTTCAGTTAAAATTAGAGCAAAACACTTTAATGAAGCTGGTGATTTAGTGTACCAAATCATTCAAACAACTGCTGGGCGTGTATTATTTAATGAAGTAGTGCCGGAAGCAGCTGGATATATCAATGATGTATTGACTAAGAAAAACTTAAGAGATATTATTGGTCACGTTTTAAGTTCTACTGATGTGCCTACAACTGCAGCTTTCTTGGATAACATGAAAGACATGGGGTATAAATTTGCCTTCAAAGGTGGTTTGTCATTCTCATTAGGTGATATTAGAATTCCAGATCAAAAACCAAAATTGATTGCTGACGCTAGAGAACAAGTTCAAGGTATTTCTATGAACTATAACATGGGTCTTATTACCAATAACGAACGTTACAACCAAGTTATTGATGTATGGACTTCAGCGAATGCTCAATTAACAGAGTTAGCAATGAAAAACATTAGAGAAGACCAACAAGGTTTCAACTCAGTGTATATGATGCTTGATTCTGGGGCAAGGGGATCTAAAGAACAAATTCGTCAGTTAACTGGTATGCGTGGATTGATGGCTAAGCCTAAAAAATCGACTGCTGGTGGTGGAGAAATTATTGAAAACCCGATTCTTTCTAACTTTAAGGAAGGACTTTCGATCCTTGAGTACTTTATCTCTACTCACGGTGCTCGTAAAGGACTTGCGGATACGGCGTTGAAAACAGCGGATGCTGGTTACTTGACTCGTAGATTGCATGATGTATCTCAAGATGTTATTGTTAATATCGATGATTGTGGTACTCTTAGAGGTGTTGAAGTTTCAGCATTGAAGAAAAATGAAGAAATAGTTGAGTCATTAGGAGAAAGAATATTAGGTCGTGTAGTATTACAAGACTTAGTTAATCCTTTAAATAATGAAATATTAATTCATTCTGGTGAGCAAATCACAGAAGTTATAATGAAAGCAATTGACGCTTCTCCAATCGAGAAAGTTGAAGTTCGTTCACCATTAACTTGTGAAGCTACAAAAGGTATTTGTGCTAAATGTTACGGTAGAAACTTAGCTACTGGAAAAATGACACAAAGAGGAGAAGCAGTTGGTGTAATTGCAGCTCAATCTATTGGAGAACCAGGAACACAGTTAACACTTCGTACTTTCCACGTTGGAGGGGTTGCGGGAGGTATTTCTGAAGAATCTAGTATTGTTGTTAAATTTGCTGGTAGACTTGAAATCGAAGATTTGAAAACGGTTAAAGGAGAAGACAGTGAAGGTAATGCAGTTGATATTGTAGTTTCTCGTTCTACTGAATTGAAATTAATTGATGAGAAAACAGGTATTTTATTAAGTACTAATAATATCCCTTACGGTTCAAGTATTTTTGTGAAAGACGGTCAGTCTGTAGCAAAAGGAGATGTAATATGTAAATGGGATCCATATAATGGAGTTATTGTTTCTGAGTTTACTGGTAAAATTGCTTACGAAGATTTAGAGCAAGGTCAATCATTCATGGTTGAAATTGATGAGCAAACTGGTTTCCAAGAAAAAGTAATTTCTGAATCAAGAGCTAATAAATTAATACCAACTTTATTGGTTTACGGTAAAGATGGTGAATTGATTCGTTCTTACAACTTACCAGTTGGAGCCCACTTAATGGTTGATAACGGTGAGAAAATTAAAGCAGGTAAGGTATTGGTAAAAATCCCTCGTCGTTCTTCTAAATCAGGAGATATTACAGGAGGTTTACCTAGAATTACAGAGTTGTTAGAGGCTCGTAATCCTTCTAATCCAGCTGTAGTTTCTGAGATTGATGGTGTTGTTTCTTTTGGAAAAATCAAAAGAGGTAACCGTGAGGTTGTTATCGAATCTAAATTCGGAGATATTAGAAAATACTTGGTTAAATTATCAAGCCAAATTCTAGTTCAAGAAAATGACTTCGTAAGAGCTGGTGTGCCATTGTCTGATGGAGCTATTACTCCAGATGATATTTTAAGAATTCAAGGACCAGCAGCTGTTCAACAGTATTTGGTTAATGAAATTCAAGAAGTATACCGTCTACAAGGAGTAAAAATCAACGACAAACACTTTGAAGTAGTAATACGTCAAATGATGCGTAAAGTTAGAGTTCAGGATCCAGGTGATACTTTATTCTTAGAAGACCAATTGATTCACACTAAAGATTTCATCGTTCAAAACGATAAATTATATGGTATGAAAGTGGTTGAAGATGCTGGAGATTCTAGTGCGCTTAAAGAAGGACAAATAATTACGCCTCGTGATTTGCGTGATGAAAACTCTCTATTGAAACGTACAGATAAAAATCTTGTTGTAGCTCGTGATGTTGTTACTGCAACTGCAACACCAGTATTACAAGGTATTACCAGAGCTTCGCTTCAAACGAAATCATTTATTTCTGCTGCATCGTTCCAGGAAACTACTAAAGTATTGAATGAAGCTGCTGTTGCAGGTAAAATCGATTACTTAGAAGGATTGAAAGAAAATGTTATTGTTGGACATAGAATCCCTGCCGGAACTGGTATGAGAGAATATGATAATACTATTGTAGGTTCTAAAGAAGATTACAATGATATGATGGCTAATAAAGAGGAATATATTTACTAAGATATGAGTAATTCTAATCAACAACAAGAGCAAATTAATATTGAGTTAGACGAAAAAACAGCTGAAGGAATTTATTCTAATTTGGCTATTATCAATCACTCTTCATCTGAATTTGTTTTAGATTTTGTAAGTATCATGCCTGGTATACCTAAAGCTAAGGTAAAATCAAGAATTGTCTTGACACCACAACATGCTAAAAGATTATTTAAAGCAATTGGGGAAAATATCCATCGATTTGAAGTAGCTCATGGCGAAATCAAAGAAACGGAACAAGTTCCAATTCCGCTTAATTTTGGTCCCGCGGGACAAGCATAATATTTTAAAAGGCTTTCACTTCGGTGAAAGCCTTTTTGTTTTAAAGCTATTTTTTAATTTTTTTTGTTTTAAACGTGTATGATTTAACTATCAAAGACACATTCCGTTTTAAGGTACCAATAACTGAATTATAAGTTTTATTGTTCTCTGGTCGTTTAAAAGTAAGTTACACCAAAAAAATCTTAATCTCTTTCGCAATAGTGTCTAAGAAGCTAAAAGTTGCTTTTTATAAATTAAAAAATTAGTGATTTTAACCTTGTTTTGTTTTTGATAATTTAATTTTAAATAGGAATATGTCCTTTAAACGAGTATTCAGGTGGTTTGTCGGAATTATTTTTTGCTATCTCTTTAATGCTATACTTTCGCACTCGAAATAAGATAGCGATTAACATATCATTTAAAAACAGATTTACATGCAATACTCTTCTTTAAAAATAAATAAAAAAACCATTTTTACAGGTCTTATGTTATTCGTTTTTATGTTAATAAGTAGTACTTCTGTTTCAGCTCAAACTGAAAATGATTTCCTTGTAGATGCATCAGTTACTATTTCTCCTTCAACTAAAAAAGAAAATGTTTCTACAGTTTCCTCTTCAAATAGCATGAACTTTGTTTTGTGGTTTATGGGGTCTAAACAAGATCCAAAAAGTTCTATTTCGACAGAAGGGAACAATACTAAAAAACAAGTGATTATTTCCGGAACAGCACCTAATCGTTTATTGATCAAAGCTTTTTTAAAAAAAGCAGTAGATTTGGATAGTATGATTGCTTAATTGAAATCATTTTAAAACATAAAAAAAAACGCTAATTTTTAAATTAGCGTTTTTTTTATGTTATAAATATAGAATTATTATTATTCGAATTCTGATGTAAAGAATAACTTAACATTTGGATATTTGTTTTGAGTCATTTGAATCGTAAAATCTGAATCTGCAAGGAATACGAGTTGTCCATATTTATCGTGCGCCAAGAATTTTTGCTTAATACGTCTAAATTCTTTAAACTCATCGCTTTTAAGATCGTTTGGTTTTACCCAACACGCTTTGTGAACAGGAAAATTTTCATACGTACATTTAGCGCCATATTCATGCTCTAAACGATATTGAATAACTTCGTATTGTAGTGCTCCAACAGTTCCAATGATCTTTCTGTTGTTCATTTCTAGCGTAAATAACTGCGCAACACCTTCGTCCATTAACTGATCAACCCCTTTGTCCAATTGTTTAGCTTTCATTGGATCAGCGTTGTTGATGTATCTAAAGTGTTCCGGTGAGAAACTTGGAATTCCTTTGAAACTCATGATTTCTCCTTCAGTCAATGTATCTCCAATTTTGAAGTTTCCAGTGTCATGTAAACCTACAATATCACCCGGATAAGAAATATCTACAATTTCTTTTTTCTCAGCAAAAAAAGCATTTGGACTAGAGAATTTTAAATTTTTCTTCTGGCGTACGTGATAATACGGTTTGTTTCTTTCAAAAGTTCCAGAAACAATTTTTATGAAAGCCAATCGGTCTCTGTGTTTAGGATCCATATTAGCATGGATTTTAAATACAAAACCGGTCATTTTTTCTTCTTTTGGATCAACCAATCGCGTTTCTGAATCTTTTGGTCTTGGTGAAGGAGCAATTTGAACAAAGCAGTCCAATAATTCTCTTACTCCAAAATTATTTAAAGCAGAACCAAAAAATACGGGTTGTAATTTACCATCTAGATATTCCTGACGATCAAATTTTGGATATACTTCGTCAATTAATCCTATTTCTTCTCTAAGTGTATTGGCTGGTTTTTGACCTATTATTTTTTCTAATTCAGGACTTTGTACATCTGAAAAAGCGATCGTTTCTTCGATGTTTTTTCTGCTGTCTCCACTAAATAAATTAATGTTTTGCTCCCAAAGATTATAAATACCTTGAAAATCGTAACCCATTCCTATCGGGAAACTCAAAGGGGTAACCCTTAAACCTAGTTTTTGTTCAACTTCGTCCATTAAGTCAAAAGCATCTTTTCCTTCTCGGTCTAATTTGTTGATGAACACGATAATTGGAATTTTTCGCATCCTACAAACAGCTACTAATTTTTCTGTTTGCTCTTCCACACCCTTAGCTACGTCAATTACTACAATAACACTGTCAACAGCAGTTAATGTTCTAAAAGTATCCTCGGCAAAATCCTTGTGTCCTGGAGTATCCAGAATGTTTATTTTTTTGTCCTTATAATTGAATGCTAAGACAGAGGTGGAAACTGAAATACCTCTTTGGCGTTCAATCTCCATAAAGTCACTCGTTGCACCTTTTTTTATCTTATTATTTTTTACAGCACCAGCTTCTTGAATAGCACCACCAAAAAGTAGTAATTTTTCCGTAAGTGTTGTTTTTCCTGCATCAGGATGTGAGATAATCCCGAAAGTTCTTCTGCGTTGTATTTCTTCTAAAAAGCCCATATTTATATAAATAGGGTGCAAAAGTACTATTTATAAATGCCAATTAAAAAAATACTATCCTTTAATTACTCTGTTGGATTTTCAAAATTTAATGCAAGATTAATAATTGACTTATTTAATATTATTTTTAATATCTTTTTTTTAATTTATTTCAATTAATCAAGATGTTTTTATGCAGTCTTAATTATTGAACTAATCTTTTTTTAAATAAATGCTACAGTATTTTAGGGTGATTTTTGCTGTTTTATTATAAGCAATCTAAAGAGTTTGAGTAATGAAAAAAATGCGATATAATTTTTTGTTAATACTACTTAGGAAACTTGTATTATCTAATTGAATTACTATTTTTGTTTGTTTTAAAATTTGAAAATGTCTATTGTATTATGTACTTTATAAACTTGATTCTTAAAACTGTATATTTGCCGAAAATATTTAGTTCTTTATAAAAACTAATAATAGCACACTTTATTCCCTTTTAATATTAAATTATACCAATGCCAATAAATAAAACACCAATGAAATTCATTAATAATAGATTTGCACTTGCCTTTTTTCTCTTAGTTTTTACAAGTTTCGTTACAAGTGCTCAAGAGATTATTAAAGATTCTGTGGTTTCCTCTCCAATAATTAAAAAGCAATCAACAGGAAAGCTTAAAATAGATGGCATTATTGCAACAGTTGGTGATTATATCATTTTAGATTCAGATATTGACAAGTCATTTCTAGAAATTTCAGCTCAAGGCGGATCTGTGAAAGACATCACAAGATGTCAAATGTTAGGGAAGTTATTAGAGGATAAATTATATGCTCATCAGGCTGTTCAGGATAGTATTGTTGTTACAGATTCTGAGGTTAAAGGTATGATGGAAGATAGATTACGTTATATGGTTGAGCAAATCGGATCTATGGAAAAAGTAGTTCAATATTATAAAAAAGATTCTGAAGAAGAATTCAGAAGCTACTTTTCTGACATCTTAAAAGAAGGTAGGTTAACTTCTGAAATGCAAAAGAAAATTGTAGATGCAGTAGAAATTACTCCAGAAGAAGTACGTAATTACTTCAAAACAATTCCTAAAAATGATTTGCCATTCTTTGGTGTAGAATTAGAAGTAGCACAAATTGTTGTTACTCCAAAGGTTTCGGCTGAAGATAAGCAAAAAGTTATTGACCGTTTAAATGGTTTCAAAAAAGAAATAGAAGAAGGGTCGAGTTTTTCTACAAAAGCAGTTTTATATTCTCAAGATCCTGGATCTAGAGCAACAGGAGGATATTATAAAATGAATCGTAGGACACCATTTGTAAAAGAATTTAAAGATGTTGCTTTTAGTTTGGCCGAGGGTGAGATTTCTGCTCCTTTTGAAACTGATTTTGGTTTTCATATTATATATGTAGAGAAGATTAAAGGACAAGAGATAGAATTAAGACATATTTTATTAGCTCCTGTTGCTACCGAAGCTTCTTTGGCGGAGGCTAAAGAGAAAATTACTTTGATTAAAAAGAGAATTGAAGATAAAGAAATTACATTCGCTGAAGCGGCGAGAACTTTATCTGATGAGAAAGAAACAAGAGCTAATGGTGGTGCACTTATTAATCCTAAAACACAAGATACTCGTTTTGAATTGACAAAAATGGATCCTGTTTTTTATAGTCAAGTTTCTAATTTGAAAACCAATCAAATTTCTGAACCAATTTTAGATCAAACTGAAGAAGGTAAGAAAAAATTTAAATTGATTACTGTAACTAATAGAATTGATGAGCATGCAGCAGATTATGCTAAAGATTATATTAAAATAAAAGATTTAGCATTAAAAAGTAAACAAATAACTGCTATAGGTAAATGGTTTGATGAAAAAATTAAAGAAACCTATATTAAAATTATTGGTGAATACAGAGACTGTGATTTTACCAATAATTGGCTAAAAAAATAATTGGATCTTACTTCATAGAAGTAACAAGAGCTTAAATAATTTTTCGTTAAATAAATAAAAAGAGTTAGTTTTATGTTTTCATAATGCTAACTCTTTTTAATTTTAAATACTTAATAAATGTCAGACGTCGTTGCAATACAAAACTTAGTTCAAAAGAGAAATGAATTAAAAAATGAAATAGCAAAAGTAATTGTAGGCCAAGATTTAGTAGTAGATCAAATTTTGCTTTGCATTTTTTCTGGAGGCCATGCTTTGTTGGTGGGTGTTCCTGGATTGGCAAAAACATTAATGGTAAATACGCTGGCTCAAGCCTTAGGTTTAGATTTTAAAAGAATTCAATTTACGCCAGATTTAATGCCTTCTGATATTTTAGGGAGTGAAATTTTAGACGAAAACAGGAATTTTAAATTTATAAAAGGGCCTATTTTTTCAAATATAGTTTTAGCAGACGAAATTAACAGAACACCTCCTAAGACTCAAGCGGCTTTACTTGAGGCAATGCAAGAACGCTCTGTTACTATTGCGGGAGAAAATTACAAGTTAGATTTGCCTTATTTTGTTCTAGCTACTCAAAATCCTATCGAGCAAGAAGGAACTTACCCTTTGCCTGAAGCGCAACTGGATCGATTTATGTTTGCTATAAAATTAGAATACCCTTCATTTGAAGAAGAAGTTTTAGTAGTAAAGCGTACAACTTCGGATGTTAAAACTACTATAAATGCATTATTTACGGCAAAGGAAATAATTGATTTTCAGCATTTAATTCGCCGAATCCCAGTAGCTGATAATGTAATTGAATATGCTGTTGCGTTGGTAAGTAAAACTAGACCTGATAATCCGCTTTCAAATGAGTTTGTTAAAAACTATTTAGATTGGGGTGCGGGTCCGCGAGCTTCACAAAATTTAATCTTGGCTGCTAAAGCAAATGCTGCTTTTAATGGTAAGTTTTCTCCAGATATAGAGGACGTTAAAGCTGTTGCAACTGGAATTTTGCGTCATCGTATTATTAAAAATTACAAAGCAGATGCAGAGGGGATAACCGAAGAAATGATTATTGCTAAATTGATGTAATCAGTAAGTAGCAATAATCTATTATTTGTGTATCATTAAAGCTTAAACTTTCTAATTTCAAATTAGGATTATTTTGTTGATTTTTTTTATATGTCATGATAATAATCATATTTGGTTTGTGATTGTAATCATACTTTTGCGTATAATTTATTCACAAAATATACTTTAATATGAGCCAGAACAATGTGATTTTTACAAGACCAATTCCAATTGATAAAGAGGTTTCTTGGGATAAAACCCAAACAATTATGAGTAAGACAGATTCTAAAGGAATTATAGAATATGCCAATGAAGTTTTTGTTGATGTTAGTGGATACGAGGATTACGAATTAATGTCTCAACCTCATAGTATGATAAGGCATCCAGATATGCCTAGAGTTATTTTTAAAGTACTTTGGGATAATTTAAAAGCAGGGAAGAATTTTTATGCGGTTGTTAAAAACTTAGCTAAATCTGGAAGATACTATTGGGTAGTAACTGACTTTGAAATTTCTAAAGACTCTAATGGAGAGATTACTCATTATTTTGGAAGAAGAAAAGCTGTTCCTCAAGAAGTAATTAGTAAGCACATTGAGCCCTTGTATAAAAGATTGTTGCAAATTGAGCAAGCGAGTGGAATGGAAGCGAGTGAACGTTACTTAATTGGTTTTTTAGAAGAGAAAAAAAGAACCTATGTAGAGTTTGTAGAGGAATGCATTTTAGATTATGAAAAAACTCAGAATTCTTTAAAAAGAGAAGAATTAGAGGTAGAAGAAGACTCTGGTAATAGAGGCTTTTTCTCAAGATTGTTTGGAAGGTAGATTTATATTAAATAAACAAAAATAAAAAACTGGAATTGTATTTTAATAAAATGCAATTCCAGTTTTTTATTTATAAATTTTTTAAAGTGTCAAGCTAAAATACTACTATTACAGATAGTAAAAGAGATTAGTAAATTCAATGATAATATTATAATTTAAAACAATTATTTTGATTTTTTCGCAACTTTATACAATGAATTTGGCTATTTAATAATAATAATTTTTGGAAAGATGTGTTTTATTAAATTCTTTCTAATATCATATGAAATAACTAAATTTGCATAACAATAAAAAAAACCTAACTATTTGGTTTTTTATTTTGAGTCAATCAGAATAATCTGCCTTTAACATTGAAATACTGCTATTATGAACATTTATAACGATTATCTCAAAGAAATCGAAGAAAGAAAAGCTCAGGGTCTTCATCCTAAGCCAATTGATGGTTCTGAATTGCTAAGCGCAATCATTGCACAAATTAAAGAAATAGATAATGCCAATAGAGAAGAGTCTCTTAAGTTCTTTATTTATAATGTAGTGCCTGGAACTACTCCTGCTGCTGCTGTAAAAGCGGTATTTCTAAAGGAAATTATTTTAGGAACAGCAGTCGTTAAAGAAATTACTCCTGTTTTTGCTTTTGAGTTATTATCTCATATGAAAGGTGGTCCTTCTATAGAGGTTTTGCTAGATTTAGCTTTAGGGAATGATGCTGCTATTGCAAATGATGCTGCGGAAGTTCTTAAAACACAATTTTTCTTATACGAAGCAGATACAAATCGTTTAGAAGTAGCTTTCAAAGAAGGAAATGCTATTGCTGCAGCAATTTTAGAAAGTTATGCTAAAGCGGAATTTTTTACTAAACTTCCAGAAGTAGTTGAAGAAATTAAAGTAGTTACTTACATAGCTGGTGAGGGAGATATCTCAACAGATTTACTTTCTCCAGGAAATCAAGCGCACTCAAGATCGGATCGAGAATTGCACGGGAAATGTTTAATTTCTCCTGAAGCTCAAGATGAAATCAGAGTTTTACAAATGCAGCATCCAGATAAAAGTGTGATGTTAATTGCTGAAAAAGGAACTATGGGTGTGGGTTCTTCAAGGATGTCGGGTGTAAATAACGTGGCACTTTGGACAGGAAAACAAGCAAGTCCTTATGTTCCATTTATTAATGTTGCTCCTATTGTTGCAGGAACAAATGGAATTTCTCCTATTTTCCTAACCACTGTTGATGTTACGGGCGGTATTGGTTTGGATCTTAAAAACTGGGTTAAAAAACTAGATGAAAACGGCAATGCAATTCGTAATGAAAATGGTGATGTTATTTTAGAGGAAGCCTATTCTGTTGCTACCGGAACAGTACTTACTATTAATACAAAAACTAAGAAATTATACAATGGCGATCAAGAATTAATCGATATTTCTAAGGCGTTTACTCCTCAGAAAATGGAGTTTATAAAAGCGGGTGGTTCGTATGCAATTGTATTTGGAAAAAAACTGCAAACTTTTGCATCAAAGGTTTTAGGTATTGGTATTGTGCCAGTATTTGCACCATCGAAAGAAGTTACTATTGAAGAGCAGGGTCTTACGGCTGTAGAAAAAATATTTAATAAAAATGCAGTTGGAAATACTCCGGGTAAAGTTTTACACGCTGGTTCTGATGTTCGTGTTACTGTAAATATTGTAGGTTCGCAAGACACCACTGGTTTGATGACTTCTCAGGAATTAGAGTCTATGGCTGCTACAGTTATTTCTCCAATCGTTGACGGTGCTTACCAATCAGGTTGTCATACTGCTTCCGTTTGGGATAATAAATCGAAAGCAAATATTCCTCGATTAATGAAATTTATGAATGACTTCGGTTTGATTACTGCACGTGATCCAAAAGGAGTTTATCCTGCAATGACCGATGTTATACATAAGGTTTTAAATGATATTACTGTAGATGAGTGGGCAATTATCATTGGTGGTGACTCTCATACAAGAATGTCCAAAGGGGTTGCTTTTGGTGCAGATTCAGGAACAGTTGCATTGGCACTGGCTACTGGTGAAGCTTCAATGCCAATTCCGGAATCTGTAAAAGTTACTTTCAAAGGAGAAATGAAAACTTACATGGATTTCCGTGATGTGGTTCATGCTACACAATCTCAAATGCTTAAAACTTTTGGTGGAGAGAATGTTTTCCAAGGAAGAATTATTGAAGTTCATTTAGGTACTTTGACTGCAGATCAAGCCTTTACTTTTACAGACTGGACTGCAGAAATGAAAGCGAAAGCTTCTATTTGTATTTCTGAAGATGATACTTTGATTCAATCACTTGCAATTGCAAGAGGTAGAATTCAAATCATGATCGATAAAGGGATGGATAATGAAAAACAAGTCCTTCAAGGATTGATCAATATAGCAAATAACAGAATCGAGGAAATTAAATCAGGTGTAAAACCAGCTTTAGTACCGGATGCAAATGCTAAATATTATGCTGAAGTTGTTATTGATTTAGATATAGTCAATGAGCCAATGATTGCAGATCCAGACGTTAACAATGCTGACGTTTCTAAAAGATACACGCACGATACCATTAGACCGTTGTCTTTTTATGGTGGAGTGAAAAAAGTAGATCTTGGATTTGTTGGATCTTGCATGGTACATAAAGGTGATATGAAAATTTTGGCTCAAATGCTTAAGAATATTGACGAACAATATGGTAAAGTTGAGTTTAAAGCACCATTAGTTGTAGCGCCTCCTACTTATAATATTGTAGATGAGCTTAAAGCTGAAGGAGATTGGGATATTTTACAAAAATATTCTGGTTTTGAATTCAATGATAATGCTCCAAAAGGTGTTGCTCGTACTTCATATGAAAAGATGTTATATTTAGAACGTCCTGGTTGTAACCTTTGTATGGGTAACCAAGAAAAAGCAGCAAAAGGAGATACTGTAATGGCAACTTCTACACGTCTTTTTCAAGGAAGAGTTGTTGAGGATAGTGAAGGTAAAAAAGGGGAGTCGTTACTTTCATCAACTCCTGTAGTAGTGCTTTCGACTATTTTAGGTAGAACACCTACAATAGATGAATATAAAACGGCAGTAAAAGGAATTAATTTAACTCAATTTGCACCTTCTTATAAATTGTTAGTTAAATAATATTCTATATTTTATATATTATTTAAAAGCCTGATTTAATTCAGGCTTTTTTTGTTTTTACACTTTGCTAAAATGCAAATTCATTTTGATTATTCTTTATCTTGATTATTTGTGATTAAATAACATTCAGTAGTTTAACTTTTTGTTTAGAAATATTCAGACTCCTAACTTTTGTGAGCTATACTATTTTTTTGTAACTTGTAGTGTTTAAAAAATGAATAATAATTATACCTATATACTATGGCTTTTGATATTGAAATGATTAAAAAAGTGTATGATAACATGACAAGTCGTGTTGACGAAGCACGAAAAATAGTTGGTCGTCCACTTACTTTAACTGAGAAAATTTTGTACAATCACCTTTGGGAAGGAAAACCTACTCAGGCTTTTACGCGAGGGACTGATTATGTTGACTTTGCTCCGGATAGAGTCGCTTGTCAAGATGCAACTGCACAAATGGCATTATTGCAATTTATGCACGCTGGAAAACCCAAAGTAGCAGTTCCTACTACGGTACATTGCGACCACTTAATTCAAGCAAAAGTAGGAGCAGAGAAAGATTTGGCTAGAGCCAAAACACAAAGTAATGAAGTTTTTGATTTCTTATCATCAGTTTCTAATAAATATGGTATCGGTTTTTGGAAGCCAGGAGCTGGAATTATTCACCAAGTAGTTCTTGAAAATTATGCTTTCCCAGGCGGAATGATGATTGGTACCGATTCTCACACGGTTAATGCAGGTGGTTTAGGAATGGTTGCCATTGGTGTTGGTGGAGCTGATGCAGTAGATGTTATGTCAGGAATGGCTTGGGAATTAAAATTTCCTAAATTAATTGGAGTAAAATTAACTGGTAAACTATCCGGTTGGACTGCACCAAAAGATGTTATTTTAAAAGTAGCTGGTATTCTGACTGTAAAAGGAGGAACTGGTGCTATTGTTGAATATTTTGGTGAAGGAGCGATAGCAATGTCTTGTACTGGTAAAGGTACCATTTGTAATATGGGTGCTGAAATTGGAGCTACCACTTCAACCTTTGGTTACGATGATTCGATGGGGCGTTATTTACGTGCGACTAATAGAGCTGATGTTGCCGATGCTGCAGACAAAATTGCTCCTTATTTAACTGGTGATCCTGAAGTTTATGCCGAGCCAGAGAAATATTTTGACCAAGTAATCGAGATTAATTTATCTGAATTAGAGCCTCATTTAAATGGTCCATTTACTCCTGATTTAGCCACTCCAATCTCTAAAATGAAAGAAGAAGCTATTAAAAATGATTGGCCATTGCAAATTCAAGTTGGCTTAATTGGTTCTTGTACTAACTCTTCTTACGAAGATATTTCACGTGCAGCTTCTTTAGCACGACAAGTTGCAGATAAAAAGTTAAAAACAAAAGCGCAGTTTACTATAAATCCAGGTTCTGAAACTATTCGTTACACAATCGAACGTGACGGATTTATTGATACTTTCGAGAAAATTGGTGCTACTGTTTTTGCAAATGCATGCGGACCTTGCATCGGAATGTGGGATAGAGAAGGAGCAGAGAAAGAAGAAAGAAATACAATTGTGCATTCTTTTAACCGTAATTTCTCAAAAAGAGCGGATGGTAATCCAAATACATTAGCTTTTGTAGGGTCTCCAGAATTAGTTACTGCTATGGCAATTGCAGGAGATTTAGGGTTTAATCCTTTGACAGATACTTTAATTAACGAAGATGGTGAAGAAGTGCGTTTAGAAGAACCAACTGGAGATGAGTTGCCACCTAACGGATTTGATGTGGTTGATCCTGGTTTTCAAGCACCAGCTCACGATGGTTCGAATATAGTAGTTTCTGTAAATCCAGATTCAGAACGTTTACAGTTATTGGCTCCATTTGCACCTTGGGATGGAAAAAACATTACAGGGGCTAAATTGCTTATCAAAGCTTTTGGAAAATGTACAACAGATCATATTTCTATGGCTGGACCGTGGTTGCGTTTCCGTGGACATTTAGATAATATTTCGAATAATATGTTGATTGGTGCTATTAACGCCTTCAATCAAAAACCAAATACAGTTAAGAATCAGTTAACAGGTATTTATGATACTGTTCCTTCGGTAGCACGTTCTTATAAAGCGGCTGGAGTTCCTTCAGTAGTTGTGGGAGATCATAATTATGGTGAAGGTTCCTCTCGTGAACATGCTGCTATGGAACCTCGTTTTCTTGGTGTTAAAGCGGTTTTGGTTAAGTCTTTTGCTCGAATTCACGAAACAAACCTTAAAAAACAAGGAATGTTAGGATTGACTTTTGCCAACGAAGCTGATTATGATAAAATTCAGGAAGATGACACTATAAATTTCTTAGATTTACTAGAATTTGCTCCAGAAAAACAATTAACATTAGAATTTGTCCATGCTGATGGAACAACAGATGTTATAATGGCAAATCATACCTATAATGAAGGACAAATTGGTTGGTTTGTTGCTGGTTCGGCACTAAATTTAATTGCAGCTGAAGCATAATTTAAAAAATCTTAAATTGATCTTTTAAAAAAAAAATATTATTACAATATAAAGTGTTTAGGACTTGGTTTGTTGTTTTTTAAAAACTGCAAATTAAGTACTAAACATTTTTTTTACATTTAATTTTGAATTTTTTTCACATTATTTTTAAAAGGTTTTGACTCATTTTCTTTTTCACAAAACCACAATGAATTCATGAGTCTAATTTTATTTATAAAAAAAAGAATGTTTTTTTAATCCTTGATTAGTTCTTTTATTTAAGAATACCGATTTATTATGATAAAGTTAGTACTATAGTAATAAAAAATAAAAATCTAAGTATATTATAGTTTAAGGCTATTGAAATATTCAAAAAACAGCGGAAAAACTTGAAAATACCGTTATTATATAAGAATGTTTAAAAATTATGAAACAAAATAGTGCGTTTTTTGATAAATAATTCTATATTAGCATTTATTAGAATTCTACTGTTTGTACAATAGTCAATAGATATTTTCTATGAAGTTATAAAGCAATTTTATGTAGAGAATTTCCTAATTTTTTTAGAAATTCATAATGACGAAATTTAATAATTATATCCCGAAATCGTCATAAAAATATCCAGGGATAAGTAATTTGAAATAAATGAATATGAGTTTAAGAGTAATTGTAATACTAGTTTTTTTAAATAGCATCGTGCTTTTTTCACAAGAAAAAATAACAAAACACACTATCGTAAAAGGAGAAACTATATCCAGCATTGCAGAGAAATATGAAGTAAAGCAAAGTGCGATTTTAAAATTAAATCCCAAAGCTAAAAATCTTCTAAAACTAAATTCAATATTATTAATACCTGTTGCCTCTTCAACTAAGACAGTTACCACTTCAAGTCAAGTTGCTCAAAACTATACTGGAAAAGAACATCAAGTTCAAGCTAAAGAAACCCTTTATGGTATAGCAAAGCAATATGGAATAAGTATTAAAGAATTAAATCAAATTAATCCAACTCTTGCTTCTTCAGATTTAAAAATTGGGCAAAAAATAAATATTCCAGCTAACGCAATTACTGTTGATGTTGTATCTGAATCAACAAAAGATGTTGTAATAAAGCAAGAAATTGCTGCTACTCCAGTTGTGTCATCATCTACTTTTATTTGGGAAGTTTTACCTAAAGAAACTAAATACTCCATTACAAAAAAATACGGAATCACCATTAAGGATTTTGACAAAGTCAATCCAGGATTAGGAGTTAAATCTCTTAAAGTGGGGCAAAAAGTTTTTATACCTGGAAATGTAGTTGCTGAAATAGCAATGGATACAAATAAGCAGGAGATAAAAAATGATACTAATATGGTAGCTTCTATAGATGTTATTAAAGAAAATAATTCTTTGAATACTATAATTAGAGAAGTGATGCCAAAGGAAACAAAATTTGCAATTGCAAAAGAATATGGAATAACAGTTAAGGAGTTAGAAAGACAGAATCCGGAGATAAAAAATAAACTCCTTGTAGGTCATAAATTGAGTATAACTGCTGCTAATCTATCTTTAGAAAATAATGCAGTAGCAGATGCTAAAGCAACTATACAAAATACTAAGATTGATTTTAATAATTCAATAAAACCAACATTTGATCATGAGTTTCTGGATGAATTAATTGAAAGTGCTTCACAAAATATAGGTTCACGTTACCGCACAGGAGGAACAACAAAATCTGGGTTTGATTGCTCAGGACTTATGTGTACAACTTTTGGAGCTTTTGATATCAAGTTGCCAAGAACTTCTCGAGAACAATCTGGAATTGGAACTAAAATTAATACAGAAGAAGCACAAAAAGGCGATTTAATTTTCTTTAAAACAAATGGAAGAAGTCAAATTAACCATGTAGGAATGGTTGTTGAAGTTAATGAAGGTGAAATTAAGTTTATTCATTCCTCTGTGAGTAGTGGAGTTATCATTTCATCTACTAAAGAAAAATATTATCAGAAAAATTTCACTCAGATCAATCGAGTTCTTCAATAGACTTATTGGAAATAAAAAAAAACGCTCTACTTGTAGAGCGTTTTTTTATTAAATTACAATTTCCCCTTCAGAACCACTCACTAAATTAGTTCCAGTAACAAATGATGCTGCCATCTTTAAGATATTGATCATTTGATTGCCATCAGTATCCCAAAAATAGGCGCTGGATGGAGTAACTTTTATAATAGATATGTTAGGATCGTCTTTTCCTTTTTCAAACCAGATTTCTACTGCAGGATTCCATAATTCTTCAATCTTTTTTCGATCTGTAGTAATTGATGCAGTTCCATTAACTACTAAATAGCTTCCCTTAGCAGGATGTGAAAAAAATAATTGAACTTTTGGGTCTTCCTCAATTTCTTTATTTTTATCACTGTCTTTTTGATTAAAAAAATAAATATTTCCTTTATCACATACCTTTACAGCACTCATTGGTCTTGTAGTTGCACCATCTTGAGTTTTTAGTTTAGTTGAAAAAAGACAAATACGAATCGCTTCTACTAGTTCTTTCAATTTATCAACGCCTTCAATTGTGTGTTTAGTTTCATTATCGCTCATGATATTTTTTTTTTATGTTTCAACAATTATTTATATGCTTGATTACAAAGTTGGTGAACTTAATCTTAAAAAACATTACACAATTTGATGTGATATTTTCAATTTTATAATATTTAGAATTTTAAAAACAAATATAATATCTGATGAGATTTTATGTCATTTTTTAGAATTTAAATAAAGGATATCTATTAATTTATAAATTCTATTTATATATTTTATTAAAAAAGATGTTATAAGGAATAGTTATCATTAATTTTATGTTAATTAATAATATGACTTAATTTTAATAAATTATTTTTGGAGCGAATAATAAAATTATAACTCAATGAGAAAATTACTTTTTATCGCATTAACATTTATTACTACTGCAAATGTGATAGGACAATCTAAAACTGCTTTGTCTTTTAAAGCTGAAATTGCGAACAGAAATACCGATGCTATAAGTTTCTTAGACAGCAACAACGGAAAAGAAATAAAAAAGATTTCAGTAAATAAAGATGGTTTTTTTAAAGATTCATTTCCTGTAGAGGAAGGGTTTTATATGTTGTTTGATGGTAAAGAATACACGCAATTATTTTTGAAGAACGGATATGATCTAAGTTTAAAAATGGATGCTAAGAAATTTGATGAATCTATTGTTTATAGTGGTAAAGGAGCTTTAGAGAATAATATATTAGCGCAAAACGCTATAAAAGATGCAGCATATGATTACGATTCACTTTTGGCTTCATCTGAAGAGATTTTCACTAAAAGCATAAATGATAAAAAAATTGCTGATTTACTAGTATTGGACAACAAAAAATTAGATGCCAATTTTGTAACATTGCAAAAGAAAAATATTGATAAGTCATTGGTGAGTATGGCAAAATATTATGATGAAGCAATGAAAACTAAAAAAATGGATGGCGCTATGTCTCCAACTTTTGAGTATGACAATTATAAAGGAGGGAAAACTAAATTAGAGGATTTTAGAGGTAAATATGTATATATTGATGTTTGGGCAACTTGGTGTGCTCCATGTCGTGCTGAAATTCCATTTTTAAAAAAATTAGAGGAAAAATACCATCAAAAAAATATTGTGTTTGTAAGTTTATCAATTGATCAATTAAAGGACGTAGAAAAATGGCGCAAATTAATTAAAGATAAAGAATTAGGTGGCGTACAAGTTTTTGCTGATAATGACTGGAATTCTCAATTTGTTAAAGACTATAATATAACAGGAATTCCTAGATTTATATTAATTGATCCCAATGGAAAAATAGTTAAAGCCGATGCACAACGTCCTTCTAGTCCTACAATTGAGGCTGAGTTTGACGCTTTATTACAATAATGTAATTAGGTTGAGGTAGTTATTAAAATGATGATTTATCTTTTTAATAACTACTCTCGATTAAAACCATCAAAATTTAATTTTGGTGGTTTTTTTTATTAAATAGAACCGTTGTAAATTGTGGCAAGCGGTTATAAAAAACTTAAACGGTCTTGATTGATCAACTTATAATTACAATCTTTGGACATTAAAAAAATAAAATAGTATGAGCAAAACAAAACTTACAATTAATCGTAATGGATCTATAAAAATCGAAGGAGATTTTGAAATAACAGATGCTGATGGTAATGTATACGGATTAGAGGGAAGAACTGCTCTAGGACTTTGTCGTTGTGGTTTATCTAAAAACAAACCTTTTTGTGATGGTTCGCACCGCAATGCATTTGAACATGATGCCTTAGCATTTGATTTGCCACCGGTTAAAGCAAAATAAAAGATTTATTTCTAAATATTTCTTTTATAAATTTAAATAATCCTGTCTGCATTTTGGATTAATATAGAATAATAGACGCTATCTTCCACTATTGGTAAAGATAGCGTCTTTTTTTGTTACATTTTTTTTGCTTGATGTAATGTGATTTACTTTTATGATTTGCATTTTTAAAAAAAGATATATCTTTATCGAAACCAAAACCAAAAACGATTAAATGGAAGAAAATAAACCCAAAGATTTTAAAAGAGAATTAGGATTACTAGACGGAACAATGCTCGTTGTAGGATCCATGATTGGCTCAGGAATCTTTATTGTAAGTTCAGACATGGTGCGCCAATTAGGATCTGCAGGTTGGCTTATTGCTATGTGGGTTCTTACTGGTGTGATTACAGTTATTGCAGCTGTAAGTTATGGAGAATTGAGTGCGATGTTTCCAAAGGCAGGAGGGCAATATGTCTATATCAAGGAAGCATACGGAAAGTTAGTTGGTTTTTTATACGGTTGGAGTTTCTTCGCTGTAATTCAAACAGGTACTATTGCCGCAGTTGGCGTTGCTTTTGCAAAATTTTCAGCTTATTTATACGCGCCTTTAAGTGATAAAAATATTTTATACGAAATAGGAAGTTTTAAGCTAAATGCTGCGCAAGTTCTCTCTATAATTACCATTATTTTTTTGAGTTATATTAATAGTCGCGGTGTAAAAAACTCTAAAATATTGCAAACAGTTCTTACTTTGATTAAGATTGTTTCATTGGCGGGTTTAATAATTTTTGGTTTCATGGCAGCTAAGGCTGAGGTATGGGATGCAAACTGGACCAATGCTTGGGCTTCGCAATCGTTCAATGTAGAAACTGGGAACTGGTTGCCAATAAGCGGTATGGCATTGATTTCTGCTATATCTGCAGCATTAGTCGGTTCACTATTCTCAAGTGGAGCTTGGGAGGGAGTTACCTTTATTGCAGGCGAGATTAAAAACCCTAAACGGAATGTAGGTTTGAGTTTATTCCTAGGGACAGTTATCGTTTGTGTAATTTACCTGCTAGCAAATTTAATGTATCTAGCAGTTGTGCCTATGCAAGGCATTGCAACAGCCGAGTCTGATAGAGTTGCAGTTGTAGCGTCGCAATATATCTTTGGTCCGATAGGAACATTTCTAATTGCGGTAATGATTATGATTTCCACTTTTGCTTGTAACAACGGAATGATCATGGCAGGAGCAAGGGTCTATTATACGATGGCTCAAGATGGTCTGTTTTTCAAAAAAGCCGCTCAACTTAATAAAGCAAGTGTTCCAGCTTGGTCGATTTGGGTACAATGTCTTTGGGCTTCTGTGTTATGTTTGACTGGAAAATATGGAGATTTATTAGATTTTGTGGTTATCGTAGTTTTGATTTTCTACATGCTAACTATATTAGGAATATTCATCCTTCGCAGGAAGTTACCAAATGTAGAACGTCCTTATAGAGCTTTTGGTTATCCTTTTTTACCAGGATTTTACATTGTGGTTTCTACAGCAATTTGTATTGCATTATTAATTGTAAAAACAAGCACTTGCGGTTGGGGTGTGCTAATAATGTTAGCTGGGATTCCAATATATTATCTAACCAAAGCAAAAGAATAGTTTTTCTATCTAGTTATAAACGATCATCTATTTAACTTTAGTTCGTGAGAGGTTTTTATTTTTGATGTATAAATAAATTAACTAAAAAATCCGTCCCGTTATTAAAACGAGACGGATTTTATATTTAATTTAGATTGTATTATTATTTTTATTTAGCATAAGGATTAAGACTAAAAATAACAATCAGTATCTACAACCTGTATATAATTGGCTAGTAGTAAGTAAAACGTCTTACTTTAGCAATATATTTTGCTAATCTTATTACTTGGTGGCTGTAACCGTATTCGTTATCATACCATATGTATAAAACAATATTGTTACCATCTTTTGAAACTATAGTAGCATTACTGTCATAAATGGCAGGTTGAGAAGTTCCAACAATATCTGAAGAAACCAACTCATTATTCATTGAATATTTAATTTGCTCAACAAGTTCTCCTTCTAGAGCATATTTTTTCATTATCGCATTGATTTCAGTAACTGAAGTCGCTTTTGAAACTTCAAGATTCAAAACTACTAATGAACCGTTAGGAACAGGAACTCGAATTGCATTTGAGGTTAGTTTTCCTTCTAGAGACGGTAGTGCTTTTGCAACAGCACTTCCAGCCCCTGTTTCAGTAATTACCATGTTCAAAGCCGCTGCTCTTCCGCGACGGTACTTTTTATGCATGTTGTCTACTAAATTTTGGTCATTTGTGTAGGCATGAATAGTTTCTAAATGTCCTTTTACTACGCCTAATGTGTCTTCAACTGCTTTTAAAATAGGAGTGATTGCATTAGTTGTACAAGAAGCTGCAGAAAAAATATCAATTTCGTCAGGATTATATTCGTTCTGATTAACTCCATGAACAATATTTGGAACCCCTTTTCCAGGAGCTGTTAATAATACCTTATCAGCACCTTTTGATACCAAATGTCTGCTTAAAGCTTCGTGAGTAGTAAATGCACCCGTATTGTCAATAACTAAAGCTTTGTCGATTCCATAAAGAGTATAATCAATTTCTTCTGGAGAATTAGCTGTAATAATATGTACAGTTGTTCCATTGATAATCAAAGCATTGTTCTCTATATCAGCAGTTACTGAGCCTTCAAAATCACCATGAATCGAATCATATCTTAATAAAGAAGCTCTTTTTTCAAGTGTTGTAGCATCATTTTTATCACGTGTTACAATAGCTCTCAATCTTAACTGGCTTCCTTTACCTGTTTTTGACATTAATTCTCTAGCCAATAATCGACCAATTCTACCAAAACCATACAAAACCACATCTTTTGGATGAATTTCCTCAGAGTTTTTTGCATTTTTTAATTTGTCAATAACAAAATATTTGGCATCAGGATATTTGTCTTCTTCTAAAGCAAATTCATAGGCTAGTTTTCCGATATCTAGTTTAGCAGGTGGTAGATCCAATTCTAAAATAGCTTTTGCAATTTTAACAGAATCGAAGATAGAAATTGGTTTTCCAACGAATTCACCAGCATAACCATGTAGGTTGATGATATCGCTTACATTTCGATCTATTAATTGATTGCGGAATAAAACCATTTCTATGGATTTATCGTACCATAAATCACTAATGATTTTGATAAGTTTTACTCCTGCACGTCGCCTGTCGGCTTGAAAAGAGACTTCTTTTTCGTATAAAGTTGTAGTAGCCATGTTGAAAATTTAATGAAAATAAGTTAGTGTCTTTTTTAAAATTTGGTGCAAAAGTACCCATTTCAATCGATTTCGTAACTTGTTTTTCGAAATATTTATAAAAAAATATTTGTCATTTTAAATTTGTGTTACTCTTGAAAGTTTAAAAATATGATTTATGATTTCAGCTATAAGTAAATTTAAACACGCAAATTGATTATTTAAAAAATAAGAATATTCAAATTAAAAAATTGAAAAGTGAAATTAGTGCTATTCAACACTCTTCTTCCTATTATTTGGAAGAAAAAAACGGAAAATTAACTGCTCTATTAGAGTCTCATTTGATGACAGAAAATAATTGGTTACTCTTTAAAAGGGAATTTAAAAAAGAGTTTCCTGATTTTTATCAAATGATTTTATCTGAATTTAAAGAAATTACCGATTCTAATATGCGTATTTTATTATTGCAAAAACTTAATTTTAGTAATAGTGAAATAGCTGAATTGTTAGGTGTTACCATTGAAGCGATAAAGAAATCAAAACAAAGATTGAAAAATAAGTTAGGAAGTCGATACGGAAAACAAGAAAATAATTTAAATATAAATACATGATTTATTTTATTAAGAAAGTTTAAAAAACATATTGCTTAAAAGTTACTTGTAATAATTAAAAAAAAAGTCTCCTAAAAATAAATTTAGGAGACTTAATTACAATTTGGTATTTAACAATAACTTTATTTTAGTTTAAATAATAACACGGATTACTTCTCCATTTTTATTAATCATTTCTAAACGTACAGTTTGATTTTCTTCTTTTTTATTAATAATCTTAGCCACAGTTTCAATATCTGTTGCTTTTACATTATCAATGCTCAAGATTATATTTCCTCTTAATTCAGCATCATATTGTTTCAAGTTTTCACTTGTGATCGATTTTATTTTGACACCATAATCAATTTTAAATTTCTTTTTGTCTGCTGCGTCTAAATTTTCTAATTCGATTCCTTTAAATTCAGTACTAAAAAATTCATTTTTACTTAGAATTACAGGAACGACCTTTGTACTTCCATTTCTAATATAAGTAACTTGTATTTTATCATTGGGTCTTTTTGTATTAATGTATCCAGAAAGATCTGCAAAAGTGGCAATGCTTTGATCGTCTAATTTGATGATAACATCTCCTTTTGTTAATCCAGATTTTTCGGCACCAGAATTTTTAGTTACCTTATTAATGTAAAAACCTTGTGTTTGAGAAATACCTAATTCTTTAGATGCGATTCCGTTTAATTCCCCACCTTCAACACCTAAAATTCCTCTTTGAACATTACCAAATTCCATCAAGTCTTCGATTATTTTTCTTGCAATGTTGGACGGTACAGCAAATGAATATCCAACATACGATCCTGTCATCGAAGAAATCATGGTATTAATACCAATTAATTCGCCACGAGTATTTACTAATGCACCACCACTATTCCCAGGATTTACAGCCGCATCTGTTTGTATAAACGATTGTATTCCGCTAGTGTTAAGGTCTCGCGCTTTCGCTGATACAATTCCGGCAGTTACTGTTGAGGTTAAATTATAAGGATTTCCTACTGCTAAAACCCACTCTCCAACTTTAACAGAATCTGAATTGGCAAAAACGGTGTACGGTAATTTTTCATTAGCATCAATCTTCAATAAGGCAATATCCATTTTTGAATCGGTTCCGATCAATTTTGCCTGATACGATTTTTTATTATTCAAGGTAATTTGAATTTCAGATGCTCCTTGTATTACATGATTATTAGTAACAATATATCCATCTTCTGAAATTATTACTCCAGATCCTGTTCCTACTTGTTCTTGAGATTGTCCTCCTTTGTATCCATAAAAATATTCTAAGATCGGATTGCTTACCGTTCTTCTAGAAACGTTCTTAACGTGAACAACGGTATGAATTGTCTTATCTGCAGCTTCAGTAAAATCGAGCACATCAGCTGATAATCCTATTTTTTTAGAATAAGAATCTGGAGCAGTGGTTACGGTTCCATTTTTCTGCTGAGAAAAATAACCATTTGTGTCAAATAATACTTTGTAAGCGCCAAGCGTTACTGTTCCACTTAATAACGAAACCAATAAAAGTGTTGAAAATTTTTTCATATTAAATTCGTTTTAAAATATTTTATACGTAAAATTAACACTAAAATCATTCCATAATTTCTAGTTTAACGCTCTTTAACAATGATTAACATTTCATTAATAGTTCGTACTTTTGTGTAAATTAATACATCCTAAAATGCAATTAGAATTTTTTAAATACCAAGGAACAGGCAATGACTTTGTAATGGTAGATAATCGCACCAAATTTTTTCCAAAAGAGAATACAAAACTAATTGCTCAATTGTGTGACAGACGTTTTGGCATCGGTGCAGACGGCTTGATTTTGTTGGAAAACGATACCGAAACAGATTTTAAAATGGTCTATTACAATTCTGATGGTAATCAAAGTTCAATGTGCGGTAATGGAGGTAGATGTCTAGTTGCTTTTGCTAAAAAATTAAATGTGATCCAAAAAACAACTACTTTCATGGCAACAGATGGCTTACATCATGCTCATATTAGTGACGATGGATTAGTTGCACTTCAAATGATTGATGTTTCTGATGTGAATGTTAATCCGGAATTTGTATTCCTTAATACAGGATCTCCACATCATGTTCAGTTAGTCAACAATTTAGAACAGTATAATGTAAAAGAAAACGGTTCTCAAATCAGATACAGTGAATTGTATGGAAAAGAAGGAAGTAATATCAATTTTGTCAATCAAATTGACGAAAGTACTTTTACTTTAAGAACTTATGAAAGAGGCGTAGAAGATGAAACACTATCTTGCGGAACAGGTGCTACCGCAGTTGCTATAGCAATGAATGTACTGGGTAAAACAGATTCTTGTACTATAAATTTGAATGTAGAAGGTGGTAAATTAATCGTTTCTTTTGTAAAAGAGGATTCTGTTTTCAAAAAAGTAATGCTTAAAGGGCCGGCAAAATTCGTTTTTAATGGAATTATTGAAATTTAATAACGTAAAAATGAAAACATTAAAAGGCAGTACTATTTATCTTCGTGCATTAGAACCAAATGATTTAGAGTTTATTTATGCAATAGAAAATGACCAAACTATTTGGGAAGTTAGTAATACGCACACCCCATATAGTCGTTTTTTAGTGAAACAATATTTAGAGAATGCACATCAAGATATTTACGAAGCCAAGCAATTGCGTTTGGCTATTTGCAAAGATCAAGATTTTCCAGCATTAGGATTAGTAGATTTATTTGATTTTGATCCAAAAAATAATAGAGCAGGAGTGGGTATTGTTTTACAAGGCGCTGAAAACAGAAATCAAAACATTGGTTCTGAAGCATTAGAGCTATTAATTGAATATGCATTTTCTAATTTAAATTTACATCAATTATATGCAAATATTGGTACTGAAAATGTAGCAAGTAATGCACTTTTTACTAAATTTGGATTCGAAATGATTGGTGTGAAAAAAGAATGGACTTTTGTAAAAGGAAAATACAAAGACGAAGCTCTTTTTCAATTGATCAATACTACTTTCTGATTTTTATTTAAAAATCAGTTACCAAAGCTTTTAAATAGATATTCTACAAAATAAAATGCCACAAATGAAATTAAAAAAAATTATAACAATAGTAGCTGTTGCTTTAATAACGGTATTATTAATTTACGGATTTATTCTCTTAAACCAAATTTTTTCGCCGAATACAAAATTCTCAGAAAACGAAGTGTATGTATATGTTCCTACTGATTCTAACTATAAGGATGTACAAAAAATACTTGCACCTTACGTAGAAAACATGGATCGTTTTGATTTGGTTGCAGATAAACGAGGGTATTCCGACAATGTGATTCCAGGTCGTTTTTTATTAACAAAAGACATGAATAGTTTTGCGCTAGTAAAAACAATGAGACTTAATTCTGCTGTGAAATTAGCTTTTAATAATCAAGAGCGTATTGAGGATTTAGCCGGACGTGTGGGTTCGCAAATAGAAGCAGACAGTCTTTCCCTACTTACTTCTTTTAAAGATTCTATTTTTTTAAAGGAAAACGGATTTAATGAAGAAAATGTGTTAGCGATGTTTATTCCAAATACTTACGAAGTATACTGGAACACCACTGCGGTTAAGTTCCGTGATAAAATGATCAAGGAATACCGTAGTTTTTGGACTAAGGAAAGAGTGGCTAAAGCAGAAAAACAAGGTTTAACCCCAATTGAAGCAACAATATTAGCTTCTATCGTTCATAAAGAATCGGTTAAAAAAGACGAAAGACCAAGGATTGCAGGTGTTTATTTAAATCGTTTAAGAGCAGGAATGCCACTTCAGGCTGATCCTACGGTAATTTATGCCATCAAAAAGAAATCGAATGATTTTGAGCAAATTATTAAAAGAGTTTTTTATAATGACTTGACAATGAGTCATCCTTATAATACTTATAAAAATTTGGGACTTCCTCCAGGGCCTATTGCTATGCCTGATATTACTGCTCTTGAAGCCGTATTGAACCCAGAGAAAAATGACTTTATTTATTTTTGTGCAAGTATTGAACGTTTTGGATATCATGAATTTGCAGCTACATTAGCAGAGCATAATTTAAATGCAAAAAAATATTCTGACTGGATTAACAGTCAAGGAGTCAAAAGATAGTTTTGAAATTTAAAGTACCACTTCTTTTTTTTATTTTAATATATTTTCAAATGGGCTATTCTCAAAAGAGTCCATTTGAAAATACATTAAGGCCATCAGATTCTTTAAATCATATCAGAAAAAATACTGTTCTTATTTCAGAAATTGCAATTGGTGCGGGAACTTTGATCGGTTTAAATCAACTTTGGTATGCTGATTATCCCAGATCAAATTTTCATTTTATAAATGACAATTCAGACTGGCTTCAAATGGATAAAGCAGGGCATGCATTTTCTTCCTACCATTTGGGTCGATTGAGTTCAGAAATGCTAAAATGGAGTGGAGTTTCTAAGAGAAAACAGTTACTCTACGGATCGGGTGTGGGATTTGTATTTCTTACCGCTGTTGAGGTACTAGATGGATATTCATCACAATGGGGAGCCTCTACTGGAGATATTATAGCGAATGCTTCGGGAACGGCTTTATATGTTTCACAAGAGTTAATCTGGAACGAACAACGTATATCCCCAAAATTCTCTTTTCACACTACAAAATATGCTGATTTAAGACCTGATGTTTTAGGAAGTTCTTTTTCTGAACAAATTCTAAAGGATTATAATGGTCAGACATATTGGCTTTCCTTTAATTTATATTCTTTTGCAAAAGGAACTAAAATTCCTAAATGGCTAAATCTGGCTGTTGGTTATGGAGCAGAAGCAATGATTTCAGCAAATCAAAAAAATAATAGTATTTATTCTTCAACTGGTACAAGGCCATTTAGGCAGTTTTATCTAAGTTTAGATATTAATCTTACAAAAATTAACACAAATTCTTCTTTACTTAAAACTCTTTTTTCTGTTATAAATACTATTAAGGTTCCAGCCCCAACAATTGAGTTTAAGCGTTTTAACGATGTAAAATACCACTTAATCTATTTTTAGAAAACTTTAACTATCTGATTATCAGTATAAATAATTTTATTGTATCTTTGCACGTAGAAATTTCATAACGGGACAGCGTTTGAAGAAAAACAATTTATGATAAAGAAATGGTATTTTTATACAAGTCTAACTGTTATTACAGTTTTTTTAAGTTTAGGTTTTAAACCTGCTAATTTAGAAACCCACCCCTGGTTTCTAATAAATGAAGAAGATGGTACACACTACTTATATCCATCTCAAGAAGCGGAGGAGTACACTAATTTAAGTATTCCTTTTACTGGTAATTTCTTTGTTGGTTTCAGAGAAGCAGTTGGCTTTAAAGAATCAGAAAGCAAATACAAAAAAATTAATTCCTTAGGTTATATGGGTAAATACCAATTTGGTATTGAAACATTAAAATCTGTTGGTATTAATGATAGGGTTGCTTTTCTGAATAGTCCTGAATTGCAAGAAAAAGCTTTTTTGGCTCTTTTAGCTAAGAACAAATGGGAATTAAAAAATGAAATTGAAAAATACGAAGGTACTGTCATGAATGGTCTTCGCATTACAGAATCAGGAATATTAGCAGCTGCTCATCTTGGTGGTGCTGGTTCTGTAAAGAAATTCTTTCGTTACAATGGAAAACGCAATTTTACGGATGCCTATGGAACTTCAATAAGAAGTTATATGAAAATGTTTGGTGGCTATGATACTTCATTCATTGTTGCTGACGTAAATGCAAAAGCAAAAAATATTTAAAATAGTATATAGAATAAAAAAAGAAGGCTATCATTATTTGATAGCCTTCTTTTTTTTAAAACAGTAAAAATATTATTCTTTGCTTTCTTCAAAACTTCCCATTAAAATTTCTAATATTTTAATTGCTGCTTCACTGATTTTTGTTCCAGGTCCAAAAACCGCTACAGCACCAGAGTCAAACAAAAACTGGTAATCTTGTGCGGGAATCACTCCTCCAACAACTACCATTATATCTTCGCGACCATATTTTTTAAGCTCTGCTATCACTTGAGGAACTAATGTTTTATGTCCTGCTGCTAATGAAGAAACACCTAAAATGTGAACATCATTTTCTATGGCCTGTTTTGCTGCTTCCTCAGGGGTTTGAAAAAGAGGACCTATGTCAACATCAAAACCAACATCAGCGTAACCAGTAGCAACAACTTTGGCTCCGCGATCGTGACCATCTTGCCCCATTTTTGCTATCATTATTCGAGGTCTACGCCCTTCTTGCTTAGCAAATTCGTCGGCCATTTGTTTTGCTTTTTCAAAACTTTTGTCGTCTTTTATCTCTTTACTATACACACCGCTAAAGGATTTAATTTGTGCTTTATATCTTCCGAAAACTGTTTCTAATGCATCGCTAATTTCACCTAATGTGGTTCTATTTCGAGCAGCGTCAACAGCTAAATCTAGTAAATTACCTTCGCCAGTTTGAGCACATAGTATTAATTTTTTTAGAGAATTTTGCACTTTTTCAGAATCTCTAGTGGCCTTAATGCGGTCTAATTGCTCTAATTGTTGTTTGCGAACCATTTGGTTATCTACATCCAATATTTGCAAAGGGTCTTCTTTTTCTAATCGATATTGATTGACTCCAACTATAATATCTTGTCCACTATCAATACGTGCTTGTTTCCTTGCAGCTGCTTCTTCTATGCGCAATTTTGGAATTCCAGATTCGATTGCTTTGGTCATTCCTCCCAATTCCTCAACCTCTTCTATTAGTTTCCAAGCATTTTCAGCGATTTCATTGGTCAAACTTTCTACATAGTAACTTCCTGCCCAAGGATCTACTGTTTTAGTGATTTTTGTTTCCTCTTGTAAATACAATTGTGTATTTCTAGCAATTCTAGCAGAAAAATCGGTTGGTAATGCAATAGCTTCATCCAGCGCATTGGTGTGTAGCGATTGTGTTCCTCCAAATGCTGCTGCTGCTGCTTCAATACAAGTTCGTGCTACATTGTTAAAAGGATCTTGTTCAGTTAAACTCCAACCAGAAGTTTGGCAATGCGTTCTAAGAGCTAAAGATTTATCATCTTTTGGTTCAAATTGTTTGACCAATTTTGCCCATATCATTCTTCCTGCACGCATTTTGGCAATTTCCATAAAATGGTTCATTCCAATTGCCCAGAAAAACGATAATCTTGGTGCAAATTCGTCAATTTTCATTCCGGTTGCTAAACCAGTTCTAATGTATTCTAATCCGTCCGCTAAGGTGTAAGCCAATTCAATGTCAGCAGTAGCTCCCGCTTCTTGCATGTGGTATCCAGAAATTGAAATTGAATTAAATTTCGGCATTTTTTTACTGGTATATTCAAAGATATCAGCAATGATTTTCATAGACGGCGTTGGCGGATAAATATACGTATTACGCACCATAAACTCTTTCAAAATATCATTTTGAATCGTTCCAGAAAGTAATTCCGGTTTCACTCCTTGTTCTTCGGCAGCTACTATATAGAAAGCCATAATTGGTAAAACGGCCCCGTTCATCGTCATAGAAACAGACATTTCATCTAACGGAATTTGGTCGAATAATACTTTCATATCTTCCACAGAGTCGATAGCAACACCAGCTTTTCCTACATCACCAACTACGCGCTCATGATCGGAATCATAGCCACGATGTGTAGGTAAATCAAAAGCGATAGAAAGTCCTTTTTGACCAGCCGCTAAATTTCTTCTGTAAAAAGCGTTACTTTCCTCCGCTGTTGAAAATCCCGCATATTGACGAACTGTCCAGGGTCTTCGAACATACATAGTGGCATAAGGTCCGCGTAAATTTGGCGCAAAGCCAGCTCCAAAATCAAGATGATGAAGATTCTCTGTATCTTTTTCGGAGTAGGTTTGTTTGAGTTCAATATTTTCAGCAGTTAGAAAACTTTTTTCGTCTGCACGTACTGCTTTATCTTCAGGCTGTCCTAGTTTTATATGTTGTATGTCTTTTCTCATTTCTATTTTGCCAAATTAAAACTTGCTAATCAATTTTTTAAAACGTTTAATTGTCTTCTAATTTCAATCGTTCTTGCTCAATTTTTTCAGCCAAACGTTTCTCAATAATTGGTTTGATTAATGTTTTTCTTGGATTTTGCTTTACGAAAGGAAACAATTCTAAATCCTCTTTCATTCTATCTTGTTTATTAGGATGCTTGTTGGTTCCTAATAATATTTCTTTTCCCGTATCAAATAAATCTTGCTCGGCATCGGCACTTTCTTGAATTTTTCTTTTGATAATTCCGTCATTCAGTTGTTTAAGAAAACCACCATTTGCCTCAATATCTTTGAATAACGCTAGCGATTTTTCCGCTAATTGATTGGTAAGGTTTTCTATATAATAACTTCCGTCAGCTGGATTATTTACTTTATCAAAATAGCTTTCATTTTTTAAAATCAACAATTGGTTTCTGGCTATTCGATCACCAAATTCATTGTCTTTGTGGTATAAAGCATCGTAAGGTAAATTAGCAATAGCATTTGCACCGCCAATAATAGCACTCATACATTCGGTTGTAGTACGTAACATGTTTACATTATAATCGTATAATGTTTTATTTCGTTTTGTAGGTGAAACTATAATGTTACAATCTAAATTATGGTTGTATTCTTTAGCGATAAGATTAAACAGTAGTCTCAACGCACGTAATTTTGCAATCTCAAAAAAGTAGTTTGTTCCTACTGCTACTTTAAAAACTATAGGTTGCTCGATCGACTCTATTCTATTAAAATATTCATTGACATGACCTAAACTATAGGCAATTTGCTGAACAATAGTTGCACCAGCATTCTGATATAAAGAAGAATTAATGCTGATTAAAGAAATCGCTTTAGTTTGTTTTGAAAGTAAATTTAGTGTTTCAAAATTATTTTTTTCTTTGGTCGTAAACCAATTGCCATCTTTCGCTAATTGTCCAATTGGATCTAGATTGCAAAAGATAGTTGTGTTGGTTTTGGCAGCAAAAGCGTCAATCTTTTTTACGAAATCGGTTGAAATAAAGCTTAGGTTAAAATAAACAGTAACATTAGATAACGGCAAATTCTCTAATAAATTGGTAATATCAATCGATTCATTTTCAATTGAAAATCGAATACTGTCCGCGCCACGACTTAGTGTATTTATGGCTCTTTCAATTGATTTTTCTACATCATACACAAAGATGTTTTGACATATTTTAAATTGAGTCGCTTTTGTGGCAACAGAAAATGTTTTAACCAGTTCATCCTTATGGTAAAACGGTTTTACCTGAATATCTTCTGGAGAATTCCAAACTAAGGTTTCATTGTAATCAGCTCCCTTGAGTTCAAATTGAATTTTTTGTTTCCACTGTTTAGAAGAAATGGGATTGAAATCATCGAAAAGAGTAGCAGCCATTTTATTCGTTTATTATGTGATGGTTTTTAATAATCAAAATTTAATTATTTTTTTTCAATTGTGTCGCCTTCAAATTCTATTATATAAATATCTTCACTATCTTTTTTCATATAGTATTTTTCGCGGGCGTATTTTTCTATCTGTTCGGAGTTTTTTAATTGCTTAATGTTCTCCTGATCTTTCCTTATTTCTTCTTTATAATAGGAAGCATTATCCTCAAGATCTTGAATTTGCTGGTCTAAAATTCGATGATCAAAATAAGAATAATTATCTAAAAAAGTCATCCATATACAAAAGAACATCAGTACCCAAACGTATTTGTTACTTAAAAATTTAAACCAAGGTTTGTCTTTATATAGATTTTTCATTTTTTTGTTTTTACCCCCGATTGTAATGAAAATCCTTTTTTCCTCGTTCTTTAGAGGGAAAAAGATTGAAATGAAAAGCGGGAATAGCTCCTAATCATTAGTAAATTTAAAAATACGACTAATTTATAGTATTTTTTGATTAATTACTGCCCGGACTACATCTATGGCTACTGTATTGTATTTGTCGTTTGGAATAATGATATCAGCAAATGCTTTTGTAGGCTCTATAAACTGTTCGTGCATTGGTTTTAATGTAGTTTGATATCTGTTAATAACCTCTGTCATATCTCGTCCGCGTTCTGCGATATCTCTTTTCAGACGGCGAATTAATCTTTCGTCAGAATCGGCATGAACGTATATTTTTACATCAAAAAGTTCTCTTAACTCTGGGTTTGCGAGAATTAATATTCCCTCTACAATCATCACTTTTCTGGGATGAGTAAAAACAGTATCATCAGTTCTGTTGTGTGTTACAAAAGAATATACGGGTTGATTTATGTTATTTCCTTCCTTTAATTCTTTGAGATGTGCTACCAATAATTCAAAATCAATTGCGCGAGGATGATCAAAGTTAATTAAAGCTCTTTCGTCAAAAGAGAGACCGTGATTTTCTTTGTAATACGAGTCTTGAGAAATAATACCGACTTCTGTTTCGGGTAATTCATTCATAATCTGATGTACAACGGTTGTTTTTCCGCTTCCCGTACCACCTGCAATTCCAATAATGAGCATAAAATTTCTGTTATATTTATAGTGGTACAAAAGTAGGAATTTAATCGGGAGTGAATTTTGTTTTAGTAGAAATATTTACTAATTTAATAGGTCTAGTATTCATTTTTGATAAACATTTTTTATCTTTAGTTTCTAAAACTACTCACTTTGCATTCACAAATCAATACTAATATAGGAAGATACGTCTCTTTTGACACTAATGAATTAGCTATTTTTAATTCCTTAATGGAGTTTAAAGCTGTTCCTAAAAAAACGATTTTGCTTCATGAAGGTGAAATGTGCAATTTTGAAGCTTTTGTTATTAAAGGCTGTGTTCGAAAGTATTATATTGATGCCAATGGTTTTGAAGTTATTCTTCAGTTTGCCATTGAAAATGCTTGGATTAGTGATATTTCGTTTAGTATCTATGAAAAAAATCCGAGTAGAGTTTATATTGAAACTATAGAGGATTGTGAGTTCTTTATGTTTAATCCCGAAACGAAAGAGGAACTTTTTAGTAAAGCACCAAAGTTTGAACGTGCTTTTCGAATTTTGATGCAACGCAGTTTGGCCGTTACTCAAGAACGACTTTTTAATACTATTTCTAAAACTGCTACAGAAAAATATATAGAATTTTTAGAACATTATCCAGCACTTCCGCAACGTGTTGCTCAACATTACATAGCGTCTTATTTGGGTATTTCGGCTGAATTTTTGAGTAAAATAAGAACAAAAATGGCAAAACATTAAATTTCAGTTTTTTTTATTTCTTGTCCTAGTTCAATGTATTGGCTTTTTTTTTGACGCAACTTTGTACCATAAAATTAAAGAAAACGACAATGGAAAATAAAGATACTACCGCAAACCATAAAATTGCTAATTACATTTTGCATAAAGCCGATTCTCGAGGTCATGCCAATCATGGCTGGTTAGAGTCCTATCACACTTTTAGTTTTGCGAATTATCAAAATAAGGATCGCATGAATTTTGGTGTTTTGCGAGTGCTTAATGATGATAGAGTAAATCAGGGAATGGGTTTTGGAAAACATCCGCACGATAACATGGAGATTATTTCTATTCCGCTAGAAGGTGATTTAGAACATCAAGATAGTATGGGAAATACCACTGTTATCAAAGAAGGTGATATTCAGATTATGAGTGCTGGAACAGGGATATTTCACAGTGAGAAAAATAAGAATCAGAATCAATTAGTTAAGTTTTTGCAGATTTGGATCTATCCTAACAAAAAAAATGTAACTCCGCGTTATGACCAAATTACTCTTGATCTAAAAGATCGCCATAATAAATTACAGCAAATATTATCTCCAAATCCAGAGGATGAAGGGGTTTGGATTCATCAAGATGCTTGGTTTCATATAGGGAGATTTGATAAAGGATTCTCCAATTCTTATCCATTAAAAAAATCAGGAAACGGAATTTATGCTTTTGTTTTGAAAGGCGATTTTACGGTAGGAGACATTCATCTTAATGAACGTGATGGTTTAGGAATTTGGGATACGGAATCTATCAAAATAACTGCTGATTCCGAAGGAGCAGAAATTTTATTGATGGAAGTACCAATGGAATTATAATTTAACAAATAAAAATAATTAATTTAAATAATACTAATATGACAACAACAAAATGGGCAATAGACCCTACACATTCAGAAATTGGTTTTAAAGTAAAACACATGATGTTTACTAATGTTTCAGGTAAGTTTACCAAATTTGATGCTTCTATTGAATCTGATGAAACTGATTTTGAAAATGCTAAAATTCAATTTACCGGAGCAATTGACTCAATAGCTACAGGTAATGCAGATAGAGACACACACTTAGTAAGTGCTGACTTTTTTGATGCTGAAAAGTTTCCGGAAATTAAATTTGTAGCAACATCGTTTACAAAAATTAAAGATTCTGAATACGATTTAACTGGTGACTTAACGATGCACGGTGTTACTAAATCTATAAAATTACCTGCAGAATTTAGTGGCTTAATGAAAGATCCTTGGGGAAATACAAAATTAGCTTTTTCATTAGAAGGGAAAATTAATAGAAAAGATTGGGGATTAAACTGGAATTCAGCACTTGAAACGGGTGGCGTTTTAGTTGGTGAAGAAGTACGTTTGGTTATTGAATTACAATTTATCAAACAATAATTTTTATTTAAAGAATAAAACAACAAATCCTCAAAATTTTTGGGGATTTGTTGTTTTTAAAGTAAAACTATGGAAATTATTAATATTTTATACATAGGAAGAAATGCTCAAATACTCGATATCGTAATCCGACTTATTAATTCAAATGACAACTGGAACGGAGTTGGAATGTTATGTGATGAAAAAGCGAAACAAGTTTTTATGCAAACGAATTTTTCTATTGTATTATTGGGCCCTGGCATTGAACAAGAAAGGGAGTCTGAATTGCGTTCTTATTTTACAAAGGTAAATCCCACTATAAAAATAGTTCAGCATTATGGAGGTGGTAGTGGTTTACTGCAAAGTGAGATTTTAAGCGCCATTGCTCCTGCAGAGAATAGATAAAAAAAAGAGCCTTTGTGAGGCTCTCTTTTTATGCGTATTATTTATTTTTTTTTGCTTTGATCATCATTTCGAGTTGATCCCAAAGTTCCTCTGGAATTGCTTCTAACAAATTAAATTGTCCGGCACCTTTAAGCCATTCTCCACCATCAATAACTACTACTTCTCCATTTACATAAGCTGAAAAGTCAGAAACTAAATAAGCTGCTAAATTGGCTAATTCCTGATGATCACCAACACGTTGTAGAGGCACTTTTTTTGCCATGTCAAATTTCTCCGCTAAGTCACCTGGTAATAATCGGTCCCAAGCTCCTTTTGTAGGGAATGGTCCTGGAGCAATCGCGTTGGTGCGAATTCCGTATTTTGCCCATTCAACAGCAAGACTTCTGGTCATGGCTAAAACTCCTGCTTTTGCAGTAGCACTAGGAACTACATAAGCGGAACCCGTCCAAGCATAAGTAGTTACAATATTTAAAACAGTAGATGATTTTTGTTTGGTATCAATCCAATGTTTTCCAAAAGCAAGTGTACAGTTTTTGGTTCCTTTTAAAACAATATCAATAACGGTATCAAAAGCGTTTGCAGACAATCTTTCGGTAGGAGAGATAAAGTTTCCAGCTGCATTATTTAATAAGACATCTACCTTACCAAAAGTTTTCAAAACTTCTTGTAGCATGTTTTCTACTTCTTCATAATGACGCACATCACATTGTATAGGAAGACAAGATCCGCCAGTTGCTGCTTCTAGTTCTTTAGCCGTGTTTTTTAATTTTTCTAAATCTCTGGATGTAATGGCAACTTTAGCGCCAAGTTCAAGGAAATATTGGGTCATTGCTTTTCCTAAACCACTTCCGCCACCGGTTACTACAATCACTTTGCCTTTAAGAGCATCATCGCGTAACATTTTATCTGTATAACTCATAATTTCTATTTTTTGAATTGTAAATATAACGAAATCAAATAGTATGCATGCATAATAAAAATAAATAAATCAGCACTTTTATATCGTGCATAATCTTTTAGCAGCTTCTTCTAATGTTGCATTGTCTTTTGCAAAACAAAAGCGAATTAACTTTAAGTCTTTTCCATCTCCATAAAAAGTAGAGATTGGAATGGCAGCAACACCATATTCAGTGATTAATCGTTTACAAAAATCAACATCATTTTCGTTTGAAATAGCAGAATAGGAAGCAACTTGAAAATAAGTTCCTTCGCAGGGCATGAGTTCAAAACGACTTCCGTGTAATAATCCTCTGAAATAGTCTCGTTTTTCTTGGTACATTTTCTTAATATCATCAGTAGAAACTACGTCTAAATAGTCGCTAATGGCCACTTGGCAAATGCTATTTATACTAAAAACTAAAAACTGATGTACTTTTTTTATTTCTTTCATTAAGTGTTCAGGCGCAGTCAAATACCCTATTTTCCATCCGGTGATATGAAATGATTTCCCAAAAGAAGAAACTACAATACAACGATTCATCAATTTTTCTCTTGTATTGGCTGAAATGTGCTTTTCTTCAAAAGTGATGTATTCATAAACTTCGTCGGATAGAACTAAAATGTTTGGGTATTTTTCTAGTAAAAGTTCTAATGATTGGAAGTCAGATTCTTTTAAAATTTTTCCAGTTGGATTGTGTGGATTATTAATGATAATCATCTTCGTTTTCGAAGAGCATGCTTTGTCTATAATTTCCCAATTGGGAGTGTAATCATCGTTCAAAGCTACTCGAATTGGCTTAGCATTGCAAAGTAGTACGGGTGCTTCATAACAATCATAACTCGGATCTAGAATTAGTACTTCCTCATTTGTTTTTACTAAAGCGGTAATAGTTGTAAAAATTCCTTGAGTTGCTCCTGCAGTTACGAGAATTTCGGTTTCAGGATGAACAACTCTTGAATAGGATTTCTTAGTTAGTGCAGCTATTTTTGATAATAACGGCGGATAGCCAGACATGGGCGTATATTGATGTACATTTTCGGTAGCGAGTTTAGCAACAATATCTGTTAGTCTTTTGTCAACTGGAAAATTTGGAAAACCTTGAGATAAATTAATGGCGTTGTGTTCTGAGGCCATTTTCGACATTACTGTAAATATACTCGTGGCAATATTGGGAAGTTTGCTCATAAAAAAAATCATTAATTCTAATTATAAAAATAGACATTTTATAATTAGAATTAATGATTTACTATTTGGGTAGTGTTACAATACTTTAAGGAAAGTAAAATAAACTTTTATAGTCTTTAAAATTGACTCTGATATTTACATTTTATGAATGATAAAAATAGTTGGACGCTTGTGTAAATCGATTGTCTCTTTTTTCCAAGCCGCAATTTTCTTGGTCTTAATGTACTCTGTTGGCAAAGTAATATCTGTTGCGATACACAAATGCGTGTCAGGATGTAAGGTTTGTATTAAATCTTCCAGTAATTTGTTATTTCTATACGGTGTTTCGATGAAAATTTGTGATTGATTTTTTTCGAATGATACTCTTTCTAGTGTTTTAAAACTGGCTTTCTTTTCGTCTTTCTCGATAGGTAAGTAGCCATGAAAAGTAAAACTTTGTCCGTTCATTCCTGAGGCCATCATCGCTAAGAGAATTGAAGAAGGTCCAACTAATGGAATTACTTGAATTCCTCTATCATGTGCTAATTTTACAATCACAGCACCAGGATCAGCTACTCCAGGACAACCTGCTTCACTCATTAAACCCATATTAATGCCTTCTAACAAGGGTTTTATAAAGTCTAAATGTTCTTTAGTTTCCGTGTGTTTATTTAAAACAAAAAGTTTTAATTCTGATTGTTTCTTTTCCGGATTTACTGTTTTAATAGACTTTCGAGCAGTTTTATCATTTTCAACGATATAATAATCAATAAGGTCAATACTTCTTTTTATAGTCTGCGGAAAAACATCCATAGGATCGCAATCACCCATAGTGGTAGGAATTAGATAGAGTTTTCCTAAAACAGTATTTGATTTCATATTCTTTATTTATATTCTAAAGTAAAGTTGAAATTAGTTTTATTTTGTATTGAAAATAAAAACTAAAAAATAGATTGAAGAGCTATTTTACTAAAGAATGTTATTGGTGTTTTTGTATTAATTTCTCCGAAATCACATCACATACTTCATCAAGCATGTTGTACACAATTTCAAATCCATTTGGTAAGCCAAAATAAGGATCTGGCACATCTACATTTTCATTTGGAAATAAGTCATTCAAAATCATTTGAACTTTGTCTTTTTGATCTTGATTTTTGGCTAAATCCAGTACATCACTGTAGTTGTTGCTATCCATCACATAAATATAATCAAAAGTATCAAAGTCAGAAGTGCTAAATTGACGTCCTCTTTGTTCCGAGATATTTATTTGATTTTTTTTCGCTACTGTAATAGAACGTTCATCAGGCGAATGACCAACATGCCAAGCACCAGTTCCTGCAGAGTCAACTAAAAATTTATCTTTAGGTAGTTTTGAAGCTAGAATTCCTTGGGCTAAAGGTGATCTGCAAATATTCCCTAAACAAACCATTAAAATTTTAATAGGCATAAAAGCGTTTATAGCGTTAATTTCTTATTGATATCTTCGACAAATTTTTTGAATTGTTTGTCAGTAGCCACTAAGTTGTCTACCGTTTTACAAGCGTGTAATACCGTTGCGTGATCGCGATCTCCAATTTGAGAACCAATATTTGCTAAAGATGCTTTAGTGAATTTCTTTGCGAAAAACATCGCTAATTGTCTTGCTTGTACAACGTGCCTTTTTCTCGTTTTTGATTGTAAAGTTTCTAAATCCAATTGGAAATAGTCCGATACAATTTTTTGAATGTAATCGATCGAAATTTCTCTTTTTACATTTTTCACGAATTTTTCGACAACGCTTTTAGCCAATTCAATAGTAACCTCTTTTTTGTTAAAAGAAGATTGCGCTATCAATGAAATGATGGCTCCTTCAAGTTCTCTTACATTCGATTTAATATTGCGAGCAACATATTCTACAATTTCATCAGGAATTTCAACTCCATCTCTATAAAGAATATTTTTCAAGATAGAAATTCTAGTTTCATAATCGGGTTGATGAATTTCTGCGGATAATCCCCATTTAAAACGAGATAACAAACGTTGTTCGATATCTTGCATATCAACTGGCGCTTTGTCCGAAGTCAAAATTACTTGTTTTCCATTTTGATGCAAGTAATTAAATATGTGAAAAAACACATCTTGAGTTCCTGATTTACCAGAAAGAAATTGAACATCATCAATGATTAATACATCAATTAATTGATAGAAATGGATAAAATCATTACGATTATTTTTCTTTACAGAATCAATATATTGTTGTGTGAAAATTTCAGCAGAAATGTATAAAACGGTTTTTTCTGGATATTTATCTTTTATTTCTACACCAATAGCATGTGCTAAATGTGTTTTTCCAAGACCAACTCCACCAAAAATTAATAACGGATTAAACGATGTTCCCCCTGGTTTATTCGCAACAGCCATTCCTGCAGAACGCGCCAAACGATTAGAATCACCTTCAAGAAAATTATCAAAACTATAATTAGCATTTAATTGCGATTCAATTTTTAAATTTCTAATTCCTGGAATTACAAAAGGATTTTTTAATTCTGGGTTTAAATTTTTAAAGGGAGCATCAACTTCTTGCGGTTTCATCGGAACTCTGTTGGCACTTGGTAACTGTTCCGTAAACGGTTGTTTGTTACCATATGTGTTTTCCATTCTAATTTTATAAAGTAACTTAGCGTTTTTTCCAAGTTCTTTGGTAAGGGCAACTTTTAATAATTTTACATAGTGCTCTTCCAACCATTCATAAAAAAATTTACTAGGAACTTGAATGTATAATGCGTTATCGGTAAGTTCAACTGACTTGATTGGTTCAAACCAAGTTTTGTAAGCTTGATCTTGAATGTTGTCTTTGATAAAAGACAAACAGTTTTCCCATACTGATTGAGCAGTTTTGTTCATATATTCTATTAAATTGTTTTAATTTGGTAATTTTTATCTTACTAAAAAAAAGATGTTTTGATGTCTTTTATCGGGGTAACAAATATGTGAACAAATTTCTGTAAAAAAAAATTTATGGGGTGGAAATTTCACGAATAAATGTCGTAAGGGGTTCTTTAAATTTAAAATTTTTAATATATAATCAATGAAAGATCATAAGGTAGAAGTTAGGGTGCGTTATTCAGAAACAGACCAAATGGGAGTGGTATATCATGGGAATTACGTTCCTTATTTTGAGATAGGACGCGTGGAATGGCTTAGAAACAAAGGGATTTCATATAAAAGTATGGAAGAAAGTGGTATTGCTCTGCCAATTGTGTCTATGACTATAAATTATAAAAAATCAGCGCGTTATGATGAGTTATTGACAGTTCACACGGTTTTTAAAAGTCAGTCCTCCGTAAAGATAGAATTTGATTGCGCTATTTATAATGAGTCGAATGAGTTATTAACAACCGCCCATTTTATCTTAGTATTTGTGTCATTAAAATCTGGCAAACCAGTGTCTCCGCCAGATTATATTTTAGAATTGTTTAAAGCAATGGAATAAAGTTGAAAATAATGCTGTTTTATTTAAAAAATTAAAGAGGTTTTATATCGATTTCAAACATAGAATTAAAAATGTCGTAAACTATTTCGGCATTTTTTTTTCGTGTTTTTATCTCAATTTTGCCTAATGGAATTCCAGATTCCTCATTAATTTCCATTTCTTGACTCACAATTTCGAGCTTTTTTTCCTTAATCACTCGCATTATTTTATTCATATTTTTATAATCATAAGTGATCATAAAATGATTATCGATGGTTTTCTCAATAATTTCAGCGCTTTCTAGAACTAATTGTGCTGTTGTTCTGTACGCACTAATTAATCCTCCAACACCTAGTTTTACACCACCAAAAATCCGAATAACTACTACCATGATATTAGTAACCGAAAACGATTGGATTTGACCATAAATAGGCATCCCAGCTGTATTACTCGGTTCTCCATCATCATTGGCTCTGTATGATATTGTTTCAGTTCCAATTTGATAAGCGTAACAAAAATGCCCTGCATTAGGATATTGCTTTCGCAAAACATCTATTTGGGATTTTACTGTATCTTCTGATTGTATTGGGAAAGCGTAACCAAAAAATTTGCTATTTTTTTCTTTAAATAACACTACCTCTGGAGTTTGTGCTATCGTTTTATAAGTATCTTTAATTTCCAAAAAGAGCCGGTTTTTCTAAATTATTTTTTTATCGAATAAATGTATTACATCTTCTTCTCCCACTTGTAAGTTCCAAACATTAAAGCCTAACGAAAGTGCTGCATCTGTATTTTCTTTTTTATCATCTACAAATAATGTGCGCTTTGGATCTAATTCGTGGTTGCTTATTAAGTGCTTGAAAGTTTCTAAATCTGGTTTTCGTAATCCCATTTCAAAAGAAAAATACACTCTTTCAAAACAACTATAGAAATCACTGTAAAAAGAAACGCCATTTTTTTGTTCAAAAGTTTCGATGTGAATAGCATCAGTATTAGAAAGTAAAAATAAACGGTATTTTTCAGAAAGCAATTGCAAGAACTCTAAACGATACAAAGGGAAATCAAGTAAAATAGCATTCCACGCTGTTTGTATTTCGGCAATACTCGAATTTGGAATGTGTTTCTGAATGCCTAACAGGAAATTTTCACGGGATATTTTACCAGTTTCAAACTGAGAATTCAAATGCATTAGCTCCTCATTCCATTCTGTTAATCCTAGTTTTTTAAAAGCATTAACGGTTCCTTGTAAATCTAAATTGATAAAAATAGCTCCAAAATCAAAAATTATAGTATTAATCATAGTTTCTTGAAATTATAAGTTCGTCGTTACTAATTGTTGATTTCTCAAAATTTTTCTTAGCTAAGGAAGGTGCTTTTATACCCGTTTTGAAATCGATTTTCCCTATAAATATTCGAGATTCATCCCACAGTTTAGCATCAATAAATGTCTGTAAAGTTTGGCTTCCGCCTTCAATAATAACAGATTGAATTTGATGTTTATAAAGCACTTGTGCTATTTGAATAGCAATGTTTTCTTTAAAATCGATGTTTTCAAAGATAGTATTTTCTTTTTCAATAGTAGTTTTTGATTTAGAAAATACAATTGTTTTTGTCTGATTGTCAAGAATTTGACTACTATTTGGTATTCTTTTATTTTGGTCTAAAACTATACGAACGGGATTATGACCTTTCCAATCTCGCACATCTAATTTTGGATCATCATCAATAACCGTTTGTGTTCCTACTAGTATTGCTTGTTCTTCACTGCGCCATTTGTGCACGAATTGCCTAGAATAAGAATTGGTAATCCAGACTGGTTTTTTTTCGAATTTTTCTATTGGAGCAATAAATCCATCTTGGCTTTCGGCCCATTTTAATATGATATAGGGTCTTTTCTTTTCATGAAAAGTAAAAAAACGCTTATTCAATTCATAACAATCTTCTTCTAGAATCCCTACGGTTACTTTAATTCCGGCGTCAAGTAGTCTTTTAATTCCGTTTCCAGCTACTTTAATATTGGGGTCAACGGTGCCAATGACCACATTGGGAATTTCATTTTCGATGATCAAATTACAACAAGGCGGTGTTTTGCCAAAATGACTGCAAGGTTCCAAGCTAACATAGATAGTCGCTTTTTTTAATAGCGTTTTATCTTTTACCGACTTGATAGCGTTTACTTCTGCATGCGGTTCTCCAGCTTTTTTATGCCAGCCTTCACCAATTATTTTTCCGTCATAAACAATTACACTACCTACAAGTGGATTTGGATATGTTGTGCCTAGTCCATTTTTAGCTAATTCTATGCACCTTCTGATGTATTTTTCATGTATTTTCACAATACAAAAGTAGTGATTTTTGCTTTTATGATTTTGTTTGAAAACAACGAAGATTTACAACAAACAATTTCTATTTTTGCGTATATAATTAGATTGTAGATAAAATGGAAAATTACAGTATCAGAAAAATAAATAAAGAAGACAATGAGCAAGTTGCACAATTAATTCGTGCTGTTTTTGATGAAATGGATATTCCTAAAGTAGGAACTGCCTATGCTGATCCTTATCTTGACTTAATGTACGAAGAATATAATAAGCCTAGATCTGTATATTATGTGGTAGAACATAACGGAAGAGTAGTAGGTTGCGCCGGTATAGCACGACTAGAAAATGAAGCTGAAACAATTTGTGAATTGCAAAAAATGTATTTTCTACCAGAAATTCGCGGTTTGGGAATTGGTAGTGAGATGATGGCTGTATGTTTGCAAAGTGCTATAAATTTTGGATTCGAAAGTTGCTATTTAGAAACAATGCCGTTTATGCTTGACGCACAAAAACTATATAAAAAATCCGGTTTTGAGTCTATTGATGCACCCATGGGAAGTACTGGTCACGATAGTTGTCCTATTTGGATGCTGAAAAAACTATAGTTTTAAATCATCACTTTTAATTTAAAATACTTTTACTACTTCTTTTATAAAATACAACATGAAAATTAGAGCATACAGATCCTATTTTATTCAAGAGCTAGAGTCCATTTTTGGAGAAGATGAAGCGGAAAGCTTTTTCTACTTAATATTAGAAGAAAAGCATCAATTAAAAAGAATTGATTTGGCCTTGCAAATTGATTTAACTTTTTCTGAGAATGAAATTAAGGTTTGGAATGTCATTTTAGAACAATTAAAACAAGAAATCCCAGTACAATATATATTAGGGAATACTAGTTTTTATGGATTGGATTTTGAAGTGAATAAAAATGTTTTAATTCCAAGACCAGAAACGGAAGAACTAGTCGATTGGATAATTAAAAGCAATACAAAAGATTCATTCTCAAAAAATATAAAAATTTTAGATATTGGAACCGGAAGTGGTTGCATCGCTATTTCATTGGCTAAGAATGTTGCGAATGCTCAAGTTTTTGCGATTGATGTTGCTGAAAATGCTTTGGCTACAGCCGAAAAAAATGCACAAAACAATAAAGTTGAAGTTGCTTTTTGGAATAGAAACATTCTTGAAACATACGACTTAGAGGAACAGTTTGATATTATCGTTTCTAATCCGCCTTATGTTAGAAACCTCGAAAAAGAGGAAATCAAAAAAAATGTACTAGATAATGAACCTCATTTGGCTCTTTTTGTAGAAGACAATGATGCTTTGATTTTTTATAAAAAAATAGCAGAATTAGCTCAAAAAAACCTTTCCGAAAACGGGCAACTGTATTTTGAAATTAATCAATATTTAGGCAAAGAAATGATTGGTTTGCTCGAAAAAATGAATTTCAAAAATATCGAATTACGAAAAGATATTTATGGCAACGATCGAATGATTTTTGCTAATAGATAAAAATTCACGCAAACTTTACTATTACTTTAATGTTCCTAAACCATAAGTTTAGGAGAAATACATAAATGATTTTTATTGATTATGCTTTTTTAAAAAATAACATAAAGTATTGTCATAGTTATATTTCTGATTTAAAAATTAAATAGGAACCTCTAGATTATTCATAACGCAACGCCTCAATAGGATCTAAAACAGCCGCCTTAATAGCTGGATATAATCCAGAAGCAATTGCAACAATAAAACTGGTGAGGAATGCTGCCATTATTGCTCCCCACGGAATTACAAATGCAAAATCCATAGCGGTAGCGATACCAAAACCAATAAGAATACCAAAAATAATTCCTACTAAACCACCTAATTGGCCAATGAGTAAAGTTTCTATAAAAAACTGAATCGCAATAGTGGTTTTCTTGGCTCCCAAAGCTTTTCTAACTCCAATTTCTCTAGTACGTTCTGTAACCGAAACAATCATGATATTCATCAAAGCAATAGAGGAACCCAATACAGTAATAATACCAATAAGCCAGGAAGCAAGTCCTAAGTATTTCGTAATTCCTAAAATTCGATTTATTAAATCGTCACTTCGAACCACACCAAAATTATTGTCTTTTACAGGACTTAATTTTCGAACTCTACGCATGGTGCTCGTTGCATTATCTAATGCTTGTTCCAGTAATTCTTTTTTATCAACCATTACACTTACCGTATAATTAATATTGGGTGCCGTAAATAAGGAACGGGCAATTTGTATGGGAATTAATACGCGTAAATCCTGATTGTTGCCAAAAGTGGATCCTTTTTCTTTCAGAATACCAATGACTTTAAATCTAGCTCCGCGAATCGAAATTACTTTGTCAATCGGGTTCACGTCTTTTAATAAACCTTTCTCAAAATCAGATCCTACAATACATACATAGGCATTGTTATCTATGTCAAATCCAGTAAAGTTGCGTCCTAAACTAGTTTCTAATCCAGAGTTAGACATAAAATATTCATCAACTCCTAGAATAGAATTCTCTGGATCTGTTTTTATCGCTTCGTATTTTATCTCAGCTGTTGAGGTAGCTGTAAAGGAAAGTGAGGTTTCTGTAAATGGATATTGAAATTTATTCTTAAACGCAACGGCTTCAGGATAGGAAATAATTGGATTTATGATTTCACGCTCGTCTCCACCTCGATTTCGCGTTACGTTTTCATATTGTTTTATGTTAAAAGTGTTCGCTCCCATCGATGCAAAATCACTCGAAATAGTATTTTCAAGTGCTGCAACAACAGTAAGAATACTTACTAAAGCCGTAATTCCTATCGCAATTATCATCACAGTAAGAACCGTTCTTAGCAATTGCGTACGTATTGAACCAAACGCAATTCGGACATTTTCCTTAAATAATTTTAGCATCATACAAGTTTGACACGAAAATACAATTTTTGTTACAATTTTTCTGTAGCTAAAATATAATTTCCTGCAATCTCTTTTATCTGGAGCAATTTCCTGCTTTACGTTACAATCCAGTTGTAAAATAATTTATTTTCAATTGCCTAAAAGGAGCTTCCTCTGGTCGCTCTTTTAGTCAAGAAAATAATATTATTTTTTACAACTGTATTTTCACTACAATCAGGGCTATGGTTTGTGTAATAAAATGATGTAATTTGTAAAGAGAATAATTTAAAAAATAAGATATTTGCACCCAATCAGATTTGTTCGTTTTTTATGTTCTTCAATCTGAAAATTTAAAATTCAATATTCATAAAATGGCATCAAAACCGAGTATTCCAAAAGGAACTAGAGATTTTTCACCAAGCGAGGTGGCAAAACGTCAGTATATCATTCAAATTATAAAAAGTAATTTCGAAAAATTCGGATTCCAACCTATAGAAACACCTTCTTTTGAAAACTCCGATACTTTAATGGGTAAATACGGCGAAGAAGGCGATCGATTGATCTTTAAAATATTAAATTCAGGTGATTATTTGGCAAAAGCCAATGCAAGTCATTTAGAAAATAAAGACAGTACTAAGCTCACTTCGAGCATTTCTGAAAAAGCGTTGCGCTATGACTTGACCGTACCTTTTGCACGTTACGTGGTGCAACATCAAAACGAAATTGAATTTCCTTTTAAACGGTATCAAATTCAACCAGTTTGGCGTGCAGACCGCCCTCAAAAAGGCCGTTTTAGAGAGTTTTTTCAATGTGATGCCGATGTAGTAGGTTCTAAATCCCTTTGGCAGGAAGTAGAATTGGTTCAGTTATATGATGCTGTATTTACCGACTTAGGACTGGTGGGTGCAACTATAAAAATTAACAATAGAAAAATTTTATCTGGAATTGCTGAGGTAATAGGTGCTTCGGATAAATTGATAGACTTTACAGTTGCCTTAGACAAGCTCGATAAAATAGGCGAAGAGGGTGTAAAAAAAGAGATGATCGAAAAAGGAATTAATGAAGGAGCTATCGAAAAAGTACAGCCTTTATTCAATTTTACCGGAACAATTACGGAGAAAATAGAAAAATTATCGCAGTTGCTCGCTGCATCTTCAGAAGGTATGAAAGGAGTTGAAGAGTTGCGATTTATTTGTGAAAATGTATTGAAATTAGGATTAAACAGTGCCGTTTTAGACTTAGATGTAACGTTAGCACGTGGTTTGAATTATTACACAGGAGCCATTTTTGAAGTAGCTCCACCAAAAACAGTAGCTATGGGATCCATAGGAGGCGGTGGTCGCTATGATGATTTGACGGGTATTTTTGGATTAAAAAACATGAGCGGTGTAGGCATATCATTTGGTTTAGACCGAATTTATTTGGTTGTAGAAGAGTTAAGTTTATTTCCAGAAACCGTAACAGCAACTTCAAAAGCGTTATTTATTAACTATGGTGATAAAGAAGCTTTTTATGCCATGCAAGCCATACAAAAATTAAGAGCTTTAGGTGTAAAAGTAGAATTGTATCCTGAAAATGCAAAAGTGGGAAAACAATTTCAACATGCTGATAAAAGAGGAATTCCTTATGCTGTTATTATTGGAGAAGATGAAATGAAAACCAATTCGTATGCTATTAAAAATCTTGTCACGGGAGAACAAGTTGTCATTGATTTTGAAAATTTAAAATCGACGTTATTATAGACTGTTAGTTATTGCTAAATATAAAAAAAGCTTCGTTTAAGATATAAACGAAGCTTTTTTTTATAAAAACTGTGAATTAATAATTTTAAAAGTTGAAATTTAAATTGTCAAATTTTATTTTGAAGGTCTAAATAACACCAACTCCAAAAATAAAAAAAAAGACAATAAAATAATCTTAAAATAATCCTAAAATTTATTAAAATCTCCATTTTTATAAATAACAGAAGTCAAATTGCTAAAAAGGTGACAATTTGACATTTTAAAACAATTGGCAGTACTTTTGCAATCCATGGAAAAGATTAACAATGAACTTTAAGAATATTTTTAAAAATACAAGTAATATGACTACTGAAAATACAGAAATCGATCAGGAATTAGAGGAGACGACATTAGAGAATAATGGCGGTGAGGAGCAAGTTGTTATTGAGGAATTAAGCTTAGAAGAGCAATTAACACAAGACTTAGCGAAAGAGAAAGATAAATATTTAAGATTATTTGCTGAATTTGAAAACTATAAAAGAAGAACTACTAAGGAACGTATTGAGTTATTCAAAACGGCTAACCAAGAAGTTTTATTAGCATTGTTACCAGTTTTAGATGATTTTGATAGAGCAATTACAGAAATCAGTAAGACAGATGATGGTCCTTTATTAGAAGGTGTTGCGCTTATTAATGAGAAATTAAAAACTACTTTAGTTTCTAAAGGATTAGAGCAAGTTGATGTAAAAGCAGGAGATGTATTTGATGCTGATTTTGCTGAAGCGATTACTCAAATTCCTGCAGCATCGGATAAGATGAAAGGAAAAATTGTTGATGTTCTTGAAAAAGGATATAAACTTGGAGATAAAATTATCCGTTTTCCAAAAGTTGTTATAGGTCAGTAATACTTTAATTTATAGTGGTAATTTATTGCTGCTTTAGGTTTGTAAGAAAAAATAAAAATGAAAAAAGATTTTTACGAAATTTTAGGCATTACTAAAAGTGCTGATGCTGCCGAGATAAAAAAAGCCTATAGAAAACAAGCTATAGCGCATCACCCTGACAAAAACCCTGGAGACAAATCGGCAGAAGATAAATTTAAATTAGCTGCAGAAGCATACGAAGTCTTAGGTGATCCTCAGAAAAAAGCTAAATACGATCAGTACGGTCATCAAGCATTTGATGGTTCTGGTGGTTTTGGTGGCGGTGGTCATGGCGGTATGAATATGGATGATATTTTTAGCCAGTTTGGTGATATTTTCGGAGGCGGTTTTGGTGGCTTCGGAGGTGGAGGCGGAGGCGGAGTTCGTCGTGCTAAAGGAAGTAATCTTCGTATCAAAGTAAAACTAACATTAGAAGAAATTGCTAATGGTGTTGAGAAAAAAGTTAAAGTAAAACGTAAGGTTCAAGCTCCTGGTGTTACTTATAAAACTTGTTCTACTTGTAATGGTCAAGGGCAAGTGATGCGTGTAACTAATACAATTTTAGGACGTATGCAATCTGCTTCTACTTGTCCTACTTGTAGTGGTTCTGGTCAAATTTTAGATAAAAAACCATCGAATGCAGATTCGCAAGGGATGATTTTAGAAGATGAAACAGTATCTATCAAAATACCTGCGGGTGTGGTAGATGGTATGCAGTTAAAAGTTTCTAATAAAGGAAATGATGCTCCAGGAAATAGTATTCCAGGAGATTTAATTGTTGCCATAGAAGAGTTAGAGCATGATCTTTTGAAACGTGAAGGAGAGAATTTACACTATGATTTATACATTAGCTTTGCCGAAGCCGTTCTTGGTATTTCTAAAGATATTGAGGCTATCAATGGTAAAGTAAGAATTAAATTGGAGGAAGGAATTCAATCCGGTAAAATTCTTAGATTGAAAGGTAAAGGAATTCCAAGTATCAACGGTTATGGTAACGGAGACTTATTGGTTCATGTAAATGTTTGGACACCAAAAACATTAAACAAAGAGCAAAAACAGTTTTTTGAAAATGCCTTAACGGATGATAACTTTATTCCAAATCCTGAAAAATCAGACAAATCATTTTTCGAGAAAGTAAAAGATATGTTTTCATAAATAGGTTCGCGATCAAACGCAGACTTATCAATAAATAAAAACCCATCCTTAAATTAGATAAGGATGGGTTTTTTTGTGTAACAATTATGCCTATTTCGGCACTAATTATTTACTTTTACATCAATTAAAAATAAAGCATGAGTAATATACTTGAGGTTAATAAAGTAGTAAAGAAATATGGTGATTATGTTGCGCTAAACGAAGTTACATTATCCGTACCCAAAGGCAGTATCTATGGACTTCTGGGACCAAATGGAGCAGGAAAAACATCTCTTATTCGCATCATCAATCAAATTACCTTACCGGATAGTGGGCAAATTATTCTTGATGGTGAAAAATTACAGCCCAAGCACGTTCAGCACATAGGCTACCTTCCAGAGGAAAGAGGTTTGTATAATACTATGAAAGTGGGAGAGCAATGCTTGTATTTGGCTCAAATGAAAGGACTTTCAAAAGCAGAAGCAAAAAAACAATTGGAATATTGGTTTGAAAGATTAGAAATTCAAGGATGGTGGAACAAAAAAATCCAAGAATTATCAAAAGGGATGGCACAGAAAATTCAATTTGTTGTTTGTGTTTTGCACAAGCCCAAATTATTAATTTTTGACGAACCTTTTTCTGGATTTGATCCTGTAAACGCAAATGTTATCAAAGACGAGATTTTAAAGCTTCGTGAAGATGGAGCTACTATAATTTTTTCTACACACCGAATGGAAAGTGTAGAGGAGTTATGCGATCACATTGCTTTAATACATAAATCAAACAAATTGATCGAAGGAAAGCTGAACGATGTTAAGCGACAATTTAAAACCAATTCTTACGAAGTAGGTATATTGACTGATAACGTTGAAGGGTTGATGTATGATATTACTCAAAAATTCACTGTTAGTACAGCCAATTTTAAATCACTCAACGATTCTCTGAAATTAGAAATACAATTGGGCAATGCCACGCCAAATGAGTTGTTAAATCTCTTAACGCTACGTGGGCAAGTCACACATTTTCTAGAGAAAATACCAAGTGTCAACGATATCTTTATCAAAACCGTTAGCGGAAATTAAATAAATTCTAATGTTGTGATTTTAAATCTATATTGTAAAATCACTACTAATAAATAAAAAACTAAATGAGTATTATTTCATTAATTATAAAAAGAGAATTTATTTCGAAAGTTCGCAATAAGTCTTTTATCGTAATGACTTTTTTAAGTCCGTTATTGTTTGTTGCATTAGCAGGATTTGTAGGGTATTTAAGTTCTATGAAAGCCGATACAAAACAAATTGCGATTCACGATGAATCCGGTTTATTTGTCCAAGAATTCACAGCCAAGAACAACAAAAATGCAACTTATAAATACCTAGATTTATCAGGGATAGATTTAAAGTCTCTAAAGGATAGTATTACCAATGAAAGTTATGAAGGACTTTTGTACATTCCAAAAGCAGTTGATACAAAGGATTTTGAAAACAACATACAGTTTATTTCAAACAATAGTCCTAGTATTTCATTTACAGAAAAAGTTCAGGATATAATTGCCTCTAAGCTAACAAAGACCAATCTTGTCAAAGCTAATTTAGACACTCTTGCTATAAATAAAGCAAGAGCCAATGTAAATATTAACTTGACAAAAGCGTCTGGAGAAGAAAGTGTCAAAGGACTGAATGAAATAAAAATAGGAATTGGTGGTGCTTTTGGTTATCTAATTATGATGTTCATTATAATTTATGGTAATATGGTAATGCGAAGCGTAATCGAAGAGAAAACGAGTAGAATTGTAGAGATTATTATTTCGTCAGTAAAACCATTTCAATTGATGATTGGAAAAATTATTGGAACTTCATTGGCCGGTTTACTACAATTCTTTATTTGGGCGGCCATAGGACTTTCATTAATGTTTGCAGCCTCTACTTTTTTTGGCGTAAATGTGTCACCAACGGCAAAAATATCACCCGAATTAATGCAGGCTGCACAGCAAGAAATGGCAGGAACAGCACAAATGTATATTAAGGAATTATGGAATTTGCCTATTGCAAGTATTCTAATAGGATTTGTCGTTTATTTCATCGGTGGTTATTTCCTTTATAGCTCTTTTTATGCAGCAATTGGTGCCGCGGTTGACAATCAGACGGATTCGCAACAATTTCTTTTGCCTATAATGATGCCACTAATCTTAGCAGTTTATATTGGTTTTTTTACAGTAATCAATGATCCACACGGAACCGTCGCGGTAGTTTTTTCAATGATTCCGCTTACATCTCCTATAGTAATGCTCATGCGAATTCCGTTTGGCGTACCTTTGTGGCAAATTGCTATATCAGTCACCTTGCTATTTGCTAGCTTTTTTGCAGTAGTTTGGTTTGCTGCAAAAATATATAGAATAGGAATATTGATGTACGGCAAAAAACCAAGTTGGTTGGAATTATACAAATGGTTGAAATATTAAGATTTCAATTGTTTGAATTTTCACAATAAACAATTAATTTTAAGGAGCTATTTCCCGCTTTTCATTGCAATCTTTTATACCTCGCTAGGGCGAGTTACAAAAGGATTTTCATTGCAATCGGGGCTAGGGCATATTATTTGCAAGAGGATATATGCTTTTAACAAAAAATAGAAATTTAAGCCTTGGTCAATTTATAGCCATTAAAAAAACAGTAAAAAATGCCGAAAATATTAGTAATAGAAGACGAAGCCGCAATACGAAGAGTACTCAGTAAAATACTTTCTGAAGAAAATGATACCTATCAAGTTGAAGAAGCAGAAGATGGAGTTGCTGGTTTCGAAAAAATAAAAAATAACGATTACGATCTTGTTTTATGTGATATCAAAATGCCAAAAATGGATGGTGTTGAGGTGCTAGAGGCCGTAAAAAAAATTAAACCTGAAATTCCAATGGTAATGATCTCTGGTCATGGCGATATGGAAACAGCTATAAATACGATGCGTTTGGGAGCTTTTGATTACATCTCAAAACCACCCGATTTAAACCGTTTGCTAAACACAGTTCGAAATGCTTTAGACAAAAAACAACTGGTTGTCGAAAATAAGATTCTAAAGAAAAAAGTAAGTAAAAATTACGAAATGATCGGCGAAAGCGAAGCGATTAATCACATCAAAGTGATGATTGATAAAGTAGCAGAAACCGAAGCTAGAGTTTTAATTACAGGACCAAACGGAACGGGAAAAGAATTAGTTGCGCATCAATTGCACGAAAAAAGTGTACGATCTAATTTTCCATTAATCGAAGTAAACTGTGCTGCTATTCCTTCAGAATTGATAGAAAGTGAATTGTTTGGTCACGTCAAAGGAGCTTTTACATCGGCAGTAAAGGACCGTGCAGGAAAATTTGAAGCAGCGGACAAAGGAACCATTTTTTTAGATGAAATTGGCGATATGAGTCTTTCGGCACAAGCCAAAGTTTTAAGAGCCCTACAAGAAAGTATGATTACTAGAGTAGGAGCCGATAAAGACATAAAAGTAGATGTGCGTGTAGTTGCAGCAACAAATAAAGATTTAAAAGTAGAAATTGCTGAAGGTCGTTTCCGCGAGGATTTATACCACAGATTAGCCGTTATATTAATAAAAGTGCCCGCGCTAAATGATAGACGAGAAGATATTCCGATGTTAATAAGTCATTTTGCAAATAAAATTGCTACAGAGCAAGGAAATGCAGTCAAGAAGTTTTCTGCTGCTGCAATAAATTTGCTTAAAGAATACGATTGGACTGGAAATATACGTGAATTGAGAAATGTAGTAGAGCGTTTGATTATCCTTGGCGGAAGCGAAATTTCCGAAAATGATGTGAAACTTTTTGCAAGTAAATAATAGCATTCGAATAAATTATAGAATTGAGCTTTAAGCTATAAAAAAATGAAATTAAAAAAAATAAACGAGAAGTTACAAGAAGGTTTAATTGAGAACGGTCTAACCGAAGCGAATGCATTGCAGCAAGAAACTTTTTCTACAATAAAAAGTGGTGCTGATTGCCTTATTATTTCTGAAAAAGGCAGCGGAAAAACAACTACAATTGTACTGAATGTAATTCAGCAATTGGCTAGAGAAACCGAAGAATCTCCACGTGCTTTAATTATTGTTGAAGACAAAGCGAAGGTTTTAGAAATGGAAGATCTTTTTGAAAAATATGGTAAATATACCGATCTTCAGGTTTTTGGTGTTCATGATAAAGGCGACATGGAATATGATAAAAATTATATTTCTACAGGAGTTGATGTGCTAATAGGTACGGCTACTAAATTGAATGATATGTTTACCACGGCAGGTTTTAATGTCAATCGTTTAAAAATGTTTATTGTTGATGATCCAGATCCTATGTTACGATTGCGTAATGAAACTAAAATAATGCGCATATCTAATAGCATCAACAAAACTCAGAGAATCGTTTTTGCTGATCGAATAACAGATCGTATTGAGATTTTAGTTGATAAAATGTTGATAGAACCTTTCGTTTTTGAAATGGATGAGGAAGAAGAATATGAAGAGGATGATATTGAAGATGAAGAAGAAAGTGATGAAGATGATCTAGAGGATGAAAATGAAAATTTAGAAGAAAAATAATAATACTAATAAATAAAATAAACATCATGGGATTAATGAAAGTATTTTCGGGAAGTGAAATTCTAGCAATGGCTTTACAAGAAAAAATTGAAGCAATTGGTGTAGATGTAGTAGCTAAAAACAACATACAATCGGCTCGATTAGGTGGTTTTGGTAATTCAGATTTAGCAGTTGAATTATTCGTGCAAGAAACAGAATTTGCAAAAGTAAATCCAGTTATCGAAGAATTTAGAATGAGTATATAAACTCATTAGTATTGTTTAAAAGAGTAAAATGAAATACAAAATGTTGGTTCTGGACTTGGATGATACCTTGTTGACTGATGACCATAAAATCTCAGACGAGAATAAGGAAATGTTATTTAAGGCACAGGAGTTAGGTGTTTACATTGTCTTGGCCTCCGGCAGACCTACTTCAGCAATGATTTCTTTTGCTAAAGAATTAAAACTAGATGTCAATAATTCTTTTATGCTTTCTTATAACGGAGCTGTAATTACAGATTTAAAAGAAGATAAAGTCCTATTCGAAGAAAGCTTGACACAACAACAAATTCATGAGTTATACGATTACAGTTTAAAAAGTAAAACCCATATCATTACTTATATTGATGGGAAAATTGTAAGCGAAACGGATTCAGAATATATTGAAGTAGAAAAAAATATTACAGGATTACAACACAATAAAGTTCCTCATTTCAAGGATGCGGTCAATTCATCTGTGGTAAAATGTATTTTATTAGAAGAACCAACTTATCTAAAAAAGGTTGAAGCCGACTTGAAAGCTGCGATGCCACATTTGAGTGTTTCTATGTCAAAACCTTTTTTCTTAGAAGTGGCTCCAAACGGAATTGATAAAGGAGCGAGTATAAAATTCTTAGCTGAAAAACTTAATATTCTTCAAAGCGAAATTATATCGGTTGGTAATGCCGGTAATGATTTATCGATGATAGAATATGCAGGATTAGGTGTTTGGGTTGATAATGTAGATCCAGAATTGAGAGATAGAGCAACTGTTATTGTTGCCTCAAATAATAATCATGGCGTGGCAGAAGTAGTAAGACGTTTTATATTACAGTAAGTTTTTTTTAAAAAATTAAATAAATCCGATACCTTATGTATAAATCATAAGGTATCGGATTTGTGTTTTAATAAAATGCGTAACCTCTACTCATTAATAGATTTTAGTTTGTAAATTTGCACACTTAAATTTTTTGACAACGATTTCATTAGTTTAAGATTTATTATGGGAAATAGAAAAAAAGTTGCCTTTTATACGCTTGGTTGTAAGCTGAATTTTTCGGAAACATCAACAATTGCTCGTTCTATTGAGGACGAAGGTTTTGATCGTGTCGATTTTGAGGAAGTGGCTGATATGTATGTGATAAATACGTGTTCTGTAACGGAAAATGCAGACAAACAATTTAAGCAAATTGTAAAAAAAGCAATGAAGTTAAATAATCAAGCTTTTATTGCTGCAGTAGGTTGTTATGCACAATTAAAACCAGAAGAATTAGCCTCAGTAGATGGTGTTGATTTAGTTCTTGGTGCCACAGAAAAATTTAAAATCACAGATTATATTAACGACTTGTCTAAAAATGATATCGGGGAAGTTCATTCTTGCGAGATTTCTGAAGCTGATTTTTATGTAGGAAGTTATTCCATTGGGGATAGAACACGCGCTTTCTTAAAAGTACAAGATGGTTGCGATTATAAATGTACTTATTGTACCATTCCATTAGCGAGAGGAATTTCTAGAAGTGACGAATTAGAGAATGTATTGAAAAATGCAAAGGATATTTCTGCACAAAACATCAAAGAAATTGTTCTTACTGGAGTGAATATTGGCGATTACGGAAAAGGAGAATTTGGTAATAAAAAACACGAGCATACTTTTTTAGAATTGGTTCAGGAATTAGATAAAGTAGAAGGAATTGAGCGCTTGCGTATTTCGTCTATTGAACCTAATTTGTTGAAAAACGAAACGATTGAGTTTGTTTCCAAAAGTCGCACTTTTGTTCCGCATTTTCATATTCCTTTGCAATCCGGAAGCAATGCTATTCTAAAATTGATGAAGCGTCGCTATCAGCGAGAAGTTTATACCGAAAGAGTAAATAAAATACGCGAAGTAATGCCACATGCTTGTATTGGTGTGGACGTGATTGTTGGTTTTCCTGGCGAAACTGACGAGCATTTCTTGGAGACTTATAATTTTCTTAATGAAATGGATATTTCTTATTTACATGTTTTTACTTATTCGGAAAGGGATAATACAGAAGCTGCAGCTATGGATGGAGCAGTTGCTGCTAATGTTCGAGCCAAGAGAAGTAAAATGATGCGTGGATTGTCTGTTAAAAAGCGTCGTGCTTTTTATGAAAGTCAATTGGGAAGTAACAGAACCGTACTTTTTGAAAGTGAAAATAAAGAAGGATACATTCATGGATTTACAGAAAATTACGTAAAAGTAAAAACACCGTGGAATCCAGAATTAGTAAATACACTACACGAAATCAATTTGACTAAAATTGATGATGACGGAAGCGTAAGAATGGAGTTTATTTCGGCTTTGGTTTAAATCCTGTCCATAAAAAAGTAGTTCAGAATCATAACAATATATAAAATCAAAACCCCTTTATTATAAGGGGTTTTGTAGTTTTAAACTCAAAGTGATTATGGATTTGTTGACCAAATACTGCTATTTTTTATAAAAACTCTTCGGTTCAATTTTAATTGAGCGATAATTAATTCGGCCATATCTTCTGCTTGCATTACTTTATCAGGATTACCATCGGTAAGTTTTAATTCTTTCGCCATATTTGTTGCAACGGTACTTGGTGTTAAAGCAGTTACTCTAATATTGTGCTTGCGAACTTCTTGCATTAACGAATCAGTTAATCCTAAAACAGCAAATTTTGACGCACTGTACGCGCTAGTCATTGCATTTCCGTTTAATCCTGCAGTGGAAGAAATATTAATAATATCACCCATTTGTCTTTCAATCATATTAGGTAAAACAGCACGTGTTACATAATACGTTCCCATTAAGTTCACTTTAATAATGTTTTCCCACGCTGATGGTTCTAGTTCTAAAAATTTACCAAAAGCAGCAATTCCAGCATTGTTGACTAGGATGTCAATTGTTTTAAATTCTGCTAATGCTTTTTCTACAGCTGTGTTTACAGAAGTAATATCTGCAACATCAGCGATAACAGTCATAGATTTTACTCCAAGTGCATTTACTTCTTTAGCGACTTCATCTAAATCAGATTGTGTTCTTGCCATCAAGATTACATTTACACCTTCTTTAGCCAATGCAATTGCAACTGCTTTTCCAATACCTTTTCCGGCACCTGTAATAAGTGCATTTTTATTTTTTAAATCGTTCATGTTTTGTTTTTCTAAAATGAAGTACAAAGTTAAGCCATTCCCTTTTTTGTAACTGTTATTAAAAAGTAAAATAAGATAGTATTAACGTTTGTCAACTCTAAAAATTTAAATTATTTCCATCTAATAATTTGACAAGAAAACCCTCTAATTATGTAACATCAAGGTCACATAAATGGCTGAAGTTTGTAAAACAGAATTTTAGTTGAAGTTATAAATCAAAAATAAAAGATTTTATTATGAAAAAAATAGTTCTATTTTTAAATATCAGTATTGCATTATTAATTATTGGTTGCAAGCAAGAGAGTAAAACAGAGTCTACAATTGACAAAATTGCCGTTAAAGAAAGAAATGAACCTAAAAAAACTTCTTTTCATCTCGAAAACACAAAAGAATGGTTGTCTAAAAATAGTGCAGATAGTACAAACTTTGCTATAGCTTACGCTGTAAATAGAACGGATCCTGCTAATTTTAAAAAAATGGATTCTGTCGTTATTCCAGATGATATGAGTGGAGACATTGAATTTTATTTACCATTTCCATTATCGGTTTCGTCATTAAAAGAGATTAATAAAATCGTGTTTTTCTCTTATCCAACACAAACATTTGCGGCGTACGAAAAAGGCGAGTTAGTATATACAGGCCCTACTAATATGGGTAGAGAGAAAGATAAAACACCAACTGGACTTTTTTTTACGAACTGGAAAGCTGAAGAAACTACTAGTACTTTTGACGATGAATGGGATTTGCGTTGGAACTTTAATATCGAAAATAAATTGGGTGTAGGATGGCATCAATATACTTTGCCAGGATATCCTGCTTCTCATTCTTGTTTGAGATTGCAAGAAAAAGATGCTCGTAAGTTATATGATTTCGCAGACCAATGGGAATTAGCCAATCCAGAAACAGTAAAGGTAAAAGGAACACCAGTAATTGTTTTTGGTAGTTATGATTTTAAAGCCCCTAAACCATGGTTACAATTAGTTAAAAATCCAAAAGCATTAACTATTTCTGAAAATGAAATTGAAACGGTAACAAAGCCTTTTATGGAGTCTATTTTAAAGGAACAAAAAATTAGACAAGATTTCCAAAAAGCAGCCAAATAATAGTCAAATTAGAATATTAAAAAATCCATTCTGTGAATATTAATTCGCAGAATGGATTTTTTTTTAATTATAAACTTATTTTTTATTCAGATTAAAACAAAAAAAACTCCTAAGTTATAGGAGTTTTTAAAACTAATCTAGTTTATTTTTTATATAATATTTGCCATCCAAATCTTCATCAAAATCATCAATTTTAACTGGTTTTGGTTTTGGTTTATTTGCTGTTGCTTTCTTTTTCCACATTTCAAACTTTTCTGCTGGCATTTTTTTCTTCATGATTTCCAGAATCTCTTTTTCTGCCAGACCAAATTCTTTTTTGATGATTTCAAAAGGGTTCTTTTCTTCTAAAGCCATTGTAACAAGTTTTTCTGTTTGTTCCCAGTTTAATTCTTTTCGGTTACTCTTTTTCATCACGTGAAAATTAATTCAAATAAGTTGTTAATGATTAATAAATTACATTTCTAATTTGATACCAATATTAAGAAAAAAATAGTTAGATTCTATCAAAACTTATTTTTTTTTATATTTTTTACTTCTTTTCTTTTACAGGTTGATTTTGAAAGGGTATTTTTAATAAATTTTTTAAATTATTGTGTTCTGTAGGATTAGGATGTGTATCAATTCCGTAGATTATTTCTTCTTTAGAAAGCGTCCTGAAAGTGCCAAATAAACGATCCCATATTGAAAATATATTCCCATAATTACTATCTGTATAAGGCATCACATGGTGATGATGTACTTTGTGCATGTCTGGCGATACAATAAAATAACTTAAAAGTGTATCCACTTTTTTGGGTATTGCAATGTTCGCGTGATTAAATTGTGTAGCAATCACCGATAAAGTCTGATATAAAAAAATCATCCACATTGGACTTCCAATAATAAAAACTCCCATTGCAGTAAAGGCAAATCGAATGATACTTTCTCCAGGATGATGTCTATTGGCTGTTGTAGTATCGATCCAAGTGTCGGTATGATGTATAAAATGAAAACGCCATAAGAATTTTACTTTATGTTCTACTAAGTGAACTAAATAAGCACCAATTAAATCCAGCAAAAGTAATCCGATAAGTGTATAAAGTAAAATTGACATTTTAGGCAACCATTGTAGTATTCCAAAATTGTTATTAATTGTCCAATCAGCGGTTTTTAGTAAAATAAAAGCCAATAAGAAATTGACAATAATTGTGGTTAGCGTTAAAAAAATATTGATTCCTGCATGATGCCATTTTTTATAGTTGAATTTAAAAAGTGGATAGGCATTCTCAATCATCCAAAAAATAGTGATTCCCGCTACCAGAATTAAGCTGCGATGAGAAGATGGAATACTAGAAAAGTAAGATATAATTTCGTTCATAGCAATGAGTTATTATATCAAATATAATGATAAATCGATACAAAAATTATTTTATCAGTCTGAAGGTGAGGTTTATTCGTGATCCGATTGGTTTTGCTGTTTTAGGGATTTGATGTTTCCAGAAATGTTGCGTAGTTCCTTTCATCAAAAGCAGACTTCCATGTTGTAAATTGATGCTTTTTTTCTGTAGTGTATCAGTCTTATGTTTTAATTGAAATACGCGTTCCGCACCAAAACTAACCGAAGCAATTATAGGATTTAATCCTAATTCTTTTTCGTCGTCTGCGTGCCAACCGTTACTGTCTTTTCCATCGCGATAATAATTGAGTAAAACCGTACTAAAATTTGTTTCAGCAACCTTTTCAACTTCCGTTTTTATTTTTTGCAAAAGCAAACTCCACGGATGAGGTTGCATTTTTATATTCGAATAGGAGTATGATTTTCCTTCATTACCATACAAAGCGGTCAATCTAGGTTGCGGATGAATTTTTCCAAAAATTTTGATTTCATCTTGTTGCCAGAGAATGTCTCTTTGTAGTTCGGAATAAATTAAATCGGCTGATGATTGACTATAAAATTCGGGATAATAAATAATTTCAGCATCTGGTAATCCCAGAAATAGTGGTTCGGAGTATCCCTCAAATAAAGAATTCATTTTTTACGTATATTGAAAAGCCCAATAAATCAATACTAACTGCAAGGGCATTCTTAAAAGTAATACCCATTTTGGCAATCCCATTCTCGCCTTTTCATTAAAATACATATAAAGATGCGTGGGAAAAACAGCGATCAATAAAGCAATAATTCCCCAAGCAGCATAATTGGAAATACTTGCAATACACAAACCTATAGCCAAAAGTACTTCGGCCAAACCGCTAATTATATTTAATAATTTTGGATTTGGAAAAGAAGGAGGGATAATTTTTATGTAAAGACGTGGATTTCTAAAATGGTTTATTCCTGCAATGAAATAGATAAATGCCATTACATACAAATGCCAAGGTAAATTCATAATAATTTGTTTGTTACGAATTTATAAAAAAATCGATGAGTTTACTAGTATTATAACACGATTTATTAGTGTAAATCTTTAGCAGTTTTCTTAAAATTGACATTCATAATGATTATCGCTAAAATAATTAAGACAATACCAAACCATTGTAGCGGATCTACTTTTTCATTTAATAAAGTATAAGCCATCATAACCGAAACCGGAAGCTCTAGCGCAGAGACAATACTTCCTAGTCCAATTCCCGTTAACGGAAAACCGGCATTCAATAACATCGGTGGAATTATAGTTCCAAATAGAGCCATAATAATTCCCCATTTTAAAAAGATATCAAAGTTAAATGGAGTAACTTGTGTAAATAAAGCAAATGTAAATACAATTACCGCACCTCCAAGAAGCATATACAAACTTCGTTGGGTTGAAGAAATGGTGGTCGCAACACGATTAGCGGTAAACATAGTAGTAGTAAAGGAAGCAGCTGCTAAAACTCCCCACATAATGCCGCGCCAATCTAATTGTATTTCGTTGTTTATTAAGTTAGTTGCCAAAACGGTTCCCACTAAAACAATAATTACTGAAATAATTTTTTGTGTAGATGGTAATTTTTTTTCTAAAATCATTTCTAGTAAAACTCCCATCCAAACGGTTTGCATCAATAAAACGATCCCGATAGAAACAGGAATGTATTTCACGGCTAAATAATAAAAAAGACTGGTTGTTCCCAACGAAGTTCCCGCAAGCATCAAATGTAGAATATTTTTTTTCGTAGCTTTTGGAGTTGTATTCTTGTTTTTAATCTTCTGAATTAAATTTAAAAGTAGAATTCCAATAATTCCATATATAAATTGCGAAGTAGTTACTTCTGCTGTTGTAAAACCTTCTCCGTAAGCTATTTTTACAAAAGTGGCTAACATTCCGTAGCTCGTTGCACCAATTGCTACTAAGAAAACTCCTTTTAATACGCTGTTCTTTGTCATTTTTTTTAAATTTTAAAAAGCGGGCAAAGATAGGCTTTAGTTGCAACTTATGAGTAGAATTTAGAAGTTAATATTTCAGAAGTTTATTCTCCTTTTTTTATTAATTCTAGATCAGCGATTTCCTAAAATTATTATGTCGTATTTATTCTAAAAATACATTTTTCTAAATTAGAACCTAATTCTTGTAACGTTTGTTCTACTTACGAGTCTATTTAGATAATAAAATATCCATGATGAAAAATAATATCTTGTTGGCTCTATTCCTTTTTGGAAGTTTATGTACACTTCAAGCACAGGAAACACCTGCAAAAGCAGTTGAATTAAGCGAAGTATCAATTGTAAAAGTGAAGAAAGCTGTAGAACAAAAAGCAGACAGAACTATTTTTGATTTTGCAAGTCAACCCAGTTTAAATACAGGATCTGTATTAGACGGAATAAAAAAACTACCTGGACTAATTGCCTCTGATGTCGCTGGAATGATGTATCAAGGAAAGCAATTGGATGTTTACTTAGATGGAAGGCCATTAAATATAACTACAAACGAACTCAATTCTTTTTTAGAAGGAATGCCTGCAAATGCTATTGAGAAAATTGAAATCATAACACAACCTGGTGCCGAGTTTCCAGCAACTTCTGGTGGAGCTATTATGAATATTATTACGAATGTAAATGCTAAAAAATATTTAAGCGCAACCTTTACAAACAGCACGAATATTACTAATTATGATCATTTGAGATGGCGTGTAAACAATAGTTTGCTGCTGAGTGCTAGAAATAAATATTTTGGTTGGCAACTGAATCTTGGACAAAGTTATTCTGAAAGCGCTTTGTGGACTTCCTTAACTAAAAACGAGAATAATGTAACTACTTTAGTTTCGGCTACAGATGCGGATCGTATTGGAAGAACAAATTTTGTAAAATCAGCGCTAACTTTTGATATTGGTAAAGATAGATTGTTGCTTAATTATGATTTAAATTACAGCAATAATAATAGTGTAACTACGAGTAATGGTCCTGGGTTTAATACGGATGATGACTCTTACACAGATGCATTGCGCCAAGATTTCGTGGTGACTTACCAAAAAAAGTTTGACGACAGATCAAAGAAATTAGAGTTTAAATTCAATTATAATGATAATAAAAATGATTTTTTATTAGACTCTAGAATCAATAATACAAACGTTTTAAACAATGAATCAAATCAGCAATTATTCAATGCTAAAATTGATTATTCTCAGCCAATAAACTTTTCAGATGAAGGAAAATTGAGTTTTGGTGGTTTATATGAAGGATTGTTTTTTGAAACTCAAAATAGGAATGTGGTCAATTTAGACTATCAACGTAGAACAGCGGCTGCGTATTCAGAATTGCAAACTAAATTTAGTAATTTCAATTTTATCGTTGGTGCTAGAGCTGAGGATTACGATATTAGCGGAAAAACCAATACGACAGATTTAATTCCGTTTAAACAATTTCGATTTTTTCCTAACGCAAGTGCGCAATACAATTTTAGTAACTCTGTTTATTTTAATGTCAATTACAACAAGAAAATTAGTTTGCCGAGTACTTCTGCATTAAATCCTAACAATACCAATTATCAAAATCCCAATGTAGATTTCTCTGGAAATCCAAACTTACAACCTACAATCTTTGATAATTATGAAGTAAAATTAAGCGCGTTTGATTATGCATTTATTGGATACAATGTAAGTTCTGCTCAAAATCAAGTGGTTAATAGAGTTTTGCTAACGAATGATGTGGTGATCAATACCAATGTGAATGTGCCACAAATTAAAGTTCACAATTTTAATATTGGAATGCCAGTTCCGTATATGTTGTTTACCAAAGGACTTAAAGAAACGATGAAAATGAATGTCAATCCAGACACGATGAATTTCTTATATGTATATACGGCGTATCAATACCATCAAATTCCAGATATTAAAACCAATGGTTTTTGGATGTTAAATTTAATGTCGCAACTCTTATTGCCAAAAGATATTAAGTTTGTGGCCAACTTTACTTATATGTTTCCAAAGGGGAATTACTTTTATTTTATTGTAGATAAACCGATGCGAAATAGCTTAGATTTGACTTTCTCTAAAAAGTTTTTCAAAGATCAACTTTCCGTTTCATTGAGTGCTAGTGACATTTTTAATTCTAATCGCACTGTGGTGAGCTCCTATAATACGCCATTATTATTGTCAAGCAAATATGACTCTCGTCGATTTGGCTTTAGTATTAATTATAAAATTCCAACTAAAAACAAATTGGCTAAAGAAGGTCCAAGTTTGTTGAACAAAGAAAAAAAGGAAGAAGAAGGCAATTTGAATCAGTAAGTTTTATTTATGATTTTTGATTAACGATTTTTGATTTCTGATGTGAGAATCTAGATAAGTAAATAATTTATTTTCAACCACAAAATCGGCCTTCAAAAATCGTTAATCTTTAACGAGAAATCTTTAAAATAGTCCTTGCAATGCTTTATTCTGTATTCCTATTTTAGTAGGATCAAAGTCTAGTTTGTTTTTTAATAAACTCGCATATACACTTCTAAAATCTGTTTCGTATTTTAAATCACCTTGATCTAAATCTGATAGATTGGGATTATTACCAATGATTTTGCCTCGGTTGTTACCGCCAATAACAAACATTGGTGCTGCTGTTCCGTGATCCGTTCCTTTGCCATTGTCTTTTACGCGACGACCAAATTCAGAAAAAACAACAATAGTTACATTTTGTAATAAAGAGGCTTTTTTTAAATCGGTATAAAATGAAAATAACGCATCATTCAATTCCGTTAATTTGTTGTTTTGAATCGCCAATTGGTTGTCGTGCGTGTCAAATCCGTTTAGCGAAGTATAATATACTTTTGAATTCAAATTTCCTTTAATTAAACGGGCAATCCAAGCTAGATTTGTAGCCAAACCCGTTTTAGGATAGCTAATTTCAGTGTTTGATTTAGCTAATGCTTTCTGAATCTCATCAGAACCTTCAGTAACCGAATTGGCAATTTTTCGAACAAAATCCAATTGCGGATTATCAGATAAAGTTATTGTGTCCTCTTTTTGATTTTTAGTTTTAAAAACATTCGGGTTTTTCACCGTAATCGAATTAGGTTCTAAGCCTTTTAATGCCAAATTATCAATAGTGTCTATGTTGATTCCGGCAGTTGGTTGATGATCTTTACATTGCAAATCCAGATAGCGACCTAGCCAACCTTCGTTGCTATATTTATTAAAATCTGAAGCAGTTTGCCAAATTTCTTGACTGCGAAAATGCGAGCGATTAGGTTCAGGATAACCCACATTTTGAATTACCGATAAATCGCCATTTTGCTGCATTTCTGCAAATCCTTTCAAGGCTGGATGAAATGCCATTCCTTTATTTTTGCTAACAACAGCCTCGTTAGATAAAGCGATTTGTGGACGCAAGTTGTAATACAATGGATCCTCAAAAGGAACGAAGGTGTTCAGTCCATCATTTCCTCCATTTAATTGTACAAAAACAATGCATTGATCTCCAATAATTAAGTTTTGTTGCGAACCAAAAGCATGTAAAAAATCGGGTAAAAGTAGCGCGCCTCCAGTAAATGTTCCCGTAAGTGTCAAAAAGTTTCTTCTATTCATTTTCGCAATTTTAAAATTAAATCAATTGATATTCGGGCATTTTTATCATGGCATTATACAAGCGCAAAACAACCTGATTGGCATTCTCTGCTTTTGGATTGAAATCATATTTAATGATATTCTCAAAATCTTTTTGGGATGCAATATCTACCGAACACAACAATCTATTTTTTAGTTCCGTTATAATTTGCTTGTTATTACCATTATTGTTCCAATTGATTTCAACCTGTTTTGTTTTAATGTTTTTGTCTATCATTTCCTCGTTTGGTTTGACATTTTTTCTATTTAAACCGCGGCCGCTACAAAGTAAATCAGCAAGATTATTCCGTTGTAAATAGACTTGTGAAGTCAACCAAGAATTTCCGCCAACCCATCCTTTTACATTGGGTTGGTTGTATAAATCCATTCCTTGTTCTTTTATAAAATTGGCAATCAATTTTGGGTTTGAATTTTCAATATGAAGTTCGGATAGTAGTTGTAAAACATATTCCAACGGATTTTTTATTTTAGAACCGGCATTATTTTTAGTGTATTCCTCAGTAAATATTTTTATTAATAAAGGCTGAATTTCAAAATCAACTTTTCGAAAATAATCACCATAATATTCAACTAATTCCTCTTTTGGTGTATCGTAAATAAACCATCCTAGAATTTTTCTTGTAAGGAGATAAGGAATTTGCTTTTGTTCGAAAATTAGATCTACTATATCATCACATTTGAAGTTTCCGGTTTTTCCAAAAAAAGTCTTCACGTCATTATCCTCGAAAACGCGGCGGTATTGAGCTCCTTCTTTTCCAATTCCTAAACCTGCTAAAGCTTTGGCACCATTTTTTATATCAGACTCCGTATAATTTCCAATTCCTAATGTGAATAATTCTAATAACTCTCGGCTTAAATTTTCGTTGTTTTTCCCTTTTTTATTGTCCGTATTATCAAGATAACGCACCATTGCGTTGCTTTTTAATATTTTTTTTGTCAATTCCTTGAAATTTCCAAAAGCATTTTCTTCTAGAATTTGATGGTGTTGATAGATATAATAATTGACTTTTACCTTTTGAAAAGTTGCTACAAAATGGTTGTGCCAAAAACAGGTCATTTTCTCTCGTAGAGGAAATTCTTCATTTCTCATTTTATCAATCCACCACGCTTTCATTTCTAGTGAAACTTTAGCTTCAGTAATACGTAATTGCTTTCTAGCCTCCGTATTATCTTCTTTGTATTGCATTCGGAGTTGCTTGAAATCTTCCGCCGTTTTAGGACTATTTTCTAGAAAATCGGGTATTTGTTTTTCTGATTTTTTCTGGAAAGACTTTTCAAGAAATGAACTCAAACCAATTTCTGAAATAGTTTGTGCTTCTTTAGAGGAAAAACCAAGTCGTAATGACCAAAGTACTGTATTGTCCATACTATTAATGGGATTAAAATCGAATGATAATTATCAAGAAAAAGGAACAATGTTGCTGTGATTTTTCTCTTTTAGTTCTCAATTAGGACAGCCATTTTACCAAAAGGTTTAATAAAGAAGATTGATTCGAGAAGAGAGAAAAGACGATGTAATCTTGATTAGTGAATTAAAATAAATCAATTTCTATCATAAAATAAAAAGAACAGCACTTTTATGATTCTCAAAAAAACCTCTTTTTTTTTAAATATGATCACTTAATGCTTCTTGTATTTTTTAACTTAAAGTCTTACTATAACAAAAGAAACTGAGGTTTTAAAAACTTTTTTTAATAGTAAAATAATATAAATATTGTTATTTTTTTTTAAAATATATCAGATTATTCTTTATTAATAAAACTAATAATTAATAAAATATGTAGCTATTTTTTTATTATAATCATTTGTACATTTAACATTTGTATTTTAAAAATGTGTTGATATTTAAAATATTACCGTCTATATTTGCAAAAAAATTTTGCATGAAAGTAATACAATACTTATCAATTTTTTGTTGTTTTTTTAACACTTTGATTTATTCTCAACACGACACCAACATTACTTATGGTTTGAAATTCGGGGCTTTACACTCAAAAATCAGTAATCTTCCAGAGAGTATAAAGGGACGAGATAATACATTTGATAATAGTAAGATGGAAACCAAAGGTCTTTATGGTTTAGAAGGTGGTTTTTTCTTGAATTTTAAATTATACGATACTCGCGTAGCCATTCAGCCCGAAATTTTGTTTAGACAATCGGGAGAGACTGTTACCTATAAGGACAGAGTAGGTAAGGAGTTTGAGTTAGGGCTCAATTATTCTTACATAGAAATAGGGGCATTGTATAAAGTATATCCTTATAAGGGATTAAATTTAGGTTTTGGTGCTTTTTATGGTGTGAGCCTTTCACCCAATAATGTTACTTATAAATCGAATGAAGCTGGCGGATTATATGATGTAGCTACTAGACAGTTTTATCAAGATGGTTTAGATGGTGCAGATGATTTTTCGATGTGCTTTTCTCTGGGATATGAACTTCAGCAAAGTATTCATTTTGATCTACGCTATTATTTAGGTGTAAAAGATGTAGTAAAAAGTAACGCTTCCTCCTTTCAATTTATCGAAAATCAAAATAAAACCAACACTATTAGTCTTTCCTTAGGCTATAGTTTTCACCAATGGTAATTTCAAAAAAAATGAAAAAAATTATTATAATCCTTTTTTTAATTGGCGCAAAATCACTTTCAGCTCAAGGAGATAGAAGAATCACTTACGGGCTTTTTGTGGGCGGAATGTATTCAAAAATGTCTAATCTTCCTGATGTAATTGTACCCAAAGGAATTTATGAAGGCTACACTTTAGAAGAGAAAGGAAAGTTTGGTCCTACGGCGGGATTTTTAATTAACTGGAAATATCCGTATGCAAAAGTGAGTATTCAAACCGAGGTTTCGTATTCTCAACAAGCCACCGATTTGAATTATGAAGATGTAAAAGGTCTTGAATACAAAATAAATTTTGGTTACAGTTATCTTAATACCGCCACTCAATTTAAGTATTATCCGTATCAAGGTTTATATGTTGGTGTTGGTCCAGGTGTGTCTTTTAATATCAATGCTAATAATATAAAATACACTTCCAATAGTCAAGAGTTATTTGCAAATTCTGGAGTTTATTTTGAGCCTGATGCCAACGTACAAAAAGTTTTGAGAGAAGCGCTTACCGGTAAAAATTATTTTTACGGAATATTCTCAGCTGGATACGAATTTGAATCCAATTGGACTGTTGGAGCCAGATATACTTTGGGGCTTACAGATGCTTTAGCAACTGAAGAAAACGGGCATCGCTACAGCGAAAATAAAAATAAGATTAATAGTATTTCATTAATTATTGGATATTCATTTGATTTTGATGATTTGGCGAATTTTTAATAGCGATTTCATTTTTTAAAATAGTAGAAATTATGTGTAGAAGGATTTTTTTAGTATTGGTTTTTATTGCGTTATCGACCAGTAATTTAATTTTTTCGCAACAAAAAATAAAACCTGGTGCTGTACAAGATCCTACTTTTTGGCTTACTTCAAGAAATAGTGGAGAAGCTTATTATTGGGAAAATCGTACGGATAATGAAGGTAAAATAACTGCTAAAAAACAAACGGGAACGGCTTTCAATTTTAACCCTAGTATAATCTTTGATGCGACACAAGATTCTTTGATTCTGCCATTAGGAACGGATAAAAAAAGGAAACAGACCTTATTTCTAGTCTATAAAGTAAAAGATAGTTTAAAAGAACAGTTTTTATGGACAATAAATGATCCGAAAAAAATAGTAGCACTTGCCACCAATAAACGTTTGGTAGATTTAAAAAAATATTCGTACCAGTCTTATAAAGAAAAAATAAAACCTCATAAAGCCAATATTCATTTTTTTCAGCAAAATATTACCGATACCATAGCGCGCTCTTCCTCACTAACAATTGGTCAAAGGTCTAAGTTAGAAAAATTACCGCCAGAAGATTTTAAAGGAAATATAGGTGAAATTTTGGTATACAATAGAGTACTCTCGGGATTAGAAACTCAAAAAGTAGCTAGCTATTTAGGTATTAAATATGGAATTTCTCTTTCGCAATTTGAAAGTAAAAATTACCTCAATAGTTCAGGAGATATTATTTGGGATATAGATAAACACAAGGGATTTGAAAATTCTATTACTGCTGTAGGAAGAGATGATGCGAGTGGATTGTTACAATTAAAAAGTAGCAATATGATAGAAGAAGGTTTGCTTACCATTGCTCTTAAAAGTAAAAGCAACAAAATACCAAATAATTATTTTTCTTTTTGGAGTGATAACAGCAAAAATCTTATTGTAAAAAAGCAGGAACAAGGAGCGCCAATAGGAATTGCGAGAGAATGGCAATTAGATTTTGTGAATCCAAGTGATTTAAGTCTGGATTGGAATTTTAATACGAGTTTTATAAAAGGGACTTTACCTAAAAATACTTTTTACTGGTTATTAGTCGATTATTCAGGAAAAGGAACTTATCAAGAAAAAGATTCAGAATACATACGTTTAGGAAGTACAGAAACACAACAAAAACTAGTGTTGAATGATTTTGATTGGGACAAACAAAAAACAGGAAAAACTAATTTTACTATAAAAATTGCTCCAGAAATGTTCAGTAGCGTTTGGATTACAGAAGCTACTTGTGGAGTAACGGGATCCGGAGAATTAAATTATACTATACAAGGAGGTGAAGCTCCTTTTGTAGTAACAGTAAAAAAAGAAGGAAGTGATACTGTCGTAAAACAATGGAACCAAGCTGCTAAAAGTGCTAGTGGAGTACAACTTTCGTCGGGGAATTACGAGTATATCGTTAAAGATGCAAAAGGCAATTTATACACAGAAACTGTTTTTGTAGCTGACAAAGAAGGTACTTTCCCAGATTTAAAATCACAATACCAACTCACGAACGGTAACGCAATTACACTTGATGCAAGTCAAGGGTTGAAACCAGGAAATTATGAATACAAATGGTATTATGAGGGGAATTTTATTGATGATAATCCTAAAATTTTAATAGATCAAGCCGGTATTTATGAACTTCGATTATCAAGTGATAATCTATGCAAGACTTCGACTAAAATTGCGGTTTCTACAGATGGGAAAGAAAATTTAGATTCTAATGTCTTGATATTATATCCCAATCCAACAATTGACGGTCATTTTACAATAGCCATGCAATTTGTTCAAAAAACGGATGCCACAATTGCTATACATTCTTTAAATGGAAAATTAATTCAAGAAAAGGAATTCAAGCAAATAGAAAATTACCTATATGATGGGGTTATCAACGCTTCATCAGGAATGTATCTTGTTACCGTAAAATCAGATTTTGGAACTAAAACTTTTAAAGTAATTGTTAAGTAGTTCCATTTTAAATAAAAATTAACCGATTGCCCCACAGTTGATTACTATTCGTTATGAAAAATAAAATTATAATTAGTGTCCTTTTAGTTAGTTCCTTTTTGTTTGCAATAAATTTAAAAAACAATGCTGTTGTTTCGTTATTAACTACTCATTTTTTTGAAGAACAATCAACTGAATCCCTTCCTGAAAAGGTAAAATTAGATCCCGCGTTCGTTACTCCGTCAAAAGTATTTGATGCAGATATTCAACTAGGAGTAATTGGTATTCAAGAGGAAAATGACTCGGATGATGCCTATGATAACGTATTTCATTTTAAAATTGATGCGGAACCTGCTGCAACTGAAAGTGCCTACTTAGAATACGAATTATATGGTTTTGATCAAGCAGCTTCTATCTCTAGAAGTGTAAATAATCAGCCTAGTATTGGAGGACAATTTTTATCACCTAATAAAAGTTGGAACCAACAATCAGAATTACTCTCTGAAAAATCATTAAGAAATGGGGATAATGTGGTTTTGTTTACCGCATCAGAAGGAGTGGCGAATTCGTATAAAATAAAAAATGTTCGAATTGTCTATAAATCGGTGGTTCCTTCAAATGAGCTAACACTTTTACAGTCAGAAACTAAGTTATACATCAAAGGAACTAATTTTCCGTCTCAAATTAAATCACTAACTATAGAGGGGATTGCAATAGATATGAGTGAACCAGAATTTGAATTGGTTTTAGATCGTAAAGAAGCTGAAAAATCTATACTGTTGACCAAAGAGACGACAACAGGAACAATAAGTAATCAAAATTTAGCGGTAAGTGATTTCAAAAAAGTGGATCGATTTGTTGCTGTAGAAAATGCAAAAGAACGTATTTTTAAAACTATTGATTTTCAAAAGGAAAGTAAAATGGTTTACAAAGATTTCTCGGCTATTTTCCCAATTGGTGCTTTAAAAAATAAAGTAACAGTTTCTGTAAGTGGTTTGCGAAAAATAGACATAGCCCCTCTAAATACGGCTATGGTCAATGTGACTAAAACGAATGCTGGTTTTCGATTGTTGCCACACGGAACTGTTTTTGAAAAAGCAGTTCATTTGTCTTTACCTTTTGATAAAAAAGCCATTCCAGAAGGATATACGGAAAAAGACATCAACGTTTTTTATTTTGATGAAAACAAAAGACTTTGGCAGGAAGTTCGAAAAGATTCTTTAGATATAAAAGGCGGAATGATCAGTGCAAAAACGACACACTTCACGGATTTTATTGCTGGAATTATAAAAATGCCCGAATCTCCAGAAACTTCTGGTTATACGCCAACGAGTATCAAGGATTTAAAAGCAGCAAGTCCATTAGTTGGAATTCAGTCTATTGCGCCACCTTCGGCAAACGGAAGAGGAACCGCAAGTACCGGTTTTGGAATCGCAATACCGAACGGAAGAGGCGGAATGCAACCTTCTTTTAATTTGCAATACGACAGTGATGGTGGACACAGCTGGGCAGGAATGGGTTGGGATGTTTCGGTTCCATCCGTTAATATAGAAACCCGTTGGGGTGCACCACGATATGATGCCAATCAGGAAACGGAATCGTACTCGATTGCTGGCGAGGCGCTGATCCCGAATACGCATCGTGCTGCATGGGTAACCAGAACAGCAGACAAACAATTTTATCCGCGTCGAGAAGGTGCTTTTCAAAAAATTATCCGCAAAGGATCTTCGCCTAAAGACTACTATTGGATTGTGAGAGATAAAAGTGGAGTCGCTAGTTATTATGGTGGAACGACTTCTGGCTTAGCCGACAACAGTATTTTACAAGATGCTTCTGGAAATATTGGACATTGGGCATTAGCAATGCAAGTGGATTTGAAAGGAAATACGGTACAGTACGAATACGAAAAAAAAGAAGGTGAACTCTATCTTAAAAAAGTCTACTATACCGGTTTTGGTTCCGAAAAAGGAAATTATAGCGTTTCCTTTGTCAAAAACAGCGATTTAGGTGAGCCCAACCGGCCAGATGTTCAAGTTTCTGCACGTTTGGGATTCAAACAATTGAACAACCAATTACTAAGAAAAATTGAAGTGCGTTACAAAGACCAAATGGTTCGCAGTTACGAATTGAATTATAAGGAAGGTGCATTCAAGAAAACCCTATTAAAATCAATTTCAGAATTTGATTCGGAATCGAAATTGTTTTATACCAACACATTGGATTATTTTGATGATGTGCGAGAAGCAGGTGTCTATAAACCTTTTGGAGAGGAACAGGTTTGGACAGTGCCTAACAATAACATAAAACAAGGTTTTACAGGTATAAAATTTTTTGAAAGTAACCACACATTAGTAGGGAGTACGATAGGTAATTCAAAGGGAATCAACTATAGAATAGGTGTTGGTCCTAGTAGTGCTGGCTATAAAAATAATACTATAGGAGCTCATGGAGGAAACAATTGGGGAGAATCTGAAACTTTCGTTGTCTTACAAGACTTAGATGGAGATGGCTATCCTGATAAGGTATTTTCAAAAGGTAACGTTGTTTATTATTGTAAAAACTTGATGGCTACAGTGCCTTTTAACTTTGATATTCCTAAGATTATAACGGGTATAAATGATTTAGGCGTTAGTAAAAGCAAATCTTTTAGTTGGGGTGTGGATGCGAGTATTGGTAATGGAGTGACTTCCGCTAATATTGGGTATGATGAACAGCGCTCAACCAATCGATCGATTAGTTATTTTATGGATTTTAATGGAGATGGATTAGTTGATTTTGTAGAGAATGGAAAAGTACAATACAATCGTATTGTGGATGGTGTCCCTACTTTTTTAACATCCAGTTTGGCTACTCCTGCACCGGTTTCAGGCATTGGAACATTAACGCTTACTGCTCCAGATCGAACAGTCGAATTAGATGAATTGTTGAAAAAAAATCCATTGAATGATGTAGTACGGGTATGGCAAGCTCCTGTAAATGGTACTATTGCTGTAAACCAAAGTTATCAATTACTAGAAGATACCTCCAAACAAAGACAAGACTACAAAACTAGAAATGGAATTGATAAGGCAGATGGGGTGCACCTTTATTTTCAGAAAAATAACGATCTTATTTGGGATGAAGTCATTTCAGGAACAGATTATACAATAAAAACAAGACCTGCACAAACACTAACCGTCACAAAAGGAGAACGTTTATATTTTAGAGTGAGTTCGATAAAGGATGGTAATTTTGATAAAGTATCCTGGGATCCAAAAATCGAATACATCAAAGTACGAGAGTATTATTATGAAAATAATAGTGTTAAAAACAGATTGAATGATGTGTTGACTACAGATAATGATGCTAATTTAGTTTCACTCAAAAATTTCCAAGCATCAGAAGATTTTTTTGTAAGTTCTTCCAATCCTATAGTGGTTCCTAAGTCAGGAATAATTAATTTCTCTGGTACTCTTAAAAAGCCATTTACATCGGACCATGTTACTTTAAAAATTGTAAAAAATGTAATGGGTTCCAATGTTGAAACAATATTGTACAAAAAAACATTTTTAGCCTCAGAAATTGTCAATTTTGATTTAACTTCTCTTTCTTTTAATATTCCTGAAGACAATGCTTTTATCAGAACGCAAGTTGAAACTTTAACTAATATTGATGTAAAAACTTTAGAGCTTAATGCTATAGTTACAATCCCTGCAATGCCAGGGACAAAACCAGAAGACAATATCAAAAAAGTAGATGTTTCACATTCTTTTTACTCTAAAATAGATGGAAATTATGTTATTAATGGAGAAAAACCAACAATTACAGGAAAACTAGTAATTAGTATAAATCCATTAGATTATCAGCTTATAGAACAACCTCTTGCCTCAGATTATAATGGGAAAATTATTATTTCTGCAAAACAAGCTAATAAATTAGTGGCAAGAAAAACGTTTGATGTGGTTGATGGTAAATTAGAGGAAACAACTTCAGTTTTTGACAACACCTATGTTTATCCTGAAACTCAACAAGATCAGCCTATAGATTTAGAGGTTTATGTAAGTAATACTAAACTTAATGAAATTATAAAATCTTATCCTAATGGCAAATTAAAAATTAATTATAAAATTGAAATACCAATAGAAGAAGCCCCTTATGTATTAAGATGGGTCGCAAGTACCGATAATTTTTCTATTTTTTCTGATTGGAATGAAACCGATGCAAATTTTGGTATTCAGTATAAAAATTGGGGTCGCTTTGCAATTAATGGAAATCTTGCGGGAAATCTGATTAACCAATCACAGCTGAAATTTAACAGTAACAATAACATTGACACGGATAATTTTCCAGACATTAATTCATTAGACCCAGATAGTATGCCGGAAGAATTTAATACTAACAATCAGTATTTTATTCCTATGGCTGCAAAGTATTCCGATACTTTTTTTTACGGTGGTGAAGAAAATATTTTCATTCAAAGGGAATTTATGGGAACAAGTCGATTGGGTGAAGACGATTTTGCAGAATATGCCGATTTTTCTTCACCTGTTACATCTATAACAGGAGGCGAAACAGAAGCTTTAGATATGATTACCGAAAGTAAAAGTCGCAGTATTGGAGGCGGCGGAGGTATTGGCGTTGGCTCAGGTGCAATCAGTGGAGGTTTGTCTGCTTCAAAAGGAGATTCCTACGTTGTTCAAACCATGAGTGATATGAATGGAGATCGATATCCCGATTATATTAGAGATGGAAAGGTTCAGTTTACAACTCCTATGGGAGGAAAAGAAAATAGATTACAAGATACGGGTAATTTTAGTCATTCAAAAACGACTAGTTTAGGCGGAAGTGCTTCGGGTAGCTATAGCCATGGAGGGACTCAAAGTTCGGCTAGTGTAGATATTAGCAAAACAGGTGTCAAATTCAATAGTGCGAAAACAAATGCTGGTTCCAATGCAGCAAAAGTAGGAGGTACGGTTAGTTTGGGTGGTAATATAGGTTTCTCAAACGATCATTCCACACATATTTATTCCGATATTAATGGTGATGGATTAGCGGATAAAATTCAAGATAACGAATCAGTAGCGCTGAATACGGGTTATGGTTTTCTTCCCTCTGAAACTTGGCCTAACATGAACGTTATTAACAAAGGAAAATCTCTTGATATAGCTGGTAATGCAGGATATAGTATTTATAATGGATCCTTTTCTGGAGGATTAAACTATTCGCACACCACTTCGGATAATTCTAATTCCTTTTTAGATATTAATTCGGACGGTTTGGCAGATAAAATTACTTACCACGACAATGCTGTGTTGGTCGAATTGAATATGGGTAATTCATTTGCACCAGCGATAACCTATCCTCGTTATGAGTCTATGACACGAAATACCTCATCAAGTTATGGCGGGAATGTAGGTTTTTCAATTCCAATTAATGTTTGGCTATTAAAAATTGTGCCTAGTTTTGGCGCTTCAATAGGAACTTCAACCTCTCGTACCGAAGCTACTTTCAACGACATCGATGGTGACGGTAACCTCGATTACATCCTTTCAACTGACGAAGACAACCTAACCGTCCGCCTTTCGAACATCAAAAGAACCAACAAGCTAAAAGGCGTTACCAACGCAGCGGGCAACAGTTACGTGGTGGATTACGAATTACTAAAACCAACTTATGAAAATCCAAATGGCAAATGGGTTTTGCAATCCGTGGATATTAATGATGGACATGTGGGTGATGGAATCGATCATTCGATAGCGAAATTTAGATATGAAGATGGCTATTACGATCGTCGTGAAAGAGAGTTTTATGGTTTCGGAAAAGTGATTCAAGAACAAATTGACGCTGCTGATAATTCGGTTTTTGCAACCACTACGCAGGAATTTTACAATCAGGATTATTTCAGAAAAAATTTATTAAAACGCAGTTATACGTTAGACAAAAACAATAAAATGCGTCAAGAATCGGAAAACGAATACAGCTTTATTGAGGTAGACACACAAGCAAGTGTTTCGTTGACTGATCTTAGTTCAGCGGTTTGTGATGCCAAACGTATTTTTGTGGGATTGATTCATACCAACCAAAAGATGTACGAGGGCGGAAGTGAGTATTTAGAAACCAACACTTTTAGTACCTACGATGCCAACGGAAATATCACGCAATACGACGATTTAGGAAACGGTACCACTACGGATAAAGTAACGGCAAAAATTACGTATCACGAAAGTGCAACCCCTTATTTTGGTGGAATTCCGAAACAATTGGAAGTATTTACTAAGGACGGATTGCGCCGCAAGAGAGCCACGACCATTAATACGACAACGGCTGAGGTTACTCAAATAAAAAACTACAGTGCGGCTGATAAAATTGCCATAACCGATATTGCTTATGATGCATACGGAAACCTTCAAAAAATAACCGGTCCAGCCAATTACAAAGACCAACGCATGACAATGAATTATGTGTACGATGGCGAAAATCATAGTTTTTTGACTGAAATAAAAGATGCTTTTGGATATCAGAATAAAATGGAATACGATTACCGCTTTGGCATTCCGCTAAAAACGACTGATCGAAACGATCAAAGTACTGAATATACGATTGATGCCGTAGGTCGTCCCAAAACTATTCGAGGTCCTTATGAAATTGCCAGTGGAAAACCGTATACGATTGCTTACGATTATTTTCCAACAGCAAAAGTTCCGTACGCAAAAACTAGAAATTACGATCCAGAGTTGGATAAAGATATCGAAACCTATACCTATACTGATGGATTGGGCAGAGCCTTGCAAGTAAAGAAAACAGCCAGTTTATTTACCGCCGCAGGAAGTCCAGATCAGGAAGCGCATATTGTTTCAGGAAAAGTTATTTATGACGGTTTAGGGCGCCCAACCACCAGTTATTATCCCACGACAACTACTACTATAGATGCTGCTTTTAGTACTGCATTATCTAGTGTAAATCCGACCAAAACCGAATACGATGAAGTGGGTCGTGCTATAAAAGTCACTTTGCCAGACGGAAGTAACAATACCACCACTTTCAAAATAGATACTTTTGAAGGAGTTTCTACCATGCTGACTACGCAAACCGATGCGTTGAATAAAACGGTGCAATCGCAAACGGATGTCAAAGGCAGCAATTTGGCGAGCATTCAGAATGATTTGGTGACTAAGTTTGATATTAATGCTTTAGGCGAAACCATTCAGGTCACGGATGCGATGGATCACATTACCAAAAGCACCTACGACTGGCTGGGCAGAAGAACCGAGTTTACACATCCCGATGCAGGAACTACGGCAATGGAATATGATTTGGCAGGAAACCTAACCAAACGTGTTACGCAGGATATTAAAAATACGGTCCCTAATGGTGGCGCTATACAATACGAGTATGATTACAACCGTTTAGAAAGCATTAAATATCCAAAGAATCCACAAAACAACGTACAATACAATTATGGTAAAGCCAACGGAACGGCACCGCGCCGAGGAAGACTGTGGTTTGTAAAAGACGCTAGTGGTGGACAAGAATTTTTCTACGGAAAATTAGGCGAAGTCGAAAAGGAAATTCGAACCTTGCGCATTACCCCAACCGATGTACAAACCTATATTTCGCAGTTCGAATACGACACTTGGAACCGAATTCAGAAAATGACCTATCCCGATGGCGAAGTAGTGGATTATACCTACAATCGAGCGGGTAATTTGCAAAGCATGCAAGGAAAAAAAGAAAGCCATACTTATGATTACATCAAGCAATTGGCGTATGATGAGTTTGAGCAACGCAAGTATTTGAAATACGGAAATGACACCGAAACTAATTATACCTACGATCCAACGATGCGCCGATTGCAACAACTGCAAGTGAAAAGTGGAGCGAGGCAAGTGATGAACAATTCGTATGGTTATGATTTAGTTGGAAATGTATTGAACATTAAAAATACCGCTCCGATTATCAATAATACATTGGGCGGAACCTCCAATCATGAATACCAATACGATGATTTTTACCGACTGAAAACTGCCAAAGCCCTTTACAACGGTGAGTTTACCGAAGCCAAGTATGAGTTGAACATGAGCTACAATAAAATGCACAACATTACTAATAAAAACTTGGTGCATACGGTGAACAATGAGCAAAAAGGCTATGTGTTGGATTATAACTACGATAATGAATTGCATCCGAATGCGCCCAATAAAATAGTAGAAGTAGGAAAAGCAGAGCCAAGAGTTTACGTTTATGACGGAAACGGAAACCCAACGAGCTATTCTGAAGAAAAGAGCTTTAGGAAAATGACTTGGGACGAAGAAAACCGACTCATGGGAATCAATGATAACGGACGAATTCATCAATATACGTACGATGCAGGAGGTGAAAGAGTTATAAAAAGCTCTGGAGATTCTCAAAATGTGGCCATCAACGGGCAAACGGCAGCAACTATTGTACACACCGATGATTATACAGGATATGTTTCTCCTTATTTTGTGATCAGCAAAGGGAAATTTACCAAGCATTATTTTGAAGGCGCAGGACGTATTGTGAGCAAATTAGGAAACGGTGCTTTTGCACAACCTTTGGGTATTACCGCTGGCGGAGTAAATTATACAAACCTGACGGCAGAGCAACAAAAAGCAATGGACGCTTATGTAAAGAGTTTAGGTTTGCCACCAGGACCACCTACACAACAGGGGATTTATGCCACACCCGAGTTTACCGGCAATCCGTATCCAAGTGAAGTGCTTAAACCCGCAGCAGAAAACCAAGCACCACCGGAAGGCTGGCCCAGAAATCCTATTTTTAATAAACCCGGCGATGTTCCAGGGCCACCAGTGCAATTTGGTCCACCCGTGGAACCAACAACGGTGAAACCTGGAGAAGGATTTACAGGAATTGGATTGCCTGAGAATGATATTTTTTACTTTCATCCCGATCATTTGGGAAGTACTTCGTATATTACAACCCGAAACGGAAGCATTAGTCAGCATGTCGAGTACATAGCCTTTGGAGAGGTTTTATTCGAGGAGCATTCTAGCTCGTTTTCTTCGCCTTATCTTTTCAACGGAAAGGAACTTGACAGAGAAACGAATTTGAGCTATTATGGGGCTAGGTATTTAGATATGAAGACTAGTCTTTGGCTCTCGGTCGATCCACTTGCAACTTACAACCCTGTATTTGAAAGTGAATTTTATTTTGATGGTCAGCATAATGGCGGTATTTATAATAGTGGTAACTTGAATCCATATATTTATTGTTATCAAAATCCTATTTCATATATAGATCCTAATGGAAAGCAAGTAGAATGGGGGAAATACTGGAATAAAACAAAACAATTTCTAGATGACAGTGGTGAAGTTATTAATAAAGTAGCAGAAAATTTAGCTCCAGTTCGTCCAATGAAGAAGGAAGAAGTTTCTGCCTTTGAATCAAGATATGGGAAAAATGATGGTAATCCTATTCACGATTTACAGAGATCTGCAACGGCACTAAGTGATGTACCAGGAGATATTTTAGAATCATTAGAGAGTTTGTCTTGGAAAGGATTTAAAGACAAATTTAATAATGCTTCTGTTAAAGAGAAGGCGGAGATGGCTCTTACTGCTGGTGTAATAATATTATCCCTAAAAAAAGGAAAAATAGATACCAAGGACATTGCAATGATGGGTAGTGCCGGAAAAAACTTCAAAATTTTAACCGCTAATCTTTTGAAAAAAGCAGGTATTGACGCCCATGAATTAAAATATGAATTTTTAGGGAAGAAAGCAAAAATATCTGAATACGATTTGTATAAGCACACTGATACAAATGAGGTGTTAATTCTAAAAAAAGGAGGCAAGGGAGAACCAATACATACAGGTGAATTTATAACGGAATAATTATATTATGGATTATCATACTAATATTAAAATTGTTTTTTCAATATTTGGAAGCGATTTTAACCCGATCGATTTTACAGAATCAATAAATATAAGTCCAACAAAGTTTTGGGTAGAAGGAGAATTAATTCCGAATAATAAAAAAAACAAAAAAAGGGAAGAATCATGTTGGGAGTATTCAATACAGTCTGAGACAATCTACTTTGAAGAAGTTTCCGAAATATTTTATAATATTTTTAATAATAAAATAGAAAACATAAATAATTACTTAACTGAAGTTAAAAATGTAACTGTAAAATTTGATATTGTTTTAGAGTTGGCAGAGGAACAGGGAGTGTCGCTGTTTTTTAATAGAAATTTTTTAAGTATGGTTAGTAAATTAGATTCTGAAATAGATGTTGATACTTATATTTTGAAAGATTAATATCTCATGATGTTTCTTATGATAAATTAAAGGCAGCTGGCGTTGAAGGTGCACTTTTAGATTTAAAAACTTTACAAGCTGACATAAAGCTATTATCAGATTCAAAAAAAGTATTGAAAAAGGCTGCTAATGGTGGAATTGATAAAACCACTGCTGCGCAAATGCCCCCCAGCTCTACGAAGAGTTCTTTAGATAAGTAAAATTGTCGTAAATGCTGTGCGAATCTCTCTGACTTCGCACCCACAAAGTTGAGCAAGTAAACAAAATAAAAAGCCAAGCGTGAATACTTGGTTTTTGTGTTTTATAATGTTGAGAAAAAACTGATCATTTGTGAAGTACTTCGTATATTACCACCCGAAACGGAAGCATAAGTCATCATGTCGAGTACATAGCCTTTAACTCTCTTTTTTATTGTTTTTTTGAATCGCTGAATCTCCTAAAATCGATTTGGGGAGATTTTATTTGAGGAGCATTCTAGTTCATTTTCTTCGCCATACTTGTTTAACGGAAAAGAACTCGACAGAGAAACGAATCTTAGCTATTATGGGGCTAGGTATTTAGATATGAAGACCAGTTTGTGGTTGAATGTGGATCCCAAAAAGGAGAAATATCCTAATATAGGATCTTATGCGTTTACTGCTAATAACCCTATTAACTTAATAGATCCAGACGGAAAAGATATAATAGTGCTTTCACATGGAAGAAGAGAAGCTACAAGTATGGATGGAGGAAAAACAAATGCGCATGCTCACTTAGTTGGACATATGGCAGTTTTAATTGGAAATGATAAAAGTGGTTGGAAATATTTATCTTATGATTATGATACGGGGTCTAATAAAGGTAGAGGAAAGAGTGGGAAAAATGATGTTTATACTGAGACCACATTTAAAAAATTAGCTGATTTTAAGAACTCTGAACACAATAGTTTTAAAGATCATTATGACGATTTAAAAGGGAAGGAAACTTCTCATAGAGATGATAAAGGTAATATAATTCAGAGATATCAAGATGCATATCAAATAACTACTGATGCGAAAACTGATGCATTGATGATTTCGGCAGGTAAAGAAACTTTTGACAAGCCATGGGCGCAAGTAAGTGAAGTTGGACAAGCTAATCAGTGCACAACCGTTGCGGAAAAAGCATTAAATGCTGGTAGCCTACAAAATGGAGAAATGACACCATATATAGAAATCGGAGGTTATGAATTAGGAGTGAAAAATTATTTACCTGCAGCTAAACAAATTGGGATTGAAAAAAGAAACTCAGGGAAAGATATAGACTCTAAAATTAAAAGAACAAGTAACTAAACAATACAATTAAATGCGTAATTTTTTTTTATATTTTTTCATTCTTTTCTTTTCTACATTATTTAATTATTTTAGTGATTTAGGATTCAAATTGAATTCAGAACTATTAATATTTTTATGGTTGTTTTTTTACGTGATTTTTCTTCCAATAAAATTAATGAGTTTTTTTTCTAAAAATGATGTAGTTGTTTTTTATTTTATAACTATAAAATTGATTTTTATTTTATTGTATATATTGAGTTTGTTCTTGTCAATTTTAACTTTTATAAATTTTAATAAATTAGAAATTTTAGGTGATGGAGCTACACAATATATAGTTAAAGTAATTATTATTACTTCCTTGTTGTCGTTAATATCGTCATTTGTTTTTCTTAGTAAAAAAGCTAAATGACTTTGATTTTATTTTTATATTAGTTTTTGCTAGCCCAAACGGAATAGGTCCAAAAGTAGATGTGGCCCCGAGCTGGCCCGAGCAGAAATAAGTTCAACGGCTAGCGCAATGTCCAGCTCTACGAAGAGTTCTTTAGAAAAGTAAATTTGTCGTGTGTGCTGTGCGAATGTATCTGACTTCGCACCCACAAAGTAGAGCAAGTAAACAAAATAAAAAACCAAGCGGAATTGCTTGGTTTTTATGTTTTATAATTTTGAGAAAAAACTGATCATTTAGGAAGTACTTCGTATATTACAATCCGAAACGGAAGCATAAGTCAGCATGTCGAGTACATAGCGTTTAACTCTAGTTTTTATTGTTTTTTTAGAATCGTTGAATCTCCTAAAATCGATTTGGAGCCATTTTGTTTGAGGAGCATAGTAGCTCGTTTTCGTCGCCATACTTGTTCAACGGGAAGGAACTCGATCGAGAAACGAATCTTAGCTATTATGGGGCTAGGTATTTGGATATGAAGACTTCGCTTTGGTTCAGTGTGGATCCGTTGGCGGAGAAAATGCAAAATATTGGAGTTTATGTCTATACTTTTAACAATCCTATTAATTTAATTGATCCTGATGGACAAGCACCAACTCCATATGAAGCTGCGCTAATGTCATCGCACGTTTACGACAGCAAAGTTAAATTATCAGGTGGTTGGAAAGTTTCTAATATTGCAAAAGGTATAAAATTATATAATGATGATTCAGGTTTTAAATCTGCTATTTATGAAAGAAAAGACGCAAATGGAAAAACAGAATATACTTATGCTACTGCTGGAACAGAAGAAAGTTGGAAAGATGTAGGTGCAGATGTAAAACAACCTTTGGGTCTATCGCAACAATATAAAGACTCAAAGAAGACGACAGAAGCTGTAAAAAAACGAATAGGAAATGCTGAAATCACCTTTACGGGGCATTCTTTAGGGGGTTCTTTAGCAGAATGGAATGCTGTAAGTACTGGAGGTAAAGCTATAACTTTTAATCAAGCGGGGTTAAGTGTTTTTACCAAAGGCAGATTTGGTTTAAATGGAGCAAAAGTAGATGTTTATATTACCGCAACAGATCCTCTTAATTTTTTGCAAGATATAATTACACCTCTGCCAGCAACTAGCGGTAAGAGACATTACTTAGCTCCGAAAAGTTGGAGTGCTATTCTTAACGGACATAGTATCAATAACAGCATTGAAAATTTACAAGGAACAAGAGGCTTTTTTGAAAAAACATGGGATATAATAAAAGAAGCTATAACTCCTCCAGCATCATTACGTTAACAAAAAATATAAAAAGATGAACTCTAAATATATAATTTTCGGTCTAGTTTTTCTTCTCCTCAGCTGTAATAGAGAAACTAAAGTAGATAAAACAAAGTTGCTAGGAAAAGATTACAGATTATTTCAAGATACTCCAGCTTGGGCGTTATCTAAAGCAGTAGAAGATGAAGACATTATTAAAATTAGAGAAGAAGTTGCAAAAAACAAATCAATTATTAATTTTCAAGAGTCTCGGTTTGGTGGAACTCTTTTAATGTTTGCTATATATAATAATCAATATAAAAGTTTAAAAACTCTACTTGAATTAGGTGCAAATCCGAACTTGAAAGACTTTAAATACGGTACAAATGCGGTAATTTATGCAGCAGGAAATGAAGATCCGGAATATTTAAAATTAGTATTAAAATATGGAGGAAATGCTAATTCATTAGAAACAGCACCAGGAAAAGAGGGTGATCAAGCAAGAAGTGCGGGTTTAAATAATGCAATATCCTATGTGGATCCCAATAGCCTTGTAAGGGTAAAGCTCTTGGTAAATGCCGGGGCAGATATTAATTATTCCAATAATGGTCCAGAAGTCTATACTAATTTACCTTTGTCTGATGCCATAGTTCATGATAATATGGACGCGTTATTATATTTATTAGAGAAAGGAGCAGATTACGATAAAATACTGTACAGGATGGCAGATGATCACAATGTTTATATTCTCGAGGGTTTACGTACAGTAGTTGTCGATTTGAGTTCAGACCAGTACAAAGCCAAAACCAAAGCTATTCAGTTTTTAAAAAAGAAAGGGCTAGATTATGATAAAGAACCAATTCCGGACTATATAATAGAGAAAGTAAAGAAAAAATATCCCAAAGATTGGAAAGATTATATTAAGAAATATTAAAGACAGCTCTACGAAGAGTTCTTTAGAAAAGTAAATTTGTCGTGTATGCTGTGCGAATGTCTCTGACTTCGCCCCCGGCTCTGCGAAGAGTATCCCAGCTCTACGAAGGGTTCTTAAAGTTGGCGACTGCTCCGCAAATGTCTCAGGACTTTGCGCTTTTTTAGAAAGTTGTTATAAGTCGTAAATTTGATAAAGTCTCCTGACTTTTACGAGAAAGGCTATAAGAGCAGTTTTGCTAGTGTTGTGAATTAAACATAAAAAAACCAAGCGTAATTGCTTGGTTTTTGTGTTTTATAATGTTGAGAAAAAACTGATCATTTGGGAAGTACTTCGTATATTACAACCCGAAACGGAAGCATTAGTCAGCATGTCGAGTACATAGCTTTTAACTCTCTTTTTTATTGTTTTTTTGGAATCGTTGAATCTCATAAAATCGATTTGGGGAGATTTTGTTCGAGGAGCATTCCAGCTCGTTTTCTTCGCCGTACTTGTTTAATGGAAAGGAATTAGATAGAGAAACGAATCTTAGCTATTATGGGGCGAGGTATTTGGATATGAAGACGAGTTTGTGGTTAAATGTGGATCCAATGGCGGAGAAGATGCCAAATTGGTCTCCATATAATTTTTGTATGGGGAATCCTTTGAGATTAGTAGATCCAGATGGTAGTGCTCCTCAAGATTGGATTAATTTTACTGGCAAAAATGGACAGCAACAAATCATATACGATTCCAGTGTAAAGACAAAAGCACAAGCAGAAGCAGCAGGATATACTGGTGTCAAACAAGTTTTTGAAGCAGGAACAGGAAGTTCTACAAAAACTGGCGAAGTAGTTAATTTTCAAAAGGATGGGAAATTTTCAGTAAATGGGGGAAATACAATGGATACTGTTGACGGAGGTTTTACAACTCAAGGAGGTAGCTATATAGGTAAAAACTCAAACACATTAGAACAATTGGCTCCTGTTTTGTCAAATACTGGAGATGCAGCTGTGGTTGTGGGATCAATTATGTGTCTTACAGGAGTTGGTGCTCCGATAGGTGCAGCATTAATAACTTATGGAGGTTATGCCTCAACCACAGGAACTGTAATGGATTTAACTAATGATGCTAATAATGGAACTTTGACTAAAGAAAAAGTTTTAACAAAGGCAGCAATGATGGCTATTCCAGAGGTTGGTGGTGCTGCCTTCAAATCGTTAGGTGCGCCAGCAGCTAAAAATCTCCTTAATTTAGAAACAATGGCAGTAGACAAATCTCTTGATGCAATGAGAGAAGCAAAAGCAGGACCTTATAAAGAAAACTAATATGAATGATTATATTTTTTTAATATGCTTAATAGTAATTTTGATTGCATATCTTATTTTTTTTAAAGAAAAACTAATAAAATGGGAAGAAAGAGACTCTGTTGAAAAATCTTTCTCCGTAAGACTTACAATAATTTTAGTCGCTGGAATCATTTTATGGATATTGAAAATCATAAATAATGTTTAAAAAATAACACAAAAATCTGACCGCCCCGCTCTGCGAAGAGTTCTTAAAAGTGTCAACTGCTGCGCAAATGTCTCAAGACTTTGCGCTTTTTAAAAAAGTTGTTATAAGTCGTAAATTTGATAAAGTCTCCTGACTTTTACGAGAAAGGCTATAAGAGCAGGTTTGCTAGTGTTGTGAATTAAACATAAAAAAACCAAGCGTGAATGCTTGGTTTTTGTGTTTTATATTGTTGAGAAAAAACTGATCATTTGGGAAGTACTTCGTATATTACCACACGAAACGGAAGCATAAGTCAGCATGTCGAGTACATTGCTTTTGGAGAGATTTTGTTTGAAGAACATAGCTCAAGTTTTTCTAGCCCGTATTTGTTTAATGGGAAGGAGTTGGACAGAGAGACGAATCTCTCTTATTACGGGGCTAGGTATTTGGATATGAAGACGAGTCTTTGGTTGAATGTGGATCCTTCAAAAGAAAAATATCCAAACATAGGTTCAAACGTTTTCTGTCTTAACAACCCTATAATTTATACAGATCCAGACGGAAGAGATCCTATAATAGGCATTATTGATGCAATAGCAAGTTTTGCTTTAGATGTGGGGATGGATTATTTTGGTGGAATGCTTATTGAAGGAAAATCATCTCAACAGTCTTATGATGATATAGGCTGGTGGTCAGCTGGTTTGAATGCAGCAGGAGCATATGCCGTTGCAACTGTTACACCTACAGGTACATCTACTCTTGCGAAAATTGCAAAATTTGCTAAATCAACCGAAGGGAAAATTGTAATTAGTGTAGTTAGTAAAATGACTACTAAAGCATTAGATAAATATAGTCAAGGCAAATATGATGATGCGAATCATGAATTTAGTTTTAGTAAAGTGAGTTTGCTCGACTTGTTCTGGGAATCTGCAATTGAAACTTTAGTAGAACAAGGATTTGGAAGTAAAGCTGATGAAGTTTTAGCTTCTTTAAAGAAAGAAAATAAAAAACTGTATAATAAATTAGAAAAACAGGCGAACAAAATTGCAGCAGGAGAATCAAAAAAAAGAGTCAGTAATTATGCCAAAAAAGTAGCAGAACAAAAGTTAAAAAGGAATGATGCTATTGAAACAGTACTAAAAACTAAGACGGGAGAGAAGGTCTTACATGGCTCTACATCTAAGAAGTTAAATAAAGAAACAAATCCAACCCAATGACAGAAAAAATATTCTCAAAAAAATGGATTTTTATATTAATGGCGATTTTACTAGTCTTATTTCTAAAGGAAGACAAGATAATATTAAATGTTCCGTTAATTTTAAATATATGTGTTTTTGTAATTTCCTTACTTATAATTTTGATTTTTCAGTATAAACATAATTCAGTCAAAAAGAAAAAGAAAAACAATAACACTATTATCAATATAGTAGGAGTTTTTATTTTGTCGTTTTTTATTTTTATCATATTAAAATTATCGATTAATTTCTGTATTATTAAAAGTTCTGAAAAAATGGTAAACGAAGAGATTAAATTACCTATCGATAATTTTATTTCAGGAAGAACAGATTTGATTTATTTTAATTTTAATGACAAAAGATATAGTTTGAGGTATAACAATACTGATAATCTAAGTAGAGAAGAAATAGTTAATAAACACATATTACATATCATATACAGTAAATCTTTTTTTGAAATATATGTTATTAAAAAATATAATATTGAATTCAAATGAAAAATGTAATAGTTTTTTTTATTTTAATGCTTGCTTTTGAGGTGAATTCGCAATCCTTTGAAGGTAAGTTAGAATATTTGGTGAGTACTGAAATTTTAGGAGATACATTAGTACAAAACATAAGCAAAAACAAATTGATTGAGAAATTGAAAAGTCAAGGTGAAATACCAATAGATACTTTAACTTATATTTATTCTGCAAAAGGAGATTTCGTTTCTATTTCAAAATATGGTAGTATTGATATTATTAGTAATTTCATAAAAAAGAATAATCTATTATATACTTTCATAGGAGATTTGAATATCGTATCAGCTATAGACGTTACAATAGATTTAGAAGAAAAATTAGGAAATCCCCCCAGTGTTAAAAAGATAAATGAGAAAGAAAAAATAGGTGACTTAGAATGTTATATTGTTGAAGTAAAATGGAAAACTGGGATTTATAGATACTATTTTTCTGATAGTATTTTAAAGATTGATCCAGAATTATTTAAAGATTATAATTATGATCAGTTTTATGCCTTTTTACGAATTTCTAATGCCTTACCTATAAAAATTGAAAAATTAACTAATAATTTTTTCAAATCTACTTACCTCTTACATTCTTATACCCCTCAAAAAATAGATAAAGTTATCTTTTCTATTCCAAAAATGAGAGAAGATCGTACAATGAGTAATATGTATATAAACAAGAAAATTTTTATTATTAAATAATTTTTAAAATTTTCCTACTGTCTCATAATGTATATAAATTCAAAGTAACTTGGGTTAGGTTTTAATTAAACCCGATCGCTTGGATTTGCAATCTGTGCCCGCAAAGTAGAGTAAGTAATAAATAGAAATAAGTATAAAAAAACCGAGCAAATTGCTCGGTTTTTGTGTTTTATAATGTTGCGAAAAAACTGATAATTTAGGAAGTACTTCGTATATTACAACACTAAACTGAAGCATAAGTCAGCATGTCGAGTAGATGGCCTTTAACTCTCTTTTTTATTGTTTTTTTGGAATCGTTGAATCTCCTAAAATCGATTTGGAGAGGTTTTATTTGACGAGCATTCTAGCTCGTTTTCGTCACCGTATTTGTTTAATGGGAAGGAACTGGATAGAGAAACGAACCTTAGCTATTATGGGGCTAGGTATTTGGATATGAAGACCTCACTTTGGTTGAATGTGGATCCGTTGGCAGAAAAAACTATTAATTATGGAGCGTATGTTTACACCTTTAATAATCCTATTCGTTTTATTGACCCTATAGGAATGAGTGCAGAACCGCCAACTGGGGTTGATGCAGAAGATGGCGCAGTTCATTCTGATAATAGTGGAACATGGAAATATGAAAAAGCTACGACCACTTGGAAAGGACAAGATGGTGCAAAAGATATCGGTAATACTATTGAATTAGATAATGTCAATATTAAAGGATACAAGAGTAATTATGTTTCTTCGGGAGATTACGGACCTTCATATGGATGTGAGAAAGATTTGCAATATAGTTTAATGCTTGTAGGTGCAATTGCTGGTCCAATATTAGCAGTTTAAGGAGGTATAGCTGCTGGCGGATCTTATCTCTATTCGGAAGCAGCAGCTAGCTTTATCTCAAATAACTTGGGGCTCTGCTGGAATTAATATGACATCTAATGCAACAACTCAATATTTAGCTAATGGAAGAAGTTTTGGGGATATAAATATAGTATCGACAGCTAGCTCACTAGTGCCTGGAATTGGCCCCGAAATTTTTGGAGAAACTATAGGGTGGACGCCAAATAATATTATGAAAGGTCAGGGATTTCAAACTCTAGGATCATTTAACAAATGTGCTGTTCAAGCAGGTTCTGCTGTTTTGAGTAATCGTTTTGCAAAAGCAAGTGATAATTATCTATCAGGTTCAGGTTTTGGAGAAGCGATGGTTAGGGAGTATTTTAAAGTAATAGTAGCAGTTGGAGCAAATTCAGCACCACAAGGAATTAAGTAGTTATGAAATTAAAAACAAAAGCAATATTAGTTTTAAGTCCCTTAATTTTTATTTTTGTGTTCGCTTATATACGAACTCACAAATTTGAAAAAGAGTTTAAAAACAACGGTAAAATAACAATTGGGAGAATTGATTCTATTTTCACACCACCTAAATGGGCATCAACCGTTTATTTATTTTATTATGTTGGTAATAAAAAACATACCTCTTTTGAAAGTGATACAAAATATAAAGCGACCAAAAGAGATATCGGTAAGTTTTATGAAATTAAATATTTACCAGATTCTCCAGAAATAATTAGAGTAGATTATTCAAAAAAAATTACAGACACTACTGCTATTTTAAAAGCGGGTTTTTCAAGAAAAGAAATAGGAAATTTAAAAGGGAATTGAACGATATAACCAGCTTGCTTGAATATGCTCAACGATAGGCAGATTTGCAATCCGTGCCCGCAAAGTAGAGCAAGAAAACAAAATAAAAAACCAAGCGTAATTGCTTGGTTTTTGTGTTTTATAATGTTGAGAAAAAACTGATCATTTGGGAAGTACTTCGTATATTACAACACGAAACGGAAGTATAAGTCAGCATGTCGAGTATATTGCCTTTAACTCTAGTTTTTATTGTTTTTTTGGAATCGTTGAATCTCCTAAAATCGATTTGGAGCCATTTTATTCGAGGAGCATTCTAGCTCGTTTTCTTCGCCTTATCTTTTCAACGGAAAAGAATTAGACCGAGAAACGAATCTTAGCTATTATGGGGCTAGGTATTTGGATATGAAGACTAGTTTGTGGTTTAATGTGGATCCGTTGGCGGTGAAAATGCTAAATTATTCTCCGTATAATTTCGTTAGAAATAATCCAATAAATAGAATTGATCCTGATGGGAGGACAGATTATAGGATTGATGGAGAAACTCAAAATATAAATGATGGACATACCGATTTGGTTATTAACGTAACACAAAAACAATTCGACAAGCTTCAAAATAAATTTAACAAGGGCGTGTCAGGTTATGAAAGTTATATGAATAAGGTATCTGTCCAAAATGGATATACAACATCAAACACAATAGCATATGGGAGTGGAAATAGATTAAACACTATTGAAATGACATCTCACAAGGCAGGTGGAAATTCATATCAGCAATGGACAGATTCAAAAGATGATTCAAATTTAACATCTGGCTCAGCAATTATTGGTTATGAAGGAGCTCTTTTAAGTAAAGCAGAACTATTAATAAGATCTGGTGCCAAAGGTGCTAATTTTTCTGAGTTGCGTAGCATTTCTAAAACCTTAAAGGGAGCTGGTAAATTAGGAAAAGGATTAGGAGTAGCTGGTATAGCGGTGTCTCTTTATGAGGATTATAATTCTGAAAAGGGTTTAACCTGGGGTACTGCTGCAAAAGTGGGTATTGGGGGTGTTTTACTTTTTGCATCTGCACCTGTTGGATTAGGAATAGCAGTTATAGATTTGGGAGTTGGGCTTGTGACAGGGACCACGGTTACAGATAGGGTTGCAAATTATGTGGATGAAAAAATTAAATAACATGAAAAATATTTTTAATTATACTTATTATAGAATTACAAAATTTTATTATAAAAAAGATGGTTCTGATGCAACTACAGCATTGCTAACAATTATACTAATTTTATCATTATTTGTGATTTCTATTGAATTTATTATTTCAGGGTATTTTGATATATACAGGAAAATTTCTACGTTAGAAATAATCTTGATTTTAATTTTAATGTTTGTTTTTTATCTTATTCTTAAAAAAAGATATAAGAATAAATATTCTTCTTTTAGAGAGAAATGGATTAAAGAAACTAATAATAATAAGAGATTAAATGGGTTTTTAGTCATTTTATTTATTTTATCTCCTCTAATGTTAATAGTAATAATTGCTTCTTTTTTTGGGAGGTTAAATTTATAAAAAAAAATGAATACCAGCTCTACGAAGAGTTCATTAGAAAAGTAAATTTGTCGTGTATGCTGTGCGAATGTCTCTGACTTCGCACCCACAAAGTTGAGCAAGTAATCAAAATAAAAAACCAAGCGGAATTGCTTGGTTTTTATGTTTTATATTGTTGAGAAAAAACTGATCATTTAGGAAGTACTTCGTATATTACAACCCGATACGGAAGCATAAGTCAGCATGTCGAGTACATAGGCTTTGGAGAGATTTTGTTTGAGGAGCATTCTAGCTCGTTTTCGTCGCCTTATCTTTTCAACGGAAAAGAACTCGACCGAGAAACGAATTTGAGCTATTATGGGGCTAGGTATTTAGATATGAAGACGAGTTTGTGGTTGAGTGTTGACCAATTGGCGGAGAAGTTTTATATGAACTCTCCATATATTTATGTTAGTCAAAATCCAATGAATTTGATTGATCCTACAGGGATGGGAGAAGAAGATCCTACTGATCCACCAAAACCCGGAACAGGAACAAGTACAGGTAATATGCAGGGGCATCTTGCAAATGGTGCTCCAAACGGGGTAGATTTACCAGCTGAACAATTAAATGAAGTTGTAGTTAATGGGAAAAGTAAAAAATCAGAATCTAGTATCAATAGTGCTGATGGTGTTACTCTTGCTACGGCAGTTACAGTAACAACACAAGAATTACAGTACAGTAAGCACTTTGAATCTTGGAAAGGAATAAATGGAAAAATGTATAGCGGACTTAAAGGATCAGGGCCAAACCAATTTACAGGAAGTCGTGGTCTAGCTATGAGTAAGTCAGCAAATATTGGATATTTTGGATTGTTTTTAGGCGGTGTTTCAGTAGGTCTAACGGAATATAATTATGCAAATTCTTTAAAAATTCCTTATGGACCTAACATGAGAGAATATCTTTCTAAGGTAAGAGCTCGAGACCAGATAGCAAACGCATCTGGATTTATGGGTGTTATAGGAGCTGCAGCAAGTTTTGGATATAATTTAGGTTATTTAATAGAACATACTTGTAATTGTAATATTCAGTATAACCCTATTACTAATGATTTTACACCAATTGAACAAACATATATGGAATACGATAGACTAGGTATAAACTTATTTAAAAATTAGAATGAATTATTTATATGTCTCATTATTTTATTTTTACACAAAAATTGTAAAAGTGGAAAAAAGCTATCCTCCAATTGTTGGTATATCTGCAGTTTTATCAATGCTCATAATATTAATATTAATGATATTAATTGAGTTATTAAATCTTCAAGAGCTTTATCAATATAGTAACGTTTATTTTATGTTGATTTATGTCTCAATTTATATTCTAGGATGGTTTTTATTTTATAAATGGTACTTTTCAAAAGAAGAAGAATTATTGAAAAAATTTAAAAAAAAATCAAATTTATTAAAATCAAGTATTTTGTTTTTTGGTTGGTTTTTTATTTTATTGTTAATTTATATTTGGTTCAAAAGATTTGAATTTTTTCGTTAAGAATTAAAAAACCCGATCGCTAGGATATGTCGACAACGCTAGATTTGCAATCTGTGATTACTATGGTTATCCAAATAATATTGAATGTTTTTTTTGCCAATATATTGAGAATTATTCAATTTATAAATTGGGATTTAGGTTTTTTCAAGGCATAGAAAGCCTCTGAATAAGATTAAAAAGGAAGGCTGAAACCTTCCTTTTTGTTTTGACTTATTCCCCCAGCTGGCGCGAGCAGAAATAATTTCAACGGCTAGCGCGATGCCTCTGGCTCGTGCCCACAAAGTTGAGCAAGTAAACAAAATAAAAAACCAAGCATAACTGTTTGATTTTTGTGTTTTATAAAGTTTCAGATAGTAATTTTGAAAAAAATAATGATCAATTCTCATAAAATAGTTCTTTATGAAACCGAATTCCCTAGCCCAGATAGAAGGGAAAATCCTTTTTTTAGTTTCGTTTTTTTAAACGAGACAAAAAAAGATTGGAATGATAGCTGAAAATAGCTCCTGAAAATAAAGTTTTACGGATGAAAATAGCTATAGGAAAATTACTTTTCAACTAGGAAACCAACTTATGAGAATCATTGAAAACGTAAGAATTCATTAATATACGTAAGATGTAGCTGGCGAAAGAGTCATATAAAGTTCTGGTTATTCGCAAAATATTGAAGCCAAAGGATATGGCCGCTTGGATATCTCTTCAGGGCTAATGTAGATTTGCAATCTGTATTGCAAAAGATTGTAATTAATAAATAATTATTTGTTTTTTTTAGAGTAATATTAAAAAGCGCAAAAAAAATATCGATAAAAAGAGGCTTTTCTTTTAATAATTCTATAATTAACTTCTTATAATAATATTTAAATTTAGATATGAATTGGCTGTATCTCATTAAAAGTTTATTCTGTTTTATTGCTGTCTTTGTACTCTATAAATACGATTTATGGTGGAGAAAAAATAAAGTAGAAAACAATAAAGAGGTCTTAAACGACTATGATAAAACGGTAAGACCTGTTAGGAATTTTGGATGAAAAATCATGCTCTTAATATTAGGAATACTATTGTTGGTGTTAAGTTTTAAAGAATAAAAATACGATGATAATTTTATAAAAAACAGATATAGTAGAACATTTTGATTTATTTTGGATGATTAAAAATAATACAAATCTTACTTTATTTGTTTTTTATAAGTAAATATTTACGAAAATTAAAGTATGTTTGCGCTTTTAAATTTAAAATAAACATCATGAAAAAAATTATTTTAACGGCCATCGCCGTATTTGCTTTTGCTACGGGTTATTCTCAAGAGGAAGGTAAATTTAGAGTAGGATTAGATTTTGGATATACAATTCCTTCAAATGGAGGAGGTGGAGTATTATTATCAATTGAGCCTAAATACAACTTAAAAGACAATATGAATGTCGGTTTAAGAATTGGAGCCGCTGCTATGGTGCGTGATTTAAATAGAAATGGGGAATCTACTAGTGCGAAAATTTCAGCAAATGGTTCTTATGTGGGTACATACGATTACTATTTTAATAATTCAGGAGGTTCTTTTGTATCTTATGTTGGTGGTGGTGTTGGTTATTATAGTATTGCAAATGTAGAATTTGATGATGTTAATTCCTCTACAGAAACTGTTGGCTTAGATGCTACAGGCAAATTTGGTGGTTTATTGAGAGGTGGTTTTGAATGGGGTAAATTTAGAATGGGACTTGAATATAATCTTGTTCCTAAATCTACTTTACAAGATGTGTCTGGTGCAGAAGTAGGAACTATTGCAAATAGTTATTTAGGTATCCATTTAGGCTTTTACCTTGGTGGAGGAAAATGGAATAAATAATTTTTATACAGGAACTAAATGGCGCAAATGTTTTAGACTTTGCGCTTTTTTTTGTTATTATATTATTTGGTCTCTTTACTATAAAGCCGTTTTTGAGGGAATGTTTATATAAAAGACGATTAATAGTATTGAACTTTTAAGTAAATTAAATGGATTATAAAGGGGAATTTAATTCAAAATTTTAAAATCAAAGGCTAGTTTTTTAGTTTGAATTAAAGTACGCCAGTCCACAAAAAATAAGCAGAATAACATTATAAACCCTAAAATAAAACTCACAATCGACTGCCATGAAAAAATATTATCAATAATACTTTGTTGATTGTCAACTGCAAATTTACCTAAATGAAGCGCTATAGAATCGCTAGTAAATTTACCAATCAAAAAGGGAATAATAATATAAATAGGTTTTATTTTAGAAATACCAGCACCCAAAAATAATGGTGTTGTAGGAAGAGGTAACAAAGAATAAGCAAGCACAACAACTACCCCTTTCCATTTATTTTCGTTCATCTTATCACCAAGGAACTTTATGTCTTCATTTTTTGAGGATTTTAAAAACTTGCTGGCTAATAATGGAGCATATAATAAAAGAATAAATCTACCTAAAACCGATCCTAAAACTCCAATAACAATAACAGCCCAAACGTTTAAATCAAATAAAATTTGAAGAAATACCATTATTGTAAATGCTGGTGCAAAAGGAAATGGGACAATGTCAAATAATAAAGAGCCAAAAAAAACTAATAGATAATGCCACCACATAGGTTTGGAGTTTAATTTTATCACTATGACCGATAAGCAAGGATTGCAAATTTGTAGTATCAAAGTAAGGAACCTCAAAACTACAACTAAATACGGTGTAAAGCTGAAATACTTTTTTGCTTACCTATTTATCTTTAAAGGAAGAGTTTAAGAGATGTGGGTGTAAAATGTGTTTCTAAATATTCGGATACTTATTCCTATTTATTAAAGTTTCCATTTTTGAGTTTTAATCGATAGTTTGCGTTATTTTTCCAATATTTAAACTATTAGCCATCGCAGTGAATATCTTAAAATACGTTCCTTTTAGATCATACAAACTTTCATGAGTTCCTACTTCTACAGCTTTTCCTTTGTCTAAAACAATGATGTTAGATGCATCGATAATTTGAGAAATACTATGCGAAATAATAATGACCGTTCTGTCTTTTTTTATCGCATCTAAGGATTTTTTTATTTGCTCTGTTGCGATAGCATCTAGACTTGCTGTGGGTTCATCTAAAAATATAATAGGTGGATTTTTCAAAAACAATCTTGCAATAGCGATTCGCTGTTGTTGTCCTCCCGAAAGTAAATGCGCTTCCGATTGATAGCCATTTGGCAAGGCGCTAATTTGTTCATGAATATAGGCTTTTTTCGAAGCTTCTATTACCTCAATTTCAGTTGCATTTGGATTGCCATAAAGAATGTTTTCTGAAATTGTACCTTTGAAAATGTGATTCTTTTGCAATACCAATCCAATATTTTGCCTTAAAAAATTAGTATCATACTCCTTTAAATCAATACCATCTAATAAAATAGTGCCTTTGGTTGGTTGGTAAAATTTATCCAATAAATTAATAATGGTACTTTTCCCAGCACCACTTAATCCTACTAAAGCGGTATTTTGATTTGGTTTTATTGTAAAGTTTACATTCTCTAAAGCTTTCGTCCCGTTTGGATAACTAAAATCTATATTCTTAACTTCTAGTAATCCTGTTATTTTTTTAGGTTTATAAGAACCACTTACTTCTTTTTGATGGTCCGATTCTAAAATATCAAAAAATCCTTCTGAATAAATTAAAGCATCATTTACTTCATCATAAATTCGGTGTAGTTGTCGTATTGGTGCCGAAACATTGTTGAATAACATAATGTGAAACATAATAGCACCAATGGTCATGGTTCCGTTTAATACAAAATAGGCAGTTAGAATTATTATAATTACCACTCCAATTTGCTCTACAAAACCTTTTATACTTTCAAACATAAAACTGGTTTTTCTCGTAGCCAACTGGTTTTCGGTCATTTCGTATTGTATGTCTTGGTGTCGTTTGGCTTCAAGCGACTCTCGCACAAAGGATTTAATAACCGTGATTGATTCTATCAAACTAATGATGCCATTATTTTTGGTTTCTCTGTAGATTCGCATTCGTCTTCTAAAACCACTTAGTTTAGTAGCTTGTAATTGACTGATGTAAAAATAAATGGGAATGATGCATAAACTAACCAAACCTACATAAAAATTAGCGTAAAACATTAATCCTAAAGCCACAATTGCATTTGCAAAAAGCGGTAAAATATCGATAAAAAAGTTCTGGACTAATCTGGTTAAGCTACTTATTCCTAAATCAATACGTGTTTGGAGTTTACCACTATCATTTTCGCTAGAAGTATAAAATTCCATGCGATAGCTAAGGATTTTTTCAGTTATGGTTTGTGAAATATCACGTGAAATAAAAATACGTAGTTTTTCTCCATAAAACTTTTGTCCAAATTGAACTACTGAGTAGATTAATTCTTTTGAAAGCAAAATGATACTAATAATGCCCAACAAATAGAAACCTTTTGAAAGCGGTTCTCTGGCTACCATTAAATCAGTGATAGAATCTACAGTATATTTTAGTATTAAGGCGTTCACTTGAGCCGCAAAGGAACCAATAAATGCAAGGAATAAGGTAGCCATTACCATTTTACGATAAGGCTTTACAAATGGCGTTATTTTTTTATATAAGGATGAAATAGTCATTTTAGCAATTTAAGAAGAAAAAATAATTCTCTCTAAATTTTTATTATTTTTTCTTTTTCTTCATTGCTTTTTGGGTAATCTATCCTATTAGCAAGCAAGTATTTTATGGTAAAAAGGGAGGGAATTGTAGAAGCTACTTTCAATGAAGCAATACTTTTAATTTTGTTTATCCTGTTTTACCCAGATAAGGTCCTTTGTTGTATAACCGGACTTTTCTGCAATTCTCAAGTAGTCTTTTTTGATAGCATCAGGAATAGTCGTTTCTCGAGATAAGATCCATAAATATTTTGTGCTCTTTCCTGCAACTAAGGCGTATTTGTAATTTTCATCAATTGCAATTATATTATATCCAGCATAGAAAGGACCAAAGAAAGAGACTTTAAGCATTGCAATATCTTCGCTACCAACAAATTTAGCCTTTCCAATTGCTTGTGTCCATTTGTGTTTTTTTACGTTGTATCCTTTGTTTATGACTTTAATTTTCCCATCGTCTTTTAAAGAGTATTCTGCTGTTGTATTATTTAAATCTTTTTCAAATTTGAAATCTAATCGGGCAATTTCATACCATTTTCCAAGATATTTTTCTTTGTAAAACGGTTTAACTGCTGTTACATTTTCAGGAATTGTTTTGCAAGAGCAAATAGATGCAACTATTAAAAAAAGTGTTGCTAAATAAATTATTTTATTGGTTTTCATAGATGTATTATTTTTTTACCGATTTAATATAGCTGTTTAATAAAAGTTCTAACTGTAAAATTGCATCGGGATTAAATCGCATTACATTGTCTTTGCTAAGGTAGAATATCTGGGTGAAAATTATACTTGTTGTAACCGAAAATTAGGTAATTACTTAGTCATAACTACGAGGAATGATTGCGCGGAATTCTACCTAAGAGCCAAAACGTCCCACTCATATCTGCAAAATAAATTATTTTTTTATTAAAATATGTTAATATATGTTAATCAAAATAATGTATTAAATCGTCCTGCATAAAGGTTGGTAGGACTAAGTTTTAAGATTCAAAATTGAACCGTTTTACAAAATATTTCAATTATTATTTTTTTTGTCGATCACTATTTATAAAATTTAGGATTAATATCAAAACTGAAGATAAAATTACAATTGGTATAAATGAATATCGAATAGTAAAATAGATTTCTTCATGAAAAAGATAAGTACTCCATGATGATTCTCGGTCTACAAAAACAGTGTAATTAAAGAAAAACCAAATTAATATCAAGAATATATATTGAAGTGTTATTCTCATAATTTTCTGCTTAATCACTGTAAAGAAGTAAAATAGCATTAGGAGGAAAAAACAGGAAAAGATTGATATAACGAAAATGTCTTCAAAAAAACTACACTCTAGACATCCACTGGAAATACTTTCAGAGAGTTTTCTCATTGATAAATAGAATTGCAAAAATGTAAATAGAAAAATAATGCAAATGTTTATAAATATTCTCTTTATTGAAAAAGCTGCATAAGTTTTTATAAATATTTTCATTTTAAATTTTTAAAAAAGACTATTTTTTATTGATTTTCAGGTGGAATTATCGTTAAATCTTTGACTATCTTTCTTGATAGGAGCGAGAAGTTCGCAATAACACTAATTGTTTGTCATACTGCAACGACTAACGGGAAAGCAAAAAAAATTATAAAACTAATAATTGCTGTAAGTAGCAAAATTTTAGGATCATACCTCAGTGCTTACTTTTAATAATTAATTGGTTGTATTTCTTAGGATTAAATTCAATTTTTGGTTTGTGTTTTCCGTCAAATAATAGCATTGCATTTCTTTTCCGGAATTTATCGATAGCGATATAATAGGTTTTATTTTCTAAGTTAAATTTAAAGTCGATTGCATTTGTACTTCCAATAAAAAAGTCATCTCTTGCTGGTCCGTATTTATTATAAAGTGCATTGGCTGTTTTCTCAGGATTGTTTTTGGTTATATTCCTAAATTCAATTTTTTCATTTGTCACAAAATAGATAGCTTGGTTTGGAGCTGTTATTTCAAAACCAAACTTTGTTTTTTGAGCAGCAGATACTTCTTGAATGTATTTTGAACCACAAGAACTTAATGCGGTTAAAAAAAATAGTAATATTATAATTCTCATTCTCTATTTTTTTGATTTAAATATCTTCGTCTAAATTAAAAATACAAGTGGAATTAAAAATTGGAAATAGAATAACTCTCAAAATAATTTGATAATGAGTCTATAAACTATTAGTGAATTTCAACAGGATTAAGTTTGTCTGACAGAAATTTTTTTTATCCATTTTACCTTTTTAAAAGCGGTAAATTTTTTAGTCAAATATTCTATTTAGATAATTTTAATTTGGTACATATTAAAAGTCTCTTACAATTCATTTTCTAATCTTTATTTATTTTATAGGTTCTATATTTTCTTGTTTTTCTTTTTAAATGTTAGAAAAATACAGATAATAAATGTAATTAAGAATAGCCAATCTAATGCTGGTTTTTTAAATGTAAAAGTGGCAAAATCGGTGTGTTTATACAAAGCTAATCCAATGGGAAATGCAATTATTGCAAAAACGATATTAAAGTTTATTTTATTTTTCATTTAATCAATGTTTCGTTATTAAAGTTATAATTGGCTGTTTCCAAAGATTAATTTTCAGAATTATACTAAGTTCTTTGAATTCATTCCTATTTAGGACTTATATGTTTTTATGATTGTAAATAGTTTTTTTACTAGATAATTTTCAAATATATTAAAATTTTCTTACAAATTTTATAATTGTTTATAAGGACTTGCAAAAATGAAACGCTCTAAATTAGCCCCGATAGTAGTGAAAATCCTTTGTTGTGGCGGTAGCCAGAAGCAAAGATTGTAGCAAATAGCGGGACAAAACTTCTTATTAAAACATTCGATCTGCTCCAAAAAAAAGACCCGTAAGTTTGCACTTGCAGGTCTTCAATTCTCTACTTTATAGGAGTTAGTAAAGGATTTATTTAATCATCTCGAAACTTCTTTTTACAAATGCCGTTAGCGCTTCTCCTTTTAGAAGATTTTGCGATAATTTAGCTAAGTCAAGGGCTTGTTTGATTAAACTTTCTTGAGCTGCTTTATCGGTTTTGTTCAAAATATTAGTTGCCAATTCAGAGTTAGTATTTACCACTAAATTGTACATTTCTGGCATATTACCCATTCCGAACATTCCGCCACCGCCACCGGATTGGCTCATTTCTTTCATTCTACGCATAAATTCTGGTTGCGTGATGATAAATGGAGATGCGTTGCTATCTAAAGCTTCTAGCTGCACAGAGTACGTTTGTTTAGGAACGATAGCTTCTAGAACGGTTTTTAAGTTAGTTTGCTCTTCTTCAGATAATTTAGAAATAGCAGTTTCTTCTTTTTTGATTAAGTTATCAATATGATCTGAATCGACACGAATAAAAGTCATGTTGCTGTTATCTCCTTCAATTTTTTGAATTAAATGAGAGATAATTGGCGAATCTAGTAATAAAACTTCGTATCCTTTTTCTTTCGCAGTCTCGATATAAGAGTGTTGCGCTTCCTTGTTTCCAGCATATAAAACAACTAATTTTCCGTCTTTATCGGTTTGCGTAGCGGCAAGATTTGTTTTTAATTCTTCAAGCGTGTAGAATTTATCATCTACTGTTGGATACAAAACAAATGCACCTGCTTTTTCATAGAATTTATCTTCAGAAAGCATTCCGTATTCCAATACGATTTTAATGTCATTCCACTTTTGTTCAAAATCAGCGCGATTTTCTGTGAACAATGATTTCAGTTTATCGGCTACTTTACGAGTAATGTAATTTGAAATTTTCTTAACAGCAGCATCGGCCTGCAATCCAGAACGAGAAACATTTAATGGGATATCTGGCGAATCAACAACCCCTTTTAGCATCATCAAAAATTCTGGAACAATTCCTTCTACATTATCCGTTACATATACCTGATTTTGGTATAATTGGATTTTGTCTTTCTGAATTTGTAAATCAGAACCTAATTTTGGAAAATATAAAATACCAGTTAGGTTAAAAGGATAATCAACATTCAAGTGAATGTGGAATAACGGCTCCTCAAACTGCATTGGATACAATTCATGATAGAAATTCTTGTAATCCTCTGGAGATAATTCTGTTGGTTGTTTGGTCCAAGCCGGATTTGGGTTATTGATAATATTGTCAACTTCTACTTCTGTAAAAGTTTTGTCTTTATCTTCTTCAGCAACTTCTTCGCCCTTTTTTTGTTCAATTTTCTCTGTCTTTGTTCCAAATTTAATCGGAATAGGCATGAACTTATTGTACTTATTTAATAACCCACTAATTTTAGATTCTTCTAAAAATTCTAAAGAATCTTCAGCGATATGTAAAATAATTTCCGTTCCACGAGTGGTTTTATCTGCTGGTTCTAATGTGAATTCTGGGCTTCCATCGCAAGTCCAATGTGCCGCTGGTTCGTCTTTAAAAGATTTAGTGATGATTTCTACTTTTTCGGCAACCATAAAAGCCGAATAAAAACCAAGACCAAAATGACCAATAATTCCAGAATCTTTTGCAGAATCTTTGTATTTATCTAAAAATTCTTCTGCTCCAGAAAATGCAACTTGGTTGATGTATTTTTCAACTTCATCGGCAGTCATTCCTAAACCTTGATCGATGATGTGTATTTTTTTGCCCTCTTTGTCTATTTTTACTTCAATAATTGGATTGCCATATTCTACTTTGGCTTCACCAATACTAGTTAAATGTTTTAATTTTAAAGTGGCATCAGTACCATTCGATATTAATTCTCTTAAAAAAATTTCGTGATCACTGTATAAGAACTTCTTGATCAAGGGAAAGATGTTTTCTACCGAAACATTAATTTTACCTGTTGTCATATTTTGAGTTTTTAAGTTTGTTTTATAGCCTACTATTCTTTCAAATAAGATACCAATGATAGGGGAAGTGACAAATTGTCGTAACCTTTAATTATGATACAAAATATTATAATTTTGAAACAAAATTATAACAATGCAGTGTATCTTTGTATCAATATTAATACATTAAATTTAGAAAGATGAAAAAAGTTATTTTAGTATGCACATTAGCCATTTTGATGTTTGCATGTAAATCGAACTCAGCTACAAGTACGAAAACAGATAGAAAATCGCAAGTAGCTATAAAAGGGAATTGGGAAATTAGTTCAGTAACTTATCCAGGTTCACAATATGTGAAAGTGAACACTTTTCAATTAGCAGACTCAGAATGTTTTGTTGGTAGTACATGGAAATTCGTTTCTAATAACAATAAAGGAACAATGGCTTTAACAAAAACAAATTGTGTAGCTTTTAGTTCTCCAATTACTTGGTTTGTTAATGCAGACGGACAATTTGTTCTTAAGATATTAGATGCAGGCGAAAAAGCAAGAAAAGTAAGAGATGGTTATGTATTAGGTTTAGCTAATCAATCAGAAACTTCTTTTCAATTGATCGATAAAATTGATGTTGCAGGTAAAATGACGGACGTTGTTTATCAATTCCAAAAAGTAAATTAATATTAAAAAAAATACAATTATGAAAAAGATTTCAATAGTTGCAATAGCAACAATAATGGTTATAGGTTCAATGTTTACCAGCTGTGAAGCGGTAAAAAACACAAACAAAACGCAAAGAGGAGCAGGAATAGGTGCTGTTGCAGGAGCTGTATTAGGAGGAGTTTTAGGTAACAATCTTGGTAAAGGTGGTAATGGTGCAATGGGAGCGGTTCTTGGTGGAGTTGTTGGTGGAGTTGCCGGTGGAGTTATTGGTAATAAAATGGACAAACAAGCAAGACAAATTGATCAAGTTCTTCCAGGAGCTGAAGTAGTTCGTGTTGGAGAAGGTATTAAATTAGTTTTAAATGAAAATGCAGTACGATTTGATACTAATAAATCATCTTTGACCGCTGCTGCTAAAGCTAATTTAGATAAATTAGTTCCAGTTTTTGCTGAATATCCAGATACTAATATTACTATTTACGGTTATACTGATAATACAGGTGCTGCTGATTATAACTTGAAACTTTCAGGAGAAAGAGCTGGAGCTGTAAAATCATACTTAAATAGTAAAGGTGTTTCTTCTAGTAGATTTCAGGTTACTGGTTTAGGTATTGCTGATCCAATTGCTTCTAATGAAACACTTGAAGGAAGAAGCCAAAACCGTCGTGTAGAATTTGCTATTACTGCAAATGATAAAATGATCAAAGACGCTGAAGCTGAAAGTAAAAAATAAGCAAACATTACAATAAAATTTAAGGCTGTTTCTTCTAGAAGCAGCCTTTTTTTATGATTTGATTGGAATGATTTGATGATACTAAAATTTTTTGTTTTAAATATTAACCTTCAGTTCCTTATTTCAAACTGAAAAAAATAATTTATTAATGTATTTTTTTAAAAGTTAAATATTATTATTTATGAAGTTTTATCTGTGTAGAAAATCAATTATAAACCTAAATAAATCGTGGCATAAGCAAATTAAACATTGTAAATTTGTGCTCTCAAATAAAGATGATGCTAGAGATAAATAACATATCCTTCACGTATATTGATATTCCGGTAATTCAGGAAGTAAGTTTTACGATTGAAAAAGGTCAAAATACAGCGATTATTGGCGAAAGTGGCTGTGGTAAAAGTACTTTGCTAAAACTTATTTATGGTTTATACGATTTAGATGCTGGAGTAATAACCTATAATGAAAATCCTATTTTAGGACCCAAGCACAATCTGGTTCCAGGAGAAGATTATATTAAATATTTAGCACAAGATTTTGACTTAATGCCTTATATTACGGTAGAGGAAAATGTAGGTAAGTTTTTATCGAACATGTTTCCGGATGAAAAGAAGCAACGTGTTTATGAGTTGTTAGACATGGTCGAAATGACCGCTTTCGCCAAAGTAAAAGCGAAATTTTTGAGTGGTGGCCAACAACAAAGAGTGGCATTGGCTAGAGTTTTGGCGTTAGAACCAGAAATTCTATTACTAGATGAACCTTTTAGTCAAATCGATTCTTTTAGAAAGAATTCATTGCGTCGCAATTTATTTAAATACTTGAAAGATAAAGGTGTTACGTGTGTCATTGCAACTCACGATAGTACAGACGCCTTGGCTTTTTCTGATGAAACAATAGTGATTCAAAACGGAAAACTGGTTGTAAAAGGAAATTCGAAGCTGGTGTATGAAAATCCAATTAATAAATATACAGCTTCTCTTTTTGGTGAGGTTAATGAATTGAAATTATCTCAATTAATTCCTATCGAAGAAGAAGAGGATGAGTTTTTATTGCTTTATCCACATCAACTAAAATTGGTTGACAGTGGAGTGATGCAAGTTGTAGTAAAACAATGTTATTATAAAGGCAGTCATTACTTAGTCAAAGCTGCTTTTGAGCGAAGAGCTATTTTCTTTGAGCACGATACAGAATTAGAAATAAATCAGGAAGTACACTTAATGCTAGCTTAAAATAAAAAACCCCGAAATTCAATGATTTTCGGGGTTTTCCATTTATTATAATTAAGCTTATTTTTAATGGTAGATTCAGTCATTTTAAATTTTTGAATCATTTGCCGATGAAGCAAAAGGGGGTGAATTTAATCAACCTTAAAAACTTTATGACTTTGTGGCAATAGATCATATTTCTTAGTGGTAAGTAGCCTAATTCTTCAAATACTTCTCTAAAAACTGATCTTGTTCCCATAATAAGTGCAATATGTTTTCTTTCGCAGCATACCCATGAGATTCTTTTGGTAAAATGACCATTCTTGCGGGAGCACCCAATCCTTTTAACGCTTGAAAATAACGTTCTGTTTGTAAGGTAAATGTTCCTGGATTATTATCTGCTTCACCATGTACCAAAAGCATCGGTGTTTTCATTTTATCAGCATTCATAAACGGTGACATCGTATTATAAACTTCTGGAGTTTCCCAGTAATTACGTTGCTCACTTTGAAAACCAAATGGAGTTAGTGTTCTATTGTATGCGCCACTTCTAGCAATTCCACAAGCAAATAAATTTGAATGTGTTAACAAGTTAGCTGTCATAAATGCACCATAAGAATGACCGCCAATAGCTACTTTTTTTCTATTGATGTATCCTAAAGCATCAACAGCATTAATTGCTGCTTCGGCATTATCAACTAATTGCGAAATAAAATTATCGTTTGGTTCAGTTGTTCCTTCTCCAATAATAGGGAAAGCAGCATCATCAAGAACCACATAACCTTTGGTTACCCAATATACAAAGGAACCATAGCTAGGAAATGTAAATTCATTTGGATTTTGAGTAACTTGCCCTGCTGAGTTTTTGTCTTTGTATTCTGCTGGATAGGCCCAAATAAGCAATGGCATTTTTTCTTTTTTAACCTTGTCATAACCTACCGGTAAATATAATGTTCCCGATAACTCAACACCATCTTTACGTTTGTACTTGATTACTTCTTTGCTTACGTTCTTGATACTCTCAAAAGGATTTTTAAAGGCAGTAATTGGAGTAAGTTTATTTTTCTCTTTAATATTTCTAATGTAGTAATTAGGATATTCGTTTTTAGATTGTATTTGTACTAAAACCGTTCCTTTTTTAAAATCTTCAATTTCAATGATATCCTCTTTTTTATCTGTATATGCAGATGTGTAAAGACGTTTTGATTGCAATGTTTTTAAATTATATTCTGTGATAAAAGGAAATTGACCATTTTTAGTAAATCCATCACCTATAAGAAATACATTGTCATTTTCTATAGCCAAAACATATCTATTGTATTGATTTTTTTTGGTTTCAAAGTTCCCCGGATTAGAATAAGAATCTTGTGAATTTCTATCAAAAATTACTTTTGGTTCTTGACTCGGATTTGATGGATTGATTAAATATGTTTTAGTATTACGAGTATCGTACCATTCGTCTGTTACAATTGCAATATTGTCATTTCCCCAAATCATTCTGCTGTAGCGTTGAGGTGTTTTTACCAATGAAGTTGCAGCAGTTGTAAAAGGAGCGTTCCAAAGAAAAACTTCGTCTCTATAATCTACTTTATTAGCAGGATCTCCACCATCTAATGCTTCTGCATATACTAATGTTGCTGGTTTGTCTGCTCTCCAACTCATGTTTCTTCTTCCTTTTCTAACGGCCATAAAACCTTTAGGAATTATTTCTGTAAGAGGCACTTCATTTACAACCTTTACTTCTTTTCCTGCAACATCATATATAGTTGTTTTCATCGGAAAACGACTTAAGGGAACAATATAGGAAAACGGTTTTTGTATGGTATTTAACATCAAGTAATTTCCGTCTGGCGAGAAACTTTCTCCGGCATACATAGCTGCTTTTTGAAATAAAGTAGCCGTTCCGTTTAAGTTTATCTTATATAATTCAGACGTCATGATATTTTCAAAGTTGATCTCATCATTCTTGTTTTTCAACATATCTGGATACGTTCTGTTTTGAGATTTTTCTCCGTCAGCATTCGAAATTATCGGACCAGTTGGAAGATCTTTTTTGGAATCTAAAAGTGCAGCTCTATTTTTTGGTAGCATTTTTACCAAAATAGTTTCATTGTCATTCATCCAACTGAATGGATTGCCAAGATTTGCATTGACTGTAGCTTCTGTTAATTTTGTAGCTTTTGCTGTAGATACATCAATTACCCAAAGTTCAACCCCAGTATTCGTAGTATGTGAGAAAATAATTTTTTTATCGTTTGGAGACCAAGATAGATTGCTAATACGAGGATTATCAGGCAATCCAGCAACTTGCATCTCCTTCTTGTCGCTTACTTTTTGAAGTTTAAGGTTGTTGACATACGTAACGGTACTAGAAATGTTGGTTACGGGATTGATGCGTAAACCTCCTAATCGCAGTTCGTCTTGGTTTAAATCATCTAATGATTTATAGGTATTTCTATAGGATAATAATAAATATTCTTTTTTAGTATCCATAGATACTGAAGGTGCTCTTTCATAATCGGCTAATTCTAAAATAGATTTAGAAGGTTTTTGATAGCTGAGATTTTCTTGAGCATAGGTGGTTAAACTCAGTCCGAGGAAAAGAAAAAATGGAATTTTCAATTTCATGATTTAAGTGATTTTAAATTAGCAACCGAAAATAAAGTAATGTTATTAGATTTGAAAGTAAATGACTCTTTTTAACTTTTGCAAGAGCTTGATATTTATCAAAATTATTCCTTTAATGTTTTTATTTGTGTGAATTCGAATTCAGTTTTAGTTCTGTTAAAAGCATAAAAATTGTAAATTGCTAAAATAATGGTAATTTGGTAGCTCATATTTTTAAGTATGTTTTAAATTTGCAATCGTATTTTAATAAAATAATATAATATGTATCATTCAAAAATAACAGGGTTAGGATTTTATGTTCCCGAAAACGTAGTGACAAATGATGATTTGTCTAAACTCATTGATACTAATGACGAATGGATTCAAGAGAGAACAGGAATACAAGAAAGAAGGCATATTGTACCTGGTGAAGATACCACGACATCAATGGGCGTAAAAGCAGCTGAAATTGCAATTACTCGTTCTGGAGTGGCTAAAGAGGATATTGACTTTATTGTTTTTGCTACTTTGAGTCCAGATTATTATTTTCCAGGACCAGGAGTTTTGGTTCAAAGAGATTTGGGATTAAAAACTATAGGCGCATTAGATGTTAGAAACCAATGTTCTGGTTTTATTTATGCTTTATCTGTTGCAGATCAGTACATAAAAACGGGTATGTATAAAAATATTTTGGTGATTGGTTCTGAAGTACATTCATCTGGATTAGATATGACATCGCGCGGTCGTGGTGTTTCTGTAATATTTGGAGATGGAGCAGGAGCAGCAGTTTTGAGTAGAGAAGAAGATTTGACAAAAGGGATTTTATCAACACATTTACACTCTGAAGGACAACATGCTGAAGAGTTAGTGCTCAAAGCACCAGGAATGGGTGGTCGTTGGGTATCTGATATTTTGGCGGATAACGATCCAGACGATGAGAGTTACTTTCCTCACATGAATGGACAATTTGTATTTAAAAATGCAGTAGTTCGTTTTAGTGAAGTAATCAATGAAGGTTTAGAAGCTAATAATTTAGAGGTTTCTGATATCGATATGTTAATTCCGCATCAAGCAAATTTGAGAATTTCTCAATTTATTCAAAATAAATTTAAGTTAAACGACGATCAAGTTTTTAATAATATTCAAAAATACGGTAACACAACAGCTGCATCTATTCCAATTGCTTTGACCGAAGCATGGGAACAAGGCAAAATAAAATCGGGAGATACCATTGTATTAGCTGCTTTTGGTAGCGGATTTACTTGGGCTAGTGCTATTATTAAGTGGTAGAATAACGTTTGATATCATTAAATTATTCAAAAAAAAACCCGGAGTTGGCATACTCCGGGTTTTTTATGGATAACAACTATTAAAAACTAATTCTCTAATTTTTCATTAAAACATTCCTCCGCCACCTTCTTTGGTATTGTTGTCTCTTTGTTTGCGCTGTAAACTTTTGTTTTTTCCTGCACCAAACATATAATTAAAACCTACATAAACCGATTGGCTTTCCCAACTGAATTGTCCTACTTGAGGATACGGATTGTCTCCGCTAAAACCAGCTTTCATTGTGTCGAAAATATCATTAAAACGAATGCTTAAGGTTGCCTTGTCTTTTAAGAAAGAGTAACGTCCACCTGCATCAATTTTATACATTTCCTTACCATTAAACTGAACACCATCAACTCCCGATCTATAAAAACCGAATAAAAGGAATCTAAGATTTTTATTGGCTTTAAAATTACTTGTAAAACGAGCATTAAATGCAGCGGCATCAACTTGTTTTGTTACAAAGTCAAAAGAATTTGACGTCGAATTGTAAACAGATATCAATCCTTTTTGAGCAATGCTTGAGAAATCTACCGCAGGTTGAATATCCCACCAACTGTTTATCTTATAATTTAAAGAGGCTTCAAAACCATAAGCTCTATTATTATCAAAGTTGTCATAACTTAGAATTTGTTGGTTTTGATTTTGTGGGTCTGGATAGATAATTCGGTTAATTTCGTTATTAATAGATCTCACAAAAACACCTGTAGTGATCGATCCTTTAGTAATGGTTTTTGTATAATTTACTTCGACAGAATTTGTAAATTGAGGTTGTAATTCGGGATTTCCAATAGAGGTAATTCTTGGAGTACTAAATTCTCTTATTGGTTTTGTTTGGTCTAAACTAGGTCTGTCTACACGGCGACTGTAACTAATTTGAAATTGATCTTTCTCGCTAGGAGAATATGTCATCGACGCTGATGGATATACCGTAATATAATCGTCCTTGAAAGCAACAGTGTTATTCAGTTTCGCATTCACTTTATAGCTTTCCAGACGAGCACCCAATTGATAACCAATTTTACTAAATTTTTGTCCAAAAGTTACGTACGCCGAATTAATGTCTAAATCGTATTGATAATTAGAATTTGATAAAGCGCTGTTTGTAGTAACATAATTATTGTCCGTTCTAACAATTCTAGTTTCGGCACCTAATTCTAATTTGCTTTTTTCGTTCAAAGGGTTTACGTAATCAAGATTAACGATAGAGTTTTGTCTTTTTTCGTTGATGTTGTCTCTATAACTACTACTAGGAATTATAGGATTAGTAAAAGCGGTACGGAAATTTGAAATTTCATCTCCAGTATAAATACTGTGATTGATTTCTAAATCTAATGACTCTCCTTCTTTTTTTGTTAAATGTTTAAAGGCTAAATTGTAGGTTCCGTCAGTGTTATTCCCTTTATATTTCGAATTTTGAAATAGATTTTTGGAGGCATCAGGATTTGTAATAGCAACATCGATTTGTGCATTTCCAAGTTGTTTGTTTTGATTTGTATAAACAGATAAGGTGTTTTTATCATTGATGTAATAATCCATTCCAATTTTAAACAAATGGGATTTATCGTTATTGATGATATCAAGATGTTGATTGCTAAGGTCATCTAATCTCAGGATATTTCCCTCATTGAGTTTCTTACCAAAGTTATTCCCGTAAGTTCCAAAAAAGTTTAATTTTCCAGTTCTATAGTTCATGTTAGTAGAACTATTAATTTTTGGTTTTTTGGCAAAAGTTAATCCCGTATTTATACTGGCATTAAAACCATCACTAGCATTTTTATGCAAAACAATATTAATGATTCCTGACATTCCCTCTGGATTATATTTTGCACTTGGATTGGTGATTAATTCAATTTTCTTAATAGAAGTAGAAGGAATTTGTTTTAGTAATTGTGCAGCATCAATATTGCTAGGACGACCATCTATTAAAATCCTAACATTTTCATTTCCTCTCAAAGATATTTTTCCGTCCTGATCAACATTTACAGAAGGAATGTTACTCATAATATCCGAAGCCGTAGCTCCCGAAGTAGTAAGATCTTTTCCGACATTAATTACTTTTCTATCAATTTTTTGTTCAATTGTAGAACGCTCGCTAATTACTGAAACTCCTTTTAGTTCAATGGCATCTTCCTCAAGGAAAATGGTGTTTAAGTTTAAAGTAATGTTCTCGGTAAGTTTTGCTGATTTTGTGATGGTTTTGTATCCAATAAATTGAATCTCTACCACATAATCTTTTAAGGCTAAATTCTTGATTTGAAACAATCCTTTTTCAGAGGTAATTCCGCCCGTAATAATTTTGTTGTTTTCCTTTATTGTAATGTTTACATAAGCTAAAGGTTCGTTCGTTTTTTGATCAATTACCTTACCTGAAATACTTCCTGAGTTTTCTAAAAGTGTTGGTTTGACAGCTGTTTGTGCCTGCAACGAAAAGAGCGTTGCAATAAAGCAAATTAGTGTTAATTTGATTTTCATGATTGATTGTGATTTGATTGTGATTTGATTGATGTTTAAACTTTAATCCATTAAATAATTACTTAATGTTACTTAGTAAGACTGCATAAATTATTATTTGTTACAGATTTTTTTTGAAAAATAAATCTGTTTGTTGAAAATAAAAACTAAACAACTCATAATGAATAGGAAATTATCTTATTCTTCAATTTTAAAATTCCCGCAGAATCACTATCTTTGCACCCTTAAAAAAGTACACAAAATGACATTACCACAGATTCTTACGCCCGCTATTGAAAAAGCCGTAAATGCTTTATTTGATGTTACTGTTGAAAAAATTGAATTTCAAACTACTCGGAAAGAATTTGAAGGAGATATTACCATGGTAATTTTTCCTTTACTGAAATTGGTAAAAAGTAATCCAGTTGAATTAGGTAATAAAATTGGAACATATTTAGTCGAAAATTTGGCAGCCGTAAGTCGTTTTAATGTGGTTTCTGGATTTTTAAATATTGTTATTTCGGATGACTATTATTTAAATTTCTTTAATGAAATAAAAAACATTGAGTCCTTTGGTTTTGTAACTCCTAATCCAGAGGATAAAGCAGTTATGGTTGAATACTCTTCGCCAAATACTAACAAACCACTGCATTTAGGTCACGTACGTAATAATCTTTTAGGATATTCTGTTGCCGAAATTATAAAAGCTTCAGGTAAAAAAGTATATAAAACCCAAGTCATTAATGACAGAGGAATTCATATTTGTAAGTCGATGTTGGCTTGGCAGAAATTCGGTAACGGACAAACTCCCGAATCAACTGGTCTTAAAGGAGATAAATTAGTAGGGAACTACTATGTTGCTTTTGATAAAGCCTATAAAGAAGAAATAGCGCAATTAATGAGCGCTGGAAAAACGGAAGAAGAAGCCAAAAAACAAGCGCCAATTATTTTAGAAGCACAAGAAATGCTTTTGAAATGGGAAGCAGGAGATGAAGCCGTAATTACGCTTTGGAAAATGATGAACCAATGGGTTTATGATGGTTTTGCTATTAGTTATAAAAATCTAGGAGTAGATTTTGATACTTATTATTATGAAAGTAATACTTATTTATTAGGAAAAGATGTAGTTCAGATAGGTTTAGATAAAGGAGTTTTCGAGAAAGATCCAGATGGTTCAGTTTGGATTGATTTGACTGAAGAAGGTTTAGATCGTAAAATTGTATTGCGTTCAGATGGAACTGCGGTTTATATGACGCAAGATATTGGTACCGCAATTCAGCGTGTGAAAGATTTTCCTGATGTAGGAGGAATGGTTTATACCGTAGGAAATGAGCAAGATTATCACTTTAAGGTGCTATTCTTAATCTTGAAAAAACTAGGTTTTGATTGGTCTAAAAACTTATTTCATTTGTCTTACGGAATGGTAGATTTACCTTCGGGTAAAATGAAAAGTCGTGAAGGAACCGTTGTCGATGCCGATGATTTGATGCAAGAAATGACCGATACAGCTCAGAAAATTGCCGAAGATTTAGGTAAATTAGATACGTATACTGCTGAAGAAAAAGCAAAATTATATAATACTATTGGTCTTGGAGCTTTAAAATATTACATTTTAAAAGTAGATCCTAAAAAACGAATCTTATTTAATCCAGAGGAATCTGTTGATTTTGCTGGAAATACAGGGCCATTTATTCAATATACTTACGCCAGAATTCAATCTATAATTCGTAAGGTTAATTTCGATTTTACAAATAAATCAGAAATAACAACACTTCACGAAAAAGAAAAAGAATTAGTTAAGCAATTAGAGTTGTTTCCAGAAGTGATTCAAAATGCGGCACAACATCATAGTCCTGCTTTACTAGCTAATTATACTTATGACTTAGTTCGCGAGTACAATTCGTTCTATCAAGCAGTTCCTATTTTAGGTGAAGAAGATTTAGAAAAGAAAATATTCCGAGTGCAATTATCAAAAAAAGTAGCCGATGTTATTGCTTCTTCTTTTAAATTACTAGGAATTAATGTTCCAGAAAGAATGTAGTTTATTTTATAATTCAATATAAAACAAAAGCCGATAATTTAAAATTATCGGCTTTTGTTTTTAAAACTATTCAGTTGTTATTTTATTTTTTGATAACAAAACTGTCAATAATGCTATCCGTTTGGTCTTTTGTTGCATTTGGTTTTAAGTCAAATAGATGGGAGTATAAAGTCTTTTTATTTACTTTTTTTTCCAATTTTATATCTTTGTTTTGATCAAAAACAGTATCCCATTTCGTTCTTATATTTTTCCATAGATTATTGTTTTCTTTCCACCAATTTTGAGCAGCAAGACATTTAGAATCGGCTACTTTAGTATAAATATCCATTCCTTTTTCTTGAGCGAGTAGGTAATCTTTTCCTGCTTCGGTTCTTAAAATTTTATCATTATCTTGTTCATGGTTCCAACCAGTTTTAGTGATTTCATGAATGTTTCTTCTTTTCAAGACATTATAATCTTTGCGTTTGGTATCTTCTCTTCTAGGTAATGGAGCGTCCGTTGTATTTTTCCAATAGTCTTTTCCGTCAATATGAACCCAAGAAGCGGTTCCTTCATATCTTGGACTATCGTCAACTTGAAATACTTTTTGGGTCCATTGTCCTTTTACATCCGTCTTATTCAACTTAGTAAATTTCCAAGTATTGTCTTTGTCAAAACGATACAAATTAGTGTTTTCATAAAGCCAATCTTGTCTCCAATGTTTGATAATCATGTCGTCACTCACAATTAATAAGTGTTGTAGCATTATTTTGTTGGGTGTATCCTCTACTAATTCTATCCATTCTAAACCATTGTCATGTTTTGTCGCAGATGGATTATAGTTAATGCTGTCTTTTGAATATTGAAATGTTTCTGCAAAATTGAATTTCACTTCATAACAACCACACATAGCCTTGATCGCTTTTATGTCTTCACTTTTTTTGAGTTCTTGACTAAAGCTTGTTAGAGTTGTAACTGTCATTAATGCAGATAAATAGAGTTTTTTTGTTAACATAGTTGATTTTATTAATTAAAAATTTTTGACAAATATATAAAGTTTATTTAGAATAAATAAAAATAAGACTACTTTTGTAGAAATTATTAAGTCTAAATAAATATAATGAAATTTAAAAATACTCTTTTTATCACTCTTCTTTTTTGTCAATTTTCCTTTGCGCAACAAGTGCAAAAAGACAGTTTAGTTGTTAAGGAATTATTAGAAGTTAAGGTTGTTACAGCGACAAGAACCGAAAGAGTACTTTCTTCCTTACCGTTGCCAATAAGTATAATAACTGCCAAAGAAATTGAGAAAACAGGAGTTACTCGGTTAAATGAAATTTTAAGTGAGCAAACAGGTATTATTTTAATTCCTGATGAAAGTGGTTTTGAGGGGATTCAGATTCAAGGCTTAGATGCAGCTTACACGTTAGTACTAATTGATGGCGTTCCAATTGTTGGTAGAAATGCAGGAGTTTTAGATTTATCAAGAATATCAGTAGGGAATATAGATAGAATTGAGATTGTAAAAGGAGCATCTTCTGCTTTATATGGTTCAGAAGCAATGGGTGGTGTGATCAATGTAATTACAAAAAAACCTAAAAAGGATATGCTGTCAGGTAATTTTTCCTATCGATATGCAACTTTCAATACCAATGACTTGAATGCTAATCTGCTCTGGAAAAAGAATAGGTTTTCTGCTAATGTATTCGCTAACTTTTATTCTTCTGACGGATTTGATTTGGATAAAACAACCCCTTTAAAAAATGTTGAAAAATTTTATAATTACACCATTAATCCCAAATTGTATTATGATTTTTCTAAAAAAGTTAAGCTAATTATAAGCAATCGCTTTTACAATCAGAATATGAATAATGTCGCCCTCATTGAAACTGAATATTACAAAGGTGATGCTGAAGAAAAGGAATGGAATTCTCAAGTTAAAGTAGAACACAAGTTGAATTCAAAGTTGTATTTTGAGTATGAATTATATGCAACGAATTATAAAAACAATTCCTTCTTAGAGGATGAAAGTAAAGTGCTTTACGATCAAACCTTTTACAATCAATGGCTTTTTAGACCTGAAATAAGAACTACTTTCTCTATTAATAAAAATAAGTTAACAGCAGGAATAGGAATGAATCAGGAAACTTTAGATAGAACTTATTTTAATGCTATTGTCAAATTTAATTCTCAATATGTTTTTGTGCAGTATGATTACAACCCAAACCAAAAATGGAATATTCTAGCGGGATTTAGGTACGATAATCACAGTGAATACGCCTCACAGTTAAGTCCAAAATTAGCGTTGAATTATAAAATTAACACTAATTTTTCTTTAAAAACATCTGTTGGATACGGATACAAGGCACCAGATTTTCGCCAATTGTATTTCGATTTTACAAATCCATCAGTAGGATATACCGTTTTGGGATATAATGTAGCTAAAGCGAGATTAAATGAGATGCAAGATCAAATATTGAAAAAAGAATCAGGGATTAATTTTGATGAACCATTACAAGCAGAAAGTGCTGTGAATTTTAATTTTGGAACTTTTTACAAAAAGGAAAAATTTAAATTAGAGGTAAATGCATTTTATAATTCTATTCATAATTTAATTGATACTAGTGCAGTTGCTCAAAAAAATAATGGTCAGAGTATTTTTAGTTATTTTAATACTAATGCTGTTTTTACGTATGGATTAGAACTGAATTCGAATTATAACTTCACTAAAGATGTAATGGTTTCTTTTGGTTATCAATATCTAACAGCAAAAGACAAATCGATTTCGGAACACTTTCAATACTATCAATACATACGAAACAACGAATTAGAAACGATAAAAATTGATAAATCAGATTATTTCGGATTGTACAATCGTTCGAAACATACTGCCAATCTCAAACTATTATACACTATTTCAACTATAAAAACAGATATCAATTTGCGTATTTTTTACAGAAGTAAATACGGAATGTTTGATAGCAATGGTAATCAAATACTGGATAAATACGACACGTTTGTAGATGATTATTTTATTACCAATTTATCGGCTTCAAAATACATTTCGGATACATTACTTTTTCAAATCGGTGCTAATAATTTACTTAATTATAAAGAGCCCAATCAAATTCCTAATCTTTCTGGAAGACAACTTTTTGCACGAATTCAATTCAATTTTTAATTAATATTTATTTAAACACTTTTACAATGAGAACAAATTTTTTAAAACTTTCGCTTTTAGCACTAGTAATTTTCACAACATCATGTAGTAATGATGATAAAAAGGAGGAGCTAGTTCCAGCAGTTATAACTCAAAAATTCACTAATCTTCCGGCTCCAGCCACAGGGGGACAAGGACAACCTGAAGGCGGTGCATTCACAAAATTCAGTTTTTCTGAAAATAAAATTGTAACCAGTGATAATTGGGATGTAGCTTTTCGTGGTACTGTAATTATTGTAAACGGAGGTGCTAAAATTGGTATTGTCGATGAGCCAAACAGAACGGGAAATGCTGCTGTAAGCATTGTTTCTGGTGCATTTTCAACTATAAAATCGATTCCCTTAGCATCAACCTTTAAACAAGATGCAGCTACAATTTATGCTTTTCCAAAGTCTGGAGATAATGCGTGGTACGATTACAATTCTAATACCCATATTATATCCTCTAAAGCGGGAAAGATATTTGTTATAAAAACACATGATGGGAAATACGCAAAATTTGAAATCCTAAGTTATTACAAAGATGCACCTGCAGCACCAGATCTTACTTCTACAGGTAGATATTACACCTTCAATTTTGCTTATCAGCCCAATAGTACAACAACTTTTTAATTTTTTTTTTTTTTGAATCTATCCATTTATTTTGATTTATAAAGTTTAGCCACTTATTTTGAGCTATTCCTACTAATAATTATTGAGATAATTTGATGCAATTCAGCATATTAAACACACTCCTTAAACTAGTATTATAATTAGGTTCAAAATATTGTCTTGATATTTCTTTTTTTATAACCAAATAGATTTTGGCTTTTATAAGCTAAAATGTTAATGTCAATACTGTTTATGAGTTACTTGTTTGTATTTTGGGAAAAGGAGGTTAGATTTATCTAGCCTCTTTTTTGTTTTTAAAGTATTCATATTAAACACAGTTTAGCTAAAATAAAATCCTCTTTTCTATTTTTTTCTATTTCATAAAATAGTCTCAATTATCTATTGTATCTAATTGCCTAATTATCTAATTAGTTTATCTTTGCATTTCAATAAAAAAATAAACCATGTTCGATAATTTAAGCGATAAACTAGATAAAGCCTTTCATATACTTAAAGGTCACGGAAAAATCACCGAAGTAAATGTAGCCGAAACTTTAAAAGAAGTTCGTAGAGCTTTGCTTGATGCGGATGTTAACTTTAAAATTGCGAAAGATTTTACCACTAAAGTAAAAGAAAAAGCAATCGGGCAGGATGTATTAACAACGCTTCAGCCAGGGCAATTGTTAGTAAAGTTAGTTAAAGATGAACTGACAGAATTAATGGGTGGTGATGTTGCAGGAATTAATCTTTCTGGAAATCCAACCGTTATTTTAATGTCTGGTTTACAAGGATCAGGAAAAACTACTTTTTCTGGAAAACTAGCGAATTATCTTCTTACAAAAAAGAATAAAAAACCACTATTGGTTGCTTGTGATATTTATCGTCCAGCAGCGATTCAGCAATTATATGTTGTTGGAGATTCAATAGGTGTTGAGGTATACTCGGAACCAGAAAATAAAAATCCTGTTGAAATTGCCCAAAATGCAATCAAACACGCAAAAGCAAATGGATTTAATGTCGTTATTGTAGATACAGCAGGTCGTTTGGCGGTTGATGAGGAAATGATGAACGAGATAGAACGTGTTCATAAAGCGATTCAGCCTCAAGAAACCTTATTTGTTGTAGATGCAATGACAGGTCAAGATGCCGTAAATACAGCAAAAACCTTCAATGATCGATTGAATTTTGATGGTGTTATTTTAACGAAACTTGATGGTGATACGCGTGGTGGGGCAGCTATTTCTATAAAAACAGTTGTAAATAAACCAATTAAGTTCGTTGGTACAGGGGAAAAGATGGATGCTATAGATGTATTCTATCCTATTCGTATGGCTGAAAGAATTTTAGGGATGGGTGACGTTGTGTCTTTGGTAGAAAGAGCGCAAGAACAATTTGACGAAGACGAAGCCAGAAAAATTCAAAAGAAAATTGCTAAAAATGAATTTGGTTTTGATGATTTCCTATCTCAAATTCAGCAAGTAAAGAAAATGGGTAATATGAAAGACTTGGTCGGAATGATACCTGGTGCTTCAAAAGCCATGAAAGATGTAGAGATCGAAGATGATGCATTCAAACATATAGAAGCCATTATTCACTCGATGACTCCAATTGAAAGAAGCAAACCCGCTTTGATTGATGTAAAAAGAAAAGCAAGAATTGCTAAAGGTTCCGGAACGAAAATCGAACAAGTCAATCAATTGATGAAACAATTTGATCAAATGAGCAAGATGATGAAAATGATGCAGGGACCAGGAGGAAAAAATTTAATGAAAATGATGGGCGGAATGAAAGGCGGAATGCCTGGAGGAATGCCTGGAATGAGATAATATCTTTAAGGTTTAAAGTTTTAATTAAATTAAAACTTTAAACCTTAATTTTTTAGCAGAACAATTACAACAACTATTATGTTATCCTTTTTTTGCTGAGTTGGTTTGACTACAGCAAAGAATTATTATCCTTTAAACTAAATTAAAATGCAACTACTAGACGGAAAAAAAACAGCGGAAGATATTAAGAGTGAAATCGCTGTAGAAGTACAAAAAATGAAAGATAATGGGGAAAAAGTACCTCATTTGGCTGCTTTAATCGTTGGTAACGATGGGGCAAGTTTAACTTATGTTGGCAGTAAAGTGAAAGCTTGCGAACGAGTAGGATTCGAATCTACTTTAGTAAAAATGCCTAGTACAACTACAGAAGTTGAATTACTTAAAAAAATAAAAGAATTGAACGAGAATGAGGCTATTGATGGCTTTATCGTTCAGTTACCATTGCCTGAACAAATTGATGAACAAAAAGTTTTAATGGCTGTTGATCCGAGTAAAGATGTGGATGGTTTTCACCCAGAGAATTTTGGTAAAATGGCATTAGATATGACAACTTTTATCCCAGCTACACCTTTCGGTATCTTAGAGTTATTAGAAAGATATGAAGTAGAAACAAAAGGTAAACATACTGTAGTTATTGGTCGTAGCCATATTGTAGGACGCCCAATGAGTATCTTAATGGGAAGAAAAGGATTCCCAGGAAATTCAACAGTTACATTGACACACAGCTACACTAAAAACATTGAAGAAATAACGATTCAGGCAGATATTATTATTACTGCACTTGGAGTTCCTAATTATCTTAAAGCAAATATGGTAAAAGAAGGTGTTGTTGTTATTGATGTTGGTATTACTCGTGTTCCTGATGAAAATCATGAAAAAGGATATGTAATTACAGGAGATGTTGATTTTGATGAAGTAAGTAAAAAAGCATCTTTTATAACTCCTGTTCCAGGTGGAGTAGGACCAATGACGATAGCAATGTTACTTAAAAACACACTTTTGGCAAGAGAAATGAAAAGAAATAAATAGTATAATTGATTTTAAAAAAAGCCTTAAATGTGAGTTTAAGGCTTTTTTTTTAGCTTAAAAACGACTTAAAAATTAGTTAATTGACGATTAAACGAAATTTAAACAATACTTTTGCAGCACTTAAAAAAATAAATAATTTTAAAATGGACGATTATTATTCGGAAATGTTGAACTAAAGTAGCCCTTGTAACTAAATCAAGAGGCTATGACTAAACCTATAGAATTTTGATATGAGAGCTTTTTACAAAAACAATAACGGATTAATTGCCATTGAGAAATGGATTCCAAACTGCTGGATAAATATAGAATGTCCGACCGAAGCAGAAAAAAAATATTTACTAGAAGACCTAGAGATTCCAGAAGCTTTTTATAATGATATTGAAGATATAGACGAAAGACCAAGGATAGAAATTGAAAATGGTTGGACTCTAATCATTATGCGAATTCCAGTTAAGAGCAATGATATAAAGTTGCCTTTTCATACCATTCCTGTTGGTATTGTTTTTAAAGGTGAAATATGCATTACCATAAGTTTTCACAAAACAGAAATGCTTGCCGATTTTGTAACATACACCAAACGCAAGAATATTAATATCAAAGATAATTTTGATTTAGTATTAAAATTGTTACTATCCTCTAGTGTTTGGTTTTTGAAATACTTAAAGCAAGTTAACCAAAAAATAAAATTAGCCGAAGATAATTTGGAGAAATCCATAAAAAATGAAGAATTACAAGCCTTACTTCAAATAGAGAAGTGCTTGGTTTTCTTTATGACTTCCTTAAAGGGAAATGATATTTTATTACACAGAATCAAGAATATAAAATCACAAAGAGAATATTTTGATCTTGATTTGTTAGAAGATGTGGAGATTGAATTGCGTCAGGCACAAGAAACTACCAATATTTATAGCGATATTTTAACAGGAACTATGGATGCGTATGCCTCTGTAATTTCAAACAATATGAATACTATAATGAAACAGATGACTTCTATTTCAATTATATTAATGATTCCAACATTGATCGCTAGTTTATACGGAATGAATGTTCCTAATGATTTACAAGAAAACAAATATGGAATCTGGATTGTAATTGCAATATCTATGATTTTGTCTGCTTTTGGTGTGTTTTTATTTAAAAGAAAACGCTGGTTTTAAATTCCTTTTTATTTTTTTTAAAACACTTGTAAAATTCAAATATTATAATAACTTTTCATTTCAAAGTACTTTAAAATGAAAGATACACATCAAGAAGATTTAATGCACATTCGTTCGATGATGGAACGTTCTTCCCGATTCATTTCCTTAAGCGGTCTCTCTGGCATCTTTGCGGGAACTTTTGCTCTAATAGGTTCAGTCTATGTTTACTATTTATTCGAAAAAAGAGGAATTGCTTATTTTGATAGTAAAGAGGTAAGCTATAGTTTAGATTTTATTATGGAGTTGGCTTTTATTGGAGGTTCTATTTTAGTTTTAGGCTTAGTATCAGGAATTTTTTTTACTTACAGAAAAAGTAAAAAATTAAATATTCCTATCTGGACCAATACTACCAAGAAATTGATAATTAATCTAATTTTACCTTTGACTGTTGGTGGAGTTTTTTGTGTAGCTCTTCTATATCATAATTTATTAGCTTTAATTGCACCCTCTACCTTGTTATTTTATGGTTTAGCTTTAATAAATGCTGAAAAATACACATTTTCTGATATTAAATATTTAGGTTTTTGTGAAATAATTTTGGGGTGTGTCTCCCTTTTTTATTTAGGAAAAGGTCTCATTTTTTGGGGAATAGGATTTGGTGTTTTGCATATTCTCTATGGTTTGATAATGTTCAAAAAATATAAATAAAATGGGAATAATCGATAAATTAAATAAAGATTTTGATAGTCGAGTCCGTTTAGGGATTATGTCTGTCCTTATGGTCAATGATTGGATCGATTTTACCGAAATGAAGTCTTTATTAAATGTAACAGACGGAAATTTGGCTAGCCATTCTGCTGCTCTAAATAAATTAGATTACATAGAAATTAAAAAGGAATTCGTGGGCAAAAAGCCTAAAACTTCCTATAGAGTTACAAATTTTGGTAGAGCTTCTTTTGTTTCTCACCTTAATAGTCTTGAAAAATTAATAAAAAATAAATAACGCATTTTTTTTAACTAATTACTTTGAAATTCAAAGTACTTTTAAATATTTAAACATGAAAAAACACACTTTGATTTTTAGCTCAACATTGCTATTTTTTAGCTTATTTTACAAAGAAGGCTTAGGTATTAATTTAGCTTTTTTTGCCTTATTTTTAATAGCTTTAATTAATTATAATGCTAAGAATAAGACCTTTACTTTTAAAATTTTATCTTTAACTTCAGTAGTAGCTACTGTTGCATACGCATGGTTTGGTGACGCCGCTTCTTTTTTTGCATTGTTTTTTTCTATACTCTTTCTTCAATTTGAAAATCAAGAAATTAAACTAAAAACAATTCTGTCTATACCGATCATATTTATTAACTTTTTTTCTTCTTTAGTAAGACCTTTTTTATTTAAGGAATGGCTTCCAGAAACTAAAATTGGAAGTAATACGTTAAAAAAAGCAATTGCTTATGTATTGATTCCCTTGGTTTTCATGGTTGTTTTTTTTACTGTTTATACATATGCAAGTAATGTTTTTTCTGGTTTTTTGCGATATGAAATTGATTTTGACTTTACAGCTGTTTTTTTTACAACTCTATTAGGGTTTTATATATCTTTTTCTTTTTGGAATTATTGGGTTCCTAATTACAATTATTCCTTAAATTCAAAATTGCAGAATTTATTTCCCTCAGAATCTCAAAGTGAAATTACACCAAGTTTTTCATTTTTAGACTTAGACTTTGAACGTAAAAGTGGTGAAATCTCTTTAATTCTTTTAAATGTAATGTTACTGTTTTTTATTACAGCATACAATTATGAGCAGTTTTTTCAAATACAAGAAACATCTTCTTTAAGTTCCGCAACTCATGATGGAGTTAATTCTGTGATGCTCTCTATATTTATGGCAATTGGTGTCCTTTTATTCTATTTTAAAAAAAGTTTTAATTTTGATGATAAGGCGAATTTTCTCAAAGTTTTGGCTAAAATTTGGATTTTTTTAAATGCAGTTTTAGTGTTTAGTTCAGCAATCAAGAATTATGAATACGTTTGCCATTTCGGATTGACTTACAAGCGATTAGGAGTTTTTGCTTTCTTAGCCATTATTTTAATTGGACTCGTTTATCTTTATTTAAAAATTAAAAATCATAAAACAAATGCCTATTTATTTAATGTAATGCTTTGGTACTTGTATGGTTTATTAATGCTTTGTGCTTGTGTAAATTGGGGTAATTTGATAACAATCTACAATATTAATTCTAAAAGAGGAATTGAACCCGTTTTTTTAAGTGAACTTAATTTTAACGATAAAGTGCGAAGATCTTATTTTGAAGAAAATAAATTATCAGGGGAGTACATGGAAGAATTAGTGGAAAGAAGAATTGAAATAAATCAAAATAAATCATTCCTTTCTAAAAATTTATATTACCAGAATTTAGAGAATCAAAAATAAATATATTTCAATAGCATATAAAAAAAGCGTTTCAGATTTTGAAACGCTTTTTTACTTTTTAATATTCTCCTCTTTTCTTAAATCGAGGATCATCCCTTTTTATAAATTCGGTTTTTCTTCTGTTAGGTGATGCTTCTGGTTTAGGTAAACTTCCCTCTTCTGTTTTTATTGAAGGCTCGATTAATTGATTCATTTCTAAAATTTCAGCATCCGTTAAATCTCTAAAACGACCCACAGGAATATCAAGTGAAATATTAATGATTCGAATACGCTTAAGCGCTACAACGTCATAACCTAAATACTCGGTCATTCTACGAATTTGGCGATTTAAACCTTGTGTAAGTATAATTTTGAATGTGGTAGAACTAATTTTCTCTACTTTACACTTTTTGGTTACAGTATCTAAAATAGGAACTCCATTTCCCATCTTTTCTATAAATCGGTCAGTAATTAATTTGTTTACTGTTACGGTATATTCTTTTTCGTGATTGTTTCTCGCTCTTAAAATTTTATTTACAATGTCACCGTCATTGGTCATAAAAATCAATCCTTCACTTGCTTTGTCTAATCGTCCAATTGGAAAAATACGAGTGGGATAGTTTATATAATCAACTATATTATTGCGAACTTCTAAATTAGTAGTACATTCTATACCTACTGGTTTGTTGAAAGCAAGGTATACTGGTTTTTCATTTTTTTCTCGTATCAATTTACCATCAATACGCACTTCATCATTAGGAGATACTTTGGTTCCTAATTCTGGTACGATTCCATTAATGGTAACGCGACCTTCTTCAATAATTTTATCAGCTTCACGACGAGAGCAATATCCTGTTTCTCCTATGAATTTATTGAGGCGTTTTAAATTTTCTTCCATAGTGCAAAAGTAAGCAAATTTCTTTATCGGTTTCTTAAACTCTTTTTTAAAAATGATGTTTGGGTAGGAAAGTGATTTGACATTCAACTTTAAAGTTGTTTATCACAAATGTCAATAAATATCAAAAATCCCTTAAAGTTTTAAAACCTAATTAATCTAATTCATAAATTTGAAATATAAATTACTGGCAAATTAAAATTTAGACATTCTTATATTTCTTATGTGTTTAAAACAGTCAATATTATTTTTGAAACACTCACACTTTTTCAAAATGTACTATTAAAAATAATGGATTTTAGTCCTTTGAATCAAATAAAAAGGCACTTACTTTTTTATACAATTCCTCATCATGTAATTTGTGACCAAGGCCTTTTGTTTCTTCAAAATGAACGTCTTTCCATGCGGAGGCTATTTTTTTTCCTTCTGTAAATAAGACAATAGTATCATCAACATCATGCGCTAAAAATCCTTTAGTTTCATTATTGGAAACAAATTCTTTTGATGCAAATTCATCTAAATTTTTATCCAATACCTGCGTGTATTTGTTTTTTAAAGCTTGTGTAACTTTATTGTTCAACCTTAATAGAGTTGTAAAGTTTTTTAAAATAATAACAAAATCACTAGGCGCACCTAGAATTACCATTTTTTGAATATTAGGGTTTTGGTGTTTGTATTGATAGTACAAACTTGTTTTTCCTCCCATAGAGTGACCAATCATATATTGAGGTTGGTACTTTTTAGCAACAATATCAATAAATTCTGCATATTTTGGTACGGTAAATTCTTTTCCGCTTGACATTCCTTGTCCTGGTCCATCAATAGCAATTATGGTACTTCCTGAGTCGATAAGATAGGGTAGCATTTTTTTCCATCTAGAGGAATTGCTTTCCCAACCATGAATAAGTAATATAGTGGTATCGTTTCCTTTCCAAATGTAGGTTTGTATTACATTATCATTATCAATTATTGTGTCTCGAATTGCACCTTGTAGTGTTTTAGGAATTTTGTTGCTATTGATTTTTCCTTTTCTAGGTTGGCTAAAAAATCCATGTGCTATTTGAATAGCTTTATCAGGAAAAACATAGCTCATAAGATTGATGTAAGCACCAATTGATTTAGTTAACAAAAAATAAAAACTGTTTTTCATGTAATAAAATTATCAAACTTTACAAACAAAAAAAGTCTGCAAAGCAGACCAAATATAATATAAAAAAAAGTCCCGATGTAAATCGGGACTTTAATGTAATTAAAACTTAGCAAATAATTGATCCATTTTTTCTTTTTCTTCGTCAGCTAGCATGCTGTCTACTAATATTCTTCCAGAGTGTTCGTCTGTGATGATTTTCTTTCTCGAAGCAATTTCTACTTGAGTCTGTGGCGGAATAGTGAAGAATGAACCTGCAGATGCTCCTCTTTCGATAGATACAACAGCTAAACCGTTACGAACACTAGTTCTGATTCTTGTATATGCTTTCAATAATCTTTCTTCAATTAAAGCTTGGAATTCTTGAGATTTCTCAGATAAGAATGCCTCTTCTTTTGCTGTTTCAGCCATGATAGCGTCTAGCTCAGATTTTTTATGCTTTAAGTGATTTGATTTTGCTTCTAATCTTTCTTTAGAGCTTGCAATTACTTCCTTCTTGTGTTCCATAGAAGCTTTCATTTCTTTAATTTGCTTTTCAGACAATTGAATTTCTAATTCTTGAAATTCTATTTCTTTAGTCAGCGAATTAAATTCTCTGTTGTTACGAACCGTTTCTTGTTGTTTCGTATATTTTTTGATAGACTCTTTGTGGTCTTCAATGGCATTCTTTTTTACTTTGATAAGGTCCTCAATTACTTCAAGTTCTCCTTTCAATTTTTCTGAACGCGTACTTAAACCAGCCACTTCATCTTCTAAATCTTCAACTTCTAAAGGAAGCTCTCCTCTTACGTTTCTAATTTCGTCAATTCTGGAGTCAATAAGTTGTAAATCGTAAATCGCTCTTAACTTGTCCTCAACACTTAATTCTTTCGTATTCGTCATATTCTATAAGTACTTAACTGGATTTGAATTTTCTTCTGATAAAATAACGGCAAAATTAAGGATTTTTTTTCGAAGATACTCAACAATATAATTTTTTGTATAGCGTTCGCTTTCAAAATGTCCAATATCTGCCAATAAAAGTCGATTTTCGGCTTGATAAAACTCATGATACTTCAAATCAGCGGTCAAATATACATCTGCGCCAGCTTGAATTGCATTTTTTATGGCAAAACTTCCAGCTCCACCAAGAACGGCTATTTTTTTTACTTCTTTTCCGATAAAATTAGAATGCCTTATCCCTTCTGATTGCATTTTTTCTTTTACAAATAGTAAAAAATCTTTTTCTTTCATTGGTTCTTTCAATTCACCAATCATTCCTAAACCAATATTTTGATGCTGGTTTTTTAAATCGTAAATTTCATACGCCACTTCTTCATAAGCATGATTTTGAAACAATGCTTTTAATATTTTATTTTCTAAATGTTTTTCAAAAGTAACTTCAATTTTAATTTCCTCTTTTTGAACAAATTCAAATCGCTCTCCTAATTGAGGATTGCTATTTTCATTTCCCATAAAAGTTCCTATGCCTTTTGAATTGAAACTGCAATCTTCATAATTTCCTATATTTCCAGCGCCAGCATCAAACAGTGCTTTTCGAACTTTTTCTGCATTTTCAGCAATTGTATAAGTCACTAGTTTCCTAATGAAATTTTCCTTTGGAACTAAAACTTTAGTATTTATTAAACCAAGCGCATCACAGAAAATTTTATTCACTCCATTTTGATGATTATCTAAAGCAGTATGAACTGCATATATAGCAATATCGTTTTTTATAGCTTTGATAATCGAGCGTTCTACATAATCTTTGCCTATTATTTTTTTTAAACCAGAAAATAATATAGGATGAAAACAAACTACAAGATTGCATTTTTTTGCTATGGCTTCATCAATTATGCTTTCTAACGCATCATGACAAACTAAAACTCCTGTGGCTTCATTATTTTGATCCCCAACTAATAAACCCACATTATCAAAATCTTCAGCGTAAGCAAGCGGCGCCATTTCCTCCAGAATAGAAAGAATGTCTTTTATTTTACTCATTATTAATTGTTTTGCATTTATAAATCATCAAATTTTTTAAGAATCTATTTAAGATAAAAGTGTATGTTTGACTAAATGAGAATCTTAGCAATTTGTATTTTCAAATATAAGCATAAACGATGTTTTTTTAATATTTGAGCCGTTTTATTCGTGAATTGGCAGCTTATCTTTTTATATTTGTTTTATGAATTTACTTAGAAAAATACTGTTTCCAATTTCCATTTTGTATGGTATAATCACAAGTATTCGTAATTTTCTTTTTGATAAAGGGATTTTAAAATCCTATTCTTTTGATTTGCCAATTATTGCAGTGGGAAATCTTAGTGTTGGAGGGACTGGTAAAACGCCTCAAATAGAATATTTAATTCGTTTGCTTTCTAAACAATATAAAGTAGCCACTCTTAGTAGAGGTTATAAAAGGAAATCGAAAGGTTTTATTTTGGCTGATCAAACTGCGACTGCTGTTATTCTTGGTGACGAACCTTTTCAATTTTTTGAAAAATTTAAAGAAATTCAAGTTGCTGTTGATGCTGATAGACAAAATGGGATTAAGCAATTACTTGCCCAAAAAGAAAAGCCAGCAGTTATTTTATTAGATGATGCTTTTCAACACCGAAAAGTAAAAGCGGGATTTTATATTTTGCTAACTTCTTTTGGAGATTTATTTTCAGATGATTTTATATTGCCAACAGGAAATTTAAGAGAAAGCAGAAGTGGGGTAAAAAGAGCGAATGTTGTCATTGTAACTAAATGTCCTGCTACACTTTCATCAGAGGAGAAAAACAAAATCAGAAACAAGTTGAATATTTCTTCAGATCAAGAATTATACTTTACTTTTATAGCGTATGATACTTTTATTTTTAGCGAAAATCTAAAGTTAAACCTTAATGAACTGCAATCAACACCCAAAATAGTAATTGCAGGAATTGCAAAGCCAGAACCTTTTTTTAAACATTTACAAAATAATAATGAAGTCTGTTTGTCTTTTCCAGATCATCATAATTTTACTGATAAAGACATTTTAGAAATAAAAAAAATAGCTCAAAACAATATTATTATTACTACCGAGAAAGATTATATGCGTTTGAAAGGAAGTTTGCCAAAAGAACAGCTTTTCTATTTGCCCATAAAAAGTTCTTTTCTGTGTGATAGTGAGAAATTTGATAAAACAATTATAAATTATGTGGGAACAAGTACAAGAAACCGTTAGTTATATCAACGAGAAGATCAATTTTAAGCCAGAATATGGTGTTATTTTAGGATCAGGATTAGGGAGTTTTACCGATGAAATGCAAATTGAGTACACTTTACCGTATAATGAGATTCCAAATTTTCCAGTTTCAACCGTTCAGGGTCATAAAGGAGCCTTAGTATTCGGAACCATTGGTTCTAAAAAAGTAGTTGCTATGCAAGGAAGATTTCATTTTTATGAGGGATATTCTATGACTGAAGTTACTTTTCCGGTGCGAGTAATGAAATTTTTAGGAATTGATAAATTAGTAGTCTCAAATGCTTCTGGTGGAGTAAATCCAAACTATAAAGTAGGATCTATTGTAATCATTACAGATCACATTAATATGACTCCAGAACATCCTTTGCGTGGCAAAAACGATGAGCGTTTTGGACCTCGTTTTGTAAATATGAGCGAGCCTTATTCTAGAAAGATGATTGCTACCAGTAAAGCTTTAGCAAAAAACTTGAATATAGAAGTGCAAGAAGGAATCTATTTAGGCTTACAAGGTCCTACTTTTGAGACTTTGGCCGAATATAAAATGGTGAAAATTTTGGGAGCTGATTGTGTGGGAATGTCTACTGTTCCAGAAGTAATCGTAGCACGTCATATGGATTTAGAAACATTTGGTATTTCTGTAATAACAGATATGGGTGACGAAGAAAGTATTGGAACTATTTCTCATGATGAAGTATTAGAGGCTGCTAAAGGGGCAGAACCTAAAATAAGAAAACTTATTAGAGAATTAATTTTAAACTATTAATAGTCTAAATATATTCTGCGATTGTGCTATAAAAATCCTCTGGGACGAACGGTTTAGTTATTACTTCATTCATCCCAAAGGATAAAAGCATTTCGCGGTTTTCGTGAAGCGAAATAGCTGTAAGTGCTATAATAGGTGTAGTTTTATCAAAACTACGAATGTGTTCTGTAGCAACAGTTCCGTTAATTCCGGGTAAGTGAACATCCATCAGTATTAAATCAAATTTATTATTCCTAGCCCAATCAATTGCATCTTCTCCATTATCAATTATCTCACATATAATTTTCTTATTGTGTAGCATTTTACGAGTGATCATTTGATTGATTTTATTATCCTCAACTACTAATATCTTTTTATTTATTAATTTAAAATCATAATCAATTTTTGGAAGCACTTTTACTTCTACTGGGCTTTGGCTTATTTCAAAAGCTAATTTGAAAGAAAAAGTAGAGCCTTTGCCTACAATACTTGTTAACTTTATTTTACCTCCAAGGATTTTAATTAATTTTTTTACAATAGTTAAGCCCAATCCTGTGCCACCATATTTTCGGTTCACTTCTATTGAGCCTTGTGAGAAACTATCAAAAACACTACTTAATTTGTCCTCAGGTATTCCAATTCCAGTATCATTAATTTCAAAATAAAGCGTGGCTATTTTATCTTCTAACATTTCAAGATTGGTAATTAATTGGATTGTACCATTCTTTGTAAACTTTAGCGCGTTATTAATCAAGTTTAGTATTATTTGAGATAATTTTGTTGGATCTCCAATTAGATAATCGGGTATTCCCTCATCAATTTTTAGTACTAAATCGTTGTTATTTGCGACAGCTAATTCTTTTAAAGAATTTTTAATGTCAAATAGCAGTTGCTTTAAATTAAAATTAGTTTGTTCTACTTCAGATTTATCAGATTCTATTTTGTTTATTTCTAATATTTCATTGATAAATTTTGTCAAATAATCTCCCGAAAATTTTAAAGAATGCAAATAATCCAATTGGTTTTTTTTCGGTTTTTCTTCTAATAGTAAATGTGCAATTCCATTAATGGCGTTTAATGGTGTTCGAAGTTCATGACTCACAGTAGAAAGAAATTCAGATCTTGCTTTTGATGCTTTTTCTGCTTTGTTTTTTGCAATTTCTAGCTCGTTATTTTTTTCTTGTAATAATAAATTTGATTGATTTCTAATGATATTGTTCTTGTATAAAGAAAGACTTAACAAAGACAATATTGAGATTAAAGCTATAGCTAAGATGCTGATCAGTTTAGAAAATTTACTTGTTTTTTCCTGTTCCTTAATCTCATTGTTATTCTGAATAATTTCTTTTAATCGTTGTGATTGTTTGAATTTGGTATAATCATCTATTCCGAGTCTTTTATTATTTCTAATAGTAATACGCTCTTTTAAATTCAGATGTTGTTTTAAATAGGAGTAGGCAGTGCTTTTGTCTAGAATTTTTTCATAAACGGTACTAAGGGCCAATAAAATATTAGATCGCTGTTCTAAATTATCTGAATTATCACCTAATTCTAGTGCTTTATATAAATAATTCAGCGCTAAATTACTTCTGTTGTTTTGATTTTCAATATAGCCAGTTTGATAAAGCGCTTCTATTTTCGAATTTAAATTGCTACTGTTATCAGGTTTTGCTATTATGGTTTTAAATATTGTTAAAGCTTCATCCAATTTATTTTCGGACTTGTATAATATTCCTTTTTGAAGAGAGAATAATTCGGCAGTATCAGGTATCTTTAAAAAATCTTGAATTACTTTGGCTTTGTTTAAGAAGATTTCGGCATTGCTAAAGTCTTCTTTTTCCATATAACACATTGCTATTGTGTATAATGTCGCAACTTGTTTTGTGTTTGGTTTTAACGAAGAATACAAAGAAGCACTTTTAAGAAGTGTCCCAATAGCATCATTGTATTTTTTTAAATCATAATATAGTTTTCCTAAATTATAATTTTCTGAAGCTTGCTCTTTGATATTATTGCTTCTTTCTGCTTTTACTATCTTTTTCTGAGTATTTGATAGTGCTTCTTTGTAATTGTTATTGTCAACTAAAGGGTAGTTTAAGCTAACATAGTAAGCTGTGCTATCTATTTTCTCGCGTTGTTGAGAATATAGTAACGAAGTTAAAAAAAGTAAATAAACGAAAGACCATTTCATTTGTTACCAATTTTATGACTCTTATTTTTATGGCTTTTTTAAATTAGTCAAAAGAATTAAATCAATTATCCTGGAGGAATACCCTATTTCATTATCGTACCAACCAACGACTTTTACCATCTTGTCAATTACTGAAGTTAGCTGAGCATCAAATATACAAGAATTTTTATTGCCAATTACATCTACTGATACAATTGGATCTTCAGTATAGTCTAAAATGCCATTCAGGCTGGTTTGTGCAGCAACTTTAAAAGCTTTATTGATCTCTTCTATTGTTACCGCTCTTTTTACATTGAAAGTAATATCGGTCAATGAACCATCTGGCACTGGGACACGAATACCACAACCCCCAATTTTACCTTCAAATTCAGGGAAAATTTTTGTTAATGCTTTTGCAGCTCCAGTTGTTGTAGGGACAATTGATTGGCTTGCTCCACGGGCGCGACGCAAGTCTTTATGAGGTTGATCGTGTAAACTTTGATCTGTTGTATAGGAGTGTATGGTGGTTATATAAGCTTGCTCAATACCGCAAAGTTCATTCATTACCTTTATCATAGGTGCTGCATTATTAGTAGTGCAACTAGCATTTGATATAATCGTTTCTGAACCATCAAGTATGCTTTCATTAACCCCTAAAACTACTGTTTTTATAGTGTCAACTTCAGAAGGTGCAGAAAGAATTACCTTTTTGGCTCCAGCTAAAATATGATTATTTAAATCTTCAAAAGTTTTGTATTTTCCTGTAGATTCAATAACAAAGTCAATATTTAAACTTTTCCAATCTAAATTTAGAATACTTTTTTCATGGAAAAATAAAAAGTTTTTGTCATCAATTATAATTCCTTCTTTATCACTACTTACAACATTTGGTAAAACACCGTGAATGCTGTCGTATTTTATTAAGTGAGCCATTGTTTTTGTATCCGCAATATCATTTATGGCTATTACTTCAATATTAGGATGATTTAAGAGTAAGCGAAATAAATTGCGCCCAATTCTTCCAAAACCATTTATAGCGATTCTTATCATAAGTAGGAAAGTGTAGGTTCTTAAAGTAAAACACCATAAGTTAAAATCTTCAGAATTTTAACTTATGATGTTATACCATTGTATTATAGTATATGTTTTTGAGCTTTGTAAGAAGAACGAACTAAAGGACCACTTTCTACATGACGGAATCCAAGTTCTAGTCCATAATCTTCATATTTTTTAAATTGCTCTGGAGTTATGAATTCTTTTACCGGTAAATGTTTTTTGCTAGGTTGCAAGTACTGACCAATAGTCACAATATCTACATTGGCTTCACGTAAATCACGCATGGTTTGATATACTTCTTCTTCCAGTTCTCCTAGTCCAAGCATGATCCCGGATTTTGTTCTATTAATTCCTTTTTCTTTCAGGTATCTTAAAACTTCTAGACTTCTATCGTATTTTGCTTGTATACGAACTTCACGTGTTAGTCTTCGAACGGTTTCTACGTTGTGAGAAACAACTTCTGGGTTGGCTTCTACAATGCGATCTATATTTCTTTCGATTCCTTGAAAATCTGGAATCAATGTTTCTAGAGTAGTAGTAGGATTCATTCTTCGAATCGCTTTTACCGTTTCTATCCAAATAATAGATCCACCATCTTTCAAATCATCTCTATCTACACTTGTAATTACAGCATGTTTGATATTCATGATTTTTATCGAGCGAGCTACTTTTTCAGGTTCATCCCAATCTACGGTTTCTGGTCTTCCGGTTTTTACACCACAAAAACCACAAGAACGAGTGCAAATATTTCCCAATATCATGAAAGTTGCCGTTCCTTCTCCCCAGCATTCTCCCATATTTGGACAACTTCCTGAGGTGCAAATTGTATTCAGACTATATTTATCAACTAATCCTCTAAGTTCAGTGTATTTTTGGCCTATTGGTAGTTTCACCTTCAACCATTTCGGTTTTCCAACCGGTAAAGTATTTTCTAAAACAGTTTCCATATATCAATTTTCAAAGTGCAAAGATAACGATTGTAGTCTATTTGTGGATTCGTTTGTCCTTTTATTTAAAGCAATGTAAATAGATATATTTAAAGCAGATTTTTTTCGTTTTTTAACAAATAGTTGTCCTGCTTTCCCCTTTATCTCTCCGCTATGCTACGAGGATATCGGCTCTATCAGGGCTAGGTTAGAACTTTTTGTAGTGCTAAAGAGGTTTTCCTAAAAAGAATCTAAACAATAAAAGCAGCACTTATAGATGCTGCTTTTATTAAAATATTTTCATTTAATAATTTACTCCATTTTTATGATAATAGGAAGATTATAAGCTGTTCTAACTGCTTTTCCATCAATCATTCCAGGCGTCCATTTGGTTCGTAATGATTTCAAAACTCGAATCGCTTCTTTTCCTAATCCATAACCTGGATCTTTTTTTACTTGAATGTCGGTCATACTTCCATCTTTTTCGATCACAAAAGAGACAAAAATGCGAATGTTACTTGTGTTTTCTATTTCTGGTTTTTCAAAATTATTACCAACATAAACATAGAATTTATTAATACCACCCGGAAATTCAGGAAGTTTGTCTAATGCTACACTAGCGACAATAGTATTGCCTAAATCAGTAACATTAGTGTTATCTGTTCCGCTTGTTGTGCCTGCAGTAGGATTTACTCCTGTTATTCCAGTTCCATCATTTACAACAGTTGTAGTATTTTGGTTATCAGTATTTTTAGGAACGTCTTGTGTAGCTTGCGCGGCTTGTACAATTTCTGGATTTGCTAATTGTTTTTTTATAATTGGTGCTTCTGTTGTATTACTTTTTACCGCCGTAACTGATTCGTTGGGTTTAACTTGGTTTGGAATGATCTCATTAATTTGTACTATAGTATTAGTAAAATCAGGAGTACTTACATTTTCTGAAGAATCAGCACTAAAATAATTTAAGAATCTAGGAATACTTATAGTTCCAAATAAAAATAATACCCCCATTAAAAGGGCAAATAGTAAGGTTTTATTACTTTCCTTACGGAGTTGATAGGCTCCGTATTCTTTGTTTCTGTTCTCAAAAACAAGGTTCAACCAACTGGTTTCGTAGATTCTTAATTTTGACATAATTAGTGGGTTTAATGGTTAAGTAACATTCAGATCATAAGCATGTTTTTTTTAAATCATCAAAGTGTTTATTTTATTTATGTGAATTTAGTAATTATTTTAATATAATCGTAAATATTATGCACTTATTTAACTACTATAGTAATTAAAATTTCAATATTGCATCATTTTACCTAATTATTGTTAATTAATTATTTAGTTAAAAAAGATGTATAGTGTTAATTTTCAATACTATATAATTTTAATTGTATAAAAAAAAGATAGTATTTTTTATAATTAAAATAGTACGAATTAAGGAAGGATATGAATTTGTTGACGTAAAATAATTGAAAGTAAATTATTTTTTTTTCTGAATTATTTCAGCCAGTAATTTTTTAGCACGAAGTAATTTTACTTTTACATTGCTCAAGGGTTCATTAATTTTAGTGGCTATTTCTTGATAAGTCATTTCCTGAAAGTAGCGTAACTGAATTACTTCTTGATAATGTGGCTTCAATTCTTTGATAAACTGCAGTAATAAAGATAAATTTTGTTCTGTGATTAATTTGTCCTCTGCAGACGGAGTAGTATCGGCAATATTGTAAGCTTGTTGGTCTTCCTCGTCTGTGATTTCTACGAATAAACTGGCTTTCTTTTTGCGTAAAATATCAATATGAACATTTTTTGCAATAGCAATCAACCAAGTGTTAAACTGAAATTCGGAGTTGTAAGAAGCAATTTTATCAAAAGCTTTTGAGAATGTTTCAATAGTTATATCCTCTGCGTTGGTTTCATTTTCAGTACGTTTTAGCATGAAACCATACACTTCGTTCCAATAATGATTCAATAGAAAAGTGAAAGCAACTTGATCACCTTGTTTTGCTTTTTCTATTTGATTTTTTATTTCCAATGTATTGGTTTTGAGAATATATTTGTTACAAATATATTGATTTGCGTAAATATTAATACTATTTCAATTACCGGATACCAATATACGACATCTTTTTCTTTTAATTTTCCAGCAGAAAATCCGATCACCAGCCAAGTTATAAGGTAACGAAAACCGATTAATAGGAGTACCAAAATCCATTCGAATTGTATTGCTAATAATACTATTGAAAGTATTAAAAAAGTTAGTTGCGAGAAATAGAAAAGTCCCAATTGAAACTTGTCAAATTTTTTGTAATAATTCGCAGTAGCAATATGTCTTCTTTTCTGAATCAACCAATCCTTATACGTAGTTTTTGGTTTAGAAAGTGTAATGCTTTCTGGTGTATATGCGATAGTTGTATTCTTAGAATTAGCAGCTTGATTGATAAATAAATCATCATCTCCAGAACGAACTCTCATGTGATCTATGAATCCGTTTACATTAAAAAACTCTTCTTTTTTGTACGCTAAATTTCTACCTACACCCATGTAAGGATGTCCTGCTTTTGCCCATGAAAAATATTGAATTGCAGTTAATAAAGTTTCAAAACGAATTATTTTATTTAAAAACGAGTTGTTTATCTTTTCATACTTACCATATCCTAAAACTATTGTTTTTTGTGCCGTAAATTGAGCACTCATAGCGGTTATCCAATCTTTTGAAGTAGGATAGCAATCGGCATCTGTAAAAAGTAAATATTCTTTTTTAGCTGCTTTAATTCCTAATGTCAAAGCATATTTTTTGTTTCCCCAAAAGGCTTCGTTGTTTTGTACTTTTACTAATCTAACATTAGAATATTGTTTCTCAAATTCTTCAAAAATGGCCAAAGTATTATCGCTTGAAGCGTCATCAATTAATACGATTTCAAAGTCTGAATAGTTCTGTTCAGCAAGGAGAGGAATAAAACGAACTATGTTTTCTTGCTCATTTTTAGCACATACGATAACTGAAATAGGGAGCGTATTTGGTGTTGTCTGTTGCGTTTTTGCAAAAGCAAATTTGCTAAAGATACCCAAATAATACAAAATTTGAACTGCAACAATAAATATAAAAATGTAAAGAATGATAATAAGCATCAGAGTTTAGTGTAATTTTATTTCCTTAATTTTAAGAAAGTGCAAAGGTATGAAATACAATTATCATTAGTAAATTATAAATTTATGAATTTTAAAGTTTTTCATAAGGACATTTTTTCATCTCCTTTGCTGTAGCAATAGACTCAGTTGTGTTTTTTTTCTCTAATTCTAGAATAATATTCTGATAATTTTTCTCGTCTCGATTTTGTGACATCTTTCGAGTGGCTTGAATTTCTTCAATTTCAATTTCAAAAGCAACAATTCCATTAACTTGTCTCATGGTTTTTGAAGATAAATCTTCTACACGAATTGGTTTTTCAGACTGCTGTTCGTGTTTATCCACTAATCTTTTTAACGAATTTACAACGGCTTCACCTTCAATTATTTTTATTTTTCCATACACATGTACGGCAATATAATTCCAAGTTGGCGCATTTTCATGATCATACCATGAGGAAGATATATATGAATTTGGTCCTGAAAAAATTGCCAAAACTTCTTCGTTTTGCTTAAAGCCTTCCCATTGTGGATTTTCCTTAGCGATATGACCTTCTAAAATGGTTCTCCCTTCATTATTAATCGCAAGTTCAAGCGGTATATGAGTTGCCCACAATTTTCCGTTAGTCTGATTGATCAATATGCCAAAACTATTCTCCTCTAGAAATTTATTTACTTCTTCTGGATTCTCATTTTTGTATATATCTGGTGTAAACATGGTGGAATTTTTATTATTAAAGAATTTAAATTTTGAAAAAAACTGTTTCTCAAGCAAAAAAATTTTGAATAGAATACTATGATTTTTTTTAAATAATATTGACTTCTGCTTCTATACGAATACCAAATTTTTTCAAAATAGTTTCCTGAATATTCCTTGAAACCTGTAGGATTTCTGCTCCAGTAGCATTGCCATAATTGACTAAAACTAAAGCTTGATTTTTATGAACTCCTGCGTCTCCAAAACGTTTCCCTTTAAATCCAGCTTGTTCTATTAGCCATCCAGCAGGAACTTTTACTTCAGTTTCAGAAATTTCATAATATTTCATTTCTGGAAATTGCTGCTTTATTGGTTCGAATTCTGATTTCAAAAGAATTGGATTTTTAAAAAAACTACCGCTATTTCCTAACTCCTTAGGATCAGGTAATTTACTTTGACGAATAGCAATTACTGCATTGCTAACCTCTTTTAAGGAAGGATTAGTTATGTTGTTTTTTGCTAATTCACTAATTATGTCTCCGTAGGAAGTATTAATTTGATGATTGTTTTTGGTTAATTTAAAAACAACTGAAGTAATGATGTATTGGTCTTTTGCCTCGTTTTTGAAGATGCTTTCTCGATATCCAAAACGGCATTCTTCTTTTGTAAAGTTTTTTATTACCTGATCTTTTACTGCAATGGCTTCACATGAAACGAAGGTGTCTTTGATTTCAGTTCCATAAGCTCCTATATTTTGAACAGGAGTGGTGCCTACATTTCCCGGGATCAACGACATGTTTTCTAAACCACCAAAATTGTGATCAATGGTCCAAAGAACAAATTCATGCCAGTTTTCTCCCGCTTGACTTTCAACCCAAACAAAATCTTCATTTTCTTTTATAATTTTTTTGCCTTTTAAATCGATATGTATTACAAGGGCATCTATGTCTTTTGTCAAAAGCATATTGCTTCCTCCTCCTAAAATGAATTTTTTATCAGATTTTTTTAGCTCTAAAATGTCTTTTAGTTCTTCAAGTGTGTGAATGGCTACAAACTGTTTTGCTTTGGCTTCAATGCCAAAAGTATTGTGTTTTTTTAAAGAAAATTGATGTTGTATGTCCATGAAAGTGTTTGCTTTTTTGAATTCTTAATCCAAAAGTAATAATTATAATTTAGTTGGATAATTTTTCATTCATAGATGTGTTTTTTAATTTTATGAATGTGTAATTTATTTTTTTTCTCAATTATGATTTTTGAAATATTTGAGGGAATGTTTTGAAACTGAATCAAAAAAAAATACCCTATTCAATTGAAAATTTCAATAGAATTATTTCTTGTTTTTACTTTTTAGTAGTATTAATTAACTCGTGATATCTTTCAGAAATGATTTTCATATTTATATTATAATCTGCATTTTTTTCTACAAATTTTCTATTTTTTACTACGGCTTCTTCTCTAAAATCCTTATTTTCAAAGGACCATATTAATTCGGAGGCAAGCTTTTCATAATCATCAATTGGAATAAGTTGTCCGTTTTTACGATGTTGAATCCAAGATCTATTTCCAGCAATATCGGTAACAATGGGAAAACAATTGCAAGCCATAGCTTCAAATAAAGAGGCCGAAACACCTTCTGTTATTGGCATACTGATGTAAAAATTTGATGCTTGAAGTATTTTGGGTAATTCGGTATTAGCAATTCTTCCCGTAAAATTAACTTTCTTTTCAATATTTAAATTTCGAGCTAAATCTTTCAAATTTGTCAATTGATTTCCGTCTCCAATAATTGTAAGGGAGAAATCTATACCTTTTTCATTTAGCAATGAAAAAGCTTTAAGTATAGTATCATGACGGTATTCAGGCAGTAAAGAACGAGTTACTACTGCATTAATTTTTGATGGATTAGCGCTATTTATATTTTTAAATTTTTTGAGATCAATTCCTTTTGGTAGGACCAAAACCTTTTTCATAGCTACATTTCTCTCCTTCATAGAAACCGTCATTACGGGTCCCCAAGCATGTATTAAATCTGCTTTTTGAAATGCATATTTTTGAATCATTTTTTTTAAATGAAACGAAAATGATTTTTCAGGCCATAAATCAGTTCTGCCTTGTTGAGCAATCGCTACGGGTTTTACGCCAGATAACGCAGCAAGAAAACCATAACTAGTGGTTCGTTCGGCAATAATCATATCCGGTTTTTGGAGTCGGCTAATTTTCTTTATTTTAAAAATTGCAAATAGAAACTCAAATATTCTTAAAATTCGGTTTAGATTAGAATTGCTTGGTATTTTTAATTCCCACGTAATAATTTCAAAATCGCCAAATTCCCGAAGACCATTCATCCAAGTAATTGCATCGGCTCTGTAGGTTTCTCCAAGAAAAAGTATTTTCTTTTTTTTCATTTATAATTATTCCGACGTTAAGGCGCGATTTATAAAATCATTTAAAGGTTTTAATGCTATTAGTTTTCGACTCATAACAGTAACAAAGTCTTTTTTGGAAACGGACAAAAAATCGATTGCTTGAGAGGATTCAAAACTTTTTAATTTAAGTAATTCAATAGCTGGATGCTCTTTTTCGTAACCTCTAGGTGGATTTTTTAGGGTATTTTTTTCATTGCGATCAAAATCCTTAAATTCTGTTTTAAAGTTTTTTTCTTCAAGAATAGCTTCTAAATCATCATGGAAATAAGCAATTTCCTTACGCATTTTTTTTAAGTCTTCAGATTCAGGACAGTAAAGTCCGCCTGCAATAAAACTAGCGCCTTTTTCTAAATGTATGTAATATCCAGAACGGTTCAAACCTTTACTTCCTGAGGAGAACCAAAGTCCTAAATGTGTTTTATAGGGAGTTTTGTCTTTTGAAAACCGAATGTCTCGATTAATTCGAAAGGTGCAATTTTTTACTTCGAGCATTTCTAAGGAAGGATCAAGCGGTTTAAGAGCGTCTAGAAAGGAAGCTGCTAATTGCTGATAATCTTTTTTGAAGGCCTCATATCTTTTCTTGTTTTCTAAAAACCAATCTCTATTGTTATTGGCTTTTAAATCTTCTAGAAATTGTATTGTTTCTTTTGAAAGCATATTCGGTTATTGTATTTGTTTTCTTAAGTCTTCTTCACTTATATAACCAGAATGTTTCCATTTTATCGCTCCTTTTTCATATACAAATAATGTAGGAAGTTCACTAATTTTCAATGCATCCATCAATGTTTTGTTTTTATCAGCATCTAATCTAATAATTACAACATTTTCATTTTCTTCTTTTTGCATTTTAGCAAGGTAAGGAGCCATTTTTTTACAAGGAGCGCACCATTCTGCATAAAAATTAATAAGTGTCTTTTTATCTGCATTTACTAATTTGTTGTATTCCTGAACAGACATTCCGCTCACTTTGTCACTTGGCTTAGACAAGCCTGCAGCGTCCCATTTCAAGATTCCACCCTGTAGTTGATAAATATTTTTGAAACCTAATTCTTCTAATTTATTAACAGCATTTTGACTTCTTCCGCCACTTTTACAATACACAAAAACAGGTTTTGTTTTGTCTATTTTTTCTACATCTGTCACAAAGCTATTTCCTAACCAATTAATATTTATGGCATTATCTAAGTGTGATCCAGAAAATTCCTCAGGAGTTCTTACATCTAGAATTTGTGCATTTGGAGTTTCGGCTATTTTTTCGGCAAAATCTTTTGCTTCTATTGTTTTTACGTCCTTAGCGTTTTGTGCATTGCACGAGAATATTATAAAGGAAATAATTACGAGTATTTTTGGATTGAATTTCAAGGTGTTTTAATTTTAAAATGATTAGGCTAAATTAGTTATTTTTTCACTTTGCCAAGGCTAATGAAGTCTTAAATAAAACTATAAATTGAAAATTTTATAGGATTGATGTGTAGATTTTAAAATTTCTTCTGTGCGATCCGCATGCGTATCAGAAATAAAAAGCTGACCGAAAGTATCGCTATTTACCATTTCAATTATTTTTGAAACTCGGTTTTCATCTAATTTATCAAAGATGTCATCAAACAGTAAGATGGGCTTTACGCCACTTTGTTTTTTTAAAAATTCAAATTGCGCTAATTTTAGAGCGATTAGGTAAGTTTTTTGCTGTCCCTGAGAACCAAATTTTTTAATTGGGTAATGATCGATTTCAAAAGCTAGATCATCTTTATGAATACCGATACTTGTATAATGCAAAGCCCGATCTTTATTGATGTTTTCCTGCAAAAGGAGTAGGAGTTCTTTTTCGAATAAATGACTTTCATATACCAATCGTACGCTTTCTTGTGAACCTGTTATTGCTTGATGGTGCTTATTGAAAATAGGAATAAATTGTTCGATAAATTCTTTTCTTTTTTCAAAAATAAATTTTCCTAAACCGTCTAGTTGCTCATTATAGATAGACAATGTATCGTTTTCAAAAACATGATTTAAAGCAAAATATTTTAATAATGCATTGCGCTGGTTGATTACTTTTTGATATTGAATGAGTTGCTGTAAATACTGAGCGTCCAATTGAGAAATTACACTATCCATAAATTTTCGTCTGGTTTCGCTTCCTTCAACAATCAAATCTCTATCTGCTGGTGATATAATCACTAAAGGGATAAAGCCAATATGATCTGAAAACTTATCATAGGATTTACCATTTCGTTTCAGTATTTTTTTTTGTCCTTTTTTTAAACTGCAAACAATTTGTTCACTCCTCTCGTTTTTTTCGAATGTCGCATCAATTACAAAAAACTCTTCACCATGTTTGATGTTTTGTACAGCCAATGGATTAAAATAGCTTTTTCCGTAAGATAAATGATATATTGCATCGAGAACATTAGTTTTTCCAATGCCGTTTTTGCCAACAAAACAGTTTATTTTGGTGTCGAAATCAAAATTTGCTTCTGAAAAATTTTTGTAATTGAAGAGGGAAATATTTTTTAAATACATGTATAAAGCTTGCTGGTATTGAGAATTTTGCTGTTTTTAGACCATTTTTTTAAAGAGGGTGCAAATTATCGAAAATTATCGATATAAAGCATTTTTCTCTTTGTTTCTCTGGTAAATAATTTGCCTTAACTAGTAAAGAATCATTAATAACGTTTTTTTTTAATATTAAAGCATATTTCTTGTGTGGGTTTGAATAAAAATTTTATTTTTGCGCTTCACTAAATAATAAAAAATGGCAACGTACAATAAACGAGGATATAAAGCACCAAAAGAAAAAGAAGTAAAAGATGATGCAGTTAATGCAACTGTAATTGATGAAAAAGACAGCACAACAGCTGAAGTTTTTTCTAAATTAGATCAAACGGCTTCAATGACAGAGGATTGGGTAGCTAAAAATCAAAAAATAATTATAGGATTAGTTGCAGCAGCAGCGATATTTACTATTGGTTATTTGGCGTATCAACGTTTTATTGCTTCACCAAAACAAGAAGAAGCGGCTAATGAAATGTTTCTTGCAGAGCAAAACTTTCAAAAAGCAACTGATGGTGTAGCGAGCGACTCTTTATATAAATTGTCATTAAATGGTGCTGAAGGTAAATTTGGATTTTTGAAAATTGCAGATGAGTATTCAGGAACTGATGCTGGTAATTTAGCGAACTATTATGCTGGAATTGCGTATTTGAATACTGGAAAATATACAGAAGCAATTGAGTATTTAAATAAATTTAAGTCGGATGATATTGTTCTTGGCGCTTTAGCTAAAGGAGCAATAGGAGACGCTTATGCTGAAAAAAATCAAGCTAAAGAAGCTTTAGATTTTTATGTTAAAGCAGCTAATACAAACAAAAATGATTTTACTACACCACGTTTTTTATTAAAAGCAGCTAAAACAGCATTGGCTTTGGGTAATAAATCGGATGCTTTAAAATATCTAAATGATATTAAAGATAATTACGATGGATCTCCGGAATCAGGTTCAGCGGATGTATTAATTGGTTTAGCGCAATAGTTAAAATTGATTTAAGATTGAATTTGAGACTAGGTATTTTTGATTTCAAAATGGTATCTTTAGCTACTTAAATTATAATCTAAAATTTTAAATAGAGATCAAATGGCTACTGTAAATAAAAATTTATCAGAGTACGATAAAAATTCAATCCCAAACGCGAAAGACTTTCGCTTTGGGATTGTTGTTTCTGAATGGAATGATGTGATTACTGAAGGACTTTGTAGAGGTGCTGTAGAAGCGCTTTTAGAAAATCAAGTTCCGGCTCATCACATAATACGTTGGAATGTTCCTGGTAGTTTTGAACTTATTTATGGTTCAAAAAAAATGTTACAAACACAAAATGTTGATGCCGTTATTGCCATAGGATGTGTTATTCAAGGTCAAACTAAGCATTTTGATTTTGTTTGTGAAGGAGTTGCTCAGGGAATTAAAGATTTAAACGTTCAAACTGATATACCAGTTATTTTTTGTGTATTGACTGATAATACAATGCAACAATCTATTGACAGAAGCGGAGGAATTCATGGTAATAAAGGTACAGAAGCTGCAATAGCAGCTATAAAGATGGCTTTTATTCGTCAGCAAGCTTCTTTAACACATCAAATAGACAATCAACATTTGTTGTCCTCAGGGCCTATTCAAATAGAAGAAGGTGGTCCGCTAGAATTGAAAGAATAAATTGTTAAAATAAATTATAAAAATTTAAACCTATACTATTTTGATAGTATAGGTTTTGTTTTATTAATGATTAAATAAGCTACAATTCCCAGTAGAAAATTATTAAATTTGCGACTCTTACTTTCGAAAATTAAAACAAAAATCTTTAAAATTAAATTTTTTAATGTCGAGTATAATTCAATTACTTCCTGATCACGTTGCCAATCAAATTGCTGCTGGAGAAGTGGTTCAAAGACCTGCTTCGGTGGTCAAAGAACTACTTGAAAATGCTGTTGATGCAAGGGCAACCGATATCAAGTTAATTATCAAAGATGCTGGGAAAGCATTAGTACAAGTAATTGATAATGGTTTAGGGATGAGTGTTACCGATGCGCGTTTGTGTTTTGAACGCCATGCCACCTCAAAAATCCGTCAAGCCGAAGATTTATTTTCATTACATACAAAAGGTTTTCGCGGTGAAGCCTTGGCTTCTATTGCTGCAATTGCTCATGTTGAAATGAAAACCAAGCAAGATCAAGAGGAACTTGGAACTCATATTGTGGTTGAAGGAAGTAAATTTGTATCTCAAGAAGTTGCTGTTTTACCAAAAGGGACTTCATTTGCTGTCAAAAATTTATTCTTCAATATTCCTGCGCGACGCAATTTTTTGAAATCGGATACCGTTGAATACCGTCATGTAATTGATGAGTTTCAACGCGTAGCTTTGGCACATCCAAAGATTCATTTTACTTTTTATCATAACGGTAGCGAAATGTTTAATTTGCCCTCTTCGACATTGCGTCAAAGAATTGTTGCTGTTTTTTCAGGTAAAACCAATGAAAAATTAATACCGGTACAAGAGGAAACCGAAATAATAACAATTGAAGGATTTGTAAGTAAACCTGAATTTGCAAAAAAAAGTAGGGGAGAACAGTTTTTCTTTGTAAATGATCGATTTATAAAAAGTGGTTATTTACATCATGCGGTGATGGCTGCTTATGATGGAATTTTAAAAGAAGGGACACAGCCGAGTTATTTCTTGAACTTAACTTTGCCACCTAACACCATCGATATTAATATTCATCCTACTAAAACGGAAATCAAGTTTGATGATGAACAAGCATTATATGCTATTTTACGAGCATCAATTAAGCATAGTTTGGGTCAGTTTAATGTTGCGCCAGTTTTAGATTTTGATCGCGATTCTAATTTGGATACGCCTTATCATTATAAAGATTTAGATGGAGAAACTCCCACAATACAAGTGGATGGAAGTTTTAATCCCTTTGCTGAACAAAAACCAAGCAAACAATTTACTTCTTATAAAAAACCAGAACCAACTGCCAATTGGGAAAGTTTATATGTAGGTTTAGAACAAGATTCACAGGAAATGGAGCATCTTACTTTCGAGAATGAAGAGATGACTTCTTCTTTATTTAATGATGAAGAAATTGAGCAATCAGTTCATAAAACTTACCAAATACATAAAAAATATATCATTTCATCAATAAAATCAGGAATGGTAATTGTAGATCAGCAACGCGCTCATCAACGGGTGTTATATGAACAGTTTTTGGTAAATATGACCGTAAATCAAGCTTCTAGTCAGCAATTGCTTTTTCCGTTAAACTTGTTTTATTCAACTACCGAAATGGAACTTATTAGTGGACTTCAGCTATCGCTTATGAATACTGGATTTGTTTTTGAAGACAATAATAAGGACCATATTGTTATTTCTGGAATTCCAGTGAATGTTACAGAAAGTGAAGTATCTATAATTTTTGAACAGTTATTGAGTGATTTACAAGACGGAATTCCCGAAAGTAGTTTTAGTCAAAACGATACAATAGCCAAGTCAATGGCTAAAAGTCTGGCGGTAAAGACCGGAACACATTTGACAGAAAAAGAACAGGAAAATTTAGTAAACGGGCTTTTTGCTTGTAAAGATCCTAATGTTTCCCCATTTCAGAAACCCACTTTCATCACAATGCGTGTGGAAGATTTAGATAAAAAATTTGTAATATGAGAAATGTAACAGAGACCGTTAAACAATTAATTATTATTAATGTTTTGTTTTTTGTTGGTACTTTAGCTTTAGGAGACGTTGCGTATAAATATTTAGCGCTATATTTTCCTGAGAATCCTAGTTTTCAATTTTGGCAACCCATTACCCATATGTTTATGCATGGTGGATACATGCACATTTTCTTTAATATGTTCGCCTTGTATTCTTTTGGATCTGCTTTAGAGAGCTTTTGGGGAAGCAAAAAATTTCTATTTTTCTATATATCATGTGGTTTAGGTGCTGCTTTATTACACACAGGTGTAAATTATTATTACTTTCAAGATGGTTTAAATACCTTAATAAGTCATGGATTTCAAAAACAAGAAATCTTACAATTATTAAATGAAGGAAAGATAAATACGAGATGGCAAGAAATTTTAACTGTTTCTGATTTCCAAAATTTTACTAGCGCTTACATGGGAACTGCAGTAGGAGCCTCTGGTGCTATTTATGGAACTATTGTGGCTTTTGCTTTTATGTTTCCAAATGCAGAGTTAGCTTTAATGTTTATTCCAGTACCTATTAAGGCAAAATATTTTGTTCCTGGTTTGGTATTAATCGATTTGTATTTAGGAATTTCTGGACAGTCTATTTTTGGCGGTGGCGGAATTGCACATTTTGCCCATGTTGGTGGTGCTTTATTTGGATTTATCATTATGTGGTATTGGAAGAAGAACCAATTCAATCAAAATCGTTGGAATTAATTTAATACCATAAAACTCCTAGAAGGATATGAATATATTAGACGACTTAAAATTGCAATACAAGGCAGGAGGAATAGTAATTAAGCTAATTTTCTGGAATGTTGCATTATTTGTAATCCCTTGGTTATTTTTTGCCATTTTATCTTTCTTAGGTCTTACTATTGATTATATCGATTATGTAAGCTTGTCGTCAAATCCTTCTTTTTTATTATGGAAACCTTGGTCTTTGCTTACCTATGCTTTTTTTCACAGTGGTTTCATGCACATTATTTTTAATTTGATTGTTTTAAATTTTGCGGGCCGATTGTTTATGACGTATTTTACAGGGAAGCAGTTATTGGGTTTGTATATCTTGAGTGCAATTTTTGCTGGAATTATTTATATTTCGGTATTTTATATTCTTAATATTAATGCTCCAATTGTGGGTGCTTCTGCAGCAATAATGGCGATTTTGGTTGCAACGGCAACCTATAATCCTTTCATGGAGCTACGGTTGTTTATCATAGGAAATGTAAAATTGTGGCATGTAACGGCAGTAATTGTTCTTATTGACTTGATGCAAATCCGTTCTGAAAATATGGGAGGACATATTTCGCATCTTGCTGGTGCTTTTTTTGGTTTTATATTTATTAAATTGCTACAAAATGGAACTGATTTAAGTAAAGTTGTTACTTCAGTTTTAGATTTTTTTGCAAATTTATTCAATAAAAGACAAAGCACACCATTTAAAAAAGTACATAAAAATTACAATAAACCCGTTGAAAAAGTTGTTTCTAAAATAGTGACTAAAGACAAATCACAGCAGCAAATCGATGAAATTTTAGATAAAATTAGTCAATCTGGTTATGATAGTCTAACAAAAGAAGAAAAAGAATTCTTGTTTAAAGTGGGTAAATAAATACCTTTTAGATATAAAATACGTTTATAAGTTTTGGCCCATATCCTATCTATTTTTTATCTCTGTTTGATAATACTAAAATATAGCAAATGAAAAATCTGTCATGGTTTAATAAAGTAATGTTTTTTTTAAATATTGTTCTTACACTGGTGACTTTCATTGCTTATGTTTTGCCTTTCTTGGCTCCAAAATCTTTTCCTTTGTTGTCAGTATTAACTCTTTTCATGCCTCTTTTTTTTATATTTAATGCTTTGTTTTTTATTTATTGGGCATTTCAATTCAAAAAACAATTGGTTGTTTCCGGTTTAGTTTTATTGTTAGGAATTACTTTTATAAATAAATTCTACAAATTTTCTGCTCCAAAATTTTCTGTAGAAGAAGATGACTTTACTGTAATGAGTTATAATGTTCGTCTGTTAAACGTTTTTAAGTGGATTGACAGAGATGATGTTCCAACAGATATTGTAGGTTTTATAAATGAAAAAAATCCCGATATTTTGTGCATTCAGGAATACGCACCTTCTGCTAATATTGATCTAAAAGTTTATCCACACCGCTATATTTTTACAACAGGTGATAAAATTAAAGGCGGTCAAGCTATTTTCTCTAAATTTCCTATTATCAATCAGGGAAATATCATTTTTCCAAATTCTAATAATAATGTTGTTTTTGCAGATATAAAAAAAGGAAAGGATATTATCCGAGTGTACAATATGCACTTGCAATCCATTAAAATTTCTCCAGATGTAAATGAAATAGATGAGAATATTGATGTCATTAATCAGCAGAAATCGCAAAAGTTGTTTATTAGAATCAGTAAAGCTTTTAAGCAACAACAGCAACAAGCTGAAATATTTGCTACTCATAAAACGGAATGTACTTATCCAATTATCATCTGCGGAGATATGAATAATAGTGCTTTTTCTTATGTTTACAGAAGTATTAAGGGGAAAATGAAGGATGGTTTTGAAGAAGCTGGAACTGGTTTTGGAAGCACCTATAAATTTAGATATTATCCCGCTAGAATTGATTATATTTTTACTGATGAAAAAATGACTGTCAAGAGTTTTGAAAGCTTTCCTAGTTTTATCAATTCAGATCATTTTCCTATCCTTGCAAGATTATCATTAGAGTAAAAGGGACTTTACTATTTGAGGCATAATACTGAAAAATGGTTGGTAAAAACCTTTTAAAGCCTTTACATGTATGACCTTACAAAAAGTTTTATGAAATTCGTTTCATAAAACTTTTTTAGTATATGGAAAACTCAAAAAAAAGCGTTGTTGGGGATGTAAAAGTTTAGATGTTATTAAGTGGGGAATCAGAGAAGGTAAACAACGATTTAAGTGTAAAAATTGTGGTTTATTATTTACTCGAAGCCGACCAGAACAGCGTTTGAAAAATAGATTTGTTTGGTTTAAAAAATGGATATTAGAGCGTCAAACATACAAAACATTAACCCGAGAGATAGCGGCTACTCAAAAGATACTCTTCAAAGGACTTTCTACGCTATTTTAGAGCAAGCTCCAAAGATAAAAATCATTCAAAGAGATAATGCTAATCTGCGAATGGATGCAACCTATTTTCAGAAGTTTTGTTTGGTCTGCTACCAAGATGATTATGATGGTTATACTCAACTTATACGCTTTACAGACAAAGAAGATTATTTTGAAATGAAAGAAGATTTGGAGAATCTTATTAAGTTAGGAATTCAAATCGAAAGTGTAACAACAGACGGTCATAAAAGTATTTTGAAAGCGATAAAAAAGGCTATACCTGATGTAAAAGTACAACGTTGTTTGGTTCATATTCAGAGAATGTGCTTGATTTGGCTCACTAGATACCCAAATCATATCGCTGGACAAGAATTAAGAAGAATTGTTTTAATGCTCTTGAAAATCAAGACAGAAAATGATAAAACTTATTGGATACAAGAATTTAATCATTGGTTTGAAAGGCATAAAGCTTATATCAACGAGAAAACATTTAACCTGGAATCTGATCGATATTGGTATACTCACAAATTACTCAGACGTTCTTATTCTACAATAAAAAGTGCATTGCCAAATATGTTTCATTATCTGAAAAATTCAAATATTCCAAAAACCACAAATGGCATAGAAGGCTATTTTAGCCATCTTAAAAATCACTTAGATATTCATCGCGGCCTCACAACTAAAAACAGAATGAATTTTATAAAATGGTATATATTTTTGAATAACGAAAAGTAAGTTTTTTTAGCCATAAAGCAAACTGGTAAAATGAAAAAAGGTAGTCCAAAACTGAACTACCCATTTTACCATATTGCATTAACCTTATTGCTGATATGTTGGTCTCCACCAGAGCATACTTCCTCTTGAGATTAACGATAGAATATTACAACTTATTTTTGTAAAATCCACCAACCATTTTTCAGTACATTACCCTATTTGATGATTAATTTTTGTTCTTTAAGATAATCCATTGCATATTTGCCTTCATTAAATAATAGATCCAAAATACTAAGGTTGTTAAGGAATCCATATTTATCATCAAAAACCTGAGTGTATTTCTCAAATTCAGAAATGTCTTTTTTTCCTTCAACTAAATTTCTATAGTCAGACATATTATTTTGATCTACTTGATGAAAATATTCGGTAGTTTTATTGTATTCCACTTTCATTCTTAAACATTTGAATACAATATCTAATACTTCAAAATTAAGATCTAATAAGAACTCATACTTTTTTTCGAAAAGAGGACGAAGATCATCTTCAAAAAACTCGAAAAATGGAGAACTTCTATAGGCTGCTTCTAAAGATTTAAAATGTTGTTTTTGCCAATCAAAATCAGGTTCAATTCTAATTTCTTTTGTTTTTTGACGGTTTTCTTTTGAATGCTTAATTGGAATGTTTAGTAATAAAATTCCGTTTGGACTGTAGATGTAAGTTCTATTTCTATTGGTTTGTTTTTGGAAATTATCCTCAATTTCAAAAGTAATTTTATCCGCCTGAGCCATAGCAACGAAATGACTAATCGATGGGAAATAGGTAGGGTGTATTAAAGTATTCATTTGTTTACTAGTTTAAAAAGTAAAGGGTAAAGTCAAATATTATTTTAAACCTTACCCTTTCAATTCCTTATGTTTACACTTTTGTCTGTTTTCTTTTTTTCCAAAAATATTCACCTACAAAGAAAACCACTAAACCTAGTAAGAACAATTTAAAGTAGGATTGAGGTTGTCCTTCACCACTAACTGTAGTAAAAACTCTATCCCAGCGTATTTTATTTATTCCTTTACCGTTCGGATCAATACTTAGCCAGATAAAAATAGGTTTTCCTACGATATGATTTTGTGGTACAAAACCCCAATAACGGCTATCTTCAGAGTTGTGACGGTTGTCTCCCATCATCCAATAATAATTTTGATTAAAGGTATAAGTAGTTGCTAGTTTGCCATTAATTTTTATTTCTGAACCCTCTACCTTTAACTCATTATTTTCGTAATCTGTTATTATCGCTTTGTAAAAAGGTAACGTTTCTAAGTTTAAAGCAACAGTTTTTCCTTGTTGCGGAATGTATATTGGTCCGTAATTATCCTTGTTCCATTTGTTAATATGAGGAAAAACGCCATTGTCTGGAGCGGTAGAAACTTGTCTTATAACAGCTGTAATTCCGGGTGTGTCTTTAAATCTTTGCGCTCCAACTTCTGTTAATGCACTTAAAAAAAGAGTATCTCTTTTTACGTCATTTGTAAAAAAAGCTGGGTCTGTTATGTCTAAATCTTTAAATAAATATTCAAGATTAACAGCAGTTTTTCCATCAAAAGCAATTTTATAAGAGAATTGTGGTTTTGCTCTCTCTGGTAATTGTAATATTTTACCATCAATGTAAACGACTCCATCTTTTATAGCCAAAGAATCTCCAGGTATACCAACACATCTTTTTACATAATTTGATTTTTTGTCAACAGGCTTATAAGCACGTCTTTTTGATGTGTCAAAAAAACGATATACAGTATCTACGGGCCAGTTAAAAACTACAATATCGGTACGATTAATATTCTGAATTCCCGGTAATCTCATGTACGGCAATTGAGGATAGGATAAGTACGATTTTAGTTTTGTCAAAGGAATTGAGTCATGAACCATCGGTAATGCAATGGTAGTCATAGGTACTCTAGCACCGTAATTCATTTTGCTAACAAATAGAAAATCTCCAACTAATAATGATTTTTCTAATGAAGAAGTTGGGATTGTGTACGGTTGAATTAAATAAGTATGTACCAATGTGGCTACAATAACTGCAAAAAGCAAAGAACTTATCGTATCTGCTGTTTTTGATTTTGGAACTAAACTTCTGTCTGATACATACTCTAATTTTTGTGTGTAGTTTACATAATAGATATAAAATCCAAGAGTAAAAATTCCTAAAAAAGTATCTAAAGTAGAGCGCTTTCCAAAACTACGTAACGTTTCTATCCAAACAACAGGAAACATAATCAAGTTGATAATAGGAAGAAATAATAAAATGGTCCACCAGGTAGGTCTTTTTATTATTTTCATTAAAACGATTGCATTATACACAGGAATTGCTGCTTCCCATTTTTTTCTACCAGCGCTTTCATACAATTTCCAAGTTCCTAAAAAGTGAACGATTTGGATAAGCAAGAAAAAAATAAACCATTGATATACTGACATAATATGATGTTTTTTTTGATTAAATAATTGCTAAGCTAAACAGGAGCTAACTCGACAATTTTTGTGATTAATATATTTGATTGAAAATTATAAAATAAATACAAAAAATAATAGTTTAAAACCCGTTTAAAGTTCTAGAACATCCTTCATAGTAAAAACGCCTTGTTTGCCAACAATCCATTCTGCAGCAATTAAGGCTCCAAGAGCAAAACCTTCTCGATTGTGAGCAGTATGTTTTATTTCTATTGCGTCTACGCCCGAATTGTAAGTTACCGTGTGTGTTCCCGGTACTGATCCTATTCGTTTGGTTTCTATATGAATTTGTTTTGGCGCTGCATTTTCTAAAGTCCAATCAATGTAAGAGCTGTTTTCGATTATTCCTTTGGCTAATGAAATTGCCGTTCCGCTTGGCGCATCTAGTTTTTGAGTATGATGAATTTCTTCCATACTTACAGAATACGAATCAAATTTTGACATGATTTTTGCCAAATATTCATTGATTTCAAAGAAAATATTTACCCCTAAACTAAAATTAGAGCTAGAGATAAATCCACCATTAGTAGACTTACACAACGCGACCATTTCATCATAGTGTTCGAGCCAACCTGTTGTCCCTGAAATTACAGGAACATTAGCATGAAAACAAGTAGAGATATTTTGAACTGCAGCAGAGGGAACACTAAAATCAATTGCTACATCAGCATTAGAAAGTCCTTCAAAAGTGCTGTTTTCGTCTTTTTTCAAAACGATTTCATGGCCTCTTTCAAGCGCTATTCGCTCAATAACTTGACCCATTTTTCCATATCCTAAAAGCGCAATTTTCATTTATTTTGTTTTTATGTAATTAAGCATTCCTACAAAAGCTAATGGTATGAGTATTCCAATAAATGCTCCTGAAAAAAAATCATTCATTCTTAAGAATTCAAAACTTTTAATATTGGAGTAATTTATTAAATTAATCAAAATTAGAAACGAAATGATTATTAAATAATACCTATTTCCTATTTTGTCATTTAATCTCATACTAGGTATTTATTTAAATTTGATGTTCTTAATTTCAACTATTAAAAACGGTAATTAAGGGTTAGTCCAACATTTGTTTTTAATGTTACATCATTTGGATAAAGTACTGGACGTATCGATAGAGATTCATCAACATTAAATTGAATTAAAGCGGCATCTACATTGGCATCAATAATATTTAGCGCATAAAACGCTACCGTAATTAAAGCCGATAAGTCGCGATTGCGTTGGTAAAACTTTTGTGCAGCAATTAATCGAGTATTGTCTAAAAAAGCTAAATCGTCGGTGACATATCCTTCTAATCTGCTTTTATAAGCATCTCTATACTGATGGTATTTTTTATTATTATCAATATAAAAATAAAGACTGGTACCAAGAGCACCATAAACTAAAGGAATTTTCCAATATTTTTTGTTGTAGGCTTGTCCCAAACCTGGTAAAACTGCTGAGAAAAAAGCAGCTTTTGCTGGAGTCAAAGGATCAATGTCATTTGATTTCAAAGTGTCTTTAGCCACAAGAACTGCATCTGTTTTTTTTTGCGAATAAACAGTTGCAGTTCCAAGGCTAAATAAGAATAGAACTATGAAAATAATTTTATTCACTTATTCGTTTATTAATTTAATGATTCTATTAAAATCTTCTTCAGAGTCAAAAGGAATGGTAATTTTACCTTTGCCATTTCCAGCTATTTTAACATCTACTTTAGCTCCAAAATAATTGACAAAGAGGTTTTTTTGAGAGTCCTCAATTTCAAAAGAAGCTGTTTTAGGCTTTCCTTCTGGTTTAGGTTTTAAACTTTCTTGATAGTTTTTCACCAATGCCTCTGTATCACGTACCGATAAGTTTTGACTTACGATTTTTTGATAGATGTCAGTTTGAATATCAAGATCTTCAATATTGATTATCGCACGTCCATGACCCATACTAATAAAACCATCACGAATCCCAGTTTGGATAATTGGATCTAACTTTAATAGTCGTAAATAATTGGCGATTGTAGATCTTTTTTTACCCACACGTTCACTCATTTGCTCCTGCGTTAATTGAATTTCATCAATTAAGCGTTGGTAAGAAAGTGCAATTTCTATTGGATCTAAATCATGACGCTGGATGTTTTCTACCAATGCCATAACCAGCGATTCGTTATCATTTGCAATACGAATGTAAGCAGGAACAGTAGTCAATCCCACTAAAGTAGAAGCGCGAAGACGACGTTCTCCAGAAATTAATTGGTACTTATTAAATTCTAGCTTTCTAACAGTAATAGGCTGAATAACACCTAATTCTCTAATAGAAGTTGCTAGTTCTCTTAGCGATTCTTCATTGAAGTTACTTCTAGGCTGAAAAGGATTTATTTCAATAGCTTCTATTTCAAGCTCAATAATATTTCCCACTACTTTATCTGCATTCTTATCATCAACAGATTTTATATCGTTTTCTGGATCTTTTAATAATGCTGATAATCCTCTTCCTAAGGCTTGTTTTTTAAGTGCTTTTGCCATAAAACTATTTACTGTTTTTCTTTATAACTTCTTGAGCCAAGTGCAGGTAATTAATAGCTCCTTTACTTGTTGCGTCATAGTTTATAATGCTTTCGCCAAAACTAGGTGCTTCACTCAATTTTACATTTCTTTGTATGATTGTGTCAAAAACCATGTCGTTAAAATGTTTTTGAACCTCTTCTACTACTTGGTTAGACAAACGCAATCTAGAATCGAACATCGTCAATAACAATCCTTCTATATCTAAATCTGGATTGTGTATTTTTTGGATACTTTTTATAGTATTTAACAATTTACCTAGACCTTCTAATGCGAAATATTCACATTGAATAGGAATGATTACAGAATCAGCAGCAGTCAATGCATTCAAAGTTAGCAATCCTAATGAAGGAGCACAATCAATAATGATGTAGTCGTATTCATCTTTAATGCTTTCTAGCGCTTTTTTAAACATATATTCTCTGTTCTCTTTGTCTACCAATTCTATTTCGATAGCCACAAGATCAATATGTGCTGGAATAATATCTACGTTTATAGCATTACACTTTATAATAGCCTCTTTTGGAGTGTGACTGTGTTCTAGAATTTGATAGGTACCAATTTCAACAGATTCAACATCAATTCCAACCCCAGAGCTGGCATTTGCTTGTGGATCAGCATCAATAAGTAATACTTTCTTTTCTAAAACTCCTAATGAAGCAGCAAGATTAACCGATGTTGTAGTCTTTCCAACTCCTCCTTTTTGATTAGCAATCGCGATGATTTTGCCCATTTATTTTTATAATTTTGAACGGTAAAAATACAATTATTTATGGTTTCAAAAAATCTATTTTGTAAACATTTCTTAAAGTTTGATTCCTTGCTATTTACCCATTTTTATTTTGACAGTCTATCACTATTTTATAGCTGTTGTTACTACTATTGACGTGAATTTTTATCCTATTATCGGTTTTTCAGGGTTTTAAAAACAAAGGTGTTTTGTTTGATTTTATTCTCTAACAATAACTAATCAATACAGTTTACAATTGTTTTATTGTTCTTTTGGGTATTTTTACTGGTTTGAAATCCCGTTTTTGTTTTAAAAATCAAGTTGAAAAGTGGAGCTCCTTTTTTTTAAATTAGTTCCATAAAAAAAAGCCGAACATTGCTGTTCAGCTTTTTTGTCGGGGTGGCAGGATTCGAACCTGCGGCCTCCTGCTCCCAAAGCAGGCGCGATAACCGAGCTACGCTACACCCCGTAATCGGGTGCAAATATAAAACTTTTTTTGTGTTTTACAAGTGATAATTTTAAATTGATTGCGATTATTTTTAAATAGCTAAATGTGATGGGTTTTTGAATCGATTTTTTAATAAAAAACATACATTTGCATCAATAAAAATTATTATAAAATTCCATTATGTCAGATACAATAGAAAAAATTAAATGTCTTATTATAGGTTCTGGTCCCGCTGGTTATACAGCTGCAATATACGCTGCAAGAGCAAATATGAATCCTGTTTTATATCAAGGTATGCAACCCGGTGGACAACTAACAACAACTAATGAAGTAGAAAACTGGCCTGGAAATCCAGAAGGAATAACGGGTCCAGAGATGATGGTAGGTTTAGAAGCGCAAGCAAAACGTTTTGGTACAGATGTACGTGATGGATGGGCAACTGAAGTTTATTTTTCAGATAATGTACATAAAGTGTGGATCAACGGAACTAAAGAATTGCATTGTGAAACTGTAATTATTTCTACTGGAGCTTCTGCTAAATATTTAGGTTTACCTTCAGAACAACATTATTTAAAAATGGGTGGTGGCGTTTCTGCCTGTGCGGTATGCGATGGTTTTTTCTACAGAAATCAAGAAGTAGTTATCGTTGGAGCAGGAGACTCTGCTTGTGAAGAAGCACATTACTTATCTAAACTTTGTAAAAAAGTAACCATGTTGGTTAGAAGCGAAAAATTTAGAGCTTCTAAAATCATGGAAGAACGCGTTCGCAAAACCGAAAATATTACCATTTTAATGAATCACGATACTATTGAGGTTTTAGGAGACGAGCAAGTAGTAACTGGAGTAAAAGTGTTGAATAAAAATAATGGAGAAACTGCTACAATTGAGGCTACAGGTTTTTTCGTAGCTATTGGTCATAAGCCTAATACTGATATTTTTAAGGATTACATCACTCTAGATGAAACAGGATATATTGTTAATACTCCTGGAAGTGCTAAAACGAATGTGCCAGGTGTTTTTGTTGCCGGAGATGCTGCAGATAGTGTATACCGTCAAGCAATTACTGCTGCTGGAACAGGTTGTATGGCTGCTCTAGATGCAGAACGCTATTTAGCTTCTAAAGAATAAGTGATTATAAAATAGTATAAAAAAAGAGTCCCAATTTGTAAAAATCGGGACTCTTTTTTTATACTTGATATACTGTATTAAAGAATTTTTCTTAATTATAAAATAGATGTTTTTACTTCAATTTTTTAAGAAGTTTAGCTTCATCTAAAAACTTGCGTATTTCTATTTTTGGATTTCCCAAGAGTTGAATTTCAGATTTATTTGTTGCCTCAATCATCACTTCTTTTTCTACAAATAAACTGCAGGAAGAATAGCTTTCTGCTGTAATGTCTCCTTTTTTAGTAGTTAACTTATTTCCAACAAAGGTTGCATTATTGTCTAATCGTATAGCCGTGTTTAGAGCAGTTCCTTCAATAGTTGCAGTTGTTTTTTGATACTGATCCACCTTTAAAAAACTGGTGTTGATCAATGCTTTTAATGTAGCATTTTTATTTAGTTCAACAGTTGCGTTTTCTGATTTTAAATTCAGTTCTGTTTTTGTTTTGTCTCCTGCTTGAAGTAAAAAATCTTTGGTATTGGCATTTAAAAATAATTTTGACGCATCTTGTGCTTTTATCGTAATTGAATTTAATAAAAGTTCCTGAATCGAGTTGATGGTCGTATCATCTTTTGAAGTGATTAGATTTAATTCATCGGTATAAGTAACTTTTACTATTATTTTTTTGTAATTAGTGATATTCTTAGTAGTAAAAATACGCAAGGTGCTGTCATGCAATTCAAAAGAAATAATATCCTGTAAATTTTCGTCAGCTTCTATTTTTAATTCTGCTTTTTCTCCTCTTTCTAAATATACCTCAAGATTATCTTCAATCAGCAAAGCTGAAAATTTACCAACTTCTCTACGTTCTATGGTTACTATTTTAGATCCTTTTATCTTTTCTTTTTTTTGAGCAAACAAGATCGTTGTTGCTAAAAAGAGTAGGAGTAGCGTAAGGTATTTTTTCATGATTATTTGTATTAATGTATTTACAAATATAAAAAAATCATCCATTTTTTGATGGATGATTTTTTTATATTTACTTGCTTTTTTTTATTCTTGATCGATACTTCCGCCAGAACTTGTATTTTTAGATATCGATTTAGGCTGAATGTCATATGTAATACTTCCTCCGCTAGAAGCTTCAGCATTTAACTTAACAATTGGATGAACACTAATCCTTGCTCCACTAGATACATCTGCAATAACTTCATTAGCAAGCATCTTTACAGCAATTATTTCACTTCCACTAGATGCATTTGCTTCTAATTTTAATGATTTACCATTAAGTATAATGATGCTTCCGCTACTGGTATCACAACTAATATTATCCGATTCAATATTGATGTTAATACGTGCAGCACTAGAAGTATTTAAACGAATGTTTTCTCCTTTTAAAGTGTTTTTGCTGGTGATTTTTGAATTACTAGTAGCTTCTAATTCATCAATAATCGGCATTTTAACACTTACTTTTTTTGTTTTCGTATCGATTAGATAATTTTTATCGCATGAAATAATAAGTGTGCCATTCTCTACTTTTGTAGTGATGTGTTTTTGCAAATTATCATCAGCTTCAACTATTATTTCTGTAGTATTCGATTGTTCGATTACAACCTCAATAGAATTGTTTACTTCAATACTTGTAAAATCACTTTCTACATTTCTTTTTTCAGTAGTAATATTTCCGCTGCCTTTAATTGACTTGAGATTTATAGAATAATTACAAGATGCAAACAACAGTGCGGTTAAGGTTACTAAAATAAATTTTGTGATTAATGTTAAAATTTTTAGCATGACTAGTTAGTTTTAATTATTATACCGTCTTTATTTATTTTTAATTCTTTAAACACTTTTTTAGAATTTTTTATAGTATCTCCTTTGACTGATACCCCATTCTCATTGATAGTTATTGAGGTTTGCTTAGTATCATTTTCAGAATCGTAATCACTATTATAGTCTTCTTCAGTATCACAATTTAAACATCTTACTTTGTTCTCCTCAACTTTGTAAACATTGGTATTAGATTCTGGATTCCATAAAAAGTAATCTGCATCGGTACGGTCATAGTTTCGCAAAGATTCATCCGGTTTTAATAAAGTTCCTTTTGGTAAATATAAAGTGATTTCAATTTCTTGATCTCTGTATTTGTTTTTTAAATCTGTTAACAAATAGTTGTCTAAAATTAAATGACTTCCTTCTATTTTATAGCTGTATTTAATTTGTTCAGCTCTTTTCTTGGCTTCAGATAATGATTTTCCTTTTGCTTCTTTCTCAATCTGAATATAAGGTAGTTTTTCATTCGTTTTTTCTATTTTTAAAGAAACTTCATTCGAATAAATTACATCTGTTCCTGTTGAGTCCTGTGAAATTATAAAGTCATTGCGATCATTAATGTTTTTTGCGAAATAATCACTGTGCGTAAACTTTATAAATAGAGTATCAGTAGGTTTTAGATTTAAGATCTCTTTTTTTACGACTCTACCATCTACTGCAAATGCGCTTGCTTGTTTAACTCCAATAGAAATTAACAACGCCATTGCAATTATCCAAAGTGCTAATAAAGTATATTTAGCAATGCTTCCTATTGATTTTATGTTAGGTGACACTAATTTAAATCCTAAAAGTATCAAGAAGAAATTTGGAATTGCTATTGCTATAAAAACCAATGCTCCAAAAACCCAAATCGGATAATCTGTAAAATTTCCTGACTCAATAAATTGGTGAAAAGGAAAGTTTCCAAAATTAGTAGAACCTAAAGTTAAGGCGCCAACTAAAAAAACGATAATCATTGCTAAACCAGATAGGATTAAAATTATTCCTAGAAATTTTGCAAACACATTAAAAAGAGTCATTATGAAATCACTTAATGAATTTCCTAATTTACCAGCACCACTCTTAATTTGATTGCCGTATTTGTCATAATCTGCGTTTTTGAATTTGTCTGAAACATTCTCAAACTCTTCTCTAACTTTTTTCTCTATGTTGGAAATAGTTACTGGTTCTCCAGTCATTTCTAGTTTTTCGGAAGTAGTTATTGCCTCAGGAGTTACAATCCACAGAATGATATAAGCTAAAATACCAGTTCCAAATCCAGCAAACACTAATAGAATAAGTACCACTCTGATCCATACGGCATCTATTCCAAAATAATATCCTAAACCAGAAGCAACGCCACCAATCATTCCTTTTTCTTTGTCACGATACAGTTTTTTAGTTCCTCTAGTATCCGAATTATTAAAGGAAGTATTGCTTGTATTTTCCTCTTCTATAATGTAATCTTCGGGTTGTCCCATTACAGCAATAACTTCATCTACATCTTTTAAAACAATAACATGTTTATCACTAATTTGTTTTTCATGTAATAATTCTGAAACGCGCATTTCAATATCTTTTATTATTTCATCACGACCAGATGAGTTTGATAAAGAACGTTTTATAGCGTCAAAATAACGAGTTAGTTTTTGGTATGCATCTTCATCTATATGGAAGAACATTCCGCCTAAGTTTATATTTACAGTTTTATTCATGACTATTGTTTTTGGTTGGTTATAAGGTTTACGGCATCGGATAGTTCTGTCCAAGTACCATTAAGTTCGTTTAAGAAAGTTTGTCCTATTTCGGTTAGTCCATAATATTTTCTGGGTGGTCCAGAGGTTGATTCTTCCCAACGGTAGTTGAGTAATCCGTCGTTTTTAAGTCTAGTTAGTAGCGGATAAATTGTTCCCTCAACCACTAGTAATTTTGCGTTTTTTAAAGTGTCTAATATCTCCGATGTATAGGCATCTTTCTCTTTTAATACAGATAAGATGCAGAACTCGAGAACCCCTTTGCGCATTTGGGCTTTTGTGTTTTCAATGTTCATAATTCATTTGTTGTTTTAGTTGATTAAACTGTTCTTTTTTTGATTGATGTGCCAGCATTATTTCTTGGCAAGATGAAAATTGATTTTGCATGATACGAATGATGAGATCGTTTTTTATTTTATAAATGGGATTGTGATAGGATATTTATATTTTTCGCCGTTTGATGTTTTTATAGAAGCATAAATGATTAAAAAGAATTCTGATATTTTTAAAAGGGCAAAAATCAGCAAACATGTAAATCCTAAAGTTAGTAAACCGATATTACCTTCAAAGTTAAAATTTGAGATTTCAAAATCATTGTTATAGTTTAAGCTTTGAAAAGAAGTGTTTTTAAATAGCGTAACTAAAAAAGTGGGAACTGCAATTACAAGTAGTATTAAAGAGTAAAGTAATAAACTCAATTGAAAATTAAGAATCTGTTTTCCGCTTTCATCTACAAGTTCAGATTTGTCTTTTTTACTGGTCCACAATATTATAGGAAAAATATAATTTCCAAAAGGGATAAAGTATTTCGTTAAGGCACTCAAGTGCGTAAATGTGGCAATGTTTTTTTCAGTTGTTGATTCCATGGTTTTGATTTTTTGATGATGATGATTGAAACTCTTTTTTTTAGTACCAGATAGCTTACCTAGTAATTTCTTATGCAAATATATGTTCAAAAGACAGTATCTTGTTTCGCATAGTACCTAAATTTAACACAAATTTAACAAATGTATTTTTGTATGTACGCATACTATTTTTTTGTATTTTAGCAAAAAAACCACTGATAATGAAACTTACCGTATCAAAACTTAATAAATTTCTATTGTTCAAATTGCCTTCTGCATTTATTTGTGGTGTTCGCGTAAAAAATATAGATGAGAACAAATGCATAGTATCTGTAAAACACAGATGGATTAACCAGAACCCTTTTAATTCCATGTATTTTGCTGTGCAAGCTATGGCTGCAGAGCTTTCTACTGGTGCTCTAGTAATGTTTCAAATTCAAAAGAGTGGAAGGAAAATCTCTATGTTAGTCGCGAATAATAAAGGGAATTTTACAAAAAAAGCAACCGGTAGAATTACTTTTGTATGTAATGATGGACATCTTATAGAAAAAGCAATACAGGAAACTGTAGCAACTGGTGAAGGAAAAACCTTCTGGATGAAATCAATTGGAACTGATGAAAAAGGAGTTCAAGTATCTGAAATGGATTTTGAATGGAGTGTTCGAGTTAAATAAAACCAGTTCATACGATTGACAACTAGCTTTTAAAATATAAAAACGCCTCTAATTGTAGAGGCGTTTTATATATATATTAAATACAAATGGTATAGATTAGCATTTTTTTCCAGAACCAGAATCACATTTTTTTCCTTCTGCTTTGCATTTGGCTTGACATTTGGCAATTTCTGATGCACTCATAGTTTTACTCTCTTTTTTTGCACAGCAAGATTCTTTTTTAGCTTTTTCTTTAGTAGTTTTTACTTCTTGCGCACTCAGATTAATAGTAAAGAATGCAATGGCAATTACTGTTATTATTTTTTTCATTTTATAAATATTAAATTATTTTTATTTTTTGATATCTTAAAGATTACTAATCAAATATAGATAGTTATTCAAATCAATTCAGAAAAATTAATTAATATTTACTTAATAAAATAGCTACTTTATTGACTCGTTTCTAAATGAATAATTCCTATTATCTTTAAAAAATAACAATCACTTTGCTGAGATGTTAAAAATCAAAAAGTAGATTGGCCAAGTAGTATTTTATTTCTTTCGTTGATACTTTGGGAAATTCTTAGATTTTATTATTTTTCCAGAATCCGTTATAAAAAGATACTGATAATTAGGAAAATTATTCAATAATTTTATTGCATCTTTTTTTCCTAAAACCATAGCCGATGTGCTAAAACCATTGGCTATTTCTGCATTTGGTCCTAAAATAGTTACACTGCATAACCCCGTTGCAGGATAACCGGTTATTGGATTAATAATATGAGAATAGCGTTTACCATTAAAAACAACAAATTTTTCGTAGGATCCAGAGGTGGTAATTGCGGTATTTTTTAGTGCGATGATCGCTAACAGATCTTTGGGATGAAAAGGATTAGTAAGACCAACATTCCACGGTTTTCCGTTGGGTTGTGTACCCCAAACACTCATGTCTCCTGTGGCATTTATGATTCCGGATAGAATTCCTTTGGTTTGCATTATTTCTTGGCATTTATTTGTGGCGTAGCCTTCACCAAGTGCGCCAAAACCAATTTTCATTCCTCTTAATTTCAAAAAAACGGTGCTGTTTATACTGTCTAAAATGATGTTTTTATAGCCTATTTTTTCTATTGATTTTTTAATGCTTTCTTCGTAAGGCATGGCTTTCATGGAGCCATCAAATTTCCAGATTTTATCTACTGCTGCAAAGCTAATGTCAAACGCACCGTTAGTGATTTGAGATAAATGAATGGCTCTTTTAGTTAGATCAAAAACTTCTTTGTCGACTTTTACAGGTCGTATTCCTGCGTTTTGATTAATTTCTGATACTTGAGAGGTAGGCTTCCAATCTGAGATTAAAAATTCGATACGGGAAATTTCGGAAATAACCTCATCAATGCTTTGTTCGGCTGTTAAGGAATCTTTGGCAACTAGAGTGATATCAAAACGGCCGCCCATCAATAATGTAGTTCTTTTTCGCAGCACTTGAGCTTGTGTATAAAAAGAGCAGAGTAGCAGTATTAATATGTAATAGTTAGTACTAAATTTCATTTTCAGCTTTAGATTAATAACAATCGGTTAGAATCTGACCTCTAGTTTTATATTCAGAGAGAGGAGTTTTATTTTGGATTAAGCAAATAGAATTTAAAACACTTTCGACGTCAAATTGCATTTTTAGTGATCCGCATATCATTATTGAACCATTATTTATTAATAAATCGGCAAAGAATTCAGAATCTCTTTTGATAAGATCCATTACATATTGATGATTTTCTTCGCGAGAATAAGCTATATGAAAGTTAGATAGTTGGTTTTTAAGTTTCATTTCTGAAGCAAAATTTTGATAGACAGTGGTAATTGCGGTGTTTTGGCGAAAACCAGAGTACAAATGAATTTCGGATTTTTTCTTGTTTTGTGAAATCATTCCAAGGAAAGGTGCAATTCCAGTTCCATTTGATATTAGCGCTATTTTTTTTACTTTTTTAGGAAAATGAAAAGTTTTATTATTTAATAATTGAGCCTTAATGGTTTCTTCAACTTTCAGCTCATTTAAATAGCTAGAACCAAGTCCTGAGGGATGTAGTTTAATTGCTAACTGAATATTTCCATTATTTTTAGCAATAGAATACAAGCGTTCCCTGTTGTCATTCGCGGGATAAATTGCCAAAAGATCACCAGAGGTAAATTTACTTCGAATTCCTGCTCGCAAAGTGAGTAAAAAAGTTTGATCTTTTTCTGAAACCATGGTTTTGTCTAAAACCACCAATTTTTCTAAGCCATTCGGAATATGATTGTATAAAGAAGGAGTAGAAGCAAATAATATATTACTTTGAACATTCCATAATCGAACCCAGTTTACAAATTCATGTGCTGATTTATCGTTCACAGTTTGTAATTCTATATAGCGATTTGCCCAAGATTGTTTGGTTAGTAAACTATCTATGGCTTTAGCATAAGCACAAAAATCAGCATAAGAGGTAGAACCAAAACCAATTACCGAATAATTAATTTGTTGTTGTTGCTTATTTTTTTCTAAAAGAGATATAAATTTTGTGGCATTAGATGGCGGATCGCCCAAGCCATAAGTAGAAGTAAGAATAATTAGATGAGCAGCTTTAGGATAATTGGTATAACTATTTAATTCTGCAAGATGGGCTTTTTCACCTTGATCATTTAGTTGTTTTAAAATGGCATTACCAAAACGCAAGGTGCTTCCGTTTTCTGAACCAACTAATACTATATATTTGCTTTCAGTAGCTTTATATTTATTCTTGATACGATTGGCTCTTCTTTTAAGCGTCATTGTAAAACCAGAATAAATAAAAAATACAATATTTATAGAAGCTAATCCAAGTATAATTGCCCAAATTATGCTCGATCTACCTGTATGCAAATCCAAACTCAGATTGGTTAATGAAACAGCTCTGGGGAAAATATTTTCTGTTATAATTTCATTTGAATATTGATCTACTTCAATTTTCCTATCTTTTAATTCAAACGTGTAATAATCCTCTTTATCGTCAGAAAAAGGGAATATGATTTTAGTAACAGCTGAAAAATGAGTGTGTTTTAAATCGAATTTTTTTACAACTTTAGTAGAAACTGTATTTATTTTTGTGTCGCTTCCTTTTTTATTATCAAAAAGATGAAAACGCTCCATAGACAAATAAGTTCCAGAGAGTGCAATAATCAAGATGGGGATTAAGGCTATTCGCCCTAAGAAAACATGATAATATTGGCTAAAATTCTCTTTTACAATTTTAGAAAAGAAACTGCGCAATCCTTTTTGTCTTTTAAGAATTAAAACACTTCCAGAAATAGCGATTAAAAAGAGAAAAAAGGTATTAATACCTATAAATATACGCCCCGTTTCGTGTAAAAATAAGGAACGATGCAAAGCAGTAATCCATTGAATGAAATCACTTTTTTTTGATATTGAACCAATCACTTTTCCGTTTACTGGATCGATATAAGCATTTACTTCATTGCCTAAAGAATCAATTGCTTGAATACTTACAAACTGATTATGATCAATCTGAATTTCATTTATTTCAGGGTAAATGGCACGTAGCTTAGGCAAACTTTTAGTTAATGTGATCGCGTCAAAATTTTCAACCTTATAATTTGGAAGTTGCTCTTGAATCGCATCTACAGCAAGAATAGAACCTGTAACAGAAGCTAAAACTAAAAATAGGGACGAGAATACCGCCAAAGCGAGGTGTGAATACCTCCAAAATGAAAGAGTCATCTAATTGTACTATTATATTTTGCTTAAACGGACATAACGAATATAACCTTTACCTTCTGTTTTCTCGGACATTGCAGCAGTAGTTAGTGGAATTTCTATATCAGTTGTGTTGTATTTTTGATCTTCTACAGCAGATTCAAAACGCAGTTTATAACCAGTATTTATTTTAGAATCTTCAATTTCTATAGTAGTAATGCTACGATCACCGCCAGTTACAGAAGCGCCCGTAATAGCACTAATATTCGTTGGTTTTTTTGAGTAGAATTTATGCCATTCCTTCAGACTTTTATACCATTTTTTATCTTCTCCCATTACATAAAGGGTTTTTTCATAAGTTCCTTTTGCATTTACTAAAGAAACCACCACATAAGCACCTTCGCCCATGTAATTAGACATTTGAAGCATGCATTTATATTTAGTGCTTTGAGCAGTAGCTTGAAAAGAAATAAGGCTGATAAATGCACATAATAGTGCTGTTTTAAATAATGAGTTCATTTTTTTATTTTAAAAATTCTAATGAAATATTGTCTTTTTGTACGGTTTCGTTTTCTTTGGCTAGGTCATAAACTGTTTCGTCAAAGTCCGTTTTAATGTCTTTTTTTGCTCCTATAGATAGTAAATATTTTAAAATAGTATCATTTTTTGCAATCATAGCCGCACGATGCAAGGCCGTTAATCCATCTTTATTTTTGGCATTGATATCAATGTTTAAGGTGCTGATTTTTTGAAGCAAATTTAAATCATTTTTTACAACCGCATAATGGTATAAAGTACTTCCGTCTTTTTGAACTTGTGCTATGTTTAATCCGTTTTCTTGTAGCAATTTTAATTTCACATCAAAAGGATCTGTTTTAGAAATAGTTGTAATTACTGCTCCGCGCTCTAATGTTTGAGGACGAAAAGATTGAATTAAGTAATACCCTAGATTATTACCTTCTTTATCTATAACATTACTATTTGCTTTTTTATTAAGTAAAAGTGATACAGACTGAGGCGTTCCAGATAGAACTGCAAATGATAAAGCAGATTCCCCTTTTTTATTTTGAACATTTACATTGTCTGTATTTGCTAATAGTAATTCTAATGCCTCAGTATCTTTTGCTGCAGCTGCATTCATCAAAGCAGTATTGCCATCATTGTCTGCTTTATTACTATTTACTCCTTTTTTTATAAAATAGTTAATAATCTCTGTCTGATTGGGCTTGCGAGCAATATGGTGTAATACTGTTTGTCCGTCTGCTGAAATTACTGTTGGTTTTAATTTTAAGTCTTCTACTAAATATTTGTAAAATTCTAAAGTATTAGCTTCCCGACGAGAACCTTCTGCAGCAATAATTAACGCATTATCAGTATATTTTACTCCTTTTTGAAGTAAAGATTTTAAAATCGTTATGTTTCCATTTCTTGCAGCATAATTAAAAGCAGTATTGCCATTGCTATCGGTATCTTTATAAGATAATCCCTTTGAAATAAAGTAATTGCTTAAGGCTAATTCTTTATCGTTAGAAATCCCCATTAATAAAAGAGTAGCTCCATCTTTGTATTTTTTCTTTGGATCTAATCCTTTTTTTAAAAAAGCATTATATACTGCGGTATTGCTTTGCGCATTTGTTACAGCAAAGGTAATAGGAGTAGCGCCATGACTATCTTCTAAATTAATATCAGACCCTTTTGTAATTAAATAATTTACAATTTCTAAATTTCCTTTGTTGGTTGCCCAATGCAGGTAACTTCTATTATCGTGTGTCAATTTTTCTACACCATTTCCGGGTTGTTCTATTAGAAACTGAATTGTTGCTGCAGGTGCATCATTATTTATGGCATATACAACAGCATCAAAAGCATTTTTAGTCTTTTCTGAAGGATTGTTTCCTTTCTCTATTTCTGCTTTTACAGTTGTAATTGTAGGAGCTGTTTTCCAGAATGAAGGTTCTAAAAGACTATTTTTTTGTGCAGAAACAAAAAAACTAACGATCAAGGCTAATGAAACTAATATTTTTTTAGGCATTGTAAAACAATTTAGTAATGAATTATCTTTCTTTATTTAGAACAAATAAGAATAACGCAAATGTAAAAATAAATTTAACAATATCAATTTCTTTATAGACTTTTTTTAAACTTTATAAATGGGTAAATTTTAATTGTATTATTTCTGGAGAATAATCTATTTTAAAAAATTAGTGACTAATTTGTTTACTATTAAATTGATAAAAAATAACCGCATATCACTTTATCATTCTCTTAAAATACAAAAAAGAGGCTAAAGGATATGCGGTTTTTTCAATTTAAAAATAAATATTAAATAGTTTTTGATCGCTTATTATTTAAATTTTAGATTAATTATTAATAATGCCATCTCACAAAAGCTTCCATTGCAGCATAATTGGATAATCCCAACTGAATGTACAATTCGGCTGTTTCTTTATTTCGATCTTCGGCTCTTTGCCAAAATTCTCTGGCATCAGATCCTTGAAATACAACACCGTCTTTTTGGGACTGATGTTTAAAAATCCCGTGTCTTTTTGCTAATACTTGATCAGGACTCATAGGAACAGCCATTTCGACTTCATCAATTCCCCATTCTTGCCAAGCGCCTCTATAGAGCCAAACCCAGCAATCTTTCATGTAGTCTTTGGATTTAAGATTTTTTACCGCAGTAAAAATAGCGTCTAAGCATACTTTATGAGTTCCGTGTGGATCTGCCAAATCTCCAGCAGCATATATTTGATGTGGTTTTATTTTTTCAATGAGATCCATCGTTAATTGAATGTCTTCTGGTCCAAGAGGTTTTTTCTCTATTGTTCCTGTTTCATAAAATGGGAGTTCCATAAAATGAATTTTATCATCTGTTAATCCTACGAAATTACTGGTAGAACGTGCTTCTCCTTTTCGAATTAAACCTTTTAAATAGCGAACTTCTGGAATGTCTATTTCGCTGTTCTTTTTATTTTTAAGGAAGGCTGTTGCATTTTTATAAATCTGATCTGCTTCGGGACTTTTTATTGAAAATTTATCATTGTAATCGCATACAAAACGAGCAAACCGCAAGGCTTCATCATCTGCAACGGCTATATTACCAGAAGTTTGGTAGGCAACATGAACTTCATGGCCTTGTTGTTGCAAACGCATAAAAGTTCCTCCCATACTAATGATATCATCATCAGGATGTGGACTAAAAATAAGGACTCTTTTTCTAGCTGGTTCTGCTCTTTCTGGGCGATTTATATCCTCTGCATTTGGTTTTCCACCAGGCCATCCAGTGATAGTGTTTTGTAAATTATTAAAAATTTTAATGTTGATGTCGTAAGCTGGACCAGAATCAGCCAACAAATCGCTCATTCCGTTTTCGATATAATCAGCATCAGTAAGCATTAAAATTGGTTTTTTAAGGTCGAGTGCTAATCCTAAAACAGCTTTCCGAGTCAATTGTTCCGTCCAGTCAATTGTAGAAACGAGCCACGGTCTATTGATTCTCGTTAATTTTGATGCCGCTTCTTTATCCAATACAAAAACAGCATTATTGTGTTCTTGCAGAAAGGAAGCAGGAACTTGGTTGGTAACAGTTCCTTCGGCAGAGGCTTTTACAATGTTTGATTTTCCTTCTCCCCAAGCCATCAAAATGACTTGTTTAGCTTCCATTATTTTTTTTACTCCTAATGTAATGGCTGTTCTAGGAGTATTATTCAAGCCAGAAAAATCCTTACTAGCAGCCACTCTTGTAATGTGATCTAAGGCTACCAATCTGGTTTTTGAGTTTTGTAATGACCCTGATTCGTTAAAACCAATATGTCCGTTTCCTCCAATTCCTAATATTTGCAGATCAATTCCGCCTAAGCTTTCAATCTTTTCCTCGTAAGTAGCGCAATACCTTGCAATTTCTGTTTTTGATAAGGTTCCGTCAGGGATATTATAATTCTCGGGTAAAATATCTACGTGATCTAATAACAATTCTTTCATAAAGCGAACGTAACTATTTATAGAGTCGGGTTCCATAGGATAGTATTCATCAAGATTGAATGTGATAACGTTTTTAAAACTGAGCCCTTCTTCTTTATGCAAACGAACTAATTCGGCATACAAACCCTTAGGAGAGGAACCTGTAGCTAAACCTAAAACACAAGATTCGTTTTTTTGTTGCTTAGATTTAATGATAGTTGCAATTTGTTGCGCAACTGCTTTAGAGGCTTCGGTAGCGTTTTCAAAAACGACAGTATCAATATTTTCGAATCTTTTTTCAAAATCTGTAGCTTGGTCTATTTTACTTTTTAACATGATCTTTTACTATTTAAAAATTATAATATTAGAATTATTATCTACTCCAACTTCTATATTTATGTCCTTTGATAGCAAAAAATAGAATCATTATATAAGCTGGTAGTAGCATTAAATAAGCAATTTGATTCCCACTTTTTGCGGTTGCTGTAATTCCTTTGGCCTCATTTGCTAGATTTATGCTTTCTGCCCAGAAGCCATAAAATAAAGGGAAAATTGCACCACCGATAATACCCATTATTAGAATAGCACCTGCTATTTTTGTATAACCTCCTAGATCTTGAAGCGCTAAAGGCCAAATGGCAGGCCAACAAAGTGCATTAGCAAGTCCTAGAAGCGCAACTAAAATTACGACTAAAGGCAAAGCGGGGATCAATGGTATTTGAATACTAATAGTTGGTGAAATAAATACAATCAACAATACTAAAATAATGCCCAATAGTCCAGAAGCTTTTAATGCATTCACTTGAGAAACATATTTTGGAATCAACGTTATGCCTAAAATATAACCAATAACCATTGCAGTCATTGTAAATGAAGTCAATTTTAAATAAAAGTCTCCATTAGCACCATAAACTCCTAATTGTTTACCAAATTTACCTATTGTATCTCCTGCAATAACTTCTGCAGCTACATACAAGATAAGCGTTATAACACCCAAAACTAGTTGAGGATGTTTGCCTGCATTGATCATTTGTTTTAAAAGACCCTGATTTGATACACTACCATCTTCATCTAAATCTATTTCTGGTAAAGGAGATAATCGAATTATTAATGCGAGTACTAAAATTGCAATTCCCATATAAATATAAGGAGTTTGTAGCTGAAGTGCTAATAAGTCTAATGCTTTCGTTTTTGCTATACTATCTAGTGCAGCTATTTTTTCTGCAGTATACTCTTTCATGTTGGATAGCACTAACGCAGTTAATGCCAATGGAGCTATAAAACCTGCTAACTTATTGGCAACGCCTAAAATACTAATTCTCGCTGCGGCGCTTTCTCTTGGGCCTATAACGACAACATAAGGATTTGCCGCAGTTTGCAAAATAGCTAAGCCTGTTCCCATTACAAATAAGGCAACAAGAAAAAACAAAAAAGTTCTAGTTTCTGCGGCAGGATAAAACATAAATGCGCCCAAGGCTATTACTATTAACCCCAGCGAAACGCCATTTTTATATCCTACTTTTTCTATTACCCATGACGAAGGAATTGCCATAACAAAGTAGGCAATATAAAATGCAAAGGCCACAAAATAGGCTTGAGACTCGGTTAGTTCACAGGCTAATTCAAAAAAAGGTATAAGCGGACCATTCAGCCAGGTTACAAATCCTAAAATGAAAAATAACAAGGTTAATATAACCATCGGAATCAATACACTATTTTGATTCTTATACGAAGTACTTTCTGTTTGGGACATATTTATTTTTTTACAATAATTTAAATAATAATTTAGAATGCTATATGAAGTTACTCTTACATTAGTTTTCCCAATTTAATTCAGGATAATGATTTTTAAGATATTCTTTGACTTCTGCAATATCTTCTTTGGCTGTTAAATCAGGCACATGTTCAGAGAAGGGAATTCCCAAGGCTGTATCAGGATGCTCCTGTAAGAAATTTAAAAGCACCGTTGGGAGTTCTTTTTCTTGTCTTTCGGGATGTACTGGGCAATTTTTTAAGTAAGGATAAATAAGTTTTCCATCAAACTTAAAAGCATTCATACTCACACGTAATTTGCCTTCGCTGTCTTTATATTCGGCTAAAATTTCAGCAGTAGGTTTTTCAAGAATATCTAATAAAAATCCTTTTTGGTTAAGTTTTGCAATTGCAAATCGAGAAATTCGCTCTAAAGGGAATTCCATAGAATCTCTATCATACGCAATAAATGCATGAGTAATTATAGATTCTCTTAGGGCTAGTAAAGCAGCGGTAGAGTATAAATTATCACTATTGCAAACGGAATAGGACTGCGAATTTAATTCGGGATATTGCTCTACAGCTTGGTACAAAGCATCAGCGGTTCCAAATGGTTTTACTCTGTTTTTTGGAATATACTGAGTTGCAAAGGAGATGTTTAAATCATGAAAATTGTTGTTTTTGGTTTTGTTACCATAGAATTCCTTAAATAAATCTCCTTGTTCTCCTATAATAATGTAGATGTTTTTATATCCCGCTTTTTTTGCGTTTAATAAAAGATAGTCTAACAACGGTCTTCCGTTTGGACCAACACCTATTAATCCTTTACTTCTTTCATTTGCTTGTGCAATCTCTTCGGTTGTTAAATTGTCTACTGCCACTTCTTTTTTCATCCTTGAAGAGGCGCCGCCTGCTAAAATAACTAAATTATTATGCATGATTATTTTTTTTAATTTCACTTAATTTATTGAATTCTAGAACCTGGATCAACAGTTACAGCATAGGCTTCTATAGCTCCTGCATCTAGTAATGCCTTTACAATTGGAGCTTCATTTCCGGGTTCTGCCATTACTACAATGCTTCCTCCGCCACCAGATCCTACAATTTTTGCCCCGTAAGCACCTGCGTTTAGTGCGGCATTAATCATAGCATCAATTCTTGGTACGGTTATTTTTAGTAAATCACGTAATACCACATGATGTTCATTCATTAATGCTCCAATCTTTTTTAGATCTAGTATTGGTTTTTGAAATTCGATCAAAGCCTTTTTAGTGTAATGATGATTTTTTATAGCCGCTTCGAAAAAAGGACTTAAGCGATCGGGTAAATAATTAAGGTATTTGTCTAAATCATTAATTTCAGCTTTATTTAAATCAAAATCAGGAAAATGTTCTTTAATAGTGCTAATTGCCATCAGAGCATTTCCTTTTAAGTCACCAATTAATCCTATTGTTTCTTTTGGGATACCAGAAACACCAGTAATTAATCCGTTTAATTCAGTGCCTATTACTGTACAAGAAAAAGGATCTCTAGTGTCAATATGAACAATATTACCTACGCCAATACTGTAATGATCCATCATTCCACCTGGTTCTCCATGTTCTACAACTTCAGATAAGTAACCCATTTTAGAAATAAATTCGGGTGTAATTTCGGGATCAACTCCAAAAGCATTTACTAAGAAATTAATCCATGCAACTAATAAAGCTGAGGAACTAGAGGTTCCAGAATTAATAGGTATATTTCCTGTTATGGTAATATCGTAGCCGCTATTTGGAATGCATCCGTATCTTCTAAGGACACGCAAGGAAGAAGCAAAATAGTCACGAGGAGCTAAATTATCATATAATTGATCTATAGGTATAATTCTGAGTTGATCAATGTCGATCATATTAATTTTAAATAGTCCAGCATCATTTGGAACAGCTGTTAATTTTATACTTCTGCTAATGGCACATGCAATTACAGGAAGTCCAAGATAGTCTTGATGATCGCCAAAAAGACAAGTTCTGCCGGGAGCTATTGAGATTATTTCTTTCACTTTAAATATGTTAAAAATAGTAGTAAATAATTTTTTAAATGGTATTTTATTTGAAAAAACAGGCTGTTATTTGCCAAAAAAAAATTGCATTAAGTAGGTTTAAAAGACGAAACTATATCTTTTATTTTAATTAAACAAGAGAAGTTGCTAAAAATGTGTTCGAACACATTTTTATTTGATTTAATTCCTTATATTGGTTTTTAATTTAAAAATAATGTTCTGATTAGATTTATAATGTATGCTAGATGTGGTTTTTTAATAGCACTGAATCAGAATTTTATTCGAGATTTAATTTTAATTTTTTAAATAATAGATCAAAATGGTCTGGAAAAAGTTTTTACTCTTAATGGGTTTCATTTGTAAAGAAATGATCAATGTTATAAAATGAAGTAAAAAGTTTTAGTTTTATTGGAATTAAAATTAGTTTTCAGGAAATAGATTGATAAGAAAATATAGAAATAGAAAATCAAAATTTTTTAATATAAAGATTTTATATATTTGCTCACGATGGATAAAAAACTTACAATTAAAGACATTGCTTTGCTTGCAGGAGTTTCAAAAGGAACTGTGGATAGGGTATTGCACAAAAGAGGCAAGGTTTCTACAAAAGCTTTTGAGAGTGTTAATGCTGTTTTAAATGAAATAGATTATGAACCTAATCTTATTGCCCGAAATTTAAAAAACAATAAAATTTATAGTCTAGTTGTTGTACTACCAGATCCTTCTTTTGATCCTTATTGGTTGCCATGTGTAAAAGGGATCGAAGAAGCTATCAAAGAATTTAAAGCATTCAATTTATCTATCAAAGCGCATTATTTTAACCCAGAAAGTACAAAGTCATTTATAACGGTTAATGAAAATGTCTTAGCTTTATCTCCAGATGCCGTTTTATTGGCTCCATTATTTTACAAGGAAGCCATAACGGCAATGAATCTTTATAAAGAAAAAGGAGTTGTCGTTAGTACATTTAATAATCAAGTGCAATCTGCAGAAGATCTAAATTTTGTAGGACAAGATTTGTATCAAAGTGGTAGAGTAGGCGCAAAGTTGTTAGATTCGATTGCTAATAATGGAAAATTTGCAATCATCCACATCAATGAGAAGTTTAAGAATGCGGTGCACATGCAAGAAAAAGAGAGAGGGTTTAGAACTTTTTTTAAAGAGAAAGGCGTTCAAGAAGAAGCTATAATAACTTTAAAATTAAAAAATCCTAGCATAGAACTGAACTTTACAAAATTTCTAGAAGAGAATCCTAATTTGCAGGGGATCTTTGTTACCACTTCGAAAGGATACCAAATTGCAAAAATATTTAATCAAACCCAACGCTCCAAAATAGCTATTATTGGTTATGACTTAATAGAAGAAAATGTTGCTTACTTGCATCAAGGAAGTATCGATTTTTTAATTCATCAAAATCCTAAAAGGCAAGTTTATCTCGCTTTAACTAGCTTGGTTGAACATTTTATTTTTGGCAAATCAATTCCAGGAACTACACTTTTGCCTATTGATATCGTCAATTGTGAAAACTCAATTTTTTATATGGCTTAATTTCTTACTTCCTATTTCATTTATTGTAGTTAAGATAATTTGAATTTTTGCTTTTTATAATTCAAATAAATAATGCTTAAAAAATAGTTCGCCTGTTTCTTATATATTTAAAACTTTAAAAACTTGTAATTTCCATACTAGAACGCTACTCAAATAGATTGTATCTATTTTTACAGTGGTGTAGTTTGAATTTTTTGAAATTGACTTATTTTCAAACTAATAATTTTAGTCGTGATTATATTAAGTATTCAGCACCTATTTTTCTGCTCTATTATTGTTGCTTAACACACCTATTTTTTGGAATTTAAAAAATAGTAAGTTTGAAATCTTATTGTGTTATAATAAAAAAAATAATTTCCATTTTTTCTCTTTCTATCAAAACACACTACATTGTTTTTTTTTTTTAGATTTCTATCTTCTTAGATTTTGTTTTTCTTCATTGTTTTATTTTAATCCTAATTTTCAAAATCTGTTTTTTTGTTAATCAGGATAGCATCAATTAATCACCGAATTTATTTTTTTCTTCTTATTTTTTTAAAGTAAATCCTAAAAATTAGTATAAAAATTATTTTAACAAGATTTTTTGTGTTCGATAACAATTTTTTTTGTGTTCGAACACATTTTTGTTCTGTTTCCTTGTTTTATTAAATTTTAATATATAGTTTCGTCATTCTTAAAAGAAATACTATCAAAAAATAACCTAAAAAAAGAGCTAATTAAAAAGTCTTTTTAAATGATTATTACTGTGTCTTACAGGAATTAAGTATTTGTTTTATAAGTGATTATATTATGTTTTTTTCAAAAAATAAAAGTGTGTAGTGTCTTTTTTACTGCATTTATAAATAATAAAATAACCTATTGAAATTGAATATTAACCAAAAACCAATTCACAAGTATGAATTTATTAAACAAAAGCAAACCAACTCGTATTTGGGTAAATGCAATTACGCATAAAGCCATAAAATTTACGAGTTTATCGATGTTGGCATTCGCTATTCCTATATCGGTTGCGGCAACTGAAAAAAATAATTTTGGAATAATTATTAAAGAAAGAAATAGTTTTTTTAATGAGGCTAATTTAAAAGTTGCTAATAATTTTCAGCAAACACAAAGAAGAGTTACAGGAACAGTATATGATAAAAACGGAGAAACATTACCTGGAGCTAATATAATTGCAAAAGGAAGTACGGTTTCTACACAAACTAATTTTGATGGTGTTTTTACATTAGACGTCCCTAACACTGTAACAGTTTTAATTGTCTCTTTTGTTGGTATGGAAGATCAAGAAGTTACTGTTAAAGATGATCCACTTCGTATAGTTTTGAACGAAACAGGTCAAAAATTAGATGAGGTAGTGATAATGGGATATAGCCGTGTAAAAAAGGAAAGCCTCACAGGTTCTTTACAAACTCTGGATAATAAAAAATTATTGGACGCTACTACCTCTTCTGTAGAAAATTTGTTAGCAGGTAAAGCAACTGGAGTTTATGTAAATACAGGTTCAGGACAGCCTGGCGGAAGTGCAAAAATTATTATTAGAGGAAAAAGTACTGTAAACGGTAGTACTGATCCGCTTTGGGTTGTTGATGGTGTTATTGTAGGATCTGGATCTAGTAATGTTAATCCATCAGATATTGAGACGATGACGATTCTAAAAGATGCGGCTTCAACTGCAGTATATGGTTCTCAAGGTGCTAATGGTGTTATTGTGGTAACTACTAAAAGCGGTAAAAGTGGTAAGTCAGTGATAAGTATCTCTACAAAAATGGCTGCTACTACTCTTAATACGGGAAACTTTAAAATTATGAATGGTGCTGAACTTTATGATCTTTATGACTCTTTCCCTAATAAAAATCAATTTTCAACTAATAGTTGGTGGACTCCAGCATTAAGAAATCAAAACTTTGATTGGTGGGATAATGCAGCAAGAACAGGTTTAGTAAGAGATCATAATATTTCTATAAGTGGAGGTGGTGAGAATTTTAAAACCTATGTTTCTTTAGGCGCTTACGATGAAACTGGTGCTGTAAAAGGATATGACTTTAATCGTTACAATTTACTTTTGAAGGTCAGTTATAAAGTAAATGATTGGTTAACCATTAGACCACAAGTAAATGCAACTCGCAAAGACGTATTAGACAAACAGCATTCTGTGGGAGCAATGTATGGTAATATGCCTTGGGATAGTCCTTATTTACCAGACGGTACTTTTGTAGGAAATCAACCTAATCCTACTTGGGTAAATACTACAGGCTCAAACTATTTATATGACCTACAATGGAATTATGGGGAATCTCAAAGTTATGATGTACGAAGTAATTTTGATTTTGATATTAAATTTAATGATTGGCTTACTTTCACTTCTACAAATAATTATATTTTTTCTAATGGTGAGTCTATGTATTATTCAGATCCGCGTTCTTCAAGTGGATTAGCAGTACAAGGAAGAATTCAGCAAGATGCTTCTTCATATAACAGAATGTATACGAATCAACTTTTTAAATTCAATAAAACATTTGGCAAACACGCCATTAATTCGATTGCAGGGTATGAATGGAACGAGTATAACTCTAAATGGAACACCGGAATTGCTACAGGATTAGCACCAGGATTTGTTGTAGGTGATGTGGCATCTATTCCAGAAAAAGTAAAAGGAAATAGATCACAATGGGCGGTTCAATCGTTACTAACAAATACTAACTATTCCTATGACAATCGTTACTTAGGACAGTTTTCAATCAGGAGAGATGGTGCTTCTAATTTTGGACCTAATGCACAGTATGGAAACTTTTTCTCTGTAAGTGGTGGATGGAATATTCACAACGAAACTTTTTTTAAGGCAGATTATATTACTAATCTTAAGCTAAGAGCTAGTTATGGTTCTGTAGGAAATCGTCCTAATAGTTTGTATCCACATCAAGCACTTTATTCATTAACTACGGGTTATAATGAAAATCCAGGAGCTCTGATTTCACAAATATCAAATCCAGATTTAAGTTGGGAGAAAACATTTACGACTGGTTTAGGATTAGACATTTCCTTCTTGAAGCGTTTTAATTTGACATTGGATTATTACGACAAAAACACCTCCGATTTATTGTACCAAGTTCCTTTGCCAGGTGTTATTGGTGTAACAAGTATTTGGAAAAATGTTGGAGCAGTTAGAAACAAAGGGTTTGAAGCTGCTCTTAATGTAGAGCTTATTAATAATGAAAACTTTAAATGGTCTGTGGATGCCAATATTGGATTCAACAAAAATAAAGTTACTAGTTTGTATGGTTCTAGAACCGAAATAATTGTGGGTGATGGATCTGGTATTTCTGGATCTGCCTCAAAATTATTAAAACCAGGACTGGATGTAGATACCTGGTACTTACCAGAATGGGCCGGTGTAGATCCGCAAACGGGAAAACCACAATGGTTTGAAACCAATGCTGCTGGAGAACGCGTAAAAACTTTTAGTTATAGTGAAGCTGCTAAAGATCCTATCGTTAAAGGAGCGTATACTCCTGATTTTTTCGGAGGATTCTCTACTAATTTAGTTTATAAAAACTTTGATTTATCAGCAGTCTTTAGCTATTCTGTTGGAGGTGAGATTTACAATTATGCAAGAGCTGAGTTTGATTCTGACGGAGCTTACACGGATCGCAATCAAATGAATCTTCAAAAAGGCTGGAGCCGATGGGAAAAACCAGGTGATATTGCTACACATCCGCAAGCCAGTTATAATAACTCTAGCAATTCAAATAAAGTTTCTTCACGTTTCTTGGAAACAGGAACTTACTTAAAAATGAGAAACATAACTCTAGGATATAATTTGCCAGCTATCAAAGCATTAAATTCAACTAATATCAGATTGTTTATGTCTGCTGAGAATGTATTTACAATTTCAGATTTTTCAGGAGTGGATCCTGAAATTCCACCAGCAAATGTAAATGGTACAACCTCTGTGACAGGAGTTGCCACTTCTGTATATCCACAAACTCGTAGAATTGTGTTAGGAGTTAATGTTTCACTTTAAACTTAAATTATGAAAAAAATAGTTATATTAATTCTATCTGTTACCTTCCTGTCTTCCTGTGAGTTGGACAGAGAACCATTTAGCTCTTATACTGAAGATAAAATTCTTGCTGACAAAGAAGCTTCGGTAAATGTACTTTTAAACGGATGTTATGCTCAACTTAAAGGTTGGTCTGATGTAATGCATCGTATTGGTGAATATCCAGGAGATAATGTTATGATTAGAGGTACTTCTACAGATTCATTTTATTCTTTTATTTCCTATCAACACATTCCTAATAACGACAGATTATCTGTTTTTTGGAATAATAGTTATAAAATTATTTCACAATCAAGCGATTTGATAAAAATTATAAAGGAGGGCGAAAGCACTCAAATTGATCAAAAGTTGGGAGAAGCATATTATTTAAGAGGAATGATTTATTTTTATTTAACACGTGCTTATGGAAGACCTTATTATGATGCTCCTGAAACTAATTTAGGAGTGCCAATCGTAAATGGTATGCCAAACAGTATTGATAATTTACAACTTCCGGATCGCGCTACTGTCAAAGCGACTTATGAACAAGCAATCATTGATTTGAAAAAAGGAGAAGCGCTAATGAATGAAAACATAAATGCTGCTTATGCAACAAAAGAAGCTGCTCAAGCCATGCTTTCTAGAGTTTATTTATACATGAGTGGTACTTATCAAAACCCAAATCAACAGTATGCTGACCTTTCTATTGAGTATTCTAATAAAGTAATTAATAGCGGAAGATACACTTTATTATCTCGCTCTGAGTTTATGAAATACAATACCTATGCTCCTGATGACTCACCACAAACAGAAACTATTTTTGCAGTGAAACGGGTTGCTTCAGAATTCTCAGGTGAAGATCACTTTTATGGAGTGGGTGGTATGTACGCAAACATACAAGGTCAAGGTTGGGGCGAAATGTATGCTAGTGGAGAGTATTTAGATTTGTTGCGTAAAGCAGGGAAAAAAAATGATGCACGTTGGGCTTTTATAGATCCACAATATACTATGGATGCGTCTAACAAAAAAACGGAAGCTTTCCGTTTTATATACGATTTAAAAGACAATAGTGGTATACAAACGGGTTACAATTATTTGCAACAGCCATTAGAGAAAAATAGTGATGGCTCTTTTTTTATAACTATTGCTAATGTTAGATATAATTTAACCGTAGTAGATGCAGCTGAAAATAGTTATTCCATAAACTATGAGGGAAAAACCTATGTGGGCGAAAAGGATTATATGATGTTATTAAACCGTGTTTATCCTATGTTTTACGTAACTAAATGTTCTTTACAAAATAATGATTCTCATTTGCACTCTCCAATTATTTCTAGATTAGGAGAAATGTATTTGAATCTTGCAGAAGCTTATGCTAAAAAAGGAGATTATCAAAATGCCCGTACTAATTTAAATATTATTAGAGAAAGAGCAATTGTTGGAGGAGGTTATAGTTCATTAACAACTGCAAATGCAGCTCAATTAATCGATGAAGAACGCCAATTAGAATTAGCTTTTGAAGCACATCGCGGGTATGATGTTTATAGAAACGGTCAAACAATGACCCGTCATTATCCAGGGCCGCATACACCAATGGTAGATTATCCCGCTTCTAGTTTAAGAGTGGTACAATATATACCGCAATCGGAAATAAATGCATATCCAGGAACATTGACACAGAATCCATAATTGTTGGTTTGTTAATTAGTTTTTAACCTTTCTAATGTAAAAATTAGAAAGGTTATACTTTAGAATAGTAATAATGACAGATGTTTTTTATAGTTAACAAATTAGCACATTACTTAAAATGAAAAATTTATATGGATTGTTTTTTACTATTTTATCAGTAACAATTGTTAGTGCTAACAGTAATAAGTTTTCTGAATTTAAAAGAAGTGAAAAAACTTCTAATTTTCAAATAGCAATTCCTTTAGCCGGAAACGCATACAGTTCTAAGCATATAGAAGGAGTTCCTGTAATTACAAACAATGGAATAGAAAATTGGACCGATGCAAAGGAGTATTTTACAGTTTATTTTAGAATTTCGAAACCCGGAAATTTTCAATTTGCAATAAATGATTTTAGTATCGATTCAGGAAAAACAGAATTAGAATTTGCTATTAATGCTATCGCTAAAAAAGTAAAAATTAATACATCATCAAATAAAAAATCAATAGCCATTGGCAGTTGGAATATAAAAAAAGAAGGTTATGTAGCACTTACCATTAAAGCTATTAGCAAGACAGGGAAAAATTTTCCTTCTTTCAATACGTTAGTGGTAACTAGTACGGATTTTGACGGTAAAATTGATTACGTTCCAAATAATGAAGATAATTTTTATCATTGGGGCAGGAGAGGAGCATCCGTGCATTTGAATTATCAAATTCTAGAAAATGTAAATGCAGAATGGTATTATAATGAACTAATGGTTCCTGTAGGACAAGACAAAATAGGTTCCTACTTTATGGCAAATGGTTTTGGCGAAGGTTATTTTGGTATTCAAGTAAACTCTGCTGAAGAAAGAAGAGTTTTATTTTCTGTTTGGAGTCCTTTTACCACAGATGATCCCAAAAGTATTCCAGAATCGCATAAGATAAAATTGCTAAAAAAAGGGAAAAATGTAATTGTAGGAGAGTTTGGTAATGAAGGTTCAGGTGGACAAAGCTATTTAAAATACAATTGGGTAGCTGGCAACACTTACAAGTTTCTACTTAGAGGCATTCCACAAGAAAATAATTCAACAGCGTACACAGCCTATTTTTTTGCGCCTGAAACTCAGACTTGGGAAATTATAGCAAGTTTTAGTCGTCCGCAAACTAAAACTTATTTAAAAAGATTTCATTCTTTTTTAGAAAATTTTATTCCTGAGCAGGGTAATTTTTCTAGAATGGTTGTATTTTACAACCAATGGTATTGTGATGATAAAGGAAATTGGAATGAAGTAAATACTGCGAAATTCTCTGCTGATAACACCGCTAAAAAGGGATATAGAAAAGATTATTCAGGAGGCTTAAACCAAGAAGGTTTCTATCTCAAAAACGGAGGATTTAAAATCGATTATACTGAAATGGGAACACTATTTACCAGACCAATAACACACAACAAACCGAATATAGATTTTAAAACCTTGCCTTAAAAAAGATTTATATTTTGATAATTTAAGCTTTATAATTGTAATAATGATACTAATAAAAAGCATGGTATCTTAATGAAAACTAAATAAAATAATTTAATATGAAAAGTACAATTTCTAAATTTTTCCTAATTGCTTTTTTGTTTTTAGGATGGGCTAGTGCCTCTGCCCAAATGATTAAAACCCCAACGCCAAAAAGAGCCAAAGGACAAACAGATGTTTTGCGTTTAGCAATAGCTCCAATTCCTACAGTCCGTGTTGCCTTTATAGGATTAGGAATGCGCGGTCCTGGTGCAGTAGAGCGAATGACACATATTCCAGGAGTTGAAATTGTTGCGCTTTGCGATATGTTAGAAGACAGAACACAGTCTGCTAATAAAATATTAGAAAAAGCAGGTTTGCCTAAAGCACAAGAGTTTTATGGAGAAAATTCTTGGCGAAAAGTTACAGCTCTCCCTAATGTAGATCTTGTTTATATTGCTACAGATTGGAAGCATCATGCAGAATTGGGAGTTCAAGCAATGAAAGATGGTAAAAATGTAGCTATAGAAGTTCCAGGAGCCATGAATATGAAAGAAATTTGGGATCTTATCAATACTTCTGAGAAAACGCGCAAACATTGTATGATGTTAGAAAACTGTGTGTATGACTTCTTTGAATTGACAACATTAAATATGGCTCAGCAAGGACTTTTTGGTGAGATTTTGCATGCAGAAGGTTCTTATATTCATGGATTACAACCTTTTTGGGGAGCTTATTGGGACAACTGGAGAATGGATTATAACAAAAAACACCGTGGCGATATCTATGCTACTCACGGAATGGGACCTGCTTGTCAAGCATTAAATATTCACCGTGGAGACAAAATGAATTTCTTAGTTTCTATGGATACTAAAGCGGTTGGAAATCCTTCATTTATCAAAGAAAAGACAGGAGAAGAGGTTAAAGATTTTAGAAACGGTGACCACACGATGACTATGATTCGTACAGAAAAAGGAAAGACAATCCAAATTCAGCATGATGTAACGTCGCCTCGTCCTTACAGTCGTATGTATCAATTAAGCGGAACTAAGGGATTTGCTAATAAATATCCATTTGAAGGTTATGCATTAGATTCTAAAAGTATTGGGACAGATGTAGCACCAAATCACGAGAATCTAAGTGCACATAGTTTTGTTCCTGATGAAGTGAAAAAAGCTTTAATGGAAAAATACCAACATCCAATAGTAAAAGGTATTGAAGAACAAGCCAAAAAAGTTGGTGGTCATGGTGGTATGGATTTTATCATGGATTACCGATTGATTTATTGTCTTCAAAATGGACTTCCCTTAGATATGGATGTTTATGATTTAGCAGAATGGTCTTGCTTGGCACCATTGACAGAGATTTCTCTGGATAATAATTCGGCTCCAGTTGAAATTCCTGATTTTACACGTGGTGGATGGAATAAGTTAAAAAGCTTAGAATTTTCTAAATAATAAAAATTAAAAGATCAAAACCCGCAATTTGCGGGTTTTTTATGAAAAATAGTAAAGTTAAAAATTAATAAGCGCTATATAAAACATGATATAATTTCTAAATAATTGCACTGCTATTTATTCTTTTTTATTAAATACACAATTGATTTTAAATTGCTTTATTTTTTTCTCTAAGCACTGGAAAAAAAAATTATCGAATGGTTTAGTTTTATTAAATTTTACTTATTTGGTAGTTACAACATATAAATTTTTATTAAAATTATTCCTTTAAACTCCTCTTTTCTTTAAATTCAGTACCTTAGATATTCTAAAAAAAACTGTTGTATTTATTAAAAATACATTTCATAAAATTAAGTAAAGATGATATTTAAATCCATAAATCCATTTACACAAGAAGTAATAGCAGAGTATGAATCTTTATCCAATGCTGCGTTAAACAAAAAAATTGCATTAGCTGAAAACGCTTTTAACAAATGGAAACACACCTCCTTTCAGGAAAGAGCGGAGATGATGCAAAAATTGGCAAACATTCTTAGAGAGAATAAACAAAAATTAGGCTTACTCATCACAAATGAAATGGGTAAAATCTTATCAGAAAGTGTGGCCGAAGTTGAAAAGTCTGCATCAAACTGCGATTATTATGCAGAAAATGCAGAACAAATGCTGAAAGATGTGTATTATGAAACACCATTCAAGAGTATGTCTGTTTACGATCCAATGGGAGCTGTTTTTGCAGTGATGCCTTGGAATTACCCTTTTTGGCAAGTTCTTCGTTATGCTGCTCCAGCAATTATGGCGGGTAATGTAACACTATTAAAACACGCCTCAAACGTTATCGGTTGTGCTAAAGCGATTGAAAGTGCCTTTTTAGAAGCAGGATTTCCAGAAGGTGTTTTTCAGCAGATAAGTATAGAAGTATCTCAAGTTGAGACAGTGATTAGTTCTAATATTGTGCAAGGAATTACCTTAACAGGTAGTGAAGCTGCAGGTTCTTCGGTAGCCTCATTAGCTGGAAAACATATTAAAAAGTCGGTAATGGAGCTTGGTGGATCTGATCCTTTTATCATTTTAGAGGATGCTAATCTTACTAAAGCTGCTGAGGTAGCTGCACATTCTAGAATGTTAAACGCAGGTCAGGCCTGTATTTGTGCCAAACGTTTTATTGTAACTGATAAAGTAGCAGATGAATTTGTTTCTCTTTTTTCAGCTAATATAGCCTCTTTGAAGCAAGGAAATCCTTTGCAGGATGGAATTGATTTGGGGCCTTTGGCGCGATTGGATTTAGTAGATACATTAGCAGATCAATTACAAAAATCACTTAAACAGGGAGCAAAATTGGTTACAGGCGGATCATATGAAAATTGTAATTTTCAACCTACTTTAATTGACTTTGTTAGTGTGGACTCAGTAGCATTTCAGCAAGAAACATTTGGTCCACTAGCAACTGTGATCAGAGCAAAAGATGAAAACGATGCCATTGCAATAGCCAATAACCATCGTTATGGATTAGCCGCCGCAATTTGGACAGAAGATAGAGAAAAGGCATATAAATTAGCTAGGAAAATAGAATCAGGAAATGTTTTTGTAAACTCTCTTGTTCGTTCAGTTTCTCAAGTTCCTTTTGGAGGTATAAAAAAATCAGGATACGGGAGAGAATTAGGAGCAGTTGGGATTAAAGAGTTCATGAATATGAAATCATTGGTAATTGAATAATTAAATATTTTAAAAATAAAAAACGAGAGTAGAAGCGGTTAAACCAATTCTACTCTCGTTTTTTTACAATTTTATTTTTTTGTCTTTTTACAAATAGCCTTTATTGCTTCTTGTAAATAGAATAAATGGTATTAATTGTTTTCTCATCTAAAGTAGTACTTAGTTCACTTTGAATGAAATGTAATTTAAAAGCACTAATCGCTGCGGGTAAATTTTTAGTGTCATAACCAATGATTCTTAAACCTTGTTCTACATTAAAATCAGCAGGCGCAGGTTCCAGTTCTTCGTCTGGCCAAACTCCAAATCCTTTTTCTGCAAGAGTTTTCCATGGGAAAAGCACACTTGGATCTACTTTTCGTTTAGGAGCAATATCAGAGTGACCTATTATATTTTGAACAGGAATATTATAATCTTTTTTTAACTTTGTTAATAGTGCCAATAGGCTATTGATTTGTAAGTCAGAAAATGGTTCAGAGCCATTATTGTCTAATTCAATTCCAATAGATACAGAATTAATGTCTGTGTTTTTTCCCCAAGAACCATTACCGGCATGCCAAGCCCTTAAATAATCATTCAACATTTGTACGACACGACCATCATCTCCAATAACATAATGTGCGCTAACTTGGGTTCGCGCCAATGTAAATGTTTTGATAGTTTGCTGTATAGAATCCTGAGCCGTATGATGTAAAATAATAAAGTTTGGCTTTCTTAAGTTAAAGTTAACGGTTCCAATCCATTCAGTATTTACACCATTTCTTAAAATTGTAAGTTCCATTTTTGAAATAGAATCTTTTATATTTAATAAATTGTCAGAGTAAGTGGGTTCAACGGTTATTTTAAAGTTATTAACCATCGGTAGTGTAACGCTTTCTTTATTTGAAATGGTTTCTTGTAAAGATTTTAGTTTTTCATCGTATATTTTTTCTGTTTTTTTGTACGGATTAACCGCGCAAGAAGTCACGAAGATTACAAAAAAAAGGTAATAATAAAAATTTCTCATAAGGATAGTTTATCGAAGCGCTACAATTTATTATTCAGACTTTTTCTTCTTAGATTTTTTAGGACTATTTGCTTCTTGATTCAAAGCAGTATATTTTTCTTTTTGCTCTTTATTCAGCAACTCCATGATTTTTCTGTCTGTTGCTTCTGATAGTGCTTTAATATTTGCCATTTTATCGTCTTGACTTACTTCAGCTTTAATAAGCATTCCTTGTGTTCTAATATTTTCGGTCAAAATGTTAGAAATCGCAATTGCTTGAAGTTCATCTAGATTTAATTCTGGTTTTATGCGCTCAATAATTTTAGCAACGGTTACTTCAACAGGTATTTCCTTTGGTTTTTGTTGAGACATTGATTGATCCATGCCGCTATTCATTCGACGATTACTACCATAATTGTTTCCGTAACCGTTATTATATCCACCATTTCCATATTGTGCGGAAACAGTAGTAGAAAATAAAAATACAACTAGAATAATAAAAATGGATTGTAATAGTTTCATAATTAGCTTTTTTAAATCAATTATAATAAATTTTAAGCAGGTTCACCATAAAGATCAAATTCAGTTGCCTCAATAATTTTTATCATAGCAAAGTCACCTGTTTTTAAGTAATATTTTGAAGCATCTATTAACACTTCATTATCTACATCTGGACTATCAAATTCAGTGCGACCTACAAAATGTGCGCCTTCTTTTCTATCAATGATACATTTGAATGTTTGACCTATTTTTTCTTGGTTTAAATCCCATGAAATTTGAGACTGTAATTCCATGATTTCATTAGCTCGTTCTTGTTTTACCGCATCAGGAACATCATCTTCTAGTAAATAAGCATGAGTATTTTCTTCATGAGAATAAGCAAAACATCCCATTCTGTCAAACTTCATTTCTTGTACAAAATCTTTTAGAGTATTAAAGTCTTCTTGTGTTTCTCCAGGATAACCAACAATCAAAGTAGTTCTTATAGCCATTCCTGGAACTGCAGCACGAAATTCTTTTAATAATTTTGTTGTTTTATCTTGTGTTGTTCCACGACGCATCGATTTCAAAATAGAATCTGAAATGTGTTGCAATGGAATGTCTAAATAATTACAAATTTTTGGTTCACGTTTCATAATTTCTAAAACGTCCATCGGGAAGCCTGTAGGAAATGCATAATGCAAACGAATCCATTCAATACCTTCAACTTTAACTAAAGCTTCTAATAATTCACCTAAAGCTCTTTTTTTATAAATATCTAAACCATAATAAGTTAAATCTTGAGCAATAAGAATTAGTTCTTTTACACCGTTCTTTGCTAAACCTTCAGACTCTTTTACCAATTTTTCAATGGTTTGCGATACGTTTTTACCTCGCATCAAAGGAATAGCACAAAAACTACACGGTCTGTCACATCCTTCAGATATTTTTAAGTAAGCATAATTTTTAGGAGTAGTTGTCAAACGTTCTCCTAACAATTCATGTTTATAATCGGCTCCCAAAGCTTTCAACAATGCAGGCAGTTCAGTAGTTCCAAAAAATTGATCTACGTTAGGGATTTCTTTTTCTAAATCCGGTCTATAACGTTCCGATAAACATCCAGTAACAAATACTTTGTCTACTAGTCCTTTTTCTTTTTTATCTGCATATTCTAGTATCATATTTACAGATTCTGCTTTGGCATTGTCTATAAATCCACAAGTATTAATTACAATTATATTTCCTTCTTCAGCTTCTGGAGCTTCATGCGTCACCTCTTTTCCGCTCGCGCGAAGTTGACCCATAAGTACTTCACTATCATACACATTCTTAGAACATCCAAGAGTGATTACATTTATTTTATTCTTTTTTAAAGACTTCGTTCTCATATCATTAGAATCCCGATAATTTGGGAATTTTGCAAAATTACAACTTTTTATTCAAACTGAACTTGTTTACTTTTCTTTTCCTTTTTTTTAGAGTTAATACACTCTTAACCTAAATATGATTTGGTAAAAATAAAATTAGTTTTTGTAGCTCTAAACCTAAAAAAAAATCCGTTTCAAAAACATGAAGCGGATTTTAAATTTTATTTTTAGAATAATTATAGTTCAAATATAAGTGATACAGAAATATTATTATTAATGGCATCTATTTTTGGACCATCTGTAAATCCTTGTGCAAAGAAACCTTGTTGTGAGTTTCTTTTTGCGTAAGAATAGGCTAAATCTAACTTAGTAGATCCAAAGTTATATCCTAAACCTGTAGAGTAACCTGTTAGATCACCTATAGTATTACCGTTTTTAAAAGGACTTTGTTCGTAACGATAACCTGCTCTTAAGCTTAAAGCATCAATTCGATATTCAGCTCCTATTCTTAATTCACCTGTATTGGTAAGTACATTATTTATTTCTTTATTTAAGCCATCAAAGCCAGTTTTTAATTTAATATTACTGTAATCTTTCATAGCATAATCAACACTTATTAATCCAGATTTACCAAAAACATAGGCGAAACTTCCAGTTAATTTACTAGGAGATTGTAATTTATATGATTCGTATATATTAACAAATCTTGGATCAACGGTTTCTTTTAAGTCATTTCCTGTTGTAGCACTACTAACTGTAATAAGTTTTTGAGATAATTCATCATTTAAAGTATACCATGTTGGAGATTCATAAGCTAATCCCACACGTACCTCATTAGTTAATTTGGCGATAGCTCCCATTTGGAACGAAAATCCATTTCCATACGTATGTAAGTTATTGTCAAACTGTATCGAAGTAATAGTATAGTCACTTATTAATGGTGCATTGTTGTCTTCGTAAAAACTTGTTGATTTCTTTAAATCTGTAAAATGAGAATTTAAATTTAAACCTAAAAATAGTTTATCTTTATAAGAGGTAGCTGCATTAAAAGATAATTTTCCGTTATAACCCGTACTCGTTGTATAATTGTCTTGATAATAATTACCTCTAGTGGGTACCAATGATGAGTAAGTGCTATTCGGATTATTAAAATCAACGACATCAATTATAAAACCCTGATTATAAAATGCAATCATCGCTTGTTGTGCTGCAAAACCGTAGGGTAAATTATTTCCTAAGTAGGAGTAAAGATCAGATATTGATTCTCCATTTTTTCTAGTTACAAATTCCTGTGGTATTGGAGCTCCGTTATTACCCGTATTAGCATAACTTAAAAAATATTTATCTATAGAATTCGTTGGATTTATACCAGCTGAAAATAGTTTATTATCAAAATTATTAGTGTTTTCGTAATTTACTGCTAGAGAGATTTTTTTCCAGTTACTTTCTTTTCTGTTGTTAAATACAAAAACTGCTCCGGCCTGATTTAGATCAAAAGTATTTTCTTTATCAGAAGTCTTGTTTTCAAAGTAATTTGAATTATTCTTGGTGTTAAAGTTGGTTATAGTAAGTCCTACTTGATTATTTGAAAAAATAGCTGAACCTGCAGGGTTTACAGTAATAGCAGAAAAATCACCTCCCAATGCTCCAAACGCACCTCCCATTGCTCTAAATCTCGCCGTTCCGTTTAAATTTTCTTGAGAATAAAGTAGCGCGTCCGATAACTCTTGAGACTGTGCCACACTAACAGAAAAGCCTAATGCTAGTAAAAATATATATTTTTTCATCTGATTTAAAATTAAAATTTAATAGTGTAAATTGAATTATCCTCTACCGCCACTTCTGCCACCTCTACTGCCCGAAGATCTAGTTTCGCCTCCTGAAGATCTAGTTTCACTACCTGAAGATCTTGTGTTATTGTAAGATCTTGAAGAATTGTCATATCTAGGTTCTGGTGAATAGGTTCTGGTTGGTGTAGTGCTTTCAATACGACCATTATTTGTATTACCTCTTCTAGGAGCGCTCTGTGTATTGTTTTGAGGGTAATTTGGAGTTTGTTGTGGATTTCTTGAAAAAGTAGGACTAGTTCTACTAGATGAATTTCTATTAAAATCAGTCGATTGTCTGTTTTCTGAGTTTATAGTCCTTCTATTGTTGTTATTTTGTGTTCTTGAATAGGTACCAGAATTTCGACCATTAATACCTGCATTATCGTAGGTAGAACCTCTTCTACTAGAATTGTAAGAACGCGTTCTACTATTGTAGTAATTTGAATTTGTCCAATTATTTCCATAGTAACTATTTCCGTAATATCCATTTCCGTAGTAAGCGTTCCCGTAGTAACCATTTCCATAATAGCTATTTCCGTAAAAACCATTTCCGTAATAATTATTCCATCCTAAACCTACATTTAATCCCCATCCATATCCACCATTCCATCCCCAGTAATTTCTATACCAATTATTACCATACCAATTGTTTCCGTACCAATAATTCCCGTACCAATTATTATCATTGAAATTAATGCTTATATTTTGCGGATTGCTTCCCCAACCTGGATAATTTGTTTCATTATTTTGAACCGATTCAGAATTCAAATCATAACTGCTATAGTCATCAACATTGGTGAAAATTTCATCTGATGTATTGTCTTTCTGTAAAGTAGCAAAATAATCCTTATATTGGTTTCTATCGTACGAGTTGTTTTGGCTTCTTGTTTCAATTGTTCTATTAGCGCTGCTTCCGTAAATTCCATCAGAGTCGTAATAAGAACTATTTTGGTAGGAGCCGCATGAAGTCAATAAGACACTAAAAAAAACAACAAAGTAATATATTGATGTATTTCTGGGTGAAAGAGTATTAGTTTTCATATCTATGGAGTTTTTTATTGTTGGACGTTACAAAAATAGTTAGTTTTGCTAAACTATTTACGTAAAATTATTAATGCAAAATTTATGCCAAACTATTCAATATGAGTAAGAGCTTAACTAAGAGATCAGAAGATTATTCAAAATGGTATAACGAATTGGTTGTCAAGGCCGATTTAGCCGAAAACTCAGGAGTGAGAGGCTGTATGGTGATCAAGCCTTACGGATATGCGATATGGGAGAAAATGCAAGCCGAATTGGATCGAAAGTTTAAAGAAACTGGGCATGAAAATGCTTATTTTCCTTTATTTGTGCCAAAAAGTATGTTTGAAGCAGAGGAGAAGAATGCAGAAGGATTTGCTAAAGAATGCGCTATTGTAACACATTATAGATTGAAAAATGATCCAGATAAACCTGGAAAATTGATGGTTGATCCAAATGCAAAACTAGAAGAAGAATTAATAGTTCGTCCTACTAGTGAAGCTATAATTTGGTCTACTTATAAAGGATGGGTTCAGTCTTATAGAGATTTACCTTTATTAATTAATCAGTGGGCCAATGTAGTGCGATGGGAAATGCGAACTAGATTGTTCTTGCGTACTGCAGAATTTCTTTGGCAAGAAGGGCATACTGCTCATGCAACAAGAGAAGAAGCTGTAGAGGAATCTGAAAAAATGATGAATGTTTATGCTGATTTTGCTCAGGATTTCATGGCAATTCCAGTTGTAAAAGGAATAAAAACAGAAACGGAGCGTTTTGCTGGTGCTGAGGAAACGTATTGTATCGAGGCTTTAATGCAAGATGGAAAAGCATTACAGGCCGGTACTTCGCATTTTTTAGGTCAAAATTTTGCTAAGGCATTTGATGTGAAGTTTGCTAATACAGAAGGAAAGCAAGAATATGTTTGGGGAACATCATGGGGAGTTTCAACTCGTTTGATGGGTGCGTTAGTAATGACTCATTCTGATGATCAAGGATTGGTTTTACCTCCTAATTTGGCACCGATACAAGTTGTAGTTGTTCCTATATATAAAACAGAGGAGCAATTGGATTTAATAGCATCCGAAGTGGCTGTTTTGACAGCGGCCTTGCGAAAATTGAATGTCACTGTTAAATTTGATAATAGAACGACTCAAAAGCCAGGTTTTAAATTTGCGGAATGGGAATTAAAAGGGGTGCCAATTAGAGTGGCTGTAGGTCCAAAAGATTTAGAAAACGGAACTTTTGAAGTTGCTCGAAGAGATACCTTAACTAAAGAAGTGGTTTCTAAAAATGGAATCGAAGTTTATATTAGTGATTTATTGATTCAAATTCAAAAAGATTTATTTGATAAAGCGTTAGATTATAAAAATTCGCATATCACCGAGGTGAATAGTTTTGAAGAATTTACAGAAGTATTAAATACTAAAGGAGGTTTTGTATCAGCACATTGGGACGGAACTGCGGCTACTGAAGAAAAGATTAAAGACTTGACTAAAGCAACCATTAGATGTATCCCTTTAGATAGAGTTCTTGAAGCGGGAGACTGTGTGCTTACTGGGGAAAGTTCCGTTGGGAGAGTGTTGTTTGCTAAGGCATATTGAAAAAAAATAAAAAAATATGCGTAAGCTATTGTACGTTTCAAAAATAGTTGTATTTTTGCATCCGCATTAGAGAAGCAGGGCCCGTTCGTCTATCGGTTAGGACGCATGGTTTTCATCCATGTAAGAGCGGTTCGATTCCGCTACGGGCTACTATTTTTATTGCAGAATGAAGTTCTCCTGAACTTAGAGGGAAAATGGCCCGTTCGTCTATCGGTTAGGACGCATGGTTTTCATCCATGTAAGAGCGGTTCGATTCCGCTACGGGCTACAATTCAATTCATATTGAAAAAACTTAGGGGATAATGGTCCGTTCGTCTAGGGGTTAGGACGCCAAGATTTCGTCTTGGTAACAGGGGTTCGATTCCCTTACGGACTACAAAAAATTAGTAAAAGAAAAAAAAGTAATAAAATGGCAAATCATAAATCAGCTCTAAAGAGAATCAGAACTAACGAAAAGAGAAGAGTATTAAATAGATACCAACATAAAACTACTCGTAATGCTATCAAAGCACTAAGAATAGCTACAGATAAAACAGATGCTACATCTAAATTATCTAATGTAATTTCTATGATTGATAAATTAGCTAAAAAGAATATTATTCATGATAACAAAGCTTCTAATTTAAAATCTAAATTAACGAAACTTGTTTCTAAATTGTAATTAATACAATTTTGTGTATATAAAAAAAGCTCTCATTTTATGAGAGCTTTTTTTATATATCTTACTTTTCTAATTTATTGGTTAAGTATTCTAGCATTAATTTACTAATTGGTTTTGGTAAAAAATCAATAACCATTGGATAGGTTTTAGACTTTTCTAAATCATCTGGATCAATTGTGGAGGAGAGAATGATAACTTTTATGGTATTAAATTCTGCAAATTCTTCCTTTGTAAAATAGTCTAGAAATTCCCAACCACCCATAACGGGCATGTTTAAATCTAAAAAAATAAGTTGCGGTTTTAAAATTGATGCATTTTTCTCTTTGTTATCTCTAAGATCTCTAAAGTAGTTTATTGCCTCTTCTCCGTTTTTCAAAGCGATGGTGTCTTTAGAAAACAAAGCTTTACTGATTACTTTTTTGCAAAGCATCAGTGTTATTGGATCGTCATCAATGCATAGGATTTGATCTAGCATTATTCTTTGTTTTTAAATGTTAATGTGAATGTAGTTCCTATATTAACTTCGCTTTCGATATCTATTGTTCCTCCCATAGTTTCTACTTGTGATTTTGCAAGGTATAATCCAAGTCCCTTGCTGTCAGGATAATTGTGAAAGCGCTGATATAAGCCAAATACTTTAGCTCTATTGCGCACTAAATCTATTCCTATGCCGTTGTCTTTGAATGTTAAAATAACTGTATTGTCGATTTGATTTGAGGTAATGGCTATTTTTAATTTTCTATTTTCAGATTTGTATTTAATCGAATTGGTCATCAAGTTTAATAGAATACTTTCGATATAGGCTTTATTGGCGTGAATTGTTTTTGCTTTTTCAAAATCTAATTTTATAGTCGGCTTATGTAATTCTATTTGGAAATTCAACTGGCTGAACACGTTTTCAAACACTTCTTTAAGCAGTACTTCTTCTTTTTGAATAGACGGTTTGTCTTTAATAATGATAACTTTTACTAAATCGTTTATAGTATCGTTTAATAGGTGAGTAGATTTATTAAAACCCATTAAGATTTCATTTAACTCTTGATTTTCAATCGGAATATCTTCGATCAAGTTTAAAAGACCAATTAGGTTTGATAAAGGAGCTCTTAAATTGTGGGAGGTGATGTATGAAAACTGCTTTAAATCTTTATTGTTCTGTGTTAATTCTCTAATTAATTGTTCTTTTTCTTTTTCGTTGTTTTTTTCTTCGGATACATCTCTTTGTATCGATATCCAATGAGTGAGAATCTTTTCTGAATTATAAATAGGAATCATAGTAAATCTAATCCAGTATTTCTCTTTGTTTTTCTTATAGGTTATTGTCTCGATTAAGCATTCCTGTTTTTCTTTAAGCGCATCAATCAATTTGTCGTATTCGTTTTGATCAGAATACATTTCTTTAAAAATAGCTGTAGTTTTTCCTAATACCTCTTCTTTTTTATAACCAGACATGATAGAGAAAGCGGGATTGGTATATATTATTTTTGAAACTCCAATCTCATTAGGATTTGGTTCTATGATAACAATAGAATCTTTAGATTGTGTGATGACGGTTTCTAGTAGTCTTAATCTTTGCTCTTCTTCCTTTTGTTTAGTAATGTCTTGTATTGCTCCAATCATTCTGGTAGCTTTACCTTGATTGTCTTTTAATAAAAAACCTCTATCTAAAACATATTTATAAGAGTTGTCCGCACATCTAAAACGATATTGATCCTGCCAATTTTTAGTTTTTTGTTCTAAAAATGAATATAGTTTAACAGACATTTTTATACTGTCTTCTGGGTGAATCTTGTCAAACCACCAATCAGAACTGTTAATTACTTCTTCTTGAGTGTAGCCAAACATGCTTTCTATGCCTTTATTCCATGAAAAGCTATTGTCCTGTATTTTCCAATCCCAAATTGTATCACTAGTTGCTTTTGCAACGATATTGTATTTTTCGTTACTCTCCTTTATTTTTTCATTCGTTTTTTTTAGCTTTTTAAAAACAGCAATGTTTCTTTGATCATTTTTGGCGAGGATAAGTTTGAAAATTCCTCCCGTAAATAGTATAAAAAGAATTTCTTTGATAAAATTATAATTGTTGCTTTTATCATCAGATAGGAAGTGCTGCAGTAGTTTATGACTAATAATAACAGCAAACATCGAAATTACGATGTAAACTAGGATTACTTGGTTGGTTTTGCTTTTCATTACTCAAATATAAATAAATATTATCAACTTTTTAAACATCATTTAGAACTTATTTTTTTAAGTTTTTTAGGGTGCTTTTTTAGGTGTAATAGGTTAAGCGTATGGAAACTATTACGGAAATGTTATTTATTTAAAAAAAAATTGTACATTTGCGCCCATTAAAAAACACAGATGGAATCTATAAGAAATATTGCAATTATTGCCCACGTCGATCACGGTAAAACTACAGTGGTTGATAAAATTATGTATCACTGTCAATTGTTTCGTGACAATGAAAACACAGGAGACTTAATCCTTGACAACAACGATTTAGAGCGCGAAAGAGGTATTACAATTACTTCAAAGAATGTTTCTGTTCAGTATAAAGGAACAAAAATCAACATTATTGATACTCCTGGTCACGCCGATTTTGGTGGTGAGGTAGAGCGTGTATTAAATATGGCTGATGGAGTTTGTCTTTTGGTGGATGCATTTGAGGGGCCAATGCCACAAACGCGTTTTGTATTGCAAAAAGCTTTAGACCTTGGTTTAAAACCTTGCGTAGTTATTAATAAAGTAGATAAAGAAAACTGTACTCCTGAAGAAGTTCATGAGAAAGTTTTTGACTTAATGTTTGAATTAGGTGCTACTGAAGAACAATTGGATTTCCCAACAGTTTACGGTTCAGCTAAAAATAACTGGATGTCTGATGACTGGAAAGTTCAAACTGAAAACATTGAGCCATTATTGGATATGGTTCTTGCTAACGTTCCAGCTCCTAAAGTTTCAGAAGGAACACCTCAAATGTTAATTACCTCTTTAGATTTCTCTGCTTTTACAGGTCGTATTGCTATTGGTCGTTTGGAAAGAGGAGTTTTGAAAGAAGGGATGCCAATTTCATTAGTGAAAAGAGATGGTTCTGTAACAAAATCAAAAATTAAAGAATTACATACTTTTGAAGGTCTTGGCCGTAAAAAAGTTCAAGAAGTAATTGCTGGAGATATTTGTGCTATTATTGGTGTTGAAGGATTTGAAATTGGTGATACAATCGCTGATTATGAAAACCCTGAAGGATTAGCATCTATTGCTATTGACGAACCAACAATGAGTATGTTGTTCACCATTAATGATTCACCTTTCTTTGGTAAAGAAGGTAAATTTGTAACTTCTCGTCATATTCGTGAAAGATTGACAAAAGAATTAGAGAAAAATTTAGCCATGAAGATGGGTGAAACTGATTCTGCTGATAAGTTCATGGTTTTTGGTCGTGGAGTACTTCACTTGTCAGTTCTTATTGAAACAATGAGAAGAGAAGGTTATGAATTACAAATTGGTCAACCACAAGTTATTATCAAAGAAATTGATGGTAAAAAATGTGAGCCAATTGAGGAGCTAACAATCGATTTACCTGAAAGTCTTTCAGGAAGAGCGGTAGAGTTTGTTACGATGCGTAAAGGTGAAATGTTGAGTATGGAAACTAAAGGGGAGCGTATGATTGTAAAATTCAATATTCCATCACGTGGAATTATCGGATTGCGTAATCAATTGCTTACTGCTACTGCTGGTGAGGCTATTATGGCACACCGTTTCATAGGATACGAGCCTTACAAAGGAGAAATTTCTGGACGTAACAAAGGTTCATTAATTTCTATGGAAAAAGGAAAAGCTATTCCTTATTCTATCGATAAATTACAAGATCGTGGTAAATTCTTCGTTGAGCCAAATGCTGAGATCTATGAAGGTCAGGTAATTGGAGAAAACTCTCGTGGAGATGATATGTGTGTAAACGTAACTAAAGAGAAAAAACAATCTAACGTACGTTCTTCTGGAAATGATGAAAAAGCGAGAATTATTCCTCCAATCATTTTCTCTTTAGAAGAAGCTTTAGAGTACATTCAAAAAGATGAATATGTTGAGGTTACTCCGAAATCTATTCGTTTGAGAAAAATTTACTTGACTGAAACTGATAGAAAAAGATTTAAAATCTAATTTATCTTTTATTATATTAAAAAACCCATTCATTTATTTGAATGGGTTTTTTGTTTGTTGATATTTCTTAACTGTTTTAGAATTTTATGTAGCGTTTGTATCACTTTACTTGCGTGAGGGATAGGAACAAGCTACCGAAGTAGCGTGGATAGCCCGACAGCACAAACAAAAAGGGCCAACTCATCACTATGATGCGTTTGGCCCTTTTTGTTTGTGGTGGCACGTCCTATAATTCTTTATTATCTTTTTAAACTAAAATGTCCTTTTAATTCTCTACCATCTTCTAATTTTATAGTGTACCAATAATCATCAGACGGCAACTGAATTCCGTTGAAAGTGCCATCCCAACCTTCACTTGTGGCAATTAATTGCTTAAGTAATTTTCCGTAGCGATCAAATATATATATTGTTGTATTGGCATTAAAGGAAGTGTTTATTCCTTTTACCTGCCAGTAATCATTGTAGTGATCATTATTAGGAGTGAAATATTTTGGTATACCAAGTACTGCTATGGTTTTACTAATTGTTCCACATCCATTTGCATCGTTTACGTAGATATCATGAATTCCTGGCGGCACATTGGTAAAAGTATTCGATGTTTGAAAAGGGCCAGTGGGACCATCTAAACTGTATTCGTATTTTCCAGGTCCTTTTGTATTTACTATAATTGTGTTATCGTCAGTTAGATCTGATATTTCAATATTAGTTAATGTAGCGATGTCTGACGGACTGACTTTTATACTTCTGATTCTGCTACATCCTAATCCAGAGCTAACTTCAACAGTATAATTTCCTTCGGTATTTACTGCTAGGGTAGGATTGGTTTCTCCGTTTAAAACGACATTATTTTTTGTCCATATGTAAGTATAATTAGAAGTGAGTGAATTATCTACAATTCCGGCATCTAAGGTTACAAATAAAGTAGGGATATTAGAGCAAATTAATTGATCTTGACTGTGGTCTTTATTCAGATTTATATTGGGTGTTGGATTGACTTTTAGCGTTATACAAGGTTTTATCCCAAAACAAGTATTGTCTAAATCACTATCTACTCGAACCCAAATTTGTTGTGTTATTGGGCTACTTGTGTTTCTGTAATTGGTGTAATTTGTAATTTTATTTAATTGAGATAAAGCATCTGCTTGATTTTGGTAATAGGTAATAGTATAATTGCCAACCGGAAGTATATTTTTTATATCATCTGTGACAGTGCTGAAATTAAATGTTGCGATTCCGTCAGTGTCATCATTTGTAGAATCAATAAAATCATCACAAGTTTCAAATGTCCTTTCAAAAGAAGATTGAATTGCTGTTGCTGAAATTTTTAAGTCAATTTGTGCTACGCTAAAGCAACCATTGCTGTTAGTAACTCTTGCCCAAACGGATTGATTAAAAGGAATTTCATTTGTGAAAGCTAAAGGATTTGCAATTAATTGTAAAGCATCTTGTGTATTTGCACCTACTAAAGTTTTGTAAAAAGTAAAGGTTTGTGCAGTTGCGTTATTTGTAATTTCATTGTTTTTTATTGTAAGATTAAAAGTGGTAATCCCATCAAAATCATCGTCACATTGTACTAGGTTAATGTTATTGACAATGGGTAGTGCATAAGTTTGAAGTGCGATTTCATTTGAAATTAATCCACAACTATTACCTATTTTATTTAGTTTTACGCGGTATTTATAGCCATTCATTGCGCTTTTTACGCTTGTTAAGGAAAGTGTATTTGTAGTAACCCCAGAATAAGTAACTTTGTTTGTTATATCCGTCCAATTTACTCCATCCACAGAAATTTGCCATTGGTAGGTATTTCCAAGATTATCAGTAATAGATATTGTTGTGTTTTGTAGCTCACAAATAATTTGTGGTTGTGGTTGAATAGTTATAATTATTGGAGCGGCAGTAATGTAATTGCTGTTTGGAGTGGTGTATGCTATTGCACTAATCACTTTTCCTTTTACATCTACTACTACAGGATTGTTACCTAATAGTCCATCAAAATTGGGATCTAAAAAACCAGCTTCTATGACATCAAAACACAAATCGCCGTCACTATCTAAATCACGGTAATTTTTGATGCCATCATTATCAGTATCAGTGCCCAAACTTCCTGTTTCAATAGAATCGTATATTCCGTCATTGTCGCTATCTACATCTAGATAATCGGGAACTCCATCATTATCAGTGTCTACAGGAAAAAAACCGGGTTCGAAAGCATCGTCTAAACCATTTTTGTTCGTGTCAATATTGGAGAGAGCAACTGCATTGTCTATTTGAGCTTCAATAGTATCAGGTATTCCATCGTTATCGCTGTCTAAATCAAGTTGATCTGGAATTCCATCCCCATCTGAATCCTTTGGTAAACAAGTAGCTTTAATTTGAAAAGTAGCTTTATTATTTGAAGTATCGGATAAGTTCTTGTGAATGAAAGTTAATGAATCGGTCAAATACGATCGCAAGCTAAAAGTTCCGGTTCCTGCAGCTAAAGGAACTGTGCTGTTCAATCGAAAACGAATTTCAAAAGAGGAGTATTCTTTTACTTCACTTTCAAAAATCCCATCATAGTTAGTGTCTATTAACAACTGATTGTCCGGATTAAGAATCGTTATTGTTTTGTCGATAGGTGCTTTTATTATAAATTCTGCATTAGAATTTAGTAGATCCGCTGTATTTGCAGTATTTACATATTCTAAAGCTATAGAAATTGGTTTAGCAAAATTCATTACATAACCAACACTATTGTCCTTTCCTGTTGGAATTTCGGATGTGAAAACTCCATTGCTTTTTCCTGTCAAAGGATTAGAAACTGCAAGGATTGAAGTTGATATGACGCCAGAAAAAGAATTATTATAGTTTTCTTTAGAAATGCTTCCGCTTTCTAAGTTGGAAAGGTTAATTGAAAGATCTCCATACGATTCTGTACAATTTGTAATTCCATCATTATCATTGTCAATATCTACATTGTCATTTGTACCATCATTGTCCATATCTGTAGGGCAGTTGCTAACAGGTATTTTATCAGAAAATATTGGGAATGTATTCGGACATCCAGATATCGTTCCTTGTACTTGATAATATCCTGGTTCAGTCGGAGTAAAAGAATTTGATATTTCTCCAAGGATAGGACTGTCATTTTTATACCATTGAAAACTATCGTAGGAGGAAAGAGAGCTTATTTTTAGAATGATATTGGGTATGCATTTCGAATTGGTAATAGAAACTCTTTCTGTGACTACTTCTGGTTTAGTGTCAAATCCAGAATAATAGCCTCCGTATGTAGCAGCTCCGTTGGTACCAAAGTAAGAAACATAGACTTGCTTAGTAGATTTTACCGTTATATTTCCAGTTAAATTATTTTTTGTGTAGCTAACAAAATTGGGATTTCCACTAATTGGTGTAGGCAAGACTCCTATAGGTTGTTCGTTTATAGTTACGATTGCTCCAGCTTCTGTAACTATATTTAAACCTCCGTTAAATTTTATGTTACCAATAGATTCTATAAATGGAATATTGTTGACCATATTAGGAGTAGTACATTTTATAGGCGGAACAAAAAATAGATTTTGGTTTGCTGCAGCATTTGTTCCGCCTATACTTTGGTAAGCAAAAATATTTTGAGAGGAAGTAACATATAAATTACCATTACTAAAACTCGATCCGTCAATTGCTATATAATTTCCGGCATTAATGGTGATAGGATCAGTTGATCCATTTAGATAAACAATAGTATTTTGATGAGCTACTAACAAAACGCGTTCGATATCATCAGATCCATTTCCTTTTACAAAAATGTATTCTTTACCTGTTTTTTCTAACGAAACAATTTGATCAAATCCTATATCTCTACCAGATATATTGCCTCTATTATCTACTGTTGAACTGTTGCTTCCTCCAAAAGAGCCTGAATTAACAACAATATCTTTGTCCGACACAACCAAGGCGCCAATCATTTTCGAGCTGTTTGATGGCGTGTTGCCGTCAGTATTCTGCAAGGCTAAAACATAACTTTCGTTTTTATTTAAAGTAATGTTTATCGGGCCAGTAATTAATGTGCCGTTAGCAAGTTGGGTTCCGTTTGGAATATTAGAAATAGTAATTTTGGTGTCATTTTCTGTCGATAATATCGAAGCGAAGTTGAGTAATGTACTGTCAAAAATTGGGTTTAGCATTGCGCCCAATCTAAAGGTTTTGCCCAAAGCGCTATTTCCTTTAGAAACGAGTCCTCCTGCATGATTATAAGATCCATTTTGGTTCCGAGCTGAATTAACTCTTACACTTACATAAATTAAATCTTCGGATTCAATTATATATCCTTTATTGCTCGTTTTTCCAATTTGATTTTTGTCAACAAACAACTGTGTGTTAATTCCTTGCCCAATACTATGAATATAGGGAGAATTATTAGAAACAGTTCCTTTAATTGTATTTCCTCCAATTTCTTTAATTTCAAAATTTACTTTTACAATACTTGGTGTTGAGATATAGATGTATTGATCTCCTTCTAAACCTTCAGCGCTAGTTAATGGTGGTATGTAATGAGATTTACTGAATTGCGCTAGGCAACTAATTGATATAAAAATAAAAAGGATAAGTAATGTTTTTCTCATTTGCTAAAAATAAGAAAATAACTCTTATCTTTTTAACGAAAAATTTCCTTTTATGATTTTTCCATTCTTAAAATCAATATTAAACCAATAATCATCCGAAGGTAGTTGTACATTATTAAAAGTCCCGTCCCATCCTAAGTTATTTGAACTCATTTGCTTTAATAGCTTTCCGTATCGATCAAAGATGCTTATTGTTGCATTGGGAAATAAATTTAAGTTCTTAATGCTCCATGAATCATTAATTCCGTCGCCGTTTGGCGTAAAAAAACGAGGATAATCAAGCACATAAATCAGCATTGTAGAGAGACTGCAGCTAAAAGTTTCTCTAACATATGCGGTATAAATTCCAGTTTTTACATTTCTAAAGATTGGTTCTTTCTGAAATTGCGTTCCATCTAGCGAGTATTCTATTGGACCCGTTTTATTGGTTTGTATTAAAACAGAATTAGTATCTCCAGAAAAATCACTGATTTCAGTTCCAGTAATTATAGATGGAACACTTGTAGTATAAGGAACTATTTTTAACTCTATTTCATAGATACCATAACAGTCTAATCCATTTTCAATGCGAACAAAAATGTTTTGTGGATTGGTTGTAGTAGCGTAATTATTAGCGAGAATATTGGTTTTCAGAATGGCGTCATTTTCGTTTAAATAATATCCTTGAATTGCATTTGGTGACATAACCTTAGGTAGAATTTGCGGACTGATTTCTTTTCTAAAGTCAAATAAACGAAAGCTATTTTGAGTAACATTGCCATCACATAAATTAATTGTTTGTATAGGACTTGAAGTCCTTAAAACTTGAAGTTGTATCTCAGCAGATTTCTCACATCCTGAGGAAGTGTTGCTTACTTTAGCATAAATTGTTTTGGATGCAGCACTATAGTTTGATGGGTTTATTATAATTGGATTCTTATTGATTAAGTCTGCCAAAGTTTCGTAATAGTTTACAGAGTCTGTATTTCCTCCATTAACTGTAGTATTCAATTGGGTTAAATCAAATAACGCATTCCCACTATCATCCCCACATTGCGCAAGTTGAGTTGTGATAGGGCTTGTGTACTTAATAATAACATTACCCTCTGCTTCGCAACTTCCTGCAATTATAACTTTTACAGTATATTCTCCAGGGCTTTCTACAGTAATACTTGCGTTTGTTTCGGGTAATTCGGTACCGTTTTTAAACCATTTATAAGTATAAGCACTGTTGTTTAGTCCAGTATTGATAACTGACTTTTCTCCAAAACAAACAGTTTGTTCTAAACCTAAATCTATTTTAGGAGAAAAACTACCAGCTTCTATAAAAACAGCTGAATCATAATCTACATTTAAATGATCCGCAATTACTAATTTTATGTGGTACGTTTTGCCCGCAATCACAGGACTTTGAGCATTTAATACTTTGGTTTGTGCACTGTAATTTATGGGACTAGAATCTGTATTGTATCCATTGAAATAATTTTCATTTTTAGCACCACAACCTCTTATAACACCATTCGAACCATTAAAAGATGGAATTTGGGGATGAACATTAGCAGAAGAAACGGGAGTTGTAGTATTGGGTAACACTGCTATGTTTATATAAGGATCTGCAGTTCCTTTTTCTTTTATTAAAAAAGCAAATCCATCAGAGAATTGACAAGGAAAATAATCTTGGTATTCATTTGAAGCAAAAATATAATTGAAACTGACAAAATTTGTTAGAGGTAGAAAATCGAATTCTAAAACAGTTGAATTAAATGTATTGCTCAAATTTAATGCTTGTTCTAAATCAGTATCTCCTTTCCAATTTTCTGAACCACCACCACTATTTCGGATAAATGGACCAACAGAGTTTGTGCTGCTCCAGGTGCTTAAAACAACGCCTTCTTGAAAAGGGAAATTGCTACTACCTGCATTAAAGTATGAGTAGCTTGTGTTGCTGCCTGAAAAATCATCTCCACTTGCCTTTGAATTAGTAATAGTTACGCAGGTACTTTTAACTAAAACATTTTCAACAAGTTGTTGGGCATTCAATGTGTTGTCAACTACAATGTATTGGGCTGTAGCGGTATTAAAAAAATAGCAAAAGAAAATAAAGAATAATACATTTTTTAGTGATCTCATAATACCACAAATATACCATAAATCTGTTTTTATGATATATTAAAAGAATAGAATAAATAAATATGTTTCTTAAATAAAAAAAGCAAAATCCTACAATTTTCTAACATCTTGTTGATTAAATGTCATCCGTTTTATATTTCTTTAAATACAACAGATTTAATCGCTATTTTGTATTAATTAGGTTTATTTATGTCGCTAATTAGTCTGCAAAGTGTATCAAGTTTTTTTGATGTAATTGGTTTTTCAATATAATTTTTAACCACATTATATTTCTTTGCTTTTTCTATATCTGCGGGATCGATTGAAGAGGTCATTATAAAAATTGAAATCTTTTTTGTAATCGATAAATGAATAAATTCATCCAGAAATTGCCATCCATCCATTAATGGCATATTGAGATCTAAAAGTATCGCATCAGGTAAAATATTGTGATTATCAGAATTCTGTTTTAATTGTTCTAATGCAAACTGTGCATTATAAAAAGATTTTATTTCCTCACAAAATTCATTTTTAGAAATTAGAATAGTCATTAATTTGACAGTCAGTTTATCATCGTCTATAATATAGGTCAATTTATTTTTCATTTAAATAAATTTTAAAATTAGATCCTTCATCTACTTTACTTTCGACTTCTATTTTACCATTCATGGCTTCTAATTGATTTTTTGTAATAAACAAACCAATTCCTTTGGCATCTTCATTGCCATGAAAGGTTTTGTACATACCAAAAAGTTTATGACCGTTTCTGATTAAATCTAAACCTAACCCATTGTCTTTGAAGTGTATGACAATGTATTCGTTAATAATTTCATATCCTATTTCTAACGTTGAATTTCGATTAGTTGATTTGTATTTTATTGCATTTGTAAATAAATTTAGTAAAATACTGTCAAGATAAGCAGGGATTACGTTAACCGTTAAGTCTTCTGGAATTGTATCGGTTATTGTTATTTTACTATCTTTTATGACTAATCGTAAGGCTTTTTTTGTTTTTTCTATTTCAGCTTTTAAATAAACTTGTTTTTTTTCTATGTTAGTTTTTTGTTGAATAGTTATAATTTCATTTAAATATTCGATGGTTTCAGATAACTTCTCCGTTCCTTCTTTAAACAAGTCAAAATAGGAAATTTTTTCATCAATATCTGTTGTGTTTTCAATCACATCGACAACCATTGATAAGTTGCTAGTATGAGAGCGAATATTGTGAGAAACGATATGGGTAAAATTATATAATTTATTATTTTGATTGCTGGTTACTTCTAAAAGAGCTTTTAATTCTAACTCTTTTTCAATTCTAGAAGTTACATTTCGACCCACCCCAATAAAATTGACAAAGTTGTTTTTGTTGTCAAATGCAGTGGTAATATTTAATTCAAACCAATATTTTTCGTTGTTTTTGCGGTAATTGAGAATCGTTATTTTTATACTCTCTTTATTCAAAATTGCTTTACGCATCAGCATAGAAGCATGCGGGTCTGTTTCTGGACCTTTAGATAAGTACCCTACTTTATTCCCCAAAACTTCTTCCATGGTTAAGCCCGTTAGCTCTAGATAGGCTTTATTGGCCCAAACAGCAATTCCTTTATCATCAGCAATTACAATTGTATCGGTAGTTTCAGATGCGGCTAGAGAAAGTAGATTTAGTTTGTTTTCTGCATTCTTTCTTTCACTAATATCTCTGATAAAGCAGACTAGGTAAGTTATATTATCTACTTGAAATTTTTTCCCCGATGCTATCTCTACAGGCAAAGAATGACCTGATTTTGTTTTAATATAAGTTTCATCAACCGTATATTCATTTCGATGCAAATTATACTTTAAAAAAAAGCGGACTTCTTTTTTGAACTCTTCGGGGAATAATTCCGAATTGTGTAAGCCCTTTAATTCTGAAATTTCATATCCTGTAAGCGCTGTTGATCTCGTATTACAATCGGTTATAATTCCGTTTGAAGTGTCAATAATAAATATGGCGTCATTCGCACTTGAAAAAATTGAAGAAAATTTTTGTACGTTAAGTTCAAGTTCATTTATTAAATTTTGCTCATTAGTAATATCCTGAAAGGTACCTAATAAGTTAGTAGGTCTTCCATCAATACTTTCTACTATACAAATGCATTCTATGTATTTAATATTATTTTTGGCAGTTGTAATCTGGAATTTATCATTAAAGGAGATACCTTCATAAATAGCACTAAAAATACGGCTTTTAATTCTTTCTCTATTTTCTCCCTCAGTATAAAAACTAATACCATTGCCATTAACAGGTTCGTACTCATCCGGAACTTCCAGAATACATTTGGTCACAGAATCCCAATAGATGTGGTTGTTTTGCAAATTCATTTTCCAAATACCAATCTTGGCGGACTGTGCTGCTTTAAAATAAAGTTCGAGTTTATCTGACATAGTAGGTTCTAAAATATAGCTAATTTGGGTTATCAAATATAAAGCATATATTTATCTATCCGTTTTATTTTTTTATAAATTTCACTTATAAAGGGTTAATTTTATGAAATTTATCAAATTGTGTCCCTTGTTTAAACTATTTTGACTACTAAGAAAATTATAGGAAATAATTTATATTTTAATTTTTTATTATTAAATCATTCATCCATTTAAGAATCAAGATTTTTATTACTTTTCTATTCTACATTCTTTATTGCTATAGTCCTTTATAATTCTTCTTTACCTCTCTATTTTATTGTAATTTTGTAGTAAATATTTTTCTAATGAGTGAGCCAATAATGCTTTTTAAAAAACCTTCTTATCCTATAAATGATTCTCTTTTGGAGTATCTGGAACGATTTGATCGCATCTCTAAAGTTTCTATTTTTTATGATGATTTATTGCGTTTTTCAGGCTCTGTAACTGTTTATGATAAAAACGATCAAGATACGTTATGGATCAGAGTGTATTACAATGAATATGAAAGACAAGAAATCGATTTAAATCTAAAAAAAATCTATTCCCTTTTACACTCCGATGGAAATTTAGGTATTATCAAGTTTCTTAATGTAGACTCTATTGATTATTGCACTTTTGGAAATTCGAAACCATTTAGAATAAAAGTTAGAAATATTCTTAATGATAATTATACCCATTTTTATATCAAAAAAGCTGATGCTTCTCGCGTTTATGGACTAGAATTAGAACACATTCTCTCTCCAGATAAAATTAATTTTTTAGTTTATCAAGACACTTTGATAGAGGAACATATTATGGGAATTCCTGGCGATGTATTTATAAAAACATTACTTGCCGATTGTACTGCAACCGAAAAAGCACAAATTGCTAAAGAGTTTGTAAAGTTCAACGAACGTTGTATGATACGCTTATTAGGCGACATGCGTTCTTATAATTATGTAATCGTTCCTACGCATGATTTTGATCACGTAGTTTATAAAATACGGGCTATAGATTTTGATCAGCAGTGTTATGAAGGGAATTTTAAAGTCTATCGTCCTCAGTTTTTCAAAGAGAATTATCCAATGGTTAAATTAGTCAAAGAAAAACTTCAAAACAGCTCTATTGAGCAATATAAAGACGAAGAGCGCTCTGTTCTTGCCAAAAGAATTCTATCTGCTGAAAATCGTATAAAGATTTTGCTTCAAATAATGGGAGAAGATGTTTTGGCACCCGAATCCCATTTAGAACAATTAAAAATGGAACTCTATCGCTATACTAATGATTTGAATTTCAAAAAAGCAAAATCAATGGGTAATATCATGAATGCTGCTTTTGAATTTATTGTTAGGAATTATAAAAGTAGTGCTGTCTTAAAAAATAGAATTTAAATTTAATTGATGTTATATAAGTTCTAATTAATTATCTTATGAAAAAAGGTTCGTTATTAATTGCTGTTTTTGTACTATTAGCTTGTCAACAAAAGATGACTTCTTTACCAATATTGTATCAATTACCTAAAAAACTAAAAGAGGTCTCTGGAATTATTTATGCTTCAAATAGCAATTTACTTTGGGCCGTTGAAGATCATGGTAATGCAAATGCTATTTATGGTTTAAATACCAAAGGTAAAATAGAAAGAACGATTACTATCGACAACACTGAAAATATTGATTGGGAAGATTTGACAAAAGATAATCAGGGCAATCTTTATATTGGAGATTTTGGCAATAATGATAATGTTAGAAAGGATTTGAGTATTTATAAAATAGAAAAAAAAGATTTACAGTCCCAAAACGTAAAACCAAGTTACAAAATCTCATTTGCTTATCCTGAGCAAAAAAGTTTTCCGCCCAAAAAATCCCAACTTTTTTATGATGTTGAAGGTTTTTTTGAGTTTAGAAATCACTTTTATCTTTTCACAAAAAATAGAAGTAAAGGTTTTGACGGTACCTCATTTTTATACAAGGTTCCCAATAAAGCAGGATTTCATCAAGCTGTTTTAATGGGTAAATTCAATACTTGCGGGACTTACAACGGTTGCGCTATTACAAGTGCTGCAATAAGTCCAGATGAAACTAAAGTAGTAGTATTAACACATGATAAGTTATTTCTATTTGAAAATTTTAAAAATGATGATTTTTTAAATGGACAAAAAACAACACTCGAACTCAACCACTTTTCTCAAAAAGAATCAGTTTGCTTCAAGGATAATGATCGTTTATTTATAGCTGATGAACGTACTAAAAATGCTTTTGGAAACGTATATGAAATTAGTCTGAAAAAATTAAAATCCAAATCCTAAACCAAATCCAATTCGGGCTTCCTCATCACCAATACTTTTAAAATAAGTTAATCGTGCTGTTAGTGTATTTAGACCATTAATCCATAATCCTCCTCCAAAAGATTGATGCCATTTTTCTGAATTTTCACCTTTTTGCCAAACTCGTCCGTAGTCGTAACCACCTAGAATTCCAAAAGACATTGGTATAACATTTCTTTTAATTTTTCCGATGTTCCATCGAATATCACTACTTTGATAAAAAGATTTGTTTCCTAGAAAGCGCTGGTTTCTAAAACCTCTTAAATCGTAATCTCCTCCTAAATTTGCCCCTTGGTAAAACTCGAAATTGTTATTAAGCACCGTTTTCCCTTTCAGAATTGTGGCTAATATTAATTTTCCGTTTGCATCTATTTTATGATTAAAATTAAGTTTACCTTCTACGGTTGGGAAATTTCTTTTTGTATCCTCCAAATTTACTTTCCAACCAGCAGTCAAAGAAAGACCCATTCCCATTGAGGGATAAGCCGGAAAATCGTAATTTTCGAAACTGTATTTTAAATTGGCTCCAGCAAATAATTGATTATCAAAAACAGTTGGATTTATGTTTGGAGCTATCTCTATAAATCGACTAACAGTTTTTTCAACAGTTATTCTTTCAAAACTAGTTTGTAAGAGAACAGTACTTCCTTGTTTCCCTACTTTTTTTATAGACGGTAATACATTTAGCATTTTTAAGCGAACACGATTGTAATCCTTACCAAAAACCTCCTCATTATTTTCCGTATCATTACCATAGCCAAAATAATTGACTGTAAAATTTGGGCTAGTATATTGACTTTCCACATCCAAATCCCACGACCCAAATAATTTAGGAAAATTAGCGGTGTAAAAAACCTCAAATCCCTTTGTAGCAAAATAAAAATTAGTTTTTAAACTATGTTTCTGAGTGTATGGATTTTGTTTGAAATCATTTACTTTGAAACCCGTAATAATACCCAATTTTATACCATCGTCTGGATTATACCCGATGTTTGGAAGCAACGAGAAGAAATTATATTTCGGTTTTTTGTAATCATATAAACTAGTTTCGTAGTCATCTGATAATAATTTTTTTGTCTTGTGATCTAAGGAATAAGTGTTCTCTTTTGATTTGAAATCATGTATTTTTATTTTTTTTCCATTCTCAACAAGATAGGAATCTTGGTTTTGTCCCCCTATTAATCGAATCTTAATTCCTGATTTTGATTTTCCCTTTACTTCAAAAACATCATCATCATCTAAGCCATAAATCCATATTTTTTTTGTTTCTGCAGCATCAAAATTTCTAACATATTGTAGTTCCTCTTTTTCGTTTTTTAATCTAAAAACTTGAATCTCCAGTTTGTTTTTTTCGATGTTGTTAATGACGAACTTATCTTTTTTATTAGTTCCTACAATCAAAACAGTATGTTGTAATACTAGGTAGTATTCCTTTGCGGCACGTTCTAAATCTTTTTTTCGTAATTTTAATTTGCGTTTTATATCAGTTATAGTCTGATCTTGAACTGCGATTGGTAAGGTAGTAAAGGCAGCATCTATAGCGTCATCAGATAGGTTGTCTTCAATGTATTTCGCTTGTTTAATCCAGTCATTTTCGCTTGCTTTTTTTAAAACAGCTAAATCTAATGGATAAGGCTCGCGGTTCATTATTTTGACATTTTTAATTTCGTCCTTAAAGGATTGCATGTGACGTAAAGGCACACTTTTCATTAACAAAGAAAGTAACGTACCATCATATTTTGTAAAAGCTTGATCGCGATCTCTTGGAATAGGCTTGTAAACTATTTTTTGATCTACAGTATAAGCTCCCCAACGCCATTGATCATCATGTCTGTCCCAATCTCCTATAAGGATATCAAAAAGTCGAGCTCTTATGTACGCGTCTTCATCTATAGTATATTTTTCGTCCTTCTGTAAATTTTTTAGAACATCTTCTGTACTTAAAATTGCTTCAGGATTTCCAAAACTTTTTACCGAGATTTGACTATTTGTAGGACGCTCTTCAACCATATACAACTCATTTCCAAAATTGGCATTAAAAGTGCCTAAAGCATGATGCTTTGGAATATAATATAATTGTGGGTTGGTGTGAGAAACGCCAATTTTTTCGGCTAAATTACCAACTGCAAACGGGGTATAAGGATGTGCTGTAGTATAAAAGTCAGACAATAAACTTTCAGCAAATGTTCCGTCAAATTGATCTTGAATAAACTGATTTTTAAAAGCAACAGATTGTATAAAACGAGAGGTACTTTTCTTTAAAGCACGCATCACATATTCTTTGTTATTTTTATCAACCAACTGTAAAGAATTAGATTGATGTCCTCCTCCGGAACGTTTGGGTTTTAATCCTCCAAAAAGAGTGTCAATTGTAACTGTTGTAGCTTCTATTGGAAGACTATAGTAAGCTCTGTAGTGTTTGCCAAACAGGAATTTGTAAAATTTTGATTTCTGAGTTTGCTCTGCAGTGTAGATTTTTGCAGTGGTTTTTTTAGGAAAAGATTTTGGGAATATTGCCGTATTGTAATCGTCTTTTTGATTTAAAACTATTTGTTCAAAAAGTAATTTTTCTTTTCCATTTTCTTGACCATAAAAGTAAACTTTTGCAATACCGTTATCAAAAAATTTAAGTGCAGCATATCCGTTTTTTCCATAAGTAAAATCATTCGGATATATAGCTTTTGCTGCTTCCGATTTTGATCCAGCACCGCTAATAATTTGTTTAATATTATCGTTGTCTATATATTGTAAATTGTGATCATGACCTGATACTACTATAACATTATCTTGACTTTGTAATAGAGTTTTGACTCTTTGAACAAACTGAAAATAGAATTTGTTTTGAATGTCTTGTGGACTTATACCTGAAGTTTTTCGGATGAAATTAATAACAGAACCAATCACGGGAAGCGGAATTTTTTGTTCTAAAGGGAAAAGTTGTTTTTCAACAGAAAACTGTCCACCATGCGTTCCGTTACTCATCAAGGGATGATGTAAAGCTAAAAGGACTGTTTTTTCTTTGTTTTTATTGAGTAGATCTTCAAGTTCAGTAAAAAAAGCTTCTCTAGTTTTTATAGTACAATCGTCATTTATAGTGGGTATTTTGTCCCAGTCTTCTAAGAACCACTGACTGTCAATGGTTATTAAAACTAAATTTTCATTTATAGTCACATCATCAATACCACAACCTTTTCTTGGAAGAAAAGATTTTTTATCATTGAGATATTCTATTACAAAATTAGCTTGGCGTTCTAGTCCTTTTATGCCACTGTACCAATCGTGATTTCCAGGAATAAAAATAGTTTGTCCTTTGAATTTTTTTGACAATTCTAATTGACTGTTTAGTTTACTTTCAGCAACCAATCTTTCATTTGTACTTTCGGCGCTAGGTAATCCTTTAGGGTATATGTTATCGCCTAGAAATAATAAAGTGGTGTTTTTATCTGCCTTTTGCAATCGATTCGATAACGTACCCAGCTTTTTTTGTGTTGTTTCTTTACTCAAATTTCCAGCATCGCCTACTAAATAGAAAGTATGTGTTACTTTTGATGTGTCAATAGTACTTATTGGAATCGGATTTTTAATGTTTTTACCATATTGTTCGTGTTTCGTAGCGCACGATTGCAAAAGGAGTAGCGAAATAAGGCAGGTGTAAATCGCTTTATTGAAAGTAATAAAATAGTTATCCGAAAATAATTTCATAATTTAGTAATATAAAAATTAGTCTATGAACCTAATAGAACAGGCAGAAAAATTTATTGAGAAATTATTCAAAGATAATCTTTCTGCTTCATATACCTATCACAATATAAATCATACGCATGATGTTGTTAATGCAGTTAAACAAATTATTGAGCAAACAAATTTAGATTTCGATGACAAACAAGCTTTACTCGTAGCCGCTTGGTTTCATGATGCAGGATATGTAAATGGTTTCGAGAATCACGAAGATTTTAGTGTAAAGATTGTTACTGAGTTCCTGTTAAATAATGGAATGTCAGGTGACTTTATAGAAAAAGTGTCTAGTTTGATAAAAGCTACTACTTTTGGTTTTGTGCCTCAAAACTTTTTAGAAAAAGTAATTGCCGATGCTGATTATTTCCACTTATCAACAAATCATTATACTTTTACTTGTAATGCTTTGCGAACGGAATTAGAAAATACAAACAAATCAAAACTTTCTGATGCAGAATGGACAAAAGAAAACATTGATTTTTTAACCAATAAACATCAGTATTATACCGAATATGCCATAAAAAATTGGCAGCCCTCTAAAGAAAATACTATAAAAATACTTCAAAAAAATAAATCCAAAATGGAATTAAATACCACCAAAGAATCAAAGAAAAAACAAAAAGACGAAAAACCAGATAGAGCTGTTGATACTTTGTTTCGAATTACTTTAAACAATCACACCACATTAAGCGGAATTGCAGATAGTAAAGCTAATATTTTGTTATCTGTAAATGCCATTATTATCTCGATTGCTCTTTCTACTTTAATCCCAAAGTTAGATAGTCCTAGTAATGCACATTTATTGATTCCTACTTTTATAATGTTGCTATCAAGTGTAATAACTATCATTTTTGCTATACTTTCTACAAGACCTAAAGTAACTAATGGCGTTTTTACAAGACAAGATATTGAAAATAAAAAAGTAAATTTATTGTTCTTTGGTAATTTTTACAAAATGCCTTTAGACGAGTATCAGTGGGCGATGAATGAAATGATGAAAGATAAAGATTACTTATATAACTCTATGATTAAGGATTTATATTTTTTGGGACTGGTTCTCGAAAGAAAATACCGTTTATTAAGAATCACCTATAATTTTTTTATGATAGGAATTGTATTGTCTGTTATTTCATTTGTAATCGCTTTTATGTCAATTGGAGCCTAGTTTAATTCATTTAATAAATCTTGATAGGAATATTTTTTTAAAGTCAGTATTTCATTATCATTTCGAACTTTAACACGTATGGCTTTCAAACCGGATACGCCTTGCAATTCTTCTACTTCAAACTGTTCAATAGTAGGTTCTAAAATGTTTTTGAACTGCAAAAATTTAATATAATTTAAATATTCGGTTTCTTCATTGCTATGAGAATACACGATCGTGATTTTTTCTTTTGCTGTAATTCTCTCTTTAGTTCCTTTAATATTGGCTTTGTCGATCCGTTTTTTTACAACTTCGTAACGCGCATTATAGGTTCCGTCAACATCAAATCGCTTTTCGTCCATCCTAAATCGAATTGAAATCGACGAGCTAAAAACTAATATCAATGAAGCTACCTCTAGTTCATAAGGTAAGGAGTTTTTAAGTTGGTGGTGCATCATTTCCATTTCACATACTATTTGCAACTGCCAAAGCCTTAAATTATGAAGGTATAGAATGTCAAAAGTCTTTGATGGAGCAATAGAAGCCCCGATATAAATATTATGTTCTATTCCGTCGGTTTTAAATCTTTCGTAATAATGAGGGAAAATAAGTTGTGCTTCTGCTTGTTTTTCGTCGAGTAGTGAAGCAAGTTTTTTGTTAATTATAGAAACTGCATTGTCAAATTTCTTTCTTGAATGATAGAACATTCCTGATTTCTTATCTAAACTTTCAAAATAATTGATAACAGAAATTTCTTTTGTAAAACCACTTTCTCTATTGTTTAGAATGGGGTGAATTTCATTTTCAATATAAAGCTGAATTTGCTGTTCCGTATCCGCTTTTAAAGGGAATTGAAGTTGGTTTAAAAATGATTTTAATTCAAATTTTCGTTGTTTTAATACGACCAAGCTAGAGTGTAATTCTCTGTGGTCAAGAATTTTGATTAGCGTACTTACCTGATTTATTAAGTCTTGCTTTACCGTTTGATTTCTATGCTCAGAGGAACTCTGAATGTCTATCTGTCCATACAAAGGATACACTTCTTTGAACACTATTTCTTTAAAAATATAGTCTTTGTTTTGACGGTTTGTTTCAAAATATTTTGAAGCTTCCCGTCTAAATTTCCAATAAACACTCGGATGAATAGCAGTATATTCTCTCTGAATAATGGCGTCAATTTGATGTTGTTTGTCTAAATTGTGGCGCTCTGCCGTATCTATCAAGTACGGTATGATTAAATCTAATTTTCTCGCATTTAGACTGTTTAATTCTCTTTTATTAGATGAAACTAATTCAATTATACCCAAAATGGTATTGTTGTTTATAATAGGTGCAAATATACAGCTCTGAATATTTTGATCTAATAAATGATTTCCTAGTTTTTCATTTCCTGGAATCAAAGCAAATTTTTCGACATTAGAAATGCATAAAGGTTTCTTTGTTTCTAATAATTTTTCAAAAGAGCAACCTAATAATTCATTTTCACAATTTAATTCTTGATCTGCAGACAGTATAAAACTTCCAGAACTTCCATCTTCGTTAAAACTAGTGTTTATAAATTTATTTTCTTCGGTATCGTAAATAACCAAACCGATTCTTAAATTAGAATTTTTAAAAATAGAACGAAAAATAGATTCAAAATTATTTTGAAGTGATATTTGCTCCATTTCTGGTTTTAATAAATTGCTTTTTAATTTAGAAATGGCACTTTCTATGGTAGCATCAAATAATATAGCAATTCCAAAACCTTTTAAAATCCAGCTATTTACAGGAAATTTCTCTTTCCAGAGTGCAATGTTATCATAATTATCAATTAATAAATCGATTTCATCTTGTGTCAACTTTTTTACTGCAGCGGTTGGTGTTATTTCAATAAAATCGGCATTATATAAAATCCGATATTGATTGATTATTCCATTTTGATTTGGAATGTCATAAAACAAAGGATTATTATAATCAATTTTCTGCCCATAATGTTCATTTAAAATCAAGGTGCAGTTCATGATATAAAACTGATATTCATTGAGATTACTGATCGACATATCAAAAGATACACCTGCTTCTTTAACTATTTTTTTTAAACGTTCGGTATAGTTAAAACTAAAATTCTGAAAAGGAATAGTTACGGCCTTAATTTCATTATGGGTCAAAGCCGTTGGAAACAAATCTGCTAATAAGTTTTGTATTAACTTTTCGTTTTTATAAATTAAATCTAAGTTTTCAATTCCGGATCTAAATTCTGGAAATGGCTCAATTTCTTTTAATAAAGCTTTAGCATAATTAGCGCGATAATCTATATCAGAAACGGCAATCTCCTCTAAACTCTCAATGAGTTTATGAAAGGAAATAAGTGTTTTGAAGGGGCTTTCTGTGAAAAAATGATCTTTCATTTTATTTTAATGGTATAAATGTAAATTTACGAATAATACTAAAAGAATGACTGTTTTAATACAATGGATTCTGTTTGTACACTATTTTATAATTACACTTAAAAAAAAATCCCCAATTACTTTTGTAATTAGGGATTCTCTATTTTAATTATAAACCTTACGATTTTTGTTCTTTATTAAAGTAAACTAAGTAATAGTACATTTGTTTTTCTTCATCCCAACCTTTTTCAACATATTTCTCAGCACTTTCAGGATTAATAAAATCCATTTTAATTTGGATATGCGTGTCTAAATTAATTACGTTTTTGATTGACTTACGCGCATCAGAAACAGCTGCATTTGCTATTGGGAAAGAAGTGACATCTTCTATGCTGTATTTTTCTCCTTTATCTATTTTATAATTTTTAAATTCCGGAATTAAGTCTGGATTGTCTAGTACTTCATTCAAGAACGCAGTTTCTTCAAACTCATCATTTTTGGCAAAGTAATTCACAGAACGGTTCATGAACATAACTTCTTCTTTTTTGTCTTCCGCAGGAAAAACTACATCTTTAGCAAAGTTTTGACAGAACTTTAAATATTTTTTTGTGATAAAATTTTCGTCTTCAAATGCATCAACAGAAAGGAAATGCTCTAACCAATATCGAGCATCATAACGGTTGCTATCTACAGTAAGAATTTTATATCCTTCTTCTTTCTTGTAATTAAAGATCAAACAACCTTTGTCTAGTTTATTTAAACTTACACCTTGTTGCAAAATCATTTCTAAGTGAGTTGCTTTTTCTTCAAATTGTAAAAAGTCAGCTTGAATTTCACTCTTAAAAATCCCAATAGCATCAACCACATTATTATCAATACTCAAGTTAGTTAAGTACGTGACATATACTTCACCGTTTTTGATGTGTGGATGATTGGATTGCTCAAATAAATGATTTGTTATTTTTTTAGAAACTTCGTGAATAGTAGATGGATTATCAAAAACTTCAGTAGCAAACTTGAACATGTCATTGTAATCTAAATCGATTTCATGAGCAAACTGAAAATAGTTTTCTTCTTTTTCTCTAAACGTTTTAAAGAAGAACTCTTTCATCAAAGGCACAATTTCATCATTCAAATTAAAAGGTTGCTCTGATAAAAAAATTGGCTCATTTCTACTTTTGTTACCAACTCTATGAATTGATAAGTTTTCGATATGGGTATTATATAGGTTGATCATTTTTTTTGAAAGTGTTTAGAGTTAGGTTTTGACATTTGTTTACACTTATAAATAGAAGTGTTAAGTTCAAGTTATTATGTGCAAACAAAATAACATTTCATCTTTGGGAAATGTTTTAATTTTAGGTGTTTTGATCGACTCTGTTTTTAACTAGAGCACGAGTTTTGACTAATTCCAGTTCTCTTCAAATCCGAAATCTTCAAAACTGTCGTCTCCTTCAAACATGTCCAAATCATCTTCGTCTAAGCCGTCCTCATATTCATCATTGTAATCATCGGCATTGTCTGATTCAAAGTTTTTTTCCATTGCTTCATCAGGAATTTCACCATGAGAAAAAATAGTTTCAGGATAACTGTTACCAGTAACTGGATCTTCAATAGCTGCTAATTCTACTAGGAATGTCCACATATTAATGAAATCATAAACATAAATAATCTTAGTATTTTCCTTATCTAAAATTTCAGATAATGGATAATCACTCATTATTTTTTGTTCACCAACTACATCTCCAGTATCAAAAAGAGAGATTTCATCTTCTTGATTCCAAGTCTCGTCGCAAGTGTAAAAAGAAGCAACGTCCATCCCATCAAAACCAAAGGAATTGAAGATAGCATTGTGTAAATCTTCTAATGTATCTTCTTCTAATATTGCAATATCTCTAAAAACATCTTCTTCTGCGTCTAGAATCACTCTAAATTTATAAACCATAATCGTTCCTGTTTTTTTGAATGGTCAAAGGTAAAATATAATTTTAGATTTTGTCTCGAAGTTTTGAGACAGATTTTAGTTTTGTTGATAAGATTTTTGCGTATGCGAAGAGAATCAAAAGTGATAAAAGAGAAAATTTATTTAGCTATAATTAAAATATAAAAAGTGTCAAAGGACTTCTTTTTTTGGTTATACAACTAATTTCTAATGATTTAAAAAGAGGTTTTTTTGTTAAAAACTTTGGAGATTCTTTTTCTGAATTTGTGGTATTTTTTATGACTCGGATAGAGTCTGTTGTGTGCCATGTTGTTAGTAATTAAGGCTACTGCAAGTAAGATTAATGCGCCACTTAAGACAGGCGAAAGAACGTACCAATAGCCTAGATTTTTAACTTTTTCAGAACCCGCAATTGCAATTAATGCTGTGGCGCCACCAGGAGGGTGCAAGGTCTTGGTAATTTGCATTAATACAATAGAGGAAGCTACAGCAAGTGGAGCAGTTAACCAAAGGATATCTGGTAAAAATTTATAAATAGTAACGCCAATCAGGGCAGAAATTACATGTCCTCCGATGAGATTTCTGGGTTGTGCTAATGGGCTTTGAATAACGCCATACACTAAAACACTAGAGGCACCAAAAGAACCAATTAAATAAACCATATCTGATTTTGGAAGCACTGTAGATTGCAAATAAGCAATAATACCCATGCCTACAAATCCGCCTACAAAAGCCCAAAAATGTTCTTTAAAATCAACCAATGTTTCTTTATATAGAATGTATTTAGTTTTGCGGTAGTTCCTTTTTATTTTATGAATAGATGACATATGCTTATTTTGCTAGAGTAGGTGAATAAGTATATACGGTAAAAGGATAAATCATTTTTGCAGTATATTTAGAAATCAAACAAACTACTAAAATAGGTAGAAATAAGGTATAGTCATTAGTCAATCCGCACACTAAAAATATAGCGGTAAAGGGAGCGTGTATACTAGAACTTAAAACCGCTGCCATTCCAATAATCATAAAATTTAGAGGAATTACATTTGCATCCAAATAACGATTTAAAAGTAAGGCCAAAAACAAACCTAAAAAAGCACCAATAAAAAGGCTAGGAGCAAAAACACCTCCGTCACCTCCAGAAGCCAAGGTGGCCGAAGTAACAATTGGTTTTAATAAAATGATTCCGATAAATGTTAAAGCTAATGAAAACGTAAGTGTTGTCGCATTAGGATTTAAAAATAAGATTTTCATTGTATGATAACCTTCTCCGTATAATTGTGGGAATAAGATAAAGGATAAGCTTAGTATTAAGGATCCTAAAATTATTTTAAAATGAGCTTCTTTTATTTTATAGAACTGTGCTTTAAAAAAGAGTACCGCTCGCGTAAGATATACAGAATGAAGGGCGGCCAAAACTCCTAAAAGTATAAAATAGGGAGCCGCTTTTAAGTGCCATGTTGTTACATCGACAGCAAATAAAGGTTCTTCGTGTAATATGTAGCATAGCGCATAAGCCACTGTAACGGAAATTACATTGGAGAGTATAAACGCTCGAGTTATTTTTTTAGAAATTACTTCAAAGGAAAATAATATTCCTGCTATAGGACTACTAAATAAAACCGTAATTCCGGCTGAAATTCCCGCACATATTAATTCTGTTTTGTATTGTCTAAAAACATTTTGTTTGCGTTGTGCTACCGCACCAATAGTTGCTGTTGCCACAACCGTTGATACTTCAATTCCTGTAGATCCACCTGAGACTACGGTCAGTAATCCGTTGATAAAATGGGAAGGGATTTTGTAACTGGGTAAATTTTTTGATTTAGAATTTACACTTTCAAAAATTTCTTTAATCCCTTTGTTTTCCTTTTTTTTAAAAAGATATTCTCTAAGAAAAAAGATTATAGACAAACCAAAAATAGGAAATACTACAAAAAACACTGAATTTATAGTAGCTCTATGAAAAAATATAGATTCGTAATACTCCGTAGCATTCTTTAAAACGATTCCTAAAAAAGCAGAAAGAAAACCAATAAGAATGGATACTATAACTAATTTTTTAACTTTAATAAACTGATAATTTTTTTTAATTTTTGCAGTAGTATTCATTGTGAGTAGTTTGTATTCTTTTGTTTAGATAAGATGAGAAAGCACACTCTTTAAAAGGAATGAGTTTGTGTTTCACAAATTTAAAAAAACAAAACCACAATAGAACTGAAAAATACATGTTCTTGCCGTATTTTATGATTTCTTCATTTATTTAGCCTATAAAAAATCAAAATTCATTTATTTTTCATAAAAGCATAAGGGTAAGTTGTTTGTAGAAATACTAAAAATTATAATTGCTATTTTGAATAGCAAAACGAAATGCAAATTGTTTTTAATCAAAAAGAAATCAAAAGATTATTTTGCTGTTCTTATTTTTTCTCTTCAGAACATAGTCCAACTATTTCATGAAAAGTGTTATGTAAATCAGTAATCGATTTCAAAATTTCATCGTCAGTTGCTTGAGATTGAACTAATCTATGTAAACCTTTACTTTTTACTTGTAGTTTTTGTGCTGCTGCTAAAATTTTGTCAGTTCTAAATTCTACAGGAATAGCTGATTTTAATAATTGTGCGGCTTGATTCATCATTTCCTCCGAACGCGATTTAATAGGAGCTAGATTTCCTTCTTCGGCAGGATGAAAAGTAGCTGACATTACTTCATGAAATTCTTTGATAGCCGGCCATTTGTCAAAAGTTGATTGTGCAGAAACTGAGTTGACAATTAAAACAAGGATAAATACGAGAAATAATTTAAAGTGCTTCATGGTTTTTATTTAATAGTTTGATAGTTAGATAAATGTAATTCAATTATTTTTGGGATTCATTTAATTTCCGAATAATTTTCGCTGGATTTCCAACAGCTAGGCTATTATCAGGTATGTTTTTTGTAACCACTGATCCAGCACCAATAACACAACCATTCCCAATAGTAATTCCAGGACAAATAACCGTGTTTCCGCCAATCCAGCAATCGTTGCCAATTTTTATAGGCAATGCATTTGCTACTGTTTTACGTAATTCTGCATTAAGTGGATGGCTCGCGGTGTATAACTGAACGCCTGGAGCAAAAAATACATTAGATCCAATTGTTACTTGAGCAGCATCTAATACCACACAATTTACATTAAAATATACATTCTCACCACAAATGATATTGTAGCCATAATCACAAAAAAAAGGAGGCTCTATGTAAAGATTTGCTCCAGCATTAGGAATAAGTTCTTTTAATATTTCTCGTGCTTTTTTTGTTATTCGGTATTCTGTTACATTCAAACGATGCAATAGATTTTTCGATTTTCGTCTGTCTTTTACTAGAATAGGATCACCTGAAAAATAATTTTCTCCTGCGATCATTTTCTCTTTTTCGGTATTCATAAGCATATTTTTAGTGTTGTAAATGTATAAGAAAATCGTTCATATCGCAACTCATCCCCATTTATTGACAGTTCGGTTAGCTTTTGTTTTAATGTTAGTTGGGCACCAATATATTTGCTTCATCAACTAAATCAAATGATATGAAAATTTTAATCACTGCTTGTCTTATATTAATTTCCACTGTATTTTTTGCTCAAACAATTATCTCTGGTAAAGTAGTAGATCAAAAAGGAAAGCCAATTGCCGGTGCAAATATTTATATTGAAGGAACGTATGACGGAAGTTCGAGTTCAGAAACAGGCGATTTTAACTTTGAGACTACTACCACTGGCAATCAAATTTTAGTGGTGAGTTTTCTAGTTTTTGAAACCTCAAAAACACAGATTGATGTTTCCAATTTTCAAAACAAAATCATCAAGCTAAAAGACAATGTCAATGCATTGGATGCGGTTGTAATTACTGCAGGAACTTTTGAGGCTGGAGGAAAAGCAAAAGTTTCTGTTTTAAAAGCGCTTGATATTGTAACTACAGCTGGTTCTGCTGGAAACATTATCGCGGCATTACAGACATTACCTGGAACGCAAAACGTGGCAGAAGACGGGAGACTTTTTGTGCGTGGAGGCGAAGCCAATGAAACACAAACTTTTGTTGATGGAGTTCGAGTAGCACAACCTTATGGTGCTTCGGCACAAAATCTGCCTACTAGAGGTCGTTTTTCTCCTTTTTTATTCGACGGAATCTCCTTTTCTACAGGAGGTTATTCTGCAGAATATGGCGAAGCTTTATCAAGTGTTTTATTGCTGAATACAAAAGATGAAGCCGATTACAATAAAACAGAAATTTCTTTAATGACGGTAGGTTTAGGCGTTGGAAATACTCAAAAATGGAAAAAAAGTGCACTAACGGTCAATGCCTCTTACATCAATTTAGCTCCTTATCAATATGCAATAAAACAAAACGTAGATTGGAATAGACCTTTTCAATCTTTATCAGGAGAAACCGTTTACCGCTATAATTTCACGAATGGAATTTTAAAAGTTTATGCTGCTTTTGATTCCTCAAGGTTTGACGTAAATCAGGAAAACATCAATGCACCACAAAAAATAAGAGTAAATTTAAACAATAATAATTTTTATTTTAATACTACATACAAAGGAGTTTTTGGTTCAAATTGGCAAATTAATTCAGGAATAAGCTACGGTTATAGTAAGAATAAAATCAAATTTGATTTAGACAATGTTGATAATGATGAAAACGCAGCGCACTTTAAATTGAAATTAAAAAAGAATATTTCTAATCGATTTAAAATGTCTTTTGGAGCTGATTATTTTATAACCCAATTTGATGAAGATTTTAAACCCAATACTGGAATAGCAAATGCTGTTGGATACAATAGTGCTATTGCAGCTATTTTTACAGAATCAGATATTTACTTTTCTAAAAAACTGGCTGCAAAAGTTGGTTTGAGATTTTCAAATAATAGTTTACTGGAGGAAACGGCAATTGCTCCTAGAATATCACTGGCTTACAAAATGACAAAAAACAGTCAGTTTTCTTTGGCTTACGGAGATTTTAGTCAGTCTCCAAATTCACAATACATCAAATATTCTAAATTTCATCAATTTGAAAGTGAGAAAGCTTCTCATTATATTGTTAATTATCAGTTTAGTAAAACAGGGAAAACTTTAATTGCAGAAGCGTATTTTAAGAGCTATGACAATTTAGTAAAATATGATACCCCAACCATTCAATACAATTCGGTTTTTAATAATTCAGGTTCTGGATATGCTAAAGGATTAGATTTATTTTGGAGAGATGGAACGACTTTTAAAAATTTAGAATATTGGATTTCTTATTCCTACATTGATTCGCAAAGAGATTATAAAAACTTTCCTACTCAAGCTACACCAAGTTTCATTGCTAATAATAGTCTTTCATTAGTTGCTAAATACTGGATTAACGATTGGAAATCACAAATTGGTTTTACTAATTCATTCAGCACTGGCAGACCGTATAATAATCCCAATGAAACGGAATTTATGAACGGAAAAACAAAAGCATATAATAATTTAAGTTTTAATTGGGCGTATTTACTATCCCAACAAAAGATTTTATATTTCTCTGTTTCAAATGTTTTAGGAACTCAAAACGTTTATGGCTACGATTATGCAAAAAATCCAAATTCAAACGGAATTTATAATCGTACCGCAATAACACCCACTGCAGATCGCTTTTTGTTTGTAGGCTTCTTTTGGACCATTAGTGCAGATAAAAAAGACAATCAATTAAAGAATCTTTAATAAAAAACTTTTAACTCTCTAAAAATAGTGGTCTAAAAACAGTTCATCATATTATTTCAACACTTGAGTAAGTATAAATTTTAAAAGAACAGGCATCGCCATACTTTTGAAATAGAATTAGAGAAAATCAATATCAAACGCATTTATAAAATATAATCATTTAACAACTAGAAATCATGACTAAAATTATCACTAGCATCGCCTTATTTATTTGTAGTTTATTGTCGGCTCAAAGCCAATTTGATCAAGGCATGGGAAAAGCTTTTCAGCTTTGGGGACAAGGAAAAAATACAGAAGCATCAGATTTATTTGAAAGAATTGCTGCTGCAGAGCAAACAAGTTGGTTGCCTAATTATTACGTAGCATTAATAAATACAACTGCGGCTTTTCAAACGAAAGATAAGGAGCAAATAAATTTATTGTTGTCAAAAGCGCAAAATGCAGTAACTATAGAAATGACTAAAAATCCTAATAATCCCGAACTATTAGTACTGCAAGCGATGATTCATACTGCTTGGATAGCTTATGACCCCATGACAAACGGACAAAAGTTATCTGGAAAAGTAATGGAGTTGTATGGCAAAGCCTTAGCTATTGCTCCAGAAAATCCGAGAGTTGTTTTCGAGAAAGCACAATTTGAAATTGGTGCCGCAAAATTTTGGGGAACCGATACCAAACCAATGTGTGCTCAAATTGAAAAAGCTATTGGACTTTTTGCTACTTTTAAACCTGAAACTACTTTTTCTCCAAAATGGGGATTGGAGAGCGCTATTGCAGCATCAGCAAATTGTAAATAACAGCATAAAATAATGGAAAATCACAGAATCAAAACATTTACAGAGTTTAGCAAAGGCTTCATGGTTTGTTTCAAAATTAGCTTAATTTTTACTTTAGTCTTTTCTATAGTTCAAATGAATTTTGAATTAGAGAATGTCATACGAACCTTCTTGGTAAGTTCCCTGTATTCTTTCGGTATTGGTTTTGGTAACGGAATGATTAACGTATTACTCGATCGAAGATGGGATTGGCTTGAACAAACGAATTTGAGAGTTTATTTTGGAATCATTACCACAGTTTTATACACCGTTCCTGTTGTTTTACTAATTGATTATATCACTTTTGTGATGTTTCAGGATTTAGATCCGGGACAATTTTTTAGTGAGAAAATGATTTTTGTTCATCTTTTTTATATCGTTTTGTCATTGGGAGTTTCCATTTTTATTCATGCAAGAAGCTTTATGGTCAACTGGAAACAAGCTTCTAAAAAAGAAATTATTGAACATAAGATTATTGCAGGAACTGCTTCGGCAAAATTTGAGACTTTAAAAAACCAAATAGATCCTCACTTTCTTTTTAATAGTCTGAATGTCCTGAGTTCTCTAATCGAAGAAAATCCAGATAATGCGCAGCGATTTACCACTTCCTTATCAAAAGTGTATCGCTATGTTTTAGAACAAAAAGACAAGGAGTTGGTTAGTGTAGACGAAGAATTAGCATTCGCCAAAACCTATATGAACTTATTAAAAATGCGTTTTGAAAATAGCCTTTTTTATGAATTACCTACAACCAATATAAATCCGGAGGCAAAAGTGGTTCCGCTATCCTTACAGCTTTTATTAGAAAACACAGTAAAGCATAACGTAGTTAGTGAACAGAAACCGTTACACATCAGAATATTTTTAGAAGGTGATTATCTTGTTGTTGAAAATGATTATCAAAAAAAAGATGTTTTGCAAGAAAGGCAAGGCGTAGGACTTCAAAATATTATCAGTCGATACGAAATTATTACCAATAGAAAAATACAAATTGATCAAAATGAAAAGGTATTTGCAGTCAAAATACCAGTTTTAACAAAAAAAATAACAATCATGGAAGCATCTATAAATTATGGAAAAGAGAACTCTTATTTTAGAGCTAAAAAACGTGTTGAAGAACTGAAAGGCTTTTACGGAAACTTATTATCGTATTGTTTTGTCATTCCTATTTTAATATTTATCAATCTTACTTATTCACCCCATTTTCAATGGTTTTGGTTTTCAGCTGCAGGTTGGGGTTTTGGATTAATTATGCATGCTCTAAAAGTATTTGGTTATAGTACTAATTGGGAAGAACGAAAAATAAAAGAGATAATGCAAAAACAAAACAGTAAAGAAATTTATAAGTAACGTAAAGAAAAAGAAATAATAGAAAAGAAATATAATAATGAAGAACAGTATGCCAAAGCAGTTGAAAGAGTAGCAGCAATAAAAGTCTTTAATTATATACCTTACTTTGATAAGGATTGGGAATAAAAAAAGATAAAAGGATTGATAGGAAAGAGATAAAGAATATAAATAATAGATTAAGAAGTTAAATTTAAGTATCATGAAAAGAGACCGCGAAAATAGATATGATAGAAAAGAAATGGATTTAAATAATCCGGATTCTGAATATGAAATGGCCTACCGAAAAGTAAAAAAAATTAAAGGTTTTTATATTCATTTAATGGTGTATGTTTTAGTAAATGCTTTTATTATTCTTTCGAGTATGAATAGAAATTCATTTCAAAATGGAGATTTTCTAAATTGGCAAACTTATTCAACCGCATTGTTTTGGGGCATAGGCTTAGTAGCTCATGGATTGTCGGTTTTTGGAAGAAATATATTTTTTGGTGAAAATTGGGAGGAGAAAAAAATAAAGCAATTTATGGACAAAGAAAAAAGTCAGAAATGGGAATAATTCTAAATTTATTTATTTACAACTTTAAGATTAAAAAATGAAAATAATCATCATCGAAGACGAAAAACCAGCTGCAAGATTATTGCAAAGAAAACTGCAAAAACTAGATATTGAGGTAGGAGTGATGCTTCATTCTGTAGAAGAAGCAATTGATTGGTTTACAAAAAATGAACATCCTGATCTAATTTTTCTAGATATTCAATTATCAGATGGTTTGTCGTTTGAAATTTTCGAGCATTTTTCTACTTTGCAGCAAACAATAAAAAGTGCTGTAATATTTACAACAGCATACGATGAATATGCGTTAAGAGCTTTTAAATTAAATAGTATTGATTATCTTTTAAAACCTATCGATGAAGAGGACTTGGAAGTAGCTGTTTCTAAATTTAAAGCGCGATTACCCAAACAAGAAGCGCTTCAATTTGATTTCGAACAAATTAAAAAAATGCTTTCCAATCCTTTTGATAAAACCTATAAAAAACGTTTTACGGTAAAAATTGGTCAACACTTAAAAGTGATTTCGGTTGAAGAAATTGAATGTTTTTTTAGTGAAAATAAAGGAACTTATATACATACTTTTGACAATCGAAATTATTTGATAGATTCGACTTTAGAAGTTTTAGAACAAGATTTAGATGGAGCAAATTTCTTTAGAATTAGTAGAAAATTTATTATACCTCTTAAAGCAATTAAAGAAATTTTAGTACATAGTAACTCTCGCTTAAAGATAATTTTGCCCACATATAAAGAAGATGAGGTTGTGGTGAGTAGAGAAAAAGTAAGTGATTTTAAAACATGGATAAACTAAGTATTAGCAATAAAAAAACTGTCTCAGATACTAAGTGCAGCAATTCAAAATGAATACAGTTGCAACAGTATTTGAGACAGTCAAATTAACTAAACAGTTTTTTAAAATTAATCAAATAATGATTTAATTTCTTTTTCTGTTTTACCTAATTTTTGCTGTAATTTACCCCACATTTCATCTTCTTTTCCTTCATCGTAAAGCAAATCATCATCAGTTAATTCAGCATATTTTTGTTTAAGTTTTCCTTTAAACTCATTCCAGTTTCCTTTAATCTCTTTTGAATTTGGCATAATTTCTAAGTTTTGAATTAATAATTGTGTTTTACAAATTTCAGAAATATACTCACAAATTCTCTTACAGAATTAAAATTTAGTTTTATATAATTCTAACTTTCAGATAATTATATATTTATTTTGACTTAAATAAAAGATTTGTATAAAGTAACTTAAGTGACTGGAAAATAATAAAATAAAGGCATGTGATAGATTATTACTATGATAGTTTTAGACCTTAAAAACTAATTTTCTGATTCCAATCAGTGCAAATATAAGCCCAGTGTAAGCAATAAAAAACGGAACTATATATTCAATAAGTTGTAGAGGTAACATGATGGCAATAATCAATAACTGAAATCCTAATCCATAGAGACTGACTAATGTCATGAACCAATTAGGAAACGTCTTAACCTTATAGGCATCATTATCTAACAGGTGAATTATTTTATCGAATGCGCCATATACAATAGTGTAAATAAAGAACAAAATATCTACTGATTTTTGACGCTCTCCCGGTAAAGCGCGAGGTGATTTATTTTCGAAAATCTTGCTCGTAGTATCTCCACCAACCGATTTATTTCTTAAAATTACATAGTAATAATTGTATAAAGTGCCTTGCAATTGAATGCCAATAAATGCCAATAAAGTAAGCCAAATACTAGTGTTTGAAACATAGCAAATGGTCATCAAAAACAAAAAATTTAAAATGATATCAAATACGCTATCTAAGTATCTTCCGGTATAAGAAGGTGTGTTTTTTAATCGTGCTAATTCACCATCGGCTGCATCAATAATTGACTTTAAAATGATGAAAAAACCAGCTAATAAATACTGATTTATTAAAATAAAGTAAATAGCAATTAATCCAGAAACACCAAAAACAAGCGTAACATGAATAGGAGTAAAGCGAGTGTTTTTAAGTTGATTGGCAATAAAATTTCCAATAGGTCTTCCATAATCTGATAAATCTAAAAATTTATCTTGAGGAGCTAGTTTAGACATTTAAGTTTATAAGCAAAGAAATGCGACAATATAGTCTGGTTGTATTTTTGGTATTGTGTAACAATTGGTTGTTAGTAAAAGTAAGTTAAATAATTTATGTTTTTTACAATACTATTTAGACAATCGGTGTAAGGTAAAGGTCATGGCTGTAAGTAAAAAGAAGGCCATAATTTGGTGTACCAAACCCAACCACAACGGAACGCCATACAATAAAGTGAAAACACCTAATGTAAATTGTATAAATACGAAAATTAATAAAGTGTTTATTCCTCTTTTTTGAATACTTGTAAGGGCAAATTTTTTGCTTCTTATGTACAAAGCAATTATAAGAGCAACTACAAAATAGGCCATAGTTCTGTGAACGAATTGAACCCCACTTTTTCCTTCAACAAGATTCAAGAATAATGTTTTTTGTTCTATAAAAACACTGTCATGTATAAATTGTCCATCACTCATTAGTGGCCAGTGGTTGTGAATTAAACCGGCGTTTAAACCTGCTACAAATCCGCCATAAATAATTTGAATTATCAAAAAGACTAATGCAACTCGTGCTAGATTTCGTAGAGGAACGATTACTTCAATTTTATTTGGATAGATTAAATCTAATGCAACCCAAAGCGTGTAAGCAAACGTGATAAATGCAAAAGTAAGGTGTAATGCTAATCTAAAATGACTTACGTCTGGATCATCAATTAAACCACTTTTAACCATAAACCATCCTAAAAAACCTTGAAAGGCACCCATAGAAAGTAATACGACACACTTTTTGATAGTTGGGCTTGAAAGACGTTTTTTTAATAAAAAGTAGAAAAATGGAATAATAAATACTAGGCCAATGATTCTACCAATAAATCGGTGAAACCATTCCCAGAAATAAATGAATTTATAGTCACTTAGCGTAAAATCATTATGGATGTTGATTTTTTGATATTCCGGAAATTTCTTGTATTCTTCAAATGTTTGTAACCATTTTGCCTCTGTAAGTGGAGGGAAAGTATCTGTTACCAAATGCCAATCCGTCATAGACAAACCAGAATTTGTCAATCTAGTGATTCCTCCAACAACAACCATTATAAACAATAATAAACAACCGGATAGCAACCAGATGATCACGTAATTATTCTCTTTTTTCATTGTTCAAAATTAATTTATACAAAGGTATTTGAAATCTGTTTATTTCTCAATTCAACAAGCGTTAATCTTTAGTCCAATTTTTGCAGCTCTCTTTAGCATAAATGCATAAGCTGCATTATATTCGTTAGGAATTTCTCCTTCTAAAATGGCTTCTTTAATGGCTTCTTTCAACATTCCGATTTCCTTAGAAGGTTTTAAATTAAAAAGAACCATGATTTCCTCACCAGAAATAGGAGGTTGAAAATTGCGTACTTGATCGCGTTCTTCTACTTCGACAATTTTCTTTCTAACGATTTCAAAATTATTGTGGTATTTTTTAAATTTATTTGGGTTTTTAGTAGTGATATCTGCTTCACATAAAGTCATTAAGTTCTCTACATCTTCTCCAGCATCAAAAACTAAACGGCGAACCGCAGAATCTGTTACGGTATCTTGCGACAAAACGATAGGACGAGAACTCATCATTACCATTTTTTGAACAAATTTCATTTTGTGATTCAATGGCATGTGCAAGCGTTCGAATATTTTTTTGGCCATTTTACCACCAAGAAATTCATGTCCGTGAAATGTCCAGCCTTGTTTTTTATTAAATCGTTTGGTGGGCGCTTTTCCAATATCGTGTAACAAAGCGGACCAACGCAACCAAACATCATCGGTATTAGGGCAAATATTATCTACAACTTCTAATGTATGATAAAAATTATTTTTATGTGTATGTCCTTCAATTTCTTCTACTTGATTTAAAGCTGTTAATTCCGGAAGAATAATATCTAAAAGTCCAGTTTTAAATAACAGTAAAAAACCAATAGACGGTTTGTCTGTAGAAAGAATTTTATTGAGTTCCTCTACGATGCGCTCTCCAGAAATAATTTTGATTCGTTCCGCATTTTTTGTGATTGATTTTAAAGAGTTTTCTTCAATTTCAAAACCCAACTGATTGGCAAATCGAATTCCTCTTAACATCCTTAAGGGATCATCAGAAAAAGTAATGTCAGGATCCAGAGGCGTTTTTATTGTTTTATTTTCTAAATCAACTAAGCCATTAAAAGGATCTGATAAATCTCCAAAATTTTCTTTATTTAAAGATAAAGCCAACGCGTTGATCGTAAAGTCACGTCTGTTTTGGTCATCTTCAAGAGTACCATTTTCCACCACAGGATTTCTGCTTTCAAAATGATACGATTCTTTTCGAGCACCTACAAATTCAATCTCAGTATCTTCAAAACGCAACATGGCGGTTCCATAGGTTTTAAAAACTTGTACTTTAGGTTTTTTTGGAAGTAATTCAGACACTTTTAGAGCCAATTCAATTCCGCTACCTACGGCAACAATATCAATATCTTTTTTGAATTCTCTTTTTAAAATCAAATCTCTTACGAAACCACCAATCACATAACTATCAATGTTAAGTTCTTCGGAAGCTTGAGTTATGACTTCAAATATTTTGTTATGTAGGGCTTGTTTGTAGTTTTTCAAAATAATTTTTTTCGGTCTAAATTGATTCCTCTTTATAGAAGTGAGTATTTATTTACGAATTACTTTAACTTGAGAATCACTCGTTAATTTAATTATTGTTGACGGTTTTCCTGCTATTTTATCGCGGTGCAAATTTACAACATAGTCTACGCCTTTTATAATTTCAGGACTAATTTCTTTAAAACTTTTTGGAGTAGGTTGGCCTGATATATTTGCCGATGTAGAAACAAGTGGCTTTTTCATTTTTTCTAACAACTTAAAGCAAAAAGGTTCCTTTACGATTCTAATTCCTAATGTTTGATCTGCAGCAATTAGATTTGCCGCTACGTTTCTTGGTTTGTCTAACACCAGTGTGGTAGGATTTTCTGAAAGATCCATGATTTGCCATGCTACTTCGGGTATATCTTTAAACACATTGTACATCATGCGTTCTCCATTCATGAGTACAATCATGCTTTGTGTTTCTGCTCTTTTCTTAAGCTTGTATATTTTAGCTACAGCTTCAGGATTGGTGGCATCACAGCCAATTCCCCAAACGGTATCCGTTGGATAGAGTATAATTCCACCTTCCTTAATTATATCGTATGCGTTTTGAATTTCTTGATTACTATTTTCCATAAAAAAATTATTTGTTTTTTATATAAAATTTATTTGTTTCCTTAAAAGCATTTTCAATAACGTCGTAATTAATATCTTTGCTTAAGGTGTTCAGTTTTTGGTCTGTAATTTCAAATAAGCCAGAAGCATAAATGTTTGTAATTTGGTTTTGCTCAATTACAGAATACTTTTGATTGTATCCGCATACAAACCAATCTCTTTTTTTGTTTTCGTATATATCTCTTCCTGCACTGTATTCTGCAGCTTTATTGGTTGTTCCTAAATAATGCTTCATTAGGGTAGGAACAATATCATAATGCAAAGTTAAGTAATCATATTGTTTTGGACTTTTAGAAGCATCATAAATTAACATAGGTACTTGAATCTGAAATTTAGAAAAATTTCCTCCGTGTTGCCAATACCCTTTTTTATTGTCATTAAATTCCTGACCGTGATCTCCGGTAATGACTATTATAGTATTTTGTAATTTATTATTTTCCTTAAGATGTGAAATTACTTTTCCTATTTCATTATCAATAAAATGAAGCGCATTTTTGTATCTGTTTATTAGTGGTTTTGCATCGTATTTATCACTCAAAGCCAAAAAATCAACTTCTTTACAAGCTGGTTTAAAAGGGATTGCATAGGAATCTGGATAATCAAATCCGTGGGCTGCATCATAAAAGACAAAACTAAAGCTAGGATTTTTTGTATTTCTTTTTTTGTAATATTCCAACCAATCTTTTGTAACATCTTGATCTCTCTCATCAGGAGAATCACCATCAGAGAATAAACGAATATTTTTTATTCTGGAAAATACATTCCTATCAAAAGGTGGATTTTCTAAAGTAGCACTACTAAAAATACCAATTTGATAGTTTTGCTTTTGTAACTCATCTATAAAAACAGGTGATTTTTCAACTCCCGTAAACGAGTCGAAATAGGTAGCAGGTATTCCATAAAACAATGAAAAGATTCCTCCTGTGGTCATGTTCGAACCGCTGTTGTGATTTTGAAATACTTGTGATTTCTCAGAAAACTGTGCGATGTTAGGAGTTATTTCTTTTGACATGCAATCAAAACGCCATGAATCTATTACGATAAATACAATATCTTTTTTATTTTCTAACGGTATCGAACTAATTGGTTCTAATGGATATTGGATGGAATTTTGAGTCTGATTTTTACTAATTTCTTTATTTCGGATAATCAATGCTTCATCTACAAGTCCCAGTTTTGTCATTAAACCTTCAGCTGTTAAAGGGAAAAAAGCAGGATAAATATTTTTATATTGTAAAACTGGCCTGTAAAAATTGACATCAGCCCAAGCAAATATCGAATGACTATAAAGCAAGCATATGACAATAAACGCAAGTGTTTTTCTAATGTGAAATTGATTTGTTTTATCAATTATTCTTTTTGCAATCCAGAAAAATAAGAGCTGCATTAGAACTAAACCACCAACAAATAAAATAGAAGTAATGACATTTGAAGTAGAAAATTGGAAGATGTCGCTGGCTCTTTTTCCAAATAACAAACTAAATACGATAGGCGATAAATGGTATCTAAATTGATTGAAAATATTAGCATCCACTTTAAGAATGAGCAACACTAAGAGCATCAATATTATAAATATTATGCTACTCAATCGTGTAGATTTTGTAATAAAATAAATCACTATGCTCAATAATAGTGGAATAGCTGTCAGTAAAAAGAAGTGACTTATTGTTGTTGCTAAAAAATAAATTTTTGCTTTTATTTCATTCCCACTTTCTATATAACTTAAATAGGGAAGAGCGATCAACAACACTAAAAAAAAATTGAATAAAGATTGTATATAAAGTTGTTTTAAAAATCCCTTGTTTATGGATTTTACTTCAGTATTTTGAAACATATTCTATTTATTGATTGAAATATTTTTTGATTATTGCTGGTACTCCAGCTACCATACAATTATCGGGAACATCTTTTGTAACCACAGCTCCTGCGGCTACAATTACATTTGTGCCAATTGTGATGTTGGGTAATACAGTAACATTGGTTCCAATGGTAGAATAATCTCCAATTTTGCAATTTCCAGATATATTTGAACCCGGTGATATTTCGACAAATTTGCCAATTTTTGTATCGTGACCTATGGTACAATTCAAATTTATTAATACTCCTGTTTCAATATGTACGTCGTTAGTTATTACTACACCACACATAATGTTGCTGCCAGTTTCTATTATTGTATTGTAGTGTCCAATTTTTGCATTTGTACTAATTACAGAAGAGTAAATTCCACCAATTGCAGTAAACTTATCAAAAAGTTGCTTTCTCAAAATAGGATTTCCTATTCCAATAGTAAATAATTTCGATTTGTTTTTAAAGTATTCCGAAGCAGTTTCTAAATCGGTAATAATTTCAAATTTATTATAAAGTGTTTTTGCTGTCAGTACGTTAACATCATCATAAAATGAAATATGTTGTAATTGATCGTTAATGTGTAAAACTTCAAGAACTTCTTTTGCAAAACCTTTTGCGCCAACTATTAACATGTTAAAGGATTTATTAAATTAACTATTACTGACACTTCTTCATCGGTTAAGTCTTTATATAAGGGTAAACATAAAACTCTAGAAGCAACTGATTCAGAAATGGGCATATTGGCACCATGTACATAATTTACTTTATTCAAAGAAGGATAAAAATACCTTCTTGGGTAAATTTTATTGTCGTTGAGCGTTTTTAATACAGTTAGAAGCATTTCTTCCGATTCGAAAATAACAGGATAATAACTATAATTCCATTCTGTATTTTCTCTAATTTTAATTTTAGATATTCTTTCGAATTTTAGATTTTTAGTGTAAAAATCTACCACACGTTTTCTGTTTTCAAATATGGAATCAAAGTGATTCAAAACGGTTAATCCCATAGCAGATTGTAATTCTGATATTTTAGCATTAATACCCAAACCATGAAAATCTTCAGGACCATTGTGTCCAAAATTATGAGAGTAAAATATTTTTTCATACAGTTTTTGATCCTTACAAAAAATAGCGCCACCTTCTCCAGTGTGAAATATTTTGGTAGCGTGAAAACTGCAAGTGCTTACAGTACCATAATTAAAAATGGATTGTCCTTTGTAATTGACACCAAAACAATGCGCAGCGTCATAAATTACATGTAAATTGTGTTTTTTAGCAATTTCTTCAATCCGTTCTACATGACAAGGATTCCCAAAAACATGTGTTGCTAAAATTGCTGTTGTTTTATCGGTAATAGCAGCTTCAATTTTTAATTCATCAATCGTAAGATAATCGGGATCAATATCTACAAAAACAGGAGTGCAATTTTCCCATATTATAGCAGATGTAGTAGCTATGTAAGAGAAAGGTGTTGTTATTATTTCTCCGTAGTTTCCTAAAATTTTTAGCGCAATTTGCAGCGGTATCGTTCCGTTGTTGGTAATAAGAATAGTATCAACAGCTAATTTCTCTTTTAATTTTTTTTCTAATTCTAAAGTAAGTTCACCTCTATTAGTAAGCCATTCATTTTTCCAAATCCGTTCTAAATAATGATTGTACTCTTTTAGCGGAGGAAAAAAGGATTTGGTAACATATATGGGATGAGATAAAGACATATTTTTTTTGTAAAATTCGATTAAATTATTTTATAAATACTTGATTTATAAAGTTTTTAATAACAAGATGTTTTCTTTTTAGTATAATTCTAAATTTATTTTTTGGTATCAAAAAAACGTTTTATTTTTTTTATCTTTTTATCCCAAAAACCAGCATGTTTCATTGCAATTTTTTCAATTTGAAGATCTATAATTTTCTGAATTTGTCCTTCAAAATTTATTTTTATTGAATTCAAAAAAGAAATTAGTATCTGATCTTGCTCTGCATTACTTTTAGAAGACCAATAAGAGGTTCCGTGAATACGGTAAACCGCCATTACTTCATCAATATATTTGATCTTTCCGTATTGCGCATTCAATAAATGTAAAAAATAATCACCTATTGGAGCATTTTTGAAATAATCAGGAAATTCAGGAAATAATCGATTTCTATAAACAACACTTGGTGTATGAATTACATTTTTTAAAGCTAATTCTTCAATTCCGAATACGGATGGAATCCTTTTTTTGAGATTGTCTTCTTTAAGAGTGTTGTTAATTTCAAGATTTACGTTGTGAAAACAAATACTAAAATCATTATTTTGTTCTAAAAAATCTACTTGTTTTTGAAGTTTAGAAGCATCTGTCCAATAATCATCACCTTCGCACAAAGCAATATATTTTCCATTCGCAGCATTTAAGGCGAACATAAAATTTGGCATCATTCCTAAATTCACCTTCTGATCATAGTACGTAATTTTACATCTCGTATTTTGATTTTTTATAGAACGAATAAGACTGTCAGAATTGTCCGTAGAACAATCATTAGATATTATAAATTCGAAATCAAAGTCAGTTTCTTGCTTTAAAACGCCTTGAATCGCCTCTTCAATATATTTTGAATGATTGTAAACAATCATTATTACACTTAGCATCATCTTTAAGAATTGTTTTTAGTGAAAAGACCTCTAATATCATCTAACATTCTTTGTTTTTCCGATAAAACAAATGCTCTAAATGATGTAAAATCATTTTTAACAGAATCGTAATTAGTCATTATGTGACGTATTTTTTCTATTACAATTTCTGGAGTAATTTCATTTTCATGTAATTTATAAATTTCTGGAATGCCTAAATCTTCTTTAAAACCAGAAGTTCCTTCCCTTCCTGTTAATAGACAACAACCCGAAATTAGAGCTTCACGCGGAATTTTATCTCTTCCAGGAAAATACCCAAAATCTACATGCAATTTAGCTTTTCTCAATAAATCACGCATCTCTATTCTAGTCATTCCAGATAGCGGTACCCATTGGTATTGGGGCAAAAGTTTTATAATCGGTTCAATTTTATCAAATCCTTTTTTAGGATTGTAAGTAATAATGTCTTTTTTATCAAAATCCTCTATTTTAGGTAAATTTTCAAAAAATACATCAGCAACATAATCACATAAATACTGTGCCGGATTGCATAATTCTTTTGTATCTAAATACTCTTTTGTACGTTGTGATTGATACCAATGTGTGATCGTTTTATTTTTCTCAAAGCGATATTCAGTATGTTTGTAAGGTACAAATATTTTTCTTAAAAAATTCTTCTTTGCTTCTCTACTATTCATTGCCATTTCATAGAAAGTAAGACTCAACCACCAAACTTTCTTCTCAGCCAATGGAAATCTTGCCATCCAGTTGGTCATCGATTCTGGAATAATCATTACATTATCGGCACTATCTTTTACCTTATAGGTATATGGAATTTGATAGTCTTTATAAAAAGGATGTACAGGATTTGATTTTCGTTTAGAATAGAGCATCGTAACATCATAACCATTTTTTTTTAATAAATGACCTAATTGATGCAAAGCTTCTGGGCCTCCTGTTGCTTTGTTTGGAGGACATAATATAAATATACTTTTCATGTTTTAAATAAATTCATTAAACCATCCGGACAGTTTGTACTTTTCTATTATTTCTTGTGGAATTTCTACAAAAGGTTTTTCAAAAAAGTCAGAAATGATGATTGGATTTTTTGGATCAATTATTAAAATATTATTCTCGTTATAAAAATCGTAGTTGCGAATAGAGGCGTTGGTTGTTATTAGTTTTTTGTGCCATCCCAAACTTTCGAAAACTCTAAAGGATAAGCCCGACTGATTTTTTCTTTGTAAATCTAATAAGCAACCTACCTTTTTAATCTGATTATTAACTTCTTCAAGCGGAATTGTTTCTTGAACAGAGGTAACTAAAGTGTTATTTTTAAGTTTTCTTTTTTTATCAAAAATAATGATTTTATAAGGAATGTTTATTTTCCTCAATTCTGTGGCAATTTTTGTGATAAGTTCTAAACTTCTTCCATAAGAGGATATATTGAAAACCGATTTTGTAATTTCAGTTTCTTTTTTCTCTTGAAAGTTATAAATAAAGTTTGTTTTATGTCTTAAATTGTACTTTTCGCAATCTTCTTTTTCAAAAGAATAAACAGTATCAAAACAATCTAAAACGCCAATAATTTTAGGACATCTTTTGATGTTGTCATTAAAAAAAGCAGTCGATTTTTTAGTGTATTTTTTTATCTTACTCGCAAACTCTGGAGCAATAAAATCTCCTTTGATAGTAAGTATTAAATCTTGTTTATTCGGATTTTGGTCTAATTCGTTTAAAATCTGTTTGCCATAAAATTTCGTTTTTAAATTTTGCTTAAAAAACGACTTTAAAATAAAATTGTAGGCTTTAAATAAGACATTGGGATATTTATATTTAAATTTACTGAAATCAATATGGTGAACCTCGTGTCCTTCCTCCGATATGTGGTCAACAATCTTTTGGTTAAAACCCCAATTATCAAAGGATATCACTGTAATTTTCATGTTAAATTGAAATATATTTTTGCGAAATTAACTATTAAATTTGATTAGTAAAAGATAATATATACTTTTGAATTAAAATATTTATTTATGCATTCTAAATACCACAAAAAATTTTTAAAATTTGATAATTTAATTGACAATTGCATTAAATATTTTGAAACTTCAGGCGAAAATTTTGTTGTTGGGAATAGAAATAATATCAAACTTTTTAAAGTAGAAGATTTAATTTTAAACATAAAATCTTTTAAAAAGCCCAATTTAATTAATAAAATCGCCTATAAATATTTTAGAAAATCCAAAGCCAAACGCTCTTTTGAATATGCTACTATTTTATTAGAAAAAGGAATAGGAACTCCAAGTCCAATTGCTTATTTCGAGAATTTTGATGCCTTAGCATTAAACGAAAGTTATTATGTTTCCGAACATTTAGATTGTGATTTGACCTACAGAGAATTAGTCGAAACGGATTATCCTGATGCAGAAAATATTTTAAGACAATTTACTCGTTTTTCTTATGATTTACATCAAAATGGAATTGAGTTTATGGATCATTCGCCAGGAAATACCCTAATTAAAAATAATGGAGACGGCAAATATTCCTTTTATTTAGTTGACCTAAATAGAATGAAGTTTCATGAATCAATGTCTTTTGAAATGCGCATGAATAATCTAAGACGTCTTACGCCTCGCAAGGATATGATTGTCATTATGAGTAATGAATATGCAAAAGTATCTGGAGAATCGGAAAAATCTGTTTTTGAAACACTTTGGGCAATGACAAGCGATTTTCAAGAAAAGTTTTCGAGAAAAAAAAGATTGAAAAAACAATTCCAGTTTTGGAAAAAATGATTTTAATTTAAAACTATTTTTTCTGTAGAAATTATTTTACTCACTAAATTGAATTTTTTATAAAAAAAATGGAACTTTACTTCAGTGTCAAATATAGTTATGAATCAATTTTTATATAGGAGTTAGCGGTCACCTTGTTATAAAAATCCTAATTCTCAACAATTTCTTTCCGAAAATGAACTCCCCAATTTAGCATTTCATCGAGCAATTTTTGCATAGATTTTCCTAAAGGTGTAAGCGCATATTCCACCATTACAGGCATACTGTCGTAGAGCGTTCGAGTAATAATTTTATTTTCTTCCAAAGCCTTCAATTCTTGCGACAACATTTTCGGTGAAATGTCTACAATATCTCTTTGTATTTCTCCAAATCTTTTATTACCAAATGTCAATGCAATAATAATAGGTATTCTCCATTTACCTTGGATTACTTCCAATGCATCTCGTGTTACCAACATTTTTTGTAAACAGACCGCTCCTTTTTGATTCATAATTAATTGATTTTCAATATACTTAACCAAAGGTAACTAGTTACGAGTAGGTAACTACTATGGTTTTGATAGCAAAGTTATATAAATTTGTGCTATTAATAAATATTTAATACAGAAAAATGGTAAATTCAAAAAAATGGGTCATAGACCCAATGCACTCCGATGTTTTATTTAAAATTAAGTACTTGGTTATTTCTACGGTAACTGGTTCATTCAAAAAATTTGAAGGAAATTTTATTACCGAAGGAAATGATTTTAGTAATGCAAAAGTCAATTTTACAATTGATGTAAAAAGCATTGACACCAATCAATCGCAACGTGATGAACATTTGCAAAGTGGTGACTTTTTTGAAGCAGAAAAATATCCTGAAATCACTTTTGAATCTACTTCATTTGTTAAAAAAAATGAAACTGATTACAAAATGATTGGTAATTTAACTATGAAAGGCGTTACAAAATCGGTTGAATTAAATGTAGAATATGGTGGTTCATCAGACAATGGGCACAATGTTTTGAAACACGGTTTTGAAGTTACAGGAACCGTAAATCGTATCGAATTTGGAATGACTTGGAATAGACTTACAGACACTGGTGGTTTAGGATTAAGTGAAGATATTAAACTCATTGCAAACATTCAGATTTCGGAATTGGAGGAATCATTAAAATAACTAAATGCTAACTGCGAATATATAAAGTATTGGAAATCGCCTTATGCTAAAAATAAAAAACCTTGTTTAATTTTTTAGTTAAACAAGGTTTTTGTCTCTAAACCAACCACAGAAAAAGTTAACCGCTAGCCGTTACAAGATATTTGGGTTTTAGGCTGAATTTAAAGATGGTTTTGTAATTGTAAAATTTGTGTTTAATGGAAAAAACTCGCATCTTTAATCCCAAACATCCTGTAGCGACAAGACGTTAATTTGTGATTAGGGTAAAAGGTGCTGCTTTAAAAAAGGAATCATTTTTTCGATTACAAACGCAGGTTTCAAATTCTCATATAAAGAAATAGCATTCTCTTTTAAAGCTTTTTCTGTCTTGTCATAAAAAAGTGCTGGCAAAACATCTTTAAGATGAATTGAAGTATGATGAATTCCGTCTTCAAAAGTTGCCCAAATTTTCTTTTCGATCCAGGGAGAAAAAATAATAAAGGAAGGTTTTCCTAATGCTTTGGCTAGATTTATAGCACCACCGTCGTTTCCTATAATAACATCACATTTACTCATTATAGCTATATATTGTCTTAAATCAGCTCCTAAAAGATCGAAATAAATGTTTTTTTGAGTTTTTGTAGCGCAGTAATTATATATAATTCTAGCTTCCTCAATTTGGCTAGGAAAATAATTAAATACAATATTTATCTGGAACGAGTCACTTACAGAATCTAGAATAGCAGCCATATACTGCGGCGGATAAGTCTTAAGTTTTTCGCTCCCTAGCAAACTCACCATTACGGTTTTTCGAGATTCATCTATTTTATGTTGCTCAAAAAGAGCAGTAGCGAACTTTATTTCCTCCTGGTCAAGAAATACTTTTGGAAAAGGATCAATAGATATAGTTAAATTCAACGGAGAAAGTAATGATAATCTCCGTTCAATGGCTAAGCCAAAATTTGATGATGGATTTTTTGCTAGCGGAATGTTATAATCGTATAAAAATGTCCTTCCCGTTTTTTGATAAGATATTTTTTGTTTAGCACCAGAGAGCAATGTAATGATCCAGCTTTGTAATTTTGAATAAGCATCAATTACAAGATCATATTTGTTTTTTTGGATTTGAAAAGCAAATTTGATCAATTCAAAAAAACTATTTTGTGCTTTTTTATCAAAAATAATAAGGTTGCTAATGTTGGGATTTCCTTTTAGAACTGCAACGGTATTGTCATTTACCAAATAATCAATCTGAGCATTAGGATAGGCTTTTCGTAAATTATTACAGATAATGCTACTTACTAAAACGTCACCAATCATTTTGTGTTGAATTACTAAAATTCTCATCATTGATTTATTTTTTTAATGTAAGTTCATTTTTGATTATACGTTCGTTAAAACTCTGAACATACGCTTTGATAAATCGTTCCATTTCCGCTGCTTTTGCTGGATTGGTTTTTAATAAATTATTTTTTAATAATTCATCATTTTTGAAATTGTAAAGTCCCAATGATTTTTTTCCGTCAAAAGCCAAGTAGAAATCTCCTGAAATATAGTGATAGATATTGTCCAAATAATAAACCACAAAATCTTTATCAGATTGATATGATTTTCCAAAAGTAACCATCTTAGCATCGATATTTAGATATTCTAATATGGAAGGCATTACATCTATCTGTTGCAAATTTTTACTGTTTTTTCCAACTAAAGTAGGATTGGAAGGATCGAAAAATAAAATGGGGATTCTAAATTTCCCAACATTAGTTTTAAATTTTGCTTGTTTGGGTTCTGAAGAAGTATGATCGGCTACGATTACAAATAAAGTGTTTTTATACCAATCTTGTTTAGAAGCAGTTTCAAAAAAGCGCTTTAAAGCAAAATCAGAATAAGCTATACTTTCCTGAATTTTCGTATTTCCTTTTGGGAATTTTCCTTTATATTTTTCTGGAATTATATAAGGATTGTGTGATGAAATTGTAAATAAAGTGGTGAAAAATGGTTGTTTGAATTGTGATAATTTTCTAGAAAAATATTGTAAAAACTCCTCGTCAAAAATTCCCCATCTGCCATCAAAAGATTCAGGTCCTTCATATTGATCTTTTCCATAATAAGCATCAAAACCAGCCACTTTACAGTATTGGTCAAAATTTTGGCTTCCATTAAATGCACCATGAAAAAAGGAGGTTTGATAACCGTTATCCTTCATTATTTTGGGCAAACCATATACTTCATTAATGGCATAACTTGAAGTAATCAGCGAATTATTCATCAAACTAGGAACGCTTGATAACGTAGAAGGAACAGCATCTATAGAAAGTTTACCATTGGCAAAACCGTTTTCAAAAAACATTGATTTTTCAATTAAGGAATCTAAAAAAGGAGTTTGTCCGCATTGTAGATTTTCTCTACCAAAGCTTTCTAAGATTAAAATGACAACATTTTTTTTAGTTGGTTTTCCCGAAGTTTTAGTTACTGTAATTGGATTGAATATGGTATTTAATTCTTTTTCGGAATAGAACTTAGGAGATTCTAATGTTTCCTTTTTACCGATTGTTTTTAAGATACAAAAAGGGGTATTCAGTACAATTGCGGACTGATTGATAGAGCCGTAATTAACAGCATCAACGATTTTTAATGGTTTTTTTTGAAAACCACCACGTCCTATTACAAATACAGTGGCTAAGAATAAAAGGAATAATCCACTTTGTTTTAACGATTGAAGTTTGCTTGAACTTGTTTCAGTAACCATTTTTAAATTAGGAATTGCTTTCCAAAAAAGGAATGCCAAAACAATTGCTAATAAAGGCAAATACCAGAATTCAACTAAAAATGAAAAGAGTAATCCACCAATCTCATTTTCCATTCCAGTTGCTGTAATCATTCCAAATGTACTGCGTCTTCCTGTAAATTTATAATATTCGAAATCAACAAAATTGGTTAATATGAAAATTAAGTTTACAGTAAAAAAGGCGATTTTTAATCCTTTTTGATAATTAGGTCTGTATTTAAAATTCCCAGGTAACAGGTGCATTACGGCAAAGATCAGATTGATGTAAGCAATTGCCGATAAGTCAAAATGAATGCCGCCTAAAAATCCTTTAAAAGAGATACTTTCAAAAGCATTGCGATTAAAGAAGTAAAATAAAAACCTACAAATTTGATAAACAAAAAGTACTACTAAAAAACGTTTGAAAAAAAGTTTTACACTTTGAAGATAATTTTGCATTGGTAAATTTGTAGATTTTTATTAGAAATTATTATACTGCAACGTCATATTCGCGCAACGCATTATTTAATGATGTTTTTAAATCAGTAGAAGGTTTACGAGTTCCGATAATTAAAGCACATGGTACTTGAAACTCTCCAGCAGCAAATTTTTTTGTATAACTTCCTGGAATAACTACTGACCGAGCAGGAACAAAACCTTTCATCTCAATAGGTTCTTCACCAGTTACATCAATGATTTTTGTAGATGCTGTAAGGCAAACATTAGCGCCAAGAACTGCTTCTTTACCAACATGAACACCTTCGACAACGATACAACGAGATCCAATAAAAGCGCCATCTTCAATAATAACAGGAGCAGCTTGTAAGGGTTCAAGAACACCACCAATTCCTACACCACCACTTAAGTGTACGTTTTTACCAATTTGCGCACAACTTCCTACTGTAGCCCAGGTATCTACCATAGTTCCTTCGTCAACATAAGCACCAATATTTACGTAGCTTGGCATTAAAATAACACCGCTAGAGATATAAGCGCCATAACGAGCAACAGCATTTGGTACAACACGAATTCCTTTTTCAGCGTAACCTCTTTTTAGTAACATTTTATCATGGTACTCAAAAATACCAGATTCCCAAGTTTCCATTTTTTGAATAGGGAAATACATTACTACCGCTTTTTTTACCCATTCGTTTACTTGCCATCCTTCGGCAACAGGTTCAGCAACACGCAACTTTCCAGTATCTAGTAGCTCAATAACTGATCTAATTGCATCAGTTGTTTCTTTTTCTTGTAACAAAGCACGGTTTTCCCAAGCTTGTTCTATGATTGTTTGTAATGGATTCATTTTTTTGAAATTTTTGTACAAATATAAATGGATTTTTTAGAAAACTTGATGCTTTTTGCAATAGTAACATATTAAATGTTTTTGTTAGATAAACAGAATTACGTTTGAAGTTAAATCCGTAGTAATGCTTGCACTTGCAGGTAGGTATTAATAAATCTGAAAGCTTTACTTATCTTTGCCAATAAACAAATAGCAAATGGCTAGAATTCTTTCTATAGATTACGGACAAAAACGAACTGGAATCGCGGTTACTGACGAAATGCAGATTATTGCTTCTGGATTAACAACAATTCCGAGTGCTACAGCTATTGCCTTTTTAAAAGAGTATTTTTCTAAAGAAAAAGTTGAGGCTGTGCTTATTGGAGAGCCTAAGCAAATGAACGGTATGCCTTCTGAAAGCGCCTCTATGATTAAAGGATTTGTAACACATTTTACCAATCATTTTCCCGATATGAAAGTGGTTAGAGTAGATGAACGATTTACCTCTAAAATGGCTTTTCAATCGATGATTGATAATGGCATGAAAAAAAAACAACGCCAAAATAAAGCATTGATAGATGAAATTTCGGCTACAATAATGCTTCAAGATTATTTGACTCAAAAAAGATTTTAATAAGTTGCTTTATTTTTTTTGGTTCTAAATTTATCCAGCATTTTTTTACTTTTTAACATTAAATTGTTACTTTATTTTTACATATATAAAGTATCTTTGCACTTTAAATTTTTGTTATGTCAGATAAAACCATAAGCACAAATAGTGACGTAGTTCTTATAGGGGCGGGGATTATGAGTGCAACATTAGGATTGATCCTAAAAGAATTACAACCCGATTTAAAAATTGAAATTTACGAGCGATTGGATATTGCGGCTGCTGAAAGTTCAGATGCTTGGAATAATGCTGGTACAGGTCATTCTGCTTTTTGCGAGTTAAATTACACGCCAGAAAACGAAGACAAAAGTATTAGCGCCAAGAAAGCAATCAGTATAGCTGAATCTTTTGAAATTTCGCGACAATTTTGGGCTTATTTAGTTCAAGAAAATAAAGTTTCATCACCCGAAAATTTTATAAAAAGTATTCCTCACATGAGTTTCGTTTGGGGCGATAAAAATGTCGAATATTTGCAAAAAAGATTTGAAGCTTTAAAGCCGAATCCACTTTTTAAAGATATGGTATTCAGTACTGACTTTTCTCAATTAAAAGAATGGATGCCTTTAGTAATGGAAGGTCGAAAGAATTCTGAGAAAGTAGCTGCTACATCGATGTCTTTGGGTACTGATGTGAATTTTGGAGAATTAACTAGAAATATTTTTGGCTATTTAACTAAATTAGAAGGTGTAACTATTCACTTTCACCATGAAGTTAAAAAGCTGAAACAACTTGAAGATAAGGTTTGGAGAATAAAAATTACTGATTTAGCGACGGGACAAAAACAAAAAGTCTTTTCTAAGTTTGTTTTTATTGGTGCAGGCGGCGGATCTTTACCTTTATTAGAAAAAGCAGATGTTCCTGAAGGAAAAGGGTATGGTGGTTTTCCTGTAAGTGGACAATGGCTAAAATGTATTAATCCTGAAGTAATCGCTAAACATCAAGCAAAAGTTTATGGAAAAGCAAGTGTTGGTGCACCACCAATGTCTGTTCCTCACATTGATTCTCGTATGATAAATGGTGAAAAAGCTTTGTTATTTGGTCCTTTTGCAGGTTTTTCTACTCGATTTTTAAAAAATGGTTCCTACTCCGATTTGCCTTTATCCATAAAGACAGATAACATCATTCCTATGATCGCTGCTGGGATCAAAAACATTCCGCTTACTCGATATTTGATAGAACAAGTTCGACAATCGCCTAAGGATAGAATTGATGCTTTGAAAGAATATGTTCCTACTGCGAAATCTAAAGATTGGGTTTTAGAAAGAGCTGGACAAAGAGTACAAGTAATAAAGAAAGATGAAAAAGAAGGCGGTATCCTTGAGTTTGGTACAGAAGTTATCACTACAGATGATGGCTCTTTATCCGTATTATTAGGGGCTTCGCCTGGCGCTTCAACAGCGGTATCAATAATGATTGATTTGATAGGAAGATGTTTTAAAGAGCAATTTCAAACTCCAGAATGGCAAGAAAAATTAAAAACGATGATTCCCTCTTTTGGACAAAAATTAAACGATAATCCGGAATTACTATTGGAAATTAGAAAAGAAACCGCTTCTGTTTTGAAATTAAAAAATGATTAGGCTTTAAAAAATATTTAAAAAGGCATTAAAATTAGATCTTACTATATCTAAATTTTAATGCCTTTTTTTATTTAACTAGTTTTTAGAATTTTTATTGTTTTTACAATGTTTTCAGATAAATTATTGAGCCAGACGAGCTGTTCAATAACTAATTGTGCTTCTTGCATTTTTAACTGAAAATCTTCTTCTTCATCATTATTTGGAATTCCTTTTTTCATTTCATTTTCTTGAATTTTCTTTAATTCCATAAAATGCATTGCTAATTCTTCCTGCGGAATATTTTCTGAACTGTCTAAATTATTTTCTTTTAAAATAGAAATGGCATATTCTAGACTTTTGGAAACTGTATCTATAACGATGTTAAAAGTTTTAGAGGCAGTAGTGGTCTTATGAGACTGTATGTAAGTTCCCATCGATGCTAACGATGATAATAAGGAATGATTTAGTACTGCTAATTTGTAAACTTGCGGTAATTGTTTTTGTTTTGATTTTGGTTCCTGTGACATTCTTTGAAAAGACGCCATTAAATTCCCCACTTCTATAAAGGCATTTTTTCGAGCTAATCGGTAGGCGGTAGAAAGACTTCCTTTTTCGTTATAGAAAATAGCAATTTGTTTAAGGTATTGTTGATTTGCTTTTATCGCTTTTTCTAAATGGTTTGGGATGTTTAAAAATTCCCATGATGGCCATAAAAAGTGATTAGCTAAGAAAGCTAATGCCGCACCTACAAGAGTATCAAGTATTCTATACTGCACCAAGTCGCTAATGTTTGGGGTTAGGATACCATATACAAATACTACATACATAGTCACAAAAGTGGCGCTAACCCTATAATTTATTTGAGTAAAACTAAAACCCAAAAGAATACAAATTATAGCTAGTATGCTGATAACGAAATTCTCTTTGACAATATACAGGATGCCAAATGCAATCAATCCGCCAAGAATTGTACCTATTAATCGTTGAAAAGAGCGTTCTTTTGTTAAACCATAACTTGGTCTTAGAATTACAATTATCGTCAATAAAATCCAATATACATTTTGAAACGGTAAAAATATACCCAAAATAAATCCAAACATTAAGGTAATAGTAAGCCGTAAGGAATGTCTAAAGATAGTAGAGGAGAAGCTTAGGTTTTGGGTCAAAGTACTCAGCGGATAATATTGTGGAGTTAAGAATTTTTCTAAATCCTTGTCAATTCCTTTAAAATCAAGTTTGTTTGAGGTGAGAGAAAAAGCTCTTTCGATAATTTTTATTTTTTCGACTTGTTTTTCTGCATATTGTAGCATCGTAGTTAGCATTAAAACGCCTTCTGAAGCTGCTATTTTTCCTAAATCTTTCTCATAGATTGTGATTGCGTGTTGTAGCGCATTCAGATCCTTCAATAAGTTATATTTCGAAACATATACTTTTCTTTTCTTGACACTTTTTGATAGTTTTTTTAAACTAGCCGCAAGATTATAGGCTAATTTTTGATAGGTAAGTAAGAGTTCAGGCTGATCATCAAACTTTTGATGTAATTTTTCGTGGTCAAATGATGTAGATAAGGATAGTTCAAGTATTTCTACCAAAGATATAAAAACCAGTAACATTTTGCGGTTTTGATTGGATGATCCATTTACGGTAGAGTTGCTGATGATAAATTCTCTTATGTTTTGATGAATAGTATTCAATTCAACCTGAAGGTGTAATTGTTTTTCTATTATCAATTTTTTGTCCGTATTTGTATTCCACAAATCACCGCGAAGTTTTAAATATTTAGAAGATAATTTGATACATTCTGCAATTTGTAATTCAATATAGCGGTGGGGTCTGATATAATGAAATACAAGAGAAACTATCAGGTAAAACAAACCACCAGCTAAAATTAGACCAGCATGTTCTATCATTGCCCAACCAGTTGAAATATTTGAGAACGCTAAGGATACGGTAACTAGACCAGAAAACGAAACCATCGTACCTCTTTGCCCATAAACAGAAATCATCGACAACAAGAAAATGAGTAAAGTTAAAAAAGGATAAAAAATCCAAGGGTAAGGATGTACAATATTGATAATCAAATTAATGCTAGCTACTAAAAAAGCAGTAAAAACAATACCTTTCATTTTATGTTTTAAGCTACTAGGAATGTCGCTAGGATAAGTAAAAAAAGCACCAATTGCCATTGCAAAGCCCATTCCGAATTTTCCTAAATAAGTGAATACTATCACAGGAATTACAGCAGCTATTGTTACTTTCATAGCATTTGTAAAATAGGTACTGTCTGTAAATTTTTGAATTTTGTATAACATAGCATCGTGTTATAACAAAGGTAAGATTTGTATGAATTATACAAAGGATTAACCCAATTCTTTTGTCTCAAATTGTTAATATTAGGTAATAATTAATAGATGATTATTCATTGTCTATTTTTTTGCTATTTTTGCAAACTGAATAAAAAGCATATTCGCTTATTTTGTCAGATAATATTTAATACAACACGAATGATTGTACCGATTATAGGATATGGTGATCCAGTTTTAAGAAAAACAGGAGAAATAGTTACACCAGAACATCCAAATTTAAAAGAGATTATAGCTAATATGTACGAGACGATGTACAATGCTTATGGTGTTGGACTTGCAGCACCTCAGATCGGTTTAGCACTTCGTTTATTTGTAATAGACACAACTCCTTTTAGTGATGATGAAGAACTAGATGATGCGGCACAAAAAAAACTTCAAGGCTTTAAGAAAACTTTTATCAATGCAAAAATGATTAAAGAAGAAGGTGTAGAATGGAGTTTTAATGAAGGATGTTTAAGCATTCCTGATGTAAGAGAAGATGTTTATAGAAATCCAACTATTACGATTGAATATTGTGAAGAGGATTTTGTTATGAAAACCGAAGTATTTGATGGTTTAATTGCTAGAGTAATTCAACACGAATACGATCATATCGAAGGAATTTTGTTTACAGATAAAATCTCTACATTAAAAAAACGTTTGATTCAAAAGAAATTAAAAAATATTTTGGAAGGAAAAACATTTCAAGATTACCGAATGAAATTTTTTGGTAAAAAAGGAAGGTAAAAAAAGAGTAAGCTTCTATTGGTACGATTCTTGGTTATAAACAAAAAAATAATAAGTCAAATTCTTAATAATAATTACAAAAAAAATGAATTTAGAAAAAATATTAGCAATTTCTGGGAAACCAGGTTTATATGTATTGCAAGTTCAAACTCGTACTGGGTTTGTAGCAGAATCATTAGTGGATGGAAAAAAAATCACTGTGAATTTGAAAAGTAATGTAAGTTTATTATCTGAAATTTCTATTTACACTTACGAAGGTGAAAAGCCATTATCTGAAATTATGCAAAAAATTGCGGATAAAGAAAATAAAGGACAAGCGATTTCTCATAAAGAGGACAATACAACTTTAACGACTTACTTTAAAGAAATTTTGCCTGATTATGATGAAGAAAGAGTGTATCCATCAGATATTAAAAAAGTTTTGAACTGGTACAACATGCTTCAAGCAAAAGGATTAATTATTGATACAGTAGTAGTTCCTACAGTTGCTGAAGAAGCAGTTGCTGAATTAGAGGAAGCTCCAGTTGCAGAGGCTAAAGTTTCACCAAAGAAACAAAAAGCTACAAAAGAGTAATTTTATTTTAAAATGTTATTTAATCCTGTTCAGTTCTATTTCTGAACAGGATTTTTTTATTTTTACCAAAAATATTTCTCATGAATTCAAGACAAACTCAATTAGAAGCTTTCGGAAGATTATTAGACATCATGGATGATTTGCGTGCAAAATGTCCGTGGGATAAAAAGCAAACTATGCAAAGCTTACGTCATCTTACTATTGAAGAAATTTACGAATTAGGCGATGCAATTTTAGATAATGATTTAAACGAGGTAAAAAAAGAGTTAGGAGATGTCTTGCTGCATTTGGTTTTTTATTCTAAAATTGGAAGTGAAACAAACGACTTTGATATAGCGGATGTATGTAATGAAATCTGTGAGAAATTAATTCATCGTCATCCGCACATTTACAGTGATGTAGTTGTGAAAGATGAAGAAGAAGTAAAACAAAATTGGGAAAAACTAAAGCTAAAAGAAGGTAAAAAATCAGTTTTAGAAGGTGTTCCTAAAAGTTTACCTGCATTAGTTAAAGCAAGTAGGATTCAAGATAAAGTGAAAGGAGTAGGCTTTGATTGGGAAGAATCACATCAGGTTTGGGATAAAGTGCAAGAAGAATTAGCTGAATTACAAGTTGAGGTTGATGCTGGTGATCAAGATAAAATTGAAGCAGAATTTGGAGATGTTTTATTTTCGATGATTAATTACGCTAGATTTCTTAAAGTAAATCCAGAAGATGCATTAGAGCGTACTAATAAAAAGTTTATAAAAAGATTTCAGTACTTAGAAAGTAAAGCAGACGAACTAGGAAAACCACTAATGGACATGACTTTGGCTGAAATGGATGTTTTTTGGGAAGAAGCAAAGCGACTTCCTAAAAAATAGGAATTGAAAATCTATGATTTTCAAATATTCAAATTTTGGGAAGAAGCAAAGCGACTTCCTAAAAAATAGGAATTGAAAATCTATGATTTTCAAATATTCAAATTTTGGGAAGAAGCAAAGCGTCTTCCTAAAAAATAGGAATTGAAAATCTGTGATTTTCAAATATTCAAATTTTGGGAAGAAGCAAAGCGACTTCCTAAAAAATAGGAATTGAAAATCTATGATTTTCAAATATTCAAACTTTAGGAAGAAGCTAATAATTTATATTTTTCAGAATTTAAAGGATCAAATTAAACCATTATACTATTCATAATTAAACAGATCAATGCCAGAAAATAAAACTGAATTAAAACGTTCTTTAGGATTAATAGATGCCACGAGTTTAGTTGCAGGATCAATGATAGGTTCTGGGATTTTTATTGTTACTTCAGCGATGGCGAGAGATATTGGATCTGCTGCTTGGTTATTAGTAATTTGGATAGTGACCGGATTAATAACAGTTGCTGCGGCGCTGAGTTATGGCGAATTAGCAGGAATGATGCCGAATGCAGGAGGACAATTTGTCTACATTCAGCGTGCTTACGGAAGACTCGTTTCTTTTCTTTACGGATGGACTGTTTTTACAGTAATTCAAACAGGAGTAATTGCGGCTATTGCTGTGACGTTTGCTAATTATGCAGCAATTTTCTTTCCTGTTTTAGATAAAACTCTTTTTACTATAGGAGGCAATTTTATTATTTCTTACCAAAAAGTTTTAGCGGTTTTTAGTATTGTACTCTTAACATTTATTAATACAAAAGGAGTAGAAAGTGGTAAAAGAGTTCAATTGGTTTTTACTTCTGCAAAATTAATTGCTCTGTTTGCCTTAATACTTTTAGGTTTGTATGTAGGTTTACAAACATCTGTTTTATCGGATAACTTTACCAATATGTGGGAGGCTAGTAAAACAGTTGTTAATGCAGATGGAACTATTACGGTAACCAAACTTGCAGGAATGGCGCTGTTAGGAGCTGCTGGAGCTACAATAATTAATTCTCTTTTTTCTAGTGATGCATGGAATAATGTGACATTTATTGCAGGAGAAATTAAAGAACCTAAAAAAAATATTCCTAGAAGTTTGTTTTTAGGAACTTTAATAGTTACCGTTATTTATGTTTTAGCCAATCTAGCTTATTTGGCTTTATTGCCGATGCAAGGAGCCCCGGGTATTGCCAATATAAGCAGTAGCGGAATTATGTTTGCTAGTAATGATAGAGTTGGTGCAGCTGCTGCAAGTATGATTATGGGTAATATAGGTGTTTTTGTAATGGCAGGATTAATTATGGTTTCAACTTTTGGTTGCAATAGCGGATTAATCCTTTCAGGCGGAAGATTGTTTTTTGCAATGGCAAAAGATGGGCTTTTTTTTAAGCAAGCTACCCAACTTAATAAAAATCAAGTTCCTGCAAAAGCTTTATGGGTACAATGTATTTGGGCTTGTGTATTATGTATTTCAGGTAAGTTTGGTGATTTATTAACTTACGCTACTTTTGCTTCCTTGTTATTTTATATTTTAACAATTCTAGGTGTTTTCATTCTTAGAAAAAAAGAACCAAATACCCCTAGACCGTACAAAGCATTTGGTTATCCTGTAATTCCAGCAATTTATATAGTAGTAACAATAGGAATATGTATGACTTTATTGATTTATGATACTTTTAATACAGGACTTGGGTTATTTATAGTAGCACTAGGAATTCCAGTTTATTATTTCACTATGGATAGAAAAGAGTAAATTAAACAGTTCTACTTATTTTTTTTAATTTGTTAATATCTTTTAAGACTATTTTTTTACCTGTTAATTCTATAAGCTCTAATTTATTAAAATCAGATAGTAAGCGAATACAGCTTTCAGTTGCCGTACCAATCATACTAGCTAATTCGTCTCTAGAAAGTTGAACTTTTAAAGAATTATCTTCATTTTTGCCAAAAGTATCATGAAGGTAAAGCAGTACTTCTGCTAATCTTTCTTTGACTGTTTTTTGAGCTATGTTTACCATGTGATCATCTGCGTCTTTCAAATCGCCACAAATTGATTTCATAACATTCATAGAAAACTGATTGTTTTTGTCAAAGAAACCCATTACTTCTGTTTTTGGAATAAAACAAACATGCATATCTTCTAAGGCAACAGCACTTAGATTTACCGGTTCTTCACTAATCATAGAGCGTTGACCCAATAACTCTCCTTTACTTACTAATTTTACAATATGATCTTTTCCATTTGCACTAAGTTTAGTTAGTTTGCAAATACCATCTTTAATGCAATAAATACCATTTACATTTTCTCCTTCTTCAAATATAACGTCCCCTTTCTTTATAACATGGGTAGTCTTGCAATCCGAAATTTTAAGTAATTCGTCTTTGGTAAGTGCCTTTAAGGAGCTAAATTCTCTAACGATACATTGTTCACATTTACTCATAGTATAACTGGGGTGTTTAACAGCGCAAATTTAGACATTTATATGACAAATATCATTTTTTAACGGAATCAATTTCGTAACCTTTGTGGCAGGTAAAATGAGCAAAGTTATGGACACACAAAACTGTTTCCATTGTGGTTTAGATATTGTAAAAGAAGACGAAATTATTTTTGATGCTAAAAATTTCTGTTGTAACGGTTGTAAAACTGTTTATGAAATCTTTAGTCTCAATGATATGACGTGTTATTATGATTTCGAAAAATCACCTGGAGCAACTCCGCAAGATATTAGCGGCAAATATGATTTTTTAGATAATGAGAGCATTGTATCCAAACTTTTGGAATTTCAAGAGAATTCGACCGCTATTATTTCACTTAACATTCCACATATACATTGTAGCTCGTGTATTTGGATTTTGGAAAATCTACAGCGTCTTCAAAAAGGCATAAGCACTTCTCAGGTTAATTTTCCAGAAAAGAAGGTTAGAATAACCTATAATCCTGAGTTGGTTTCGATCAAAAACATTGTTTATTTATTGAGTTCCATAGGATATGAACCTTATATTAGCTTAGAAAATTACGAAACAGGGGCTAATAATGTCGACAGAAGTTTAACTTACAAGTTAGGTGTTGCTTTCTTTTGTTTTGGTAATATAATGTTACTATCATTTCCGGAATATTTTGAAGTAAAAGAATTTTGGCTCGATCACTATCGTGGTTTTTTTAGATGGTTAATTTTTGCTTTGGCTATGCCAAGTTTTATTTATTCTGCCAGCGGTTATTATGTTTCTGCCTATAAAAGTATTAAAACAAAAATGCTTAACATTGATATTCCTATTGCTTTAGGAATTGTAGTGATGTTTATTCGCAGTGCTTTTGATATCATTATGGACTATGGACCTGGTTTCTTTGATAGTCTAACGGGGCTGATCTTCTTTATGCTTTTAGGAAAAATGTTTCAAATTAAAACGTATAGTTTTTTAAGTTTTGAGCGTGATTTCAAGTCTTATTTTCCAATTGCAATTACTAAAATTAATGCAGATACTTCAGAAGAAAGTGTGCCGATTTACGAAGTTTTAAAAGGTGATCGATTGCTAATTAGGAATCAAGAACTAATTCCTGTTGATGGAATTTTGATTTCTGAGCAAGCTGAAATTGACTACAGTTTTGTCACAGGGGAAGCCGTAGCTATTACTAAAAAATCAGGTGACAAAGTATTTGCTGGAGGAAAACAAATAGGAAAAGTGATCGAAATGGAAGTACTTCATTCAGTTTCCCAAAGTTATCTGACGCAGTTGTGGAGCAATGATGTTTTTCAAAAAAATGTAGAGCAAAAACACAAAACGATTACTGATAATATTTCGCATTATTTTACACCAATATTATTATTGATTGCTTTTGTTTCCTTTACTTATTGGATTTTTATCGATGCTACTACAGCATTCAATGTCTTTACCGCAGTGCTTATCGTTGCTTGTCCTTGTGCATTGGCATTGACGGCTCCATTTACTTTTGGAAACGTATTAAGAATCCTTGGCAAGCAAAAATTTTATTTAAAAAATGCTTTAGTTATTGAGCAATTAGCTAAAGTAGATACCATAGTTTTTGATAAAACAGGGACAATTACAACAAATAAAAAATCGAATATTTCGTATGAAGGAACGACTCTTTCAGATGAACAATTGTTGCTAATAAAAAATGTTCTTAGAGCTTCAAATCATCCGTTAAGCAGAATGTTATATGATTATTTGCCACTTCCTATTTTAGAAAATAAATCTGCTACACTTGCTAAAAAAATGAAAGTAGAGCATTTTGAGGAGATTACTGGAAAAGGAATTAAGTCTCAAATTTTTTGGTATACGATCTTAATTGGTTCTGCGAGTTTTGTCGAAAAACTAGAGGATTCTTCTATTCAACAAACTGCTGTACATATAAAAATTGATGGGATTTATTTCGGAAAATTTATTTTCAATAATCAATACAGAGAAGGTTTAGAAGAGCTATTTCAGACTTTGAGTAAACTATATAAAATTAAAGTTCTGTCTGGCGATAATGAAGGCGAGCGTTCTGTTCTAGAACGATTATTGCCTAAAGGAACGGAGTTGATTTTTAATCAAAAACCGGAACAAAAATTAGAATTTATAAAAAATTTACAAGAAAAAGGGAATAACGTTATGATGGTAGGTGACGGTCTAAATGATGCTGGAGCTTTAGCGCAAAGTGATATTGGTATTTCTATTTCTGAGAATGTAAATGTTTTTTCTCCTGCTTGTGATGCGATTTTAGATGCGAATGAATTTCAAAAATTAAATTATTTCCTGAAATTTTCAAAAAATTCTATAACCACCATTAAGATGAGTTTTACTTTGTCTTTACTGTACAATGTGGTTGGGCTAACTTTTGCTGTTACAGGAAACTTATTGCCTCTAGTTGCAGCTATTATAATGCCGCTCAGCACTATAACTATTGTGAGTTTTGTAACGGTAATGAGTAACTACTACTCGAGAAAGAAGTAAGTGTAAATTTAAAATATTTGTTTATCTTCACATTTATTTAACATTTGTTAAGATGTATGACAATTGTCATATTTTGCTCTAAATAATCACAGTAATTTTGTAACATAAACTTAGGTATGAGTGTCATTTATTTATTAATAACCATCAGTATAATAATTGCTATTGGTTTTTTTATTGCTTTTATAACAGCAGTGAAAACAGGTCAATACGATGATGATTATACACCATCTGTCAGGATGCTTTTTGATGATGAGCTATTAAAACCAACAAAAAAAGAAATTAAAGTTGAAAAAAAAGAAGAAAATAAATTAGATGTCTAAATCTATAGTATTGACTTCAAAATGTTTAAATTAAGTTAAAAACAAATTTATTTATGGAAATGCAGCAGTTTTATTATGACAACAAAATTGTAAAGAAATTCATTTATGCCACCATCGCTTTTGGTGTGGTAGGAATGGTAGTAGGGCTTACATTGGCCTTTATGTTTCTTTTCCCAAACATGACCGATGGAATTTCATGGTTAAGTTACGGTCGATTAAGACCACTACACACAAATGCTGTTATTTTTGCTTTCGTAGGAAATGCTTTTTTTGCTGGAATGTATTATTCTATGCAACGATTGCTTAAAGCAAGGATGTACAGTGATTTCTTGAGTAATATTCACTTTTGGGGTTGGCAACTAATCATTGTTGCTGCAGCGATTACTTTGCCATTAGGTTTTAGTTCGTCAAAGGAATATGCTGAGCTAGAGTGGCCTATTGATATTGCTATTACTCTTATTTGGGTTGTAATGGGTATCAATATGATTGGTACGATGATAAAACGTAGAGAGCGCCATTTATATGTTGCTATTTGGTTTTATTTAGCAACTTTTGTTACTGTAGCAGTTTTACATATTTTTAATAATTTAGAATTACCAGTATCTGCATTCAAAAGTTATTCTGTTTACGCAGGAGTTCAAGATGCATTAGTACAATGGTGGTACGGTCATAATGCGGTTGCATTTTTCTTGACTACTCCTTTCTTAGGTTTAATGTATTATTTTGTTCCTAAAGCGGCTAATCGTCCTGTATATTCATATAGATTATCAATCGTTCACTTTTGGTCTTTGATTTTTATATATATTTGGGCTGGACCTCACCACTTATTATATTCTGCATTACCTAACTGGGCTCAGAATTTAGGAGTTGCTTTCTCAATAATGTTACTTGCTCCATCTTGGGGTGGTATGATAAACGGGCTTTTGACTTTAAGAGGTGTTTGGGATAAAGTACGTGTAGATCCTGTTTTGAAATTCTTCGTTGTAGCGATTACAGGTTACGGTATGGCCACTTTTGAAGGGCCAATGCTATCTCTTAAAAATGTAAATGCTATTGCACACTATACGGATTGGATTATTGCTCACGTTCACGTAGGTGCATTAGCTTGGAACGGATTTATGGCTTTTGGTATGATTTATTGGTTAGTTCCTAGAATGGCAAAAACCAGTTTGTACTCTTTAAAATTAGCTAACTTTCACTTTTGGATTGGTACATTAGGTGTTATTTTATATACAATTCCAATGTATGTTGCTGGTTTCTTACAAGCTTCAATGTGGAAACAGTTTAATCCAGACGGAACGTTAACTTATGGTAACTTTCTAGAAACAGTTACTCAAATCATGCCAATGTATTGGATGAGAGCAATTGGTGGATGTCTTTATTTAACTGGAATGCTTGTTTTAGTATATAACATTGTTCAAACATTAAGAGCAGGTGCAACTATTGAAGATGAATTAGCAGAAGCTCCAGCTTTAGTTAGAATAAGTTCTGGAAGAGTAAAAGGAGAAAAATTTCACCCTTGGTTAGAAAGAAAACCTATTCAATTGACAATTTTAGCAACTGTGGCTATTTTGATTGGTGGAGTTATTCAGATTGTTCCAACCATTATGGTAAAATCAAATATTCCTACAATTACAAGTGTAAAACCTTACTCTCCTTTAGAATTAGAAGGACGTGATTTGTATATTCGTGAAGGTTGTGTGGGTTGTCACTCTCAGTCTGTTCGTCCTTTCCGTAGTGAAGTAGAGCGTTATGGACCACAAGCAAAAGCAGGAGAGTTCGTGTACGATCATCCATTTTTATGGGGATCAAAACGTACAGGACCAGATTTATTAAGAGTAGGTGGAAAATACAATGATAACTGGCATTTTAACCACTTCTGGAGTCCACAAAGTATTTCTGCAGGTTCAATTATGCCTGGATACAAATGGTTATTTGACAACAAACCAATGGATATTTCATTAACTCAAAAGAAAATGAAAGCTATGGTTACCCTTGGTGTACCTTACACAGAAGCTCAAGTAGCGAGTGGTTTAGATGATTTAAGAAAACAAGCTCTTGCCATTGAAGAAAGTTTGAAAAATGATCCTGACTTTGTGAAAAGTTATGATGAAAGTAAGAAAAAAGCAGAAGCTAGAGGAGAAAAATTTGTTCCTATGAACGAAAGAGAAATTGTAGCTATGATTGCTTATATGCAAAGACTTGGAACAGATATTAAAGTAAAGAAATAATACTAAAATTAGTAAATCATGTTTGAACAAGTAAAACATAATTTGGAGACCATCGATGGAGTTTCCATATTTCCTATCTTATCCTTATTGATTTTTTTCTTATTTTTTGTAGGACTTGGTATTTGGGTGTTTTCATATAAAAAAGAAAGAATCGATGAGCTAAGTCAGATGCCATTGAATGACAATAAAATAGTATAATTTTTTAAAATTTAGAGAATGAAAAAATTAATTCCAGCATACGTTAGCGTTCTTGTAATATTCTTTGCTGCTTTTGGAGCAATGGAGTATTTCATTGACTCAGGAGATAAACCTGCCTTTATAAAGTACCCAATGGTTTCTGTATTTTTATTGGTGTTCCTTTTTGTTTTGGTTGCCATTGCAATTACTATGAGAGCAGTAGATAATGTCACCTATCATTTACTAACTGACGAGCAAAAAGCCGAATTAAATCAAAATACTAATTGGAATATAACAGAAAAAAAATGGTATAAAAAATTAGTTAGTGCTGATGAAACGGTAAGTGAAGACCAGTTATTATTAGAGCATGATTATGATGGTATAAAAGAACTAGATAACAATTTACCATCATGGTGGGTTTATTTATTCTATGCATCAATTGTATTTGGAGTGATCTATATGGTTCGTTTTGAAATATTAGGAGCTGATGATCAAGAGATGGAACTTAAGAAAGAAATAGCTCAAGCTAAAATTGAAGTGGCTGAGTATATGAAAACTGCACCGGATATGATGGACGAAAAAACAGTTACTTTATTAACTGATCCAGCAGATTTAGCAGTAGGAAAAGAGATATTTACTACTAATTGTGCTGCTTGTCACAGAGCAGATGCTGGAGGTCAAATTGGACCAAACTTGACAGATGATCAATGGATCTTAGGCGGAGGTATTAAAAATATTTTCCACACCTTAGTAAATGGAGGTCGTGATGGTAAAGGAATGATTGCATGGAAAGGAACTTTAAAACCAAAAGAAATGCAAAAAGTGGCAAGTTATATTATATCTTTAAAAGGAAGTAATCCAACTGATCCCAAAGCTCCAGAAGGTGAAGTTTGGGTTGAGGAGTAATATTTATTACAGTTAAATAATAATTAAAAACACACGTTTTTATTTAGCTTTAGGATTTTAAGAATTATTTTAAAATTGTGTTTTAAATAAAAAAAAATGTCAAAATTACCAGATGAAGCTTTTAGAGACACTATTGGTACAATAGATACTGAAGGAAATAGAAAATTTATTTTTCCAAAAAAACCTTCAGGGAAGTTTTATGATTATAGGAAATGGCTCAGTTATTTTTTATTGATCATATTTGTTGTTTGTCCTTTTATAAAGATCAATGACAACCAATTCATGATGTTTAATATTCTGGAAAGGCGATTCAATATTTTTGGATTTCCATTTTGGCCACAAGATTTTTATATTTTCGTTCTTTTTTTACTGGTAGGAGTTGTATTCGTTATTCTATTTACAGTTATTTTTGGAAGGATCTTTTGTGGATGGATTTGTCCGCAGACTATATTTTTAGAAATGGTTTTCCGTAGATTTGAATACTGGATTGAAGGCGATAGAGGAGCACAAATACGTTTAGAAAAGCAAGAATGGAATGCAGAGAAAATTAGAAAAAAAGCACTTAAATGGTCTGTATTTTTAATTATTTCTTTTTTTATTGCTAATGTATTTCTTGCTTATCTTATTGGGAGTGATAAATTATTTTTGATGATCGAAGAAGGACCTAAAGATCACATCAGTACATTAATATCGCTTTTGATTTTTACAGGAATTTTTTATTTCGTTTTTGCTTGGTTTAGAGAACAAGTATGTATTATAGCTTGTCCTTACGGAAGATTACAAGGAGTTTTGTTAGATGATAAATCGATTAATGTTGCTTACGATTTTGTTCGTGGTGAAAAAGAAGCAGGTAGAGCTAAATACAATAAACAAGAAGACAGAGCAGCTTCAGGAAAAGGAGATTGTATCGATTGTAAACAATGTGTAAATGTTTGTCCAACGGGTATTGATATCCGCAACGGAACGCAAATGGAATGCGTCAATTGTACGGCATGTATTGATGAATGTGATGTCATTATGGATAATATTGGATTGCCGAGAGGATTAATCCGTTACGCCTCTGAGGAAGAAATTGAGAAAAACGTAAAGTTTAAATTTACTCCTAGAATGAAAGGTTATTCAGCGATATTATTTATTTTGACAGGAATATTAATCGGGCTTTTGTTTTTACGTACGGACGTCGAGGCTACAATATTGCGTTTGCCAGGACAATTGTTTCAGCATAAAGGAGAAAATATCAGTAATATCTATACGTTTAAAATTATAAATAAAACCAATAATAATTTTAATGATGTTCATTTTAAATTAGTTGGTATAAAAGGAACATTAAATGTTGTAGGTAAACAAGTCTTGCAAGTGCCAAAGCAAGGAATGAGTGGCGGGACATTGTTTATTGAGATAAATAAGAATTTATTGGATAGCGATAAGACCAAATTAAAGATCGAAGTTTATGATGGTGGTAAAAAAATTGAAACGAGTACCACAAGCTTTTTAAGTCCTAGAAGTTTTGACTAATTTACAAAACTGTAAAATTTATAAATAAAAATAACATGAAAATTAATTGGGGAACTGCAATCGTAATTGCTTTTGGTTTGTTTATAACCTTCATATTATATTTTGTTTTTAAAGTGCAATCAGATTCAAAATACGATAATGATTTAGTTGTAGAAGAGTATTACAAGCATGATGCTAATTTTGGTGCAGAAATGAAAAGAGTGCAAAATGCAGAAGATTTAGTTTCAAAACCTGTAATTACTGCAGTTGAAGATGGAGTTACTATCGTATTTCCAAGTTCATTTACACCCAAAAATATAAAAGGAATTGTGTCCCTTTATAGACCGTCTAACAAAAAATTAGATTTTGAAATTCCAATTTCTCTTTCTGATGCTACTACTTTGCTCATACCTAAAAAAAGTTTGGCAGGCGGTCGATGGGACATTAATATGGAATGGCAATATGATGGAAAGTCCTATTTGTCTAAAGAAATAATTTATATCAATTAATAAAATTAAAAGCCACCAAGTCTTATTTTTGACTTTGTGGCTTTCAATTTTATAACAATAGAATTAACAAGAATGCTTTACTCTGCCTTTATTTTCGGTTTAATAAGTAGTTTTCATTGCATTGGTATGTGTGGACCTATTGCGATGATGTTGCCTGTAGATCGTAATAATCAAGCTAAAAAAGTAACTCAAATTATTACTTATCATATAGGCAGGTTAACAGCTTATGCTTCGATTGGTTTTATATTTGGACTTCTTGGAAAAGGTTTTTTTCTAGCAGGTATTCAACAAAATTTATCCATTTTCATAGGCATCGCTATGATTTTAATAGTCTTAGTTCCCGATAAGATTTTTGCTAAATATAATTTCTCTAAACCTGTTTTTAAGTTGATATCTAAAATCAAAACTGCTTTAGGAAGTCAATTTAAAAATAAGAGTTATAAGTCTTTGTTTACTATTGGTTTATTAAATGGCTTTTTGCCTTGCGGAATGGTCTATGTAGCTCTATTTGGAGCAATAGCGATGCAAAGCGAAGGATTGGGAGTCTTATATATGATTTTATTCGGTTTGGGAACCGTTCCTATGATGAGTAGTGTAGTGTATATTAATTCGTTTTTAACCATACCGATCCGTAATAGAATTCAAAAAGTAATTCCCTATGTAGCTGTTATTATAGGTTGTTTGTTTATTTTGAGAGGTTTGGGTTTAGGAATTCCTTATATTTCTCCTTCCAATATGAGCTTATTTGTTCAAGGAGATCCTAATTGTCACTAATTTTAGCATTACTAAATGTCATAAAAAAATACGCTCAAGGCGTATTTTTTTTATTTAATTTTAATGTTATATGGTCATCGAGAATAATTGTGTTTCTGGTGCTTTTCTTTTCAAACGTAAATCAAATGCCATACATATATTACGAACATATGGTTTACCAGCATCGGTAACTTGAATGCTGTTTTTATTAATAATCAGCAATCCGTCGTTTTCCATTTCCTTTAATTGAACAAGAACCTCTGGAATCTCTTCAAAATAAGTTTCTTTATTTTCCCATGATGTTTCAAATTGACACATCAAATTTAAAATGTGCTTTCTAATTTTTAAATCTTCGTTATTTAAAACATGTCCACGATAAACCGGTAGTTTATCCCATTCTAATATTTGATAATAATCTTCTAAGTTTTTTACATTTTGAGCAAAACTATACCAACTATCACTAATTGATGAAACACCTAGGCCAATCATCAATTGGGTTTTAGAAGAGCTATATCCCATGAAATTGCGGTGCAGTTTTCCGTTTTCAAAAGCATCATGTAAACTATCAGTTTCTAAGGCAAAATGATCCATTCCTATTTCATGATAGCCATTTTCAAAGAGTAATTTTTTACCAGTCTCATAAAGCATTCTTTTTTTATCATCTTTAGGAATGTCTTCATCTTTAAAACCACGTTGACCATTTCCTTTAATCCAAGGTACGTGAGCATAACTATAAAATGCCAATCGATCGGGTTGTAATGATTTAGTTTTTTCAATAGTATCTATTACATCTTCAATTTCCTGAAAGGGTAAACCAAAAATAATATCATGACCGATAGATGTATAACCAATCTCTCTGGCCCAAAAAGTAACTTTTGCCACATTATGAAAAGGTTGTTCTCTATGTATTGCTTTTTGAACTTTAGCAGAATAATCTTGTACGCCAAAACTAACTCTTCTAAATCCTAAATCATACAATTTCTGTAGATGTTCGTGAGATGTATTGTTAGGATGTCCTTCAAAACTAAATTCATAATTAGAAGCTTTTACAGCGCTAGTAAAGATTCCGTTTATTAAATCTTCTAAATTCTTTGGCGAAAAAAACGTTGGTGTTCCTCCTCCTAAATGTATTTCCTTGATAGTTGGTTTTTCTCCTAATATTTTACAATAGATAGACCACTCTTTTAGAACCGCATCAATATAGGGATTCTCTACACTATGATTTTTTGTGATGCGCTTGTTACATCCACAAAAAGTGCATAAACTTTCACAAAACGGCAAGTGAATATAAAGACTTATTCCTTCTGGACCGTTACTTTCTACAAATGATTTTTTTAAGGTTTCGGTCCAAATTTCATACGAAAAATCAGATTCATCCCAATAGGGAACCGTAGGATAACTAGTATATCTAGGTCCTGGAACATTATATTTTTGAATTAAAGAGTTTTTCATAAAAAATAAATTTAGTAATAATCAAAAGTAACATTATGACTAAATATTTAAAATGATAATTATCATATTAAGCATAGGTATAAAAAAAGAGACTTTTAAAAGTCTCTTTTTTTATTATTTTAATAAGCGTTAAATAGAAATGCAATTGTCTATTATTTGCTTATATTTTTTTGCAAGTTGATGATCTTCATACAAGCAAAGTTGCCCCATTTGATCATTTTCAATTTTATAAAATGGCACAGATTTTATTTTTTTATTTTCTTTGTAATGAAACTCTAAGTCTATTTGTGTTATTGTTTCACCGCTATTGTCCTTTGTAACTACCAATTTACTAGTTTGAATATCCTTCAAATCGACAAACGAGTTCTTTTCTGATTTTAAATTAAAATCCATTAAAAGAAAACCTTTATTTTTTTCGTCTAAAGCCATTACTTTTTTATTTAATGTTTCTGTAGTTTCAAATTTAAAACGATTGTTTTGGCTAAATTCTGCTTTTATTTTTTCAATTTTTGATTTATTCATAGAGTTTGATCTTATAGAATAAAATATAGGAAGTGCAATTAAAACTGTAAGGACAAGACCAATTATGGCTATAGAAGTATCCATTTTTTTTATTTTTAGTAATTTATATAACAAGATAATTTGTATTGAATATCTAAAGATATCAATCAATATTAGGACAAAGCAATGTCCTAGAAGTAGTAAAGATTAAAAATACTTCAATACTATTTTATAGTTATTATTACCAAAAAGAATGATAAGGGAAGAGTAGTAGAGAAACCTTTTCGCATCGGTCAATATCTTGATAATCAAAACGAATAAAAAGTGTTTTGATTTTAAAATCGGGTATTACAGAAGAATAACTGATTAAGTATTTTATAAACGAGCAGCTAGGATTTTTGTAATGTGGTAGAAATGAAGAAGCAACTTGAGGCTGAATAAAAACGGAGGTGTGAACGTTATCAGCTGCAAAGGAAGTTTTGTTTTGTTCTACTTCGAGTGTTTCACCCCGAGATTGATTTGTAGTAAACACAAATAAAAAGACAAATGAAAGCCCAATAATAAATATGGTTTTCCGAATCCAATTCATTTTGTAAATATAAACTTTGCTATTGAATATAAAGTGATTTTTGTTATAAATGAAAGTTAAAACTAAAATCTATTTTTATAAAAAAAACCTTGAACATTTAGTTCAAGGTTTTAATATTTAATAATACTTTATTCGATATTTATATTTCTCAATTGTTTTAACTTTTCCTTCCAGACACCAAGTGTTTCTTTTTGAATTGCAATATTTTTTCGAACTTCTAATACGATAGAATTTTCTTTTTTTGCATTACGTGTATTGGTAAAAAACTGAATGTTATTTTCTAATTGAAAGATCTCATTCTGTACTTCTTCAATTTTACGCATGATAAAGATTTTTTCATTATCTAACTTACGAGAATCATTACTTTCAGTTAAATGATCCACTCGGTTTGCAAAACGCATCATTTCAGTATCCTTTTTACTCAAATTTAATTTTTCAAAAAGAGCATCTAGAATTTTATTAAATTTACCTTCAATATGTCTTCTTGGAAAAGGAACTTTACCAAAGTTTTTCCAGGTTTCAATATGCAGTTTAATTGCATCTAGATCTGCTTTGTGTTCTCCTACCAGTTGAAATTCTCTCAGCGTTTCTAAGTAGGCTTTTTTACTATCAAAAGCAGCAACTTCTTCTGTGTTTTCTTCGCTTTTTTGTTCTTTTAGTTTTTCAAAATAGTGATTACAAGCATCTTTAAATTCTTTCCAAATTTTATCAGAGTATTTTCGGGGAACGTGACCTATTTGTTTCCATTCCTCTTGAATTTGCTTCATAATTGGAGTAGTGGCAGCAAAGTCTGTACTTTCTTGTAATGCTTTAGCTTTTGCAACAAGAGCTGTTTTCTTGCTTAAATTGTCGTTTTGGTCTTTCTTAATATCTTTGTAAAATGAGTTTTTGAAAGAATTGAAATTTCTAACAGCAGTTTTAAATGCAGACCAAGTTTCTTCATTAACATCTGAAGGTACTTTTCCAGAAGAGAAAAAAGCAGTTCGTAAAGCTTCTACTTTTTCAATTTGAGCAAGCCATTGTGAATGTGCATTTACTTTTTCAGTAGCTAAAACTTCAATTTGAGCAATAATATCTTTTTTCTTTGCTAAATTTTCAAGTTCAGTTCCTCTTTGATTTTCAAATAAAACCTCTCTTTTATCATGCATTTGCTTAGTTAAGTCACTAAACTTGTTCCAGATTTCATCGCGGTGTTCACGCGAAACAGGACCGATATCTTCTTTCCAGATTCTATGTAAATCTTGTAGTTCTCTAAAAGCTTTATTAATATCTGCCTCGTTTACTAATTCTTCAACACGGGCAACAATTTTTTGTTTTTGCTCTAAATTATGTTTAAAATCAAGATCTCTAGCTTCTCTGTCTAAGTGCAGATAATCATAGAAATTTTCTACATGAAAATGGAAATTATTCCAAACGTGATTGTATTTGTCTTTTGGAATTGGTCCAGCATTTTTCCAACGCTCTCTTAAATCATTAAAATGTTTTAAGGTATCCTTAATATTTGCTTGAGGATTAATAAGCTCTTTTAATTCTTCTACGATAGCCAAACGGTTTTCTAAATTAGTTTTTAGATTTGTTTGTAAGTTTTTGAAATGCGCATTTTTTGCATCTCTAAAAATGGAGTAATATTTGTCAAAATTGCTCTTTAAAGGAGAATGATATTGAAATTCTTCATTTGGATCTTGGTTTTCCGCAGCAAATTCTTCTTTTTTCTCTTCTAAAAGGTGATTGTATTTCGCCAAAAACGATTTCTTTATTTCTTCTATATGATCTTTTGCTGATACTAATTTTTCATTAGAAACCAGGTTTTTTAGTTCTTCTACTAACTCTTCTAATGATAAGGTATCATAATCTTGCATGGGAATATCATGACGCTCTTTTAGAGTTTCGTCTTCACTTTCTTCTGCATTAGTATCTGAAATAGCATCAAGTGCATTCTGATTTTCTACAATTTTATTCTCAGAAGGTTGTATTTCATTTTCTTCTGCAGCAAAAGCGGTAGTTTCTTTAGAAATATTATTTTCTATAGACTCAGTCACAGTTGTAGTTGACTCAACTGAATTGTTTTCAATATTTCCATCTGTTTCGCTCTCATGGCGAGACAGGTTATCATTCTTTTCTTCTAACATTTTTTCAATGTGTAAGGTTTGTAATTGTATCTATTGCGAAAGGTACTAAAGCAGTATGAAAATACAAAATTAATCTGCTCATTATCACTTTTTTTCGCTGAAATTATCAGATTTAAATCCATTATAAATTATATAGTACAATTTAATTCCTACTTAACTTGATGCTTTTTATCAAAATAAATTGAATTAAGAGTAAAAAAAAACACAACATTTTATAGTTGTGGTTTTATATTCAAATTTTGTTATTGTGTTTTACAAATTACTTATTCCAAATTTTCCATGCTTTCTCCGCTTGAAATATAAGCATGTCTAAACCGTTTGTAATTTGTGCTCCTTTTTGTTTTGCTTTTTTTAAGAATTGTGTTTCTTCAGGGTTATAAATCAGATCAAATGCAATATGGTTATTCGTAAAATAGTCATACGGAATATTGGGATATGCCTCTATGTTAGGACTTGTTCCAACAGGAGTCGTATTAATTATAATTTGATAATTATCAAACGTAGTAGCATTGATGCGATCATAACTGATAGCATTTTCTTTAGCTTCTCTTGAAACAAAAGTATACGGAATATTAAGTTCGTCTAAGGCATATGCAACTCCTTTTGAAGCTCCACCTGTTCCTAAAATTAAGGCTTTTTTATGATGAGACAATAATAAGGGTTTTAATGATTTTTTGAAACCATAATAATCTGTGTTATACCCTTTTAATTTTCCTTTCTTAGTTACTCTAATTGTATTTACAGCCCCTGTTAGAGCTGCTTTTTTTGACAATTTATTTAAAAAAGGAATAACAGTTTCTTTATAAGGAATAGTAACATTTAAACCTTTTAGGTTAGGAGTATTAGTTATAATATCAGAGAAAGTGTCTATTTCCTGAATGTCAAAGTTTACATAACTACATCCTTCAAAGTTTTCATTACTGAATTTTTTAGTAAAATAAGCTTTAGAGAAGGAGTAGCTTATATTTCTTCCTACTAAACCAAAACCTTTTTGTACAATGTCTATCATTATAATTTATTATGTTTTACAATAAAATTTTGTACTATCTTTTTTGCCCAAACTACAGGAAATAACTCTTCTAAAAGAGTTTGGTTGGCTAAATTTAATCGTAAAGCATTGCTTAAGTGAAACTTTGCTTTTGTAGCTTCTGATAACATATAGTATAATCCGGCCAAACGATATTCTACTTCATTTTCTTCTGGAAAATATTCAGAAGCTTGTAATAAAGTTTGAACAGCACTTTGAAATTCTCCTAAAAACTGAAGAATATCTACCCAAAACAACCATGTTTCTAGAGAGTGATCTCCAAATTCTACCGCTTTTCTATAGCCAAATTCTGCTTCTTCAAAGAAGTTCATTTGTTTGTTTATCGAGGCATAACGTTTCCAATATAAGCGATTTTGATTGTCAATTGCTAGTGCTTTATTGACAAAGAAAAGTGCTTTTTGATAGTTTTTTTGTCTTATGTAAAAATCAGTAATAGCAATCCAACCTTTGTCTAAAAGTGGATCTTCATGTACAGTCTCATTAAAATATTTTAATGCTAAAGCTTTCTTTCCTATTTTTTCATAACATTTTCCTATTCTTAACAAAGCATAAGATGTCGCATCTTCTAATTCGATGGTTCTTTCGTAACTTTCAATTGCTTCTTTGTATTTTTTTAAACGTTCAAAAGCTTTCGCTTTTTCCATAAACGCTCCTAGGAATTCATCATCAATTAATGTGGCATAATCAAAGGCACGAATAGCACTTTCATATTCTTTTACACCGTAATGCAAACGTCCTACTTGATGCCAAGCAATTTCGCTGTACGGATTTTTTTCAATATATTGATTTAAGAAAATTATAGCTTCTTGATTTTGATCTAAAAATTCAAAACAATAGACCACGTTATATAATGCAGATTGATCTTCTAAATCCTCTTCTAGACATTTAATAAAATTTTCTTTTGCTAGCTCAAAATTGTCCATAAATAAGTATTCCATACCTATTAAGTTATAGACATCGGCATAATCATCTGTGTATTTTAAAGCAATTTTTAATAACTCAACTGCTTTATCATGCTGATCTCTTTTGGAGTAAATATTTGCTTTTTGAATGTATATTTCTTCGTTTGTTGGTTCGATTGCATATAATTCATTCAATAGTTTTTCTGCTAATTCTAATTTGTCATCATAGACTAACATCTCCACTTGAACTAATTTTAGTCCGGTTGATTTAGGGTGTTGGTCTAGTGCTAATTTTAATGCTTTTTTTGCCAAAGCGGCCTTACCCATATCGAGATAGTGAAGAATAATTTCTTCAAATTCCTCCGAGTCAAAAAAGAGCACTTTGTTGGTTTTCAACATAGACTCAAATTTAGATAGGGATAAGTTATGGTCTTCTTCTTCGTTGCTTAATTGCATACTGTGTTTTTTTAATATAGCCTAAATAAAGTTAGGCATCCTTACTGTTAATGTGAGGAGAAGTGGTAATTGTTTTGAACAATTTAATTAACAAAAAATAAATTTCAGTTTCTAAAATAAATTCCTTAAAAACCTTAGATTCTAGCCCTGATAGAAGTGAAAATCCTTTTATGGCGGGTTTCGCCATAAAAGATTGTAACGGATAGCAGGAATAGCTCCTAAAAATAATTATTCTCTATTGAAAATCTCGTCCATAACCTCTAGAATAATTGCGCAACCTTCTTTAATTTCTTCATTAGAAATGGTAAGCGGTGGCGTAATTCGTATTGCTGTACCTTCAAAAAGTAGCCAAAATAAAATAAGCCCTTTGTCTTGACATTTCAGAATTACTTCATTTGTGATATCGGCGTTTTTTGTCATAGCGGCCAACATTAAACCTTTTCCTCGTACTTCCTCTATCAAAGGATGTACCAAAAGAGATCTGTATAGTTTTTCTTTCTCTAGGGCTTCTGCCATTAGATTGGTCTCGGTAATTTCTTTCAAAGTGGCCAAACAGGCTGACGCTATGACAGGATGTCCACCAAAAGTAGTGATATGTCCTAGTTTTGGATTTTCACTTAATAAATCCATACGTTCGGCTGAAGCTGTAAAAGCACCAACCGGCATTCCGCCACCCATTCCTTTTCCTATAACGAGAATATCGGGAACGACATCGTAATTTTGAAATCCAAAAAGTTTTCCTGTTCGTCCAAAACCGGGTTGAATCTCATCTAAAATCATCATGGCACCAACTTCATCACATCGTTGGCGTACTTTTTTTAAAAAATCATTATGTGGTTGAATAAATCCAGCACCTCCCTGAATAGTTTCCAAAATAATTCCGGCAGTTTTGGTTGTTATTTTTTGTAAATCAGCTTCGTTATTGAATGTGATAAAATCAACATCAGGTATTAAAGGACGAAAAACTTGTTTTCGTTCTTCAAAGCCCATAACACTCATCGAACCCATCGTATTGCCATGATACGCATTGTGACATGAGATCAATTGGCCTCTTCCCGTGGTTCGTCTTGCTAGTTTTAAAGCTCCTTCAATAGCTTCTGTTCCAGAATTTACTAAATAGGTTTTGTCTAATGAAGATGGTAGGAGTGAAGCCAGTAATTTGCAATATTCAACTGCTGGACTTTGTGAATATTCTCCATAAACCATTACGTGTGAATATTTGTCGAGTTGGTCTTTGATCGCTTGATTTACTCTTGGATGTTGATGTCCAAGCGGGCAAGCAGAAACTCCTGCTACAAAATCTAAGTATTTTTTATTATTGGTGTCGTAAATATAGGAGCCTATGGCGTGAGAAACTTCCATTCCTAAAGGATAGGGAGAAGTTTGTGCTTGATACTTTATAAAATCAGTGTTCAAAACGTTTTGTATTAAATTATTTTACTTTTCCTTTTTTTGGAGTCTGTGGACTTTTCTTTTTATCATAATTTAAAGTCTCTTTCCTTATCTTCATAGGAACATTCTCTAAGGCTTTTTCAGATTTTTTTGCCTTAGCTAGCAGCTCATTGTCTTCATCTTCTTCTGGTGGGAAAATATCATCTTTAGATTTTATTCTTTCTTCTCCTCGCCAAACTAGTCCTCTTAGTTTCCGTGCATTTTCTGGGAGATCTTTTTCTGGATAAATATCACCATCTACTTGATTGAAAAAAGTAATTGTTTCTATTTCATTTTTTTCTAAAAGAAGATTTATTTTGCTACTTACATTTTTGTTGATCCCAATAAGATCTTTGGCATCATTTCGCATGTAATAGATGACTTCTGCATTTTTGATAATATCAACATCGCGCAGTTTACCTTCAAAAAATTTACCATAGAGATTTTGACCTTTAACTTGGTTATAACCAGTTCCTAAAGTATCTTTTGAAACCAAAAATGTATTGTTAAGTACTTTGAGTGAATCTAATTTTTGGGTTGTATTATTTCCTATTAGGTGCATAATGTCTCCCGTAATCTGACTTTCGCCATTCCAAAGTATTGGATTGCCGATCATTTTTGTCAATGCAATTTTAGAATCAGAATGAATTGAATCACATTTTCCGCTCATATCCGTTTTATAAAAACGCACATTATTAAAGGCTCTGATGATGCGATTTCCTTCTTTTCCAGTAACCATTAGTTTTTTTCCATGAATATAAACCGAATCATTTTCGACAAAGTTTACTGCAACAGCTCTTTTGGTTACAAAAACCGAATCCTTTTTTTTATACATTTCAGCATAATGTCCTTTAATGATTCCGCGGTTGATTGAATCAGTAATTTTTACATTTCTCGTTGCCGATGCAAATTCTCGATTTCGATCATAGTATAAACTATCGCCTTTAATCACTCTATCATCGTATTTAATATAGGATTTATTCAAAAAATGGGCTAAGTTTTTTTTGGTATCGTAAAATCCTTTTTCAGTGTAAATATAATTGGCTTTACTGGTAATTGTTGAAGGCCCAAAGAGATAGGAGTGTCCTGAATTACTAAAATAATCAAGGTGATTCGATTTAATTACGTAGGTCGGATTTGTTATAGTTACAGCAGTTAAAAACTGAAATTTCTTTTGATTAACATAGTATCTGCCGGCGTTACTTTGCAAGGTATTGTCTTTATTGGTTATCGTGCCAGGAGTTTCATAAAAAGCTTCCTGAGTGTTACGATCAAAATTGATTGTCTCTGTTACTAATGTTGCGTCTGGTGAGCTCATTACTGCATCTCCGGTAGCATAGGCTTTTTTTGCATTCCCATTATACTCAGCATATTTACTATTTAAGAATAAAGTGTCACCTTGCACCATTTGTACATTACCAAATGCTTTAATGTAATTTTCCTTTTGAAAATAGTAAGCTTTGTTGCAAGTCATAACAATTCCATCGTGATTCACGCGAACATTTCCAACAAGCAGCAAAGCATCTGGAGTTTCTGTTTGATTTACATCGGCAAAATCAGAATTTTCAATAATAATTTTTTTCGGGGCTTGTGCCAAAACTACATTTGTAATTAGTAGTACGAAACAATAACGAACGAAAAACAGTGATTTTTTCAAAGGATTTAATTTTTGTCAAATTTATGAAAAAGGATACAATCCTAATCTATATTAAGATTTATTTATAACAGGTAAATACCCAATGTTAAGTAGTTTAATTATATACTAAAGTTTGTGTTTAATTAAAACCTAAATTAGAAGTGCGTTACATAAATTAAGAGCTTCATTTTCTAATAATTCAATCGATGAATTGCTTAAAAAAAAATAGAACAACAGAGGTTTGTGTTTTTATTTTAAATTAAAATACTCACACAATACAGAGCATTAAAATTATGCTATATTAAAAATGCTTTTGTAGATTTTTTGAAAATAAGTGGTAATAAAAAAATAGAACAAAATTATTTTTACTACTAGTGTTGATTTTTTAAAATTGTAAGTAACGATTATAAAAAAAATACTGTTACGTTTCCGTAGCAGTATTTTATATGTTCAAAAAAGAGAATTATTTTTTTAATGCAGCTTCATAAAATTCTTCTACTTTTTTCCAATTAATATTGTTAAAAAAGTCATCTACATAATTAGCTCTTTTGTATTGATAGTCTAAATAGTAAGCGTGTTCCCAAACATCTAAGGCTAATATTGGAGTTCCAGGAACAGCTGCATTTCTCATAAGAGGATTGTCTTGATTAGAAGTGCTGGTAACTTGTAGTTTGCCTGTTTTATCAACTATTAGCCAAGCCCATCCAGACCCAAAGTGTTTCGTTGCTTGATTTTTGAAAGAAGTACTAAAGGTACCAAACGAACCAAAATCTTTAATAATCGCTTCTCCTAAAGTTCCATTTGGCTCACCTCCTGTATTAGGAGCCATACATTTCCAATACAGCGAATGGTTGTAATAACCACCAGCATTGTTCCGAAGTGCTTCGTCATTAGGGTCTAATTTAGATACTACTTCTTCAATTGTTAGGTTTTCTAAAGGAGTTCCTAATAGTGCTTTGTTTAAGTTATTAGTGTAAGTTAAATAATGTTTTGAATAATGAATTTCTAATGCAGTCGCTGATATATCCGGTTTTAAGGCATCATAAGGATAAGGTAATCTGTCCATTTGAAAAGATCCCTCATCTGCTCTTACATCATCAGGTGATCCCATTACTACTTTTTTTTCTACCGTAGTAGGTAATGGAACTTCAACAACTTCAATTAATTTTTTTTCATTACAAGAATTTAAAATACCCAAAAAAGAGACTAACGGAATCCAAAAATATAATTTTTTCATAATTAGATTATTTTTTAAATAACGAATGAATCATTTCAATATATTGTTGCTTGGCTTCATCTATACTAAGATGACTGATCTGCATCCAAGCGTTCGTCTTAAAAGCATCTCTCAAATGATAGGATGAATTTTGTTTTAGATCCACAGTTCCTAACGTAGCTTGTTTGTATGAAGCATATAGGCGCAATTGAACATCTTGTGGTAAAGATGCCTGAGTCATTTTAGAAGCTATTTCAACAGCTTCTAAGAATTGAGTATCTAAATCTTTCTGAGTCATTACTGTTTTGTAGCTATAACTGTTTTTCCACCTACTGCCACTTCATTTAAAATAACATTTATTGGTGTTCCTAATGGTAAAAAAATATCCACTCTTGAGCCAAATTTTATAAATCCTGCATCTGTACCTTGAACTACAGTTGTACCTTCTTCTGCATAATTTACAATTCTGCGGGCTAAAGCTCCAGCAATTTGACGGTATAATACTTCTCCAAAAGTATTATTTTCTATGACAATTGTCGTTCTTTCATTTTCTTCACTAGCTTTTGGATGCCAAGCGACTAAGAACTTTCCAGGATGATATTTGCTGAATTTTACTAAACCGCTAAGTCCATAACGTGTTACATGTACATTTATTGGTGACATAAAGATAGAAATTTGTAATCTTTTGTCTTTAAAATACTCACCTTCGTATACTTCCTCAATAACCACAACTTTACCATCTACTGGTGCAAGTATTTGACTATCGTTGATGATAACATTTCTTTTAGGATTTCTAAAAAATTGTAAAATGATAATGAGCACTAATAATGCAGCTATCTGTATGACCATTTTAAGCCAATTGGTGTCAATGAAATTATCAGACAATAAAAGTACAACAGCAGTAAAAATAGTGCCTAATAAAATAGATTGGGTTCCTTCTTTATGAAACATAGTTTAAAATTTGGTAAAACAAAAAAATAATTGGTGCTACAAATATAACACTATCTAAACGATCTAATATGCCTCCGTGTCCTGGCATTATGCTTCCGCTATCTTTTACACCCGCAATACGCTTGAATTTAGATTCGATCAAATCTCCTATTGTGCCCGCTATTCCTACTATTACAGCAATAGAAGTCCATATAAGAATTGATCTGTCGCTGTGTTCAGGACTGGCTTTAATATAATATTTTGATATCAAATAACCTGCTAAAACTGCAAAAATAATTCCACCAAGGAATCCTTCCACTGTTTTTTTAGGAGATATTTTCTCTAATAACTTCGTTTTACCAATAGATTTGCCTACTATATAAGCAAAAGTATCGTTGGTCCAAACCAATATAAATAATCCTATTATTATTTTAGGGTTGTAATCTTTTACTCCAAATGAAATTTTAGTTATAAAGATAAAAGGAAGTATGATGTAACCTAGTAAATAAAGATATTTAGAAGAGTTACTTATTTTTTGAATGTTGTCATAAAATAAGAAAAGAATACATTTAAGAGAAACCACTAAACATATTACAAGTAAAATAATATTTAAAGTTTCAATATTGATTGTAAAAGCAAACTTTGTATTAAATATATGATTTAGATTTTCTGTAGTGCTTTTATTGTAATGGCTAAATAAAGTCACAGTAGTATATAAGATAGTCCCAAAAAGAATTGGAAATACTTTATGTATTTGAACCAAATTGCAAAATTCATAAATTGCAATTATCAGAAAGATTCCAAATAATATAAAAAAGGTTTCGGTTGAATATAAAATAGAAACCAATAATAATACGATATATACAGCTCCTGATATAGCCCGTTTTAAAGTTTCATTCATCTTATAGGTCTTCTAAAAGCAATAAATAAAGGTTCTTTGCAGAACTTCCATATTGTGTAAAGTCTTCTTCTTTGACTTTTTCAAAATATTTTATAGTAGTGATGTTGGTTGGGTAGTCTCTTTCATATTTTTTTTTGATAGCACTTAAGCCATCACTTTTAGCTCCAATGATTTGACTTGTTTTAGCTAAAATAATGATGTTGACTGGTAATTCGTTTGGCTTATTTTGTTTGATTTGTTTTGATGAAAATAGGATAGAGCCTTCATCTGCAATTAAATTTTCACAACTAGCAAAAATAAATTTTGGATTTAAAGGTTTTTCATAAACAAGCTTGTTATCATCAAGCATAGTATATAGAGCAGGTTCATAACAAAGTACTTCACTTTCAAACCAATCGTTTTCTTCTAAAATATTTTCAAATTGCTCTTTTACTTCATCAGCATTTTCGCAGTATAAAAATTTACCTCCATTTTTTTTGAAATTAAAGATAAATGTCTCGTCTATAGAGGTAGTGTTTTTAGTAAAGGACTCACTAAATTCACTTTCTTTTTCTTCATCAGAAGCTAGATTGCTAGAACCAAAAAATTTGCTAAAAAGACTCATATACTTTTAAACTGCTTTATTTGTTATTTGAAAACGTCCAAAGATAAAAAAATCTTAATTCAAAAGAAGCTTTTGAATTAAGATTTTGTAAATAATGTAAATATTGATGTTATTTTTATGAAACTACTTCTTCTAGATTTTTATCCCAATTTCTTTTTCCGAAGATTGCTTCTAAATCATCCTTAAAAATAACTTCTTTTTCAATTAAAATATCGGCAAGTTGATTCAACTTGTCTTTGTTTTCTTCTAATATTTGAATGGCTCTTTTGTACTGACCTTCAATTAATTCTGATATTTCAGCATCAATTATTTTTGCAGTCTCATCAGAATAAGGTTTAGAGAAGTTATATTCACTTTGTCCAGTTGAATCGTAATAAGTAACGTTTCCTATTTTTTCATTCAATCCGTAAATAGTAACCATCGCACGAGCTTGACGTGTTACTTTCTCTAAATCACTCAATGCACCTGTAGAAATTCTATCAAAAGTAACTTTTTCAGCTGCTCTTCCTCCCATTGTAGCACACATTTCATCTAACATTTGATCTGTTCTTACAATTTGTCTTTCTTCTGGAAGGTACCAAGCTGCTCCTAAACTTTGTCCACGAGGAACAATAGTCACTTTAATTAACGGTGCTGCATGTTCTAGCATCCAACTTACGGTTGCATGTCCAGCTTCATGAATAGCAATTGCTCTTTTTTCTTCAGGAGTGATAATTTTATTTTTCTTTTCCAAACCACCAATAATTCTATCAACTGCATCAAGAAAATCTTGTCTATCTACTGCTGTTTTGTTATGACGAGCTGCTATAAGAGCTGCTTCATTACATACATTTGCGATGTCAGCACCAGAGAAACCTGGAGTTTGTTTGGCTAAGAAATCTAAATCTAGACCTTCTACTTTTTTGATAGGAGCTAAGTGAACTTGAAAAATTTCGGCTCTTTCTCTAATGTCTGGCAAATCAACAAATATTTGTCTGTCAAATCGACCTGCTCTCATTAAGGCTTTGTCAAGAACATCAGCTCTATTGGTTGCTGCCAAAACAATAACATTAGAATTAGTTCCAAAACCATCCATTTCTGTAAGCAATTGATTTAGTGTGTTCTCACGTTCATCATTTCCGCCAGACATATTGCTTTTTCCTCTAGCTCTACCAACAGCATCTATTTCGTCAATGAAGATAATAGCGGGAGATTTTTCTTTAGCTTGTTTAAACAAATCACGAACACGTGATGCACCTACACCTACAAACATTTCTACAAAATCAGAACCTGATAAAGAGAAAAAAGGTACTTGAGCTTCACCCGCAACAGCTTTCGCTAATAAGGTTTTACCAGTTCCTGGAGGACCAACGAGCAAGGCGCCTTTTGGTATTTTACCTCCCAGATTAGTATATTTTTCAGGGTTTTTTAAGAACTCTACAATTTCTTGTATTTCTTCTTTTGCTCCTTCTAAACCAGCTACATCTTTAAAGGTGGTTTTGATATCTGTTTTTTCATCAAATAGTTTTGCTTTTGATTTTCCAATATTGAAAATCTGACCACCGCCACCACCGCCGCCGCCAGACATTTTTCTCATGATAAAGATCCATACGGCAACTATGATAATTATTGGTAACAAGCTCATTAAAATATCTGACCAATTGTTTTTAGGTAAAAAATTGAAATCTTTCAACTTTCCTTCAGCAACTGCTTTTTCTAATTTTGTTTGAAAAATTTGATCATTACCAATATCAAAAGTGTAATGAGGTCCTTTATTAGGTCTGTCAAAAACATCTTTAGAAACTTTTTTATGTTCAGCCTCTTTTAATGCAGCAGCATTCAGATATACTTCTGCTTCTGTTTTGTTGTAAACAGTTACTTTTTCTATTTGACCTTTTTCTAAATAGTCGTTAAACTTAGAAGATGTCAATTGTCCCGGTTCATTAATATTAGAACCTCCAGTTATGAAACTTATAAATAAGAAAATTAACAGTATTGCAGTATAAATTAACCACGGACTTACCTTGAACTTATTTGGATTTGGATTATTTTCTTTAGCCATTACTACGGATTATGTGTCTTTAGTATTTGTTTTCAATGGTTGTTATTTTTGCATCGCCCCATAAACTTTCGATGTTGTAATATTCTCTGATGTGTTTTTGGAACACATGTACAACAATATTTACGTAATCCATTAGTACCCATTCGGCATTGTCTGTTCCTTCAACATGCCAAGGCTTGTCTTTCATTTCTTTTGAAACTATTTTTTGGATTGAGTTGACAATGGCATTTACTTGTGTATTAGAGTTACCATTGCAAATGACAAAATAATCACAAACTGCTGTGTCTATTTCTCTTAAATCAAGTACAGTAATATCATTTCCTTTTACTTCTTCTATTCCGTTAATGATATTCGCTAATAGGATGTCATTATTTATCGTCTTTTTCGCCATGAATTATTTTTATATAAGTTTGTAAAGTTACCATTTTTTGTGATTATTTTTGAACCTTAACAGAATATTAAATTCTGTTGATCAAAAAAGGTATAATGAAACTAATCAAACTCGATGCCATAGATTCAACAAATGAGTTCTTAAAGGCTTTATCGAACAAACAAGAGCTGGAGAATTTTACTGTCATAACAGCTGAGAATCAAACGAAAGGAAAAGGACAGATGGGTTCTATATGGGCTTCCGAAACGAGTAAAAACTTAATAATGAGTATTTTGGTTAAGGATTTTTTATCTGATATTAATCAAATTTTCAATCTCAATATTGCCATTTCTCTTGCTGTAATTGAAGTTCTAGAAACTTTAAACATTCCTAATCTTAGTATTAAATGGCCTAACGACATTATGTCATATAACAAAAAGATTGGTGGCATTTTGATTGAAAATAGTATAAAAAGTGACGGAAACATTGTTTCAATTGTCGGTTTAGGACTCAATGTAAATCAAACTAATTTTGAAAACTTACCAAAAGCATCTTCTTTAGCGGTTATTTGTAATAAAGATTTTAATAAAGAAAAGCTACTTTTTTCTATTGTTGACTGTTTGGAAAATAAAATAAAGGGATGTACAAATAAAAAAGATTTCTTGTGGGAAAGTTATAGTAATAAATTATTTAAAAAAGGAATTCCGATGCCTTTTTCAGATCAAAAGAAAAATCACTTTATGGGAATTATTCAAGGAGTTTCTCAAATTGGTAAGTTAGAAGTTATCTTGGAAGATGATACTGTTTCTGAATTTGATATTAAAGAAATCCAAATGTTGTATTAATAAAAAAGGAGAAAAAATAGACACTTTCGTGAAATTTTTTTCTCCTTTTAGTTATTGTTATAATGTTTTGAAACTTATAATTTATGCATATTGCTTGCTAAAGTTTCGATAAACTTACTAATTGGTCCTTTGATCATCATTGCCATCATTGGGTTGAAATCTCCTTCAAAATCAAGCTTTACTTCACTTGATGAATCTGATACACTTTCTATGTTTGCAACTAAAGTAAAAGGAAGTTTATCACTTGCCGCTCCTAAAACCACTTTGTTTGGCGCGACTTTTTCCTTCATTTTTAGTTTAATTTCTGGCATTCCTTTTAATCCAAAAATAAAAGCATCTTCACCAATTACTTCAAATTTAGCGATGTTTTCTGGCATTAACGTTCCGAAATTTTTTACATCCGTTAATAAGTCAAATAATTCTTGAGCTGATTTTTGAACGCTAACTTTAGGGCTTTCTAAGTTCATCATTTTATATTTTGATTATTATATTTCAATATTCCAAGTAGATGGACTTACATTCCATTCTCTCAAGGTTTGTTCCTCTTCTTCTGTAATGTATCTTTTTGCAACTGCCAAATTCAATAGATTTTGGTAATTACTTAAAGTAAATAAATCAATATTTGCGGATTTAAAATTTTCTTCTGCAACATTAAATCCGTAAGTGAATATTGCAGCCATACCTTTTACGTTGGCACCTGCTTCACGCAAAGCCTCTACTGCAAGTAAACTACTATTTCCCGTACTAATCAAATCCTCTACTACAACAACATTTTGTCCTTTTTGTAAAAAACCTTCTACTTGATTTTGTCTACCGTGTTTTTTAGCTTCTGGACGTACATAAACGAATGGTAATCCCATGCTTTCTGCAACTAGAATACCAATACCTATTGCTCCAGTGGCAACTCCAGCAATAACATCTGGTTTTCCAAATTGTTTCTCAATGTTTTTCGAAAATTCATCTCTAACATAATTTCTTACTGCTGGAAATGAGAGAATTAATCGATTATCACAATAAATTGGCGATTTCCATCCAGAAGCCCATGTAAAAGGATTTCTTGGATTCAATTTAATTGCATTTATTTGCAAAAGGAATTCGGCTGTTTTTTCGGCGGTTTCTTTATTAAAAATCATAGTACAAATGTATAAAGTTTTTGTTAACGACAAGCCACTTTTTTTGACAAATCACATCTCTAAGGAGACAGATTTTCAATTATTTCTGTTAGAGAGTATTGACATAGAGCAACTTATCGTCAAAATATTTCAAAATAAAATTAATAAAGCTTATTTATATCATCCTGATGAAAGCTTGATAATGAAGACTTTAAAAGCTAAAATTCCTGTTTGCAAAGCAGGAGGAGGCTTAGTATATAATAAAAAGGGGGAAGTGTTATTCATTTTTAGAAATGGAAAGTGGGATTTACCTAAAGGAGGTATAGAAAAAGGAGAAGAAATTGAGGATACTGCGATGCGTGAAGTAGAGGAGGAGACTGGGGTAAATGGTCTTACGATTTCGCATAAACTTCAAAAAACGTATCATGTTTTTAGAAGAAATGGGAAGTATAAGTTAAAAATAACCCATTGGTTCGAAATGCAATCTGATTTTGAAGGGACTCCAAAAGGCCAATTAGAAGAAGGAATTGAAAAAGTCGCTTGGTTAAATCCAGTGCAAATCAAAGAAGCATTAAAAAATTCCTACGAAAACATAAAATTATTGTTTGAAGAAGAGAGTATTTAGTACTATTTTATTTTTAAAAAAGTACATTAGTTTTAAACACGTATTTCACACATTTTCGCAAATTAATATTTGAAAATGAATGAAATACGTTTTTTTTATCTATTAAAAATAGAATTTTATTTTAAAATTCGATAGACTGGATATTGTAAATGTGCAGCTTCATAGTAAATAGAATGTTTATAAATCCAATCCAATTGCGCTTCTGGATTCTTTGAAAAGTTGGTATCGCTTTGCATTTTTTGCTGTAATTCGTCTTTTAGTTTTGGATTTTCTTTTAATATTTTAGCAGCAGTATCTTCAAAAACATAGTCAGAATACCCTTCTTTTTGTTGCAATATCGTATCGAAAAAATTCCAATTAAAGAAAGAATCAATCGCTTCGGGTTCTAGAGTTTCTAGTAAATATTTTATTCCTTTTTGACTTGTTGTAATCAAATAATCTCCCTTAGCAAAAGCCATTTTCTTAATTTGCGATGTGGTAGTCGTATTTCTATGTAAATAATGTCCTTCATAAGCGGAATTGGTCGTTTTAAAATCAGCAATTCTGTAACTTTCCACTTCAATTACAGTGTCTTTTTTTAATTCTTGCATTGCAATTCCATTGCCTTTTAATAAATCAATAATATCCCAAAATCCTTTGGGAATTACGTAAGATGTTGGTATTATAATTTCTTTTGCAGATTTGTACTCTTTGCTAAATGGTACTTCTTTTTTGTAAGGTTTTGTACGATCGTAAAACAAACGATTTCCTGAGGTAACCTCACTTTTTTTGTGGCTGCCTTCATAACCTAAAAAAGAGAACGGAATTACCTTTGTAGTATCAATTTCCCATTTTATCGTATAGGATTTTTCAGGTTTATATTGTTCTTCATTTTTTAATCTCATTTGTTTGATTTTAGTATAATTATTATCAGTAAAATCAATTGCGGAGCGCATATATTCATAGGTTACTTTTACACGGTCTGCATATTTTTTTAGCATGTGCGTTTCTACTACAAAACCAATGGTGTTAAATAAAGATGTGTAACCCGTTGCATATCTTGGACTTTCAAAAAACTGAGCAAAACCTTTGTCTGGCGTATCAGAAAAGGCATTTACATATGGAGTAGTTTCGATTCCCTTTTTTTGTAAATCGGTTACCAAAGCCGGCATCATTTCACTATTCAAAAAATCGCCTAATACATTCCCTAATTTGTTGTGCTGGGTCATGATATAAGTCAGTTTGTATTGATAATCGGCGCCATTGCTAACATGATTATCAATAAAAACATCTGGATTGATTTTGTGAAATATTTCGACAAAACTTTTGGTGTTCCTAGTATCTGACTTTATGAAATCTCGATTTAAATCATAGTTTCTAGCATTTCCTCTAAAACCATAGATTTCTGGACCCTCTTGATTCGTTCTTGTGGTCGAATTTCTGTTTAGAGCGCCTCCAATATTATATACTGGAATGCAAACGATAACCGTGTTTTTTGGAGCTTTAATTTTGCCTAAAGCCAAATCTCTAAACAATTGCATACTCGCATCAATTCCGTCGGGTTCTCCGCCATGAATTCCGTTATTCAATAAGATTACGGCTTTGTTTTTATTGATTTTTTCAAAGTCGAATTGCTTTTCGGGATTATAAATTACAATATGTAATGGTTCTCCACTATCTGTTAAACCCATTTTTTGCATTTTTATAGACGGGAAATCATTAGATAATAAAGTGTAATAGGAGATTGTTTCGGTATAACTTGGCGTTTGATTTCCGTTGCCCTTTTCAAAAAAGGTATCGTATTTATTTGTTTTTTGTGCCAAGACACTAATTGAAAAGAGTAGAATAAGGAGCGTGAAAAATCTCATACTTTGATTTTTAAATTGATTATCAAATGTAGCAAATTTTATACTGTTTTTATAAGCAATGCTATTCTCTTAAACGCCCTATTTAAAACAAATGATAATTTAAAATTTAGAATTACCTTTGCACAAATAAAAAAAATGAATACGAAACACCATTCCAACAATATACTTTTGAATTTAGGCATCGAAAGCCTGAATGAAATGCAAGAAGTTGCTCAAGACGCGATCTTAAACGATAGTAATGTATTATTACTATCGCCAACGGGCTCTGGGAAAACCTTGGCCTTTTTGTTGCCAATTCTTGAAATGTTACAACCAGAAATTCTATCAGTTCAGTGCTTAATTTTAGTTCCTTCACGTGAATTAGGATTACAGATTGAGCAAGTTTGGAAAAAAATGGGTACTGATTATAAAGTAAATGTGTGCTACGGCGGACACTCCATTGATACTGAAATTAAGAACTTAAGCAATCCACCAGCTGTTTTAATAGGAACTCCAGGAAGAATTGCAGATCATATTGATAGAGGAACTTTCCGCTTAGATAAAATTCAAACCTTGATTCTAGATGAATTTGACAAATCATTGCAATTGGGTTTCCATGAGCAAATGTCATTCATTATTGGAAAATTGACGAAATTGAACAAACGTGTTCTAGTTTCAGCAACTTCTGATATTGAAATTCCAAGATATACAAGAGTGGTAAATCCTACCATTCTTGACTTTATTCCCGAAAATGAACAAGAATCAAACCTTTCGATGAAAATGGTAGTTTCTAAGGATAAAGATAAAATAGGAAGTTTGTTCAACTTAATTTGTTCTTTGAAATCAGAATCTGCCATTGTTTTTTGTAATCATCGTGATGCTGCAGAACGCATTAGCGATACCTTGAACGAAAAAGGAATTTACGCTACCTACTATCACGGTGGTATGGATCAGGATGAAAGAGAGCGCGCTTTAATTCAATTCCGTAACGGAAGTGTGAGTTATTTAATCACCACTGATTTAGCGGCTCGTGGACTTGATATTCCCGAGATGAATCACGTGATTCATTATCATTTACCTGCTAAGGAAGATGAATTTACGCATAGAAATGGTAGAACAGCTCGTATGTTAGCTTCTGGAACGGCATATATTGTTGCGCACGAAAGTGAGAAAAAAGCAGATTATCTAGATTACGGAATGCCTGTTTTTAATGTTGAAAATGCAACTTCATTACCAAAGCCACCTCAATTTCAAACGATTTACATTAGTGGTGGAAAGAAAAATAAATTGAATAAAATTGATATAGTAGGTTTCTTTTCTCAAAAAGGAAAACTGGAAAAAGGCGATTTAGGATTAATTGAAGTCAAAGATTTTATCTCTTTTGCGGCGGTTAAATTCAATAAAGTGAAAGATCTATTGCACGCGATAAAAGATGAGAAAATGAAGGGTAAAAAATTCAAAATCGAAGTAGCAAGAAAAGTTATTAAGAAAGAAGAGGAATAGATTATTGATCAGTTTTGAAAAGTCTTCATTCCAATTATTTTGTCATGCTGGAAGTATCCCTATAAAGTTGCTCTACATTGTTGAGACGCTTCCCGCAAGACAATTGTAGTAGCGTTTATTGATTTAAAATAGCATAAAAAAACGTTAGTAGTCTAAATTTAGACTGCTAACGTTTTTTTTATTTTTACTCAAAAATGATTACTAACTATCAATCACTAAAATTTATGTTTTCTTAACGTATTGAGTAATAATTACAATTGTTTGTCCATCTACTTTTCCTTCAATATATTCAGCGTTTTCATGGTCTAATCGAATGTTACGCACTGCGGTTCCTTGTTTAGCAACCATGCTCGATCCTTTTACTTTCAAATCTTTAATCAGGACAACGGAGTCTCCGTGTTCTAAGATTACGCCATTACTGTCACGATGTATAATTTTGTTTTCGTCATCTTCTCCTTCACCTGTAGCTTGAGCCCAAGCCAAAGTATCTTCATCTAAATACATTTGATCTAGTAATTCTTGTGGCCATCCAGCAGAACGCAAACGGCTTAACATTCTCCAAGCCACAACTTGTACCGGAGTTTGTTCGCTCCACATGCTGTCGTTTAAACATCTCCAATGGTTTAAATCTACATTTTCAGGGTTTTCTATTTGATCAACACAAGTGCTACAAGCCATGATACTTTCATCAAGCCCACCTTTTTTTGTTGGCAATACTTCGTACACTTTTAGGTTTTCGGTTGCGCCACAAAGTTCACATTTAGATCCACTACGTTTGCTTAATTCTCTTTCTATGCTCATTATTTGATGTCTTTATTTTAGGCGAATTTACTGTTTAAAGATTGTCTTCGCAAATTATAGTAGTTTTGATTGAATATATTAATAAGTACTGTTAGAATTATTCTGCTGATTATTAAATCAATAGTGTTTGAAAAAAAGAAGACGCTTTCTGTGTGACAAATACACCACTTAAAGTTTTTATTAATTACTGTAAAACTATTTCATTCTAACCGCACTAGGAACCAGCAATTCATATTGTCCGCCGTTTCTAAGAACGTCTCTAACAATGCTTGAACTGATGTAGGAAGTTTTTGCTGCAGTTAATAAAAATACAGTTTCTATTTTTGCCAAACGTCTATTAGTGTGTGCAATAGCTTTTTCAAATTCAAAATCGGCGGGATTTCGCAAGCCACGAAGAATAAAATTAGCTTTGACTTTATGACACAAATCAATGGTTAATCCTTCGTAAGTAATGACTGAAACTTTAGGCTCATCCTTAAATGTTTCTTCGATGAATCGTTTTCTTTCTTCAAGTGAAAACATGTATTTTTTTTCGGCATTAACACCAATAGCAATTACAATTTCGTCAAAAAGGGAAATGGCTCGATTAATTATATCTTCATGTCCTAAGGTAATTGGGTCAAAAGATCCCGGGAATATTGCTTTTCTCATATTGTATTATAGTCTATTGGTAAACTGATTTACGTTAAATTATGATTTACGAATGGTATTTAATGAAGCTACCCATTCTGATTTATTACAAGCATCACAGGTAGCCATTCCCGCTTTTTGCTGTATTGTATTTCCGCAAAAAGTGCAAGAATAAAGCCCTTCATTAGGAATAACACTGTTTTTTTGATTGAATAAATGGGGCAGAATTGGCAAACCTGATTTTACCTTATCATCTTCATAATAAAAAACACTTATTTCGCCGCTGGTTTCCATAAATGCACTTTTTATTTGTCCTAAGTGTTCGATAGATTTTAATCTAAGTTCCGAGAAAAATTCATCTTGTGCTAAACTTTCTTTTTTGAAAGATGCAATCGAAAATTTTCCTTCCTGAATCAAACACTCTGTTTTTCCTTCTATAAACTCTTCGAATTTCTTGCTTTTTCCGGTAAACCAAGTGACTAATCGATACAAAAGGATAATGACAGTAAATACGGTAATAGCTGGAATTATTCCCACATCTTCATAAAACATTGGGTCTCCAGCTGCTGATCCTAGAGCAATTATTATTACAGTTTCAAAAACAGACAATTGTTTTACGCCGCGTTTTCCAGCTACTTTTAAGGTTAACAATAAAACGATAAACATTACTACAGAGCGAAAAATGACTTCTAAAAGAAAGGATTCAGGTAAACCATTGAATAATAATCTATTCCATTCAAATATTTCTTTCATAATAGAAATTTAGTTGTTTAAAGCCAATTCTATTGCGTTTGTGAACAAATCTTCTAGTGAAATTCCTGCTGCTTTTGCTTGTTGTGGAATCAAGCTTTCTGTGGTTAATCCGGGAATGGTGTTCATTTCAAGCATGAACGGTTCACCATCTACAATAATAAATTCACTTCTAGAGAACCCTTTCATTTTTAGGATTTCATAAGCGCGTTTTGCTATTTCGCCTACTTTTTGCGTCATTTCATCAGAAATTCTGGCTGGCGTAATTTCTTGTGATTTTCCTAAGTATTTTGCTTCATAATCAAAGAAATCATTATCTGATACTATTTCTGTAATGGGTAATACAGTTACGATTCCTTTGTAATTGATAACTCCAACCGAAACTTCAGTTCCGTCTAGGAAACTTTCTATAATGATTTCGTTGTCTTCTTTATAAGCCACTTCAATTGCAATGGGCAATTCGGCAGCTGTTTTTGCTTTAGAAATTCCGAAACTTGATCCTGCTTTATTTGGTTTTACAAAACAAGGTAAACCCACTTTTGCTACAATCTCGTCCGTATTGATTTTATCCCCTTTGTTTAAGTAATAGGAAGTTGCTGTTTTGATTCCGTATGGTTTTAAAACCGATAATAGATCTCTTTTGTTGAACGTTAAGGCAGCTTGGTAGTAATCGCAAGAGGTTTGTGGAATGTTTAAAAGTTCGAAATACGCTTGCATTAAACCATCTTCTCCAGGTGTTCCGTGAATGGCATTAAACACACAATCAAAAGTGATTTTGGTCCCAGCGACTGTTACGGAAAAGTCATTTTTATCGATTGCGAATTCTGTATCGCTTGCATCTACATAAACCCATTTTTCTTTAAAAATATGGATGCGGAATGCGTTGTATTGGGTTTTGTCTAAGAATTGATAAACAACGTTTCCGCTGATAAGTGAGATTTTATATTCGCTAGAATATCCGCCCATGATGATGGCAATGTTCTTCATTTTTGAAAGATATAGGTTATGAAAACGTTTTCTTTTTTTAGCCCCGATAGCAGTGGAAATCCTTTTTATTGGCCTTTTGGCCCATAAAAAGATTGCAACGAATAGCGGGAAATAGCTCCAGAGAGTATTAAACAAAATTATCATTTTTTTTGAAACGAAATAGCTTTATCTTTGCGACATCTAAAAATAAATTTATGAGTTTACGTAAGTATCTTACTAGCCGTGTTTTTGTAATACAAGTACTAGTTGCTTTTGCCATTTTGGCTACTTTGGGTTATTTGTTTATGCATTGGTTGACTTTTACAACCGATCACGGTCATGAAATTGCAGTTCCGGATTTGCGAAAACTGACTGAGGAACAAGTGCAGACGAAACTTGATGAATTGGATTTAGACTACGTTCTTTTGGATAGTGTGGATTATAGAAGCGATTTCCCCCAATTTAGTGTGGTAGAACAAGATCCAACTCCAGGCACTAAGGTTAAAGTAGGTCGAAAAATATACATAAAAATTAATACTTCTGGATTTTCATCAGTTAAAGTTCCTGATTTAATCGAAAAAACGTATCGTGAAGCGGTGCCAACATTGAAAGCTTTAGGACTTGATGAAGGAACAGTTACTTATGTACCTAATTTAGGAAAAGATATGGTGCTGGAAATGCGTTTTAAAGGACGAAATCTAAAAGTAGGCGATAGAGTTCTAAAATCATCTAAAATTGATTTGGTTTTGGGCGACGGAAAAATGAGTTATCAAGAAGAAGAAAATGCAGCGGATACACTAAGTACGCCAATAGAATAAATACCAATTAATGAATAATACTGTAGATACAATAGATTTAGAAGACGAGTTATATGAACATTTTAGATTTGAAGTTCCTAAAGGCCAAGCGGCTTTACGAATTGATAAATATTTGATGGGATTGATCCAAAATGCAACTCGCAACAAAATACAAACTGCCGCAACCGAAGGGAATATCTTTGTAAATGATGCGACGGTAAAATCAAATTATAAGGTGAAAGCAAATGACGTAGTTCGTGTGATGCTGACTCATCCTCCTTACGAAAACCATATCATTCCAGAGAATATTCCGCTGGATATTGTTTATGAAGATGATACTTTATTGCTGATAAATAAATTGCCAGGAATGGTTGTGCATCCTGGTCACGGGAATTATACAGGAACTCTGGTTCATGCTTTGGCGTATCATTTTGATAATTTGCCAATGAATAGTAGTGAGCGTCCTGGATTAGTACATCGAATTGACAAGGATACTTCTGGTTTGCTAGTTATTGCCAAAACAGAAGCTGCTATGACCCATTTAGCAAAACAATTTGAAGCGAAAACTTCTGAAAGAGAATATGTAGCTTTGGTTTGGGGAAATGTAGCTGAAGATCAAGGAACGATCGAAGGAAACTTAGCGCGCCACTTGAAAGACCGCATGCAAATGGCTGTTTTTGCTGATCCAGAAATAGGAAAGCCTGCCATTACACATTACAAAGTTTTAGAGCGTTTTGGATATGTAACTTTGATTTCATGCCAACTAGAAACGGGTAGAACACACCAGATTCGCGCGCATTTAAAACATATTGGTCATCCTCTTTTTAATGACGAGCGTTATGGCGGTCATTTGATTTTGAAAGGAACTACGTTTACCAAATACAAACAGTTTATAGACAATTGTTTTAAAGCGTTACCAAGACAAGCCTTACATGCTAAAACATTAGGTTTTGTGCATCCTACAACGGGTGAATTAATGCGATTTGATACCCAATTACCACAAGATCTACAAGATTGTATTGAGAAATGGAGAAATTATTCTAAGTCTCATGGAACTGATGAAGTAGAAGAATAAGATTAAAAAAAAGCTCCGTTATGGGGCTTTTTTTATAGAAATAATTTATTACTATTCATTATTTTTTCTTTTATAAATGTTGTTTTTTACCTCGTTTAATTCGAATTATATAATTTAATTAGATTTGTAACGTTGAGATAAGTACTTTTCTTTTCTTATTTAATTTTAGAATATAAAATTTCTTTTGTTTAAAGCTATATTTTTTTTTATTTAAATTTTTAATATGACCTATAAAAATATCCATTTTTTTAAATTCAGAATCGTTTTTTCTTTAGTACTATTTTTGTTTTTAACGGATGCGTATTCCTCTGCAAAAACGGGAATTTGTAAAAAGGTGCACTATGAAATAAATAGTAAAGACAAATTAACTGAGCCAATTCAAAACGAGTTGTCTTTAAGAGATAAGATTATCAATTACGGAAGAGGTTTGCTAGGAACGCCTTATGTGGCAGCGGGTTGCAGTGCAAAAGGTTTTGATTGTTCTGGATTTGTTTATTTTGTATTTAATCATTTTAATATAAAAGTTCCCAGAAGTTCTTCGCAGTTTAAAAATTTTGGTAAAGAAATTGCTATCGAAGAGGTTCAAAAAGGAGATATACTGTTGTTTTTGAGTCCTACCAGAAATGTTATTGGTCATGTAGGTATTGTTACAAATCCGAAAGGCTTGGATAGTGATTTTATACATTCCTCGTCAGGTAGTGAAATGAAAGTGATAGTTACTAGTTTAAAAAAACCAGGTTATGCAAAAAGATTTGTAAAAGCAGTACGGGTTTTGTAATGTGGACCTAATTTTATGTTTGAATCTTTTTTTTTTCCATTACAAACACGTAGAAAAGTGATTTTTTTTAATTTTAAAAACAATTACACTGCACTCTATTTTTACTATTTTATTTATATTAAGTCCTATTTTTTAATTTAGAAATTATTCTTTTTCTAAAAACTCTTTGAAAAATATAAACCTCCGTAAATGCTGTTTTCTAAAAGCAGATTTACGAAGGTTATTTGATATTAAAAGGCATAAATGTAGTCGTTATGCAATCCGAGTAATACTTGTTTAATTGACTGCTTATACAAACAATCCCTCAACACTTAAGTAATGTTCTCCTGTGTCGTAGCAAAAAGTTAAAACTGTAGCATTCTCAGGAATTTCTGTTAGTTTTTTAGCTACTGCTGCTAAAGAAGCGCCAGAAGAAATTCCAACAAACATTCCTTCTTCTTTTGCGGCTCTTTGTGCATAAGTAAAAGCATCGTCTTTACTCACTTGAATCGTTCCGTCTAATAAATCGGTATGCAAATTAGCAGGAATAAATCCGGCACCAATTCCTTGAATAGGATGCGGACCCGGTTTACCACCACTAATTACTGGAGAGACTTCTGGTTCTACAGCAAAAACTTGTAAGTTGGGAAAATGTTGTTTTAATATTTCAGCACAACCAGTGATATGACCACCGGTTCCTACGCCAGTTATCAAATAATCCAATCCATCAGGAAAAGCTTTGATGATTTCTTGAGCAGTAGTTTTTTTGTGAATATCAATATTTACAGGATTGTCAAATTGAAGTGGTGACCAAGCATTTGATAATTCGTTGACTAATTCCTTTGCTTTTTCAATAGCGCCAGTCATTCCTTTTTCACGAGGTGTTAAAACAAATTCAGCTCCGTACAAACTCATTAATCTACGTCTTTCAATAGACATCGATTCTGGCATTACTAGTACTAGTTTGTATCCTTTTACAGCAGCAACCATAGCTAGTCCAATACCGGTATTTCCTGATGTAGCTTCTATTATTGTTCCGCCTTCTTTCAACAGTCCTTTTTGTTCTGCATCTTCAATCATGGCAAGAGCAATTCTATCTTTTATGCTGGCTCCAGGATTGGCACGTTCTAGTTTTATCCAAACGTTTTGGTTTGCCCCAAATAATTTATTTATTTTTACATGTGGTGTATTGCCTATTGTTTCGAGTATGTTATTGTATTTCATAATATTTATATTGAGAAAAAATTAATTTCTTTTATTTCTTGTTGATTTAAAACAGTGTTTTTATTGGATTGCATTACAAAAGAATAGGGATTTAGACTTTTAGTTACAAAAGTATTTCCACCAATAATACTGTGATTCCCTATTATGGTGCTTCCGCCAAGAATAGTAGCATTTGCATAAATAATCACATGATCTTCTACAGTAGGATGTCGTTTTTTTTCTTCCATGCTTTTTTCTACTTGCAGAGCTCCCAGAGTCACTCCTTGATAAATACTTACGTGTTTTCCTATGATGGTAGTTTCGCCAATCACAATTCCTGTTCCGTGATCAATGATAAAGGGAATACCAATAGTTGCTTTTGGATGAATATCAATTCCTGTTTTGCTATGCGCATATTCTGTCAGTATGCGAGGTAATAAGCAATTTGTTAATCCCGAAATAGCATTGGCAATCCGGTACACTTCGATAGCGAAAAAACCAGGATACGAGTTAATAATTTCTTGAATGCAATCGGCTGCGGGATCAGTGTCTAAAATTGCTTGCGCATCTTGCTGCATCGCCGAATATAAATCTGGAAGTTTACTATAAAAGGCAGCTGTTACTGCACGACTTTTAGTGGATGTTTTATCTTTATTAATTTCAGTTAAAATAGCTGTAAACTTTGCTTTGTTTTGTTCTAAAAGTAGTTCGATTTGAATGGTTTCTAACGCTTTTTCGGGAAAAATAATTCGGAATAAATCATCTAGCCAACTAATGATTTTAGAAGAATCGATAGCTCTCACCCAATTTTTATTTTGGTTTTCGTGGAGTATATTAGAGAAGTTGTGTGTTTCAGTGTTCATCAATTGTATAATAAATTCAATATTTAAGGAGTCAAATGACTTAGAACACAAAGATAGAATAGAAATTAATAGTTTTTTAGATACAGTTTGTAAATATATGTTAAGATGTTAATCTTAGAAAAGAATCAAAATACATTCTTTTTGTTATCGTACAAAACAGAATAAAATAGATGTTTAATTTTTAAAATAGAGCAAAAAAAATCCGTTTAGAATTTCTAAACGGATTTAATAAGTGAATAAGAAATCATTTCTTTTCTCCCAATGAATGCTATAAGTGAATTACTTCATCGTAAGCTGCAGCAACAGCTTCCATTACTGCTTCACTCATTGTTGGGTGTGGGTGAATTGATTTTAGGATTTCATGACCTGTAGTTTCCAGTTTACGAGCAACAACTGCCTCAGCAATCATATCGGTAACACCAGCACCAATCATGTGACAACCTAACCATTCGCCATATTTTGCATCAAAAATTACTTTTACAAATCCATCAGGAGTTCCTGCTGCTTTTGCTTTTCCTGAAGCAGAGAATGGGAATTTACCAATTTTTAATTCATATCCTTTTTCTTTAGCTTGCTTTTCTGTTAAACCTACTGAAGCAATTTCAGGAGTTGCATACGTACAACCCGGAACGTTTCCGTAATCGATAGGCTCTACATGTAAACCTGCAATTTTCTCTACACAGTTGATTCCTTCTGCAGAAGCAACGTGTGCTAATGCTTGTCCTGGTGTGATATCACCAATAGCATAATATCCAGGAATATTAGTTTGATTGTAAGCGTTTACTAAGATTTTATCTCTATCTGTAGCAATTCCTACTTCTTCTAAACCTATGTTTTCAATATTAGTTTTGATTCCAACTGCCGAAAGTAAAATGTCTGCTTCTATAACTTCTTCTCCTTTTGCTGTTTTTACAAATGCTTTCACACCAGCTCCGGTAGTATCAATTCTTTCTACAGACGAGTTCGTCATGATTTTGATACCAGCTTTTTTCAATGAGCGCTCCATTTGTTTCGAAATATCTTCGTCTTCAACAGGAACTACATTTGGCATAAATTCTACGATAGTCACTTCCGTTCCCATAGAATTGTAAAAATGTGCAAACTCAACTCCAATTGCTCCAGAACCCACAATAATCATTGATTTAGGTTGTGTTGGCAAAGTCATTGCTTGACGATATCCTATTACTTTTACACCATCTTGAGGTAAACTTGGTAATTCACGAGAACGCGCTCCAGTAGCAATGATGATATGATCCGCACTGTATTCTGTAACTTTATTCTCTTTATCCGTAACATCAACTTTTTTACCAGGTTTTAGTTTTCCAAAACCATCAATTACGTCGATTTTATTTTTTTTCATTAGGAACTGAACTCCTTTACTCATGTCTCCAGCAACAGTTCTACTGCGTTGTACAACAGCAGGAAAGTCTTTGTCAAATGATGAAATAGTCAATCCGTAATCAGAAGCGTGTTTCAAATAATCAAAAACCTGAGCTGATTTTAGCAATGCTTTTGTTGGTATACAACCCCAGTTTAGGCAAACTCCACCTAAACTTTCTTTTTCAATCACAGCTACTTTAAAGCCTAATTGCGATGCTCTAATGGCAGTAACATATCCACCTGGTCCACTTCCTAAAACTATAATATCGTATTTCATTTTTTAAAGTATTTATTTTTTTAAATTATAATAATGCAATTCGCAACAGCGCATTTCACTTTATATTGAACTTTATTCATTAATTGAGATGGCGAATTTAAGGATTTATTTTTAAAATTGAACTTAGTATTGAGTTGCATTCCTTTTTTTTAGGTAAGTGAAATCTAAGCACAAATTAATCTTAGTGATTAAGCCATTTTTTGAAATTATTTATTTCTTTTTTACTAAGAATAATAGGATCGTTCTCTACTGCTTTGACCGTGAGTTTTAATTCTATTTTTTGATTAGAATGTTTGATTATTTCACTAATAATGGTTCGTCGAACGATATATTTTCTATTTACCTTAAAAAAATGTTCCGAATCTAAATTGTGAATCAAATCTTTGATAGTATTGTTGTATAAATAGCTATTGCCAGAATTAGTATGTACAAATAGGTGTTTTCCAGTGGCTACAAAATAACTAATATCAGTTTCATTTATAGAAATAAGTTTGTATCCGTGATTGACTAAAAAGTGATGCTGAATCTTTTTTTGTTCAGGATTAGCAATGGCGTAAAGTGATTGTAAGGTGGAATCGCTTTTGAAACGCTCTTTTATCTTGGTAAACTTTACTAAGGCTTCTAGTAATTCTTGCTCTTCGAAAGGTTTTAAAAGGTAATCAATGGTAAAGTGTTTGAATACTTTAATGGCATACAAATCATAAGCGGTAATAAAAATAACAGGACATGAAATATTCGTTTTCTCAAAGATTTCAAGACTTTTTCCGTCTCCTAAATGAATGTCCATGAAAGCTAGATCGACTTTATAATCTGTAAAGAAAGTGACTGCATCTTCTACTGATTTTAAAATGGTGATTTGATCTATGACAATCACTTCTTGCTGTTCTAAAATTGATTTTAGATAGCTCGAAGCAAGATGTTCATCCTCAACAATGGCAATTTTCATTTGCTTTTTTATGTAAAGTTAAAAAAAAAGTCCAGCTATAAAAGCTGGACTTTTCTTATTTACAAATCAGGATTGTTTAATCGCACATTTGCCGGAAAGGGTAGGGTATAACGCGGATCATTCTGAGTTAATGTATAGCTTGTACCGTCGAGCATATGAACAATTTGTTTTTGAGAAGCTCTTCTTAAATCAAACCAACGGTGGCCTTCTACTGTAAACTCTCGTTGTCTTTCTTGAGAGATAAAATTAGAAAGAGCCACTTTATCCATTGCATTGATTTCTAAGGTCAGTTGGTCAAAACCTGCTGCAGTATATCTTTTTTCGATAAAAGTTAGTAGCGTAGTTTTGGCTGCAGCCAAATTGTTCACTTCATTTAAAGTTTCTGCTTTTGTAAGATACAATTCAGCCGTTCTAAAAGAAGATTTTTGATTGAGCTCACCGCCTTTTTTGAATTTGAAACGGCTTCCGTTTGCTAGAAAATAAATAGGAAAGCGCAAATCAGTTTGCTTATTAAATGCTGCAATTAAATCTACAGAAACATACGAAGCACTTTTTAAACTATTGATAAATGTATCTTCAAGCGCTAGAATTGATTCGGCTGTGTCGTAATTGTTTGGCAAAACACTTTTGGTGTTCAGGTTTACTAATTCATTTTTATATGCCAATGCATTATTCACAGCTTCCAGCGCTTTAGACCATTCCTTTTGATACAAATAAATACGAGATTCAAATGCATATAAGGCCGCTTTTGAAAAACGGTAATTAATTCCCTTAACTTGTGTTTCTATATTCAATAAGCTTTTTGCCTGCTCTTTGTCTAATTGAATTTGGTTGTAAATGGCAGCCACACTTTCTGGAACATAGGCTTGTTCTAAATCTATTTTTAGTGCTAACGGAACTCCTTTATCTGTAGGGGCGGTTGCAGGGTTATAGGGTTTTGCAAATAAATTGATTAGATCAAAATAAGCCATTGCTCTAAGGGCATGAGCTTCGCCAATTAGTTGGTTTTTCTCCGGTGAGTCGGAAACTTTTTTACTTGCTTCATTGATTACAACATTCGAATAAAAAATCACATTATACAATTGTTGGTATTGGAAATCAGTTGTTAATCTATCAGGATTAGCATCTTTCCAGATGTAGATGTCTTTGTAGTACACTAAATCATCACTATACTCATTTAACATTAACTCATCGCCTCTCAAAGAAGTTAACGATTTGTGTTGTGGATATACTTCGTAGCCTTTTGTTAGTACGGCTCTAAAATCATTTAAAGTTTCTGGAATAACTTTTCCCACTGGTTTTACGTCTAAATAATTATCACAACTTGTTACAGCTACCACAGTGATAAACAAGAGTATATATTTTGTTATATTTTTCATCTTAAATTGGTTTAAAAAGTTATGTTACATCCTAAAGAGAATGACTTTGGAATAGGTTGAGCGTAAATATTTCCGAAAGTTTCTGGGTCAAAATATCCTTTGTAATCAGAACTAATCACGAATAAGTTTCTAGCCTCGGCACTAAAACGAATGCTTTCTATAAATATTTTTTCGCTTGCTTTTTTAGGCAAAGTATACCCCAAACGTACACTACTTAAGCGCATATAGCTCATTTCTTTAACCCATGTGTCTAACAATTTGTAAGTATCCAACGGACTTGCGCTTGAATACCAGTTGTACGCCATCCAGGAATCTCCAGTTCCTGAGTCTTTACTATTGATTGCTGGTAACTTTGATCCTGTATTAGTAGGAGACCAAGCATTTAAGATGTCAGTTGTGTAATTCTGACTGCGATCAACAGTTGTACCGTTGTAAGGAGGTGTTTGTACGACTGTTTGTTTGATGTTGAAAGTAGTAGCAACCGATAAGTCAAAATCATGCACTTTAAAAGTATTGGTAAAACCACCTATGAATTTAGGATCTAAATCTCCTGCATACGTAAATAAATCTCTAGTTGCTTCAGCAGTCAATTTAGATTGCGAAAGTTCTCCAGGGAAAAAATCAGCAAACGGATCAAACAATTCAAATAGTGTTTGTGTATTTACAGTTTCTCCTTTTTTGTTGATAAATAATGGGTATCCATTTTCGTCAATTCCTGCCGTTTTCAAAGCAAAAACTGCATTTACGGGATAACCTTCTCTTGACGGAAGGTAACTGTTTGATCGCACTTCTAAGCGATCTACATTACTCTTATTGTGCGAAAAATTGATGTTAGAAGTCCATTTAAAGTTGGGAAGATCAATGTTTTTTGTTGCAATAGCAATTTCATAACCTTTATTGGTTACTTGTGCCCAGTTTAGTGTTGTAAACTCGAAACCATTTTCTAAAGGAAGAGAACGAAGTCCAATTAAATCGCTACTTTTTCTACCATAAACATCGGTTACAAAGCTTATGCGATTATTAAACAATCCTAAATCAAGCCCTAAGTTGGTATTTGTTGTTTTTTCCCAACGCAACTTATCGTTTGGAGGACTTGTAATAGTGATAGTTGGTTCAGTCTGACCAGGAAGTATCGTTGCATTTTTATATTCACCAACTACATAAGGGGATGTGCCTTTGTCTATGTTTCCTTGTAGTCCGTAGGAAGCGCGCAGTCTAAAATTAGATATAACACTGTTGTCTTTTAGGAAATCTTCTTGTGAAACCAACCACGAACCAGAGGCAGCCCAAAGTGGCAAATATTTATATTTAGGATCTACTCCAAACAAGTCTGATCCGTCATAACGTACACTACCAAAAACAGTATATTTTCTATCATAAGTATAAGCTGCAGTCGCATAAAAAGAAGCATATGCATTTTCATTTTCGTTTTTTCGGTATGTTTTGTAAGCTTCTTCATTTGCTAAACTTTCATTCGGAAATATAATTTGTGTTGTATTTAATGTTTTTGGATCAAATCCAAAACCTTTAGTTGCAACAGCAGTACTATAACTTCTTCTTAACTCATTTCCTACCATGAAATCTACCTCATGCTTTTCATTAAAAACAGTAGAGTAATTTACCATTGTTTTCCAGTTGTATTGAAAAAAATCAGTATTTGTATTTTGAATTATACCACCATTAGGAAGAAAATAGTTGTAGCTCCCGTTACTATATCTACGAGTTTTTTCTCTTTCTTTTCTTGTAAAATAAGTTTCTTTATCGGCAAATTTCTCGCTTGAAGTGTTATCTAGCTGCAAACCAATTTGAGAGCTTATTTTTAAATCTTTAATAATTTTGTAATCTAAATCAAAAATTGCTTTGAAGGCTCTGTTTTTTAATTCATAAGAACTATTTTCTCTTTCTTCTAAAATATTAAAAGGAACATATCGATCGGAGTAACCGGTAATATCTTTGTCATAATTATAACTTCCATCTGCTTTTAGTGGTGTTAGATAAGGATTTACAGAGCGTGTATAATTTGCCGGATTTGTGAATCCGTCTGTATCAGTTATGTACGATTTTGTGCTGCTTTGAGCACCAAACATAGCAATACCAACATTTAATTTATCAGTAAGGTCGTAGTTGTTTTTTAACGTCAAATTATATCTTTTAAAACCAGTTCCAATGGTCGCTCCCTCTTCATCAAAAACTCCCAAAGAGAAATAGTAATCTGATTTTTCTCCACCTCCAGAAAGGCTTAAGCCGTGTTGGGTGTTTACCGAATTTTGATACAATAGATTACCCCAATTCGTGTTGTTATTTCTTAAGCTATTGATTGATTGTTGCGTAGTAGGGTTTAAAGCTGAAAAGCCACCTGCTCTAAACGTATTTAACTCATTTGAACCATTTAAAATGCGGGCAATTTCTCCTCCATTATCTCTGTATGTCAAATCAGATCTACTAGCCATTGCAAGTTCAAAATCGACCTTTTGATTACTGTTCATCAAATTTAATTTTGAGAAATCAGGCTTTTGCGTGATAAAAGTGGCGGTATTGAAATTGACTTTCATGTTCCCTTTTTTACCTTTTTTTGTTGTAATTACAATTACACCATTGGCAGCTCTCGCTCCATAAATGGCTGTTGCAGCGGCATCTTTTAGGATAGTGATATCTTTAATATCATCAGGATTTAGGCCTGCAATAGAGTAATTTGTTAATTGATCTATATTGTCTTTGTCATAATTTTTAGGCACATCGTTACTCTCTAAGGGTAAACCATCCAGTACCCATAAAGGATCTTGTGAACCGGATAGTGAGGCTGTTCCTCTAATTCTTATTTTTGCAACCGCACCTGGAGCACCAGTTCCTGGAGTAACTGCAACACCTGTAATTTGTCCTACTAATAGTTGGTCTATACTTGCTACACCAGCCTGCTGAATATTTGCCATCGCTACATTAGCAACAGCAGCAGTCAATTTTCTTTTTTCTATTTTTTGGTATCCTGTAATAATAACTTCTTGCAACTGACTTACATCTGAAGTTAAAGATATTTTGTAATTTTTTTGAACAGTTATTGGTAAAGTATAAGATTTATAACCTAGATAACTGACTCTTAGAGAAGAGATATCTTTATTAATTTTTAATTCAAAATTACCATCCATATCAGTAATCGTTCCAATGCTTGCGCTTTCTATAACACCTTCTTGTTTGGTGCTATTAGATACTGAGGTATTCTCCGCATAAATTGAAACCCCTGGAATAGGAAGGTTGTCTTGTGAGTCAATTATTTTACCAGTGATAATTCTGGTTTCTTGTGCATATCCTGATATGGCGCACAAGAGGAGTAAAGTGAGTATTAATTTTTTCATTTTAGTGGTTTATAAAGTAGTTGTTAATGCTTTTTTGATGCGTTGTATTAAATCTAAATAATGATTCTTGGTAGATTGATTTCCGGTATTCTTTTTCATTTCTAATAATTGAAGAACTTTGTTTAATTCTCCTTTTTTATCAGAAGTGATTTCTGAAACGCGTTTCAAAGAAGATTGATTGATGTTTCTAGCCATCTGACTCTCATTGAGTTGATTACACAAATTAGGCATGGCTAGTGTTTGTTGAATATCTATTATTTTCTTGGCATCCGTTTTTTCAAATAGTTTATTTGTAGATACAATTAAAACATCAACATAATTTTTCTGCGTCATGCGTTCTAAAATCGACAATGATTTGTTTAGAATTGTTGGAGCAAATACGTGTTGATGAACTTTTTTGAATAAATTATTGACCGTAAATATATTTTCTTTGCTTCCATTTCTTTGATATAATTCATTTTCAGTCATTCTCATTAAACGTTCGTCACTAAACAGATCGTATAAAATACTATACTGTAATTCGCGCGATAAAGTATATGGGGTATATTCATAAGGTCCAACAGGAGAATCTTTTAAAGGATTAGTTTTGTCTAAAATTGGATTGAAAAATAACCATTCTGGAATTGTAAGAACATTTTTGATTAAATAATCGGTGGCATTATTTTGAGTTAGAGCAGCAACTGGAATATAACTTTGTTTGTTATCTCCATGAACGATGGCATTAAGGTAAACACCTCCAATATTATTCAAGACATGACGATTGTATAATTGCCATTGGCCAATGGTGCCAATATATAATTTTCCTGTTTCGTAATACGTATCATCCTTTTCATAAGTCCATTCAAGAATGTTATTTACAACACGCTTTAGATTTTTAAGACCATATTCACTAGCCTTTACAGCATCATTTCCTAAATCTTCAGATTGTGATCTTGGATCAATTGTTGAAGCTCCATCTTGTTGTTCACCATAAAAATAAATGGGATCGTTTTGATGTTTGCTAATCAATGCATTCAGTTTATTGGTTTCGTTCTCTTCTTCAGGATACCATCTGTATCCCCAATCTATGGCGTATTTGTCATATTCCCCAATTTTAGGAGTGATAGCAGTTACATTATCTTCAGGTTGTGCCACATAATTATAACGAGCATAATCCATAATTGAAGGTGCAGTTCCGCCCATTTTTTCTGTAAAATCTTTAGATCGTAACGACTCAACATCGTATGCAAAAGAAGAACCCATATTATGTTTTAACCCAAAAGTATGTCCAACTTCATGAGAAGATACAAAACGAATCGCTTCACCCATGTGCTCATCACTAAACTTATTGCCTCTTGCTTTTGGATCTATAGCTCCAGTTTGAATGCGCATCCAGCTGTGTAAAGAAGTCATCACATTATGCCACCAGATAATATCAGCTTCGATAATTTCTCCACTTCTAGGATCTACCACAGAGGGTCCCATGGCATTTGCTTTTTGAGAGGCAGCATATGTTATTACAGAATATCTTACATCATCAATATCAAAATCTAAATCAGCTTCTGTAGGTTCTTTAGCGATTATCGCATTCTTAAATCCAGCTCTTTCAAAAGCAATTTGCCAATCATGAACTCCGTCTATAATATATTGTCTCCACTGTTTTGGTGTAGAGGGATCAATGTAATATACGATAGGTTTTAATGGCTCAACTAATTCCCCTCTAAGGTATTTTTCTTGATCTTCTTTTTTAGGTTCTAATCGCCAGCGGGTAATTAGTTCTTTTTCCATCATGGCATGTTGCGCATCATTAAAATACCAATGTTTTTCTGTAAAATAACCAATTCGATTATCAGAAAAACGTGGTTTCATAGGTACTTTATCAAGAAGAATAATATTACTTGTAACTCCAAGTGTTACTGATAATGACGGACCACCTTCGGATACAGAGGTGGTTAATTGCGATTTGACTACAATGTTTTTTGGGAATGATTTTGCGCCTTCAATATAGGATAAGTCGGATTTTACAGAACCTCCAAATCCAATATTACTCAACACATCATTAAAACTTTTTTGTTTGCCATCAAAAATTTTATTGACTTTAATTACAACCGAAGTAGAGTCGTTATTTTTGGTTTCAATATCAAAAAACTCAATAATAGACTCAGAGAAATTATTGGCTACAGAAGTCGTTATGGCATCCTCTTTTGGAGATGAAACTTTAGGGACATAGGATTTTACCCAAACTTTTTTGGCTACTGCATCTTTATAAAAACTGATTATTTTGTTTTCATAGTTCATTCCTTTATTTAAACCCGCATCATTAACCTGAAAAGGAACTTGTGATAGTTTATTTACAACCAGAAATTCTCGGTTAAACAAACTGTCTTGAATTTCAAAATACAGATCTGTTTTTACCTCAATGATATTGAATAATCCTTTTTTTACTGTACCATCTTTGATCAAATCGTTGTACTTTTTACCTTTTTTGGAGGCTGTACTATCTTTTGCTATTTCGGTATTGTTTGCTTTTTTATTTTTCTTTTGCGAATAACTGGACACAGAAAGCAACAAGAATAAAAATAAAATGTAGATTGTTTTATAGTTTTGCAACAAAGCCTTTTCCCTCATTTGAATGTTAAGTTTAGGTTAATTTTCGGCGAAAACTATTGATTTTTTACGCTTTAAAAAAATAAACGGGAGTGAGTGGCTTTTTTTTAGGAGTGGATGTCAATAAGAGGTAAAATACAGGTAAAAGTTTCTTCTTTTTCTGATACTTCAAAATCATTTTTAGAATAATAATCATAAATACTTCTCAAGTAATTCAGACCAAACTTGGTACTTGGCTCCGTATTTGGCTTTTTTTGCAAATTATTTATCACAGTAACTTTATTTTTCTCTACTATTATTTGAGTATGCAAAGGTTTATCGTGTGTGGCTAAATTATGCTTTATAGCATTTTCTACCAGAATTTGAAAAGATAAATAGGGCAAACTCTTGCTTAATGCAGATTCATCCTCAATTTTTATGGTAAAAATTAATTCATCATTAAAACGGGTTTGCTGCAGGAAAATATATTTTTCAATAAATAATAGTTCCTGGTTTAGGGAGACAATATTTCCCTCAGGAGGATCTATTAAATAACGGTAAATTCGTGATAAATTTAATGTAAACTTTTTAGCAATTTTCCCATCACTATCAATTAACATATAAAGAGAATTTAGCGAATTAAATAAAAAATGAGGATTAATTTGCTCTTTAAGTTGTCGCAATTGAATCAATGCTTTTTCCTTAATTATTTTTTCGTTTTCTAAAAATAATGAGTTTTTTTCTTTGGTAAGCTGTGCTTTCTCTAAGTAAGACCTTCGGTTTGCTCTTGCAAATAAATAAAAGATAAAAAGAAGCATTGCTGTGGTAACCAAATAGATTAAGGTTGCATATTTTTTTACCAAATTTACATTCTCATCAGCAAAAACTTTTGGGAAATTCACGCTAATATACCAGTCTGATCCTTGTACATCAAGCTTTTTTGTGAAACGAATAACATCCAATTTTAAATACTCTGAAAGAGAGATTCTCTTAATGAAATTTTTGTCTTTATTGAATAAAGTATCAGAGGGTTTTAAATTGGAAATTTTAAAAATATTTTGGCCAATAAATAAAATATCTGGATGAAAAATACAGATTCCATTTTGATCAAACACAAAAATATAATTTGGAGCCTTTTCATCTACTGTTGAAAAATAGTTATGTAAGGCTTTTAAATTAATATCATAGCCATATCTAACGATCGTTTTATTGGTAGATTCAAGTTTAAAAAAACAACGCCAAACCCATTGATTTCCTTCTTTAATTATGCTACTATTTTGCGTTAAATCTTTATTTTTAGCTACAAAACGATTGATGTTATTTTGATAGGTTATTTCATTCTCTCCTTTTCCAAAATGAATTTTACCATCGTCTATCCTGAACCAGTTGTGAAGTACTAAAGAATCAGTAGCTTGAATAGCACTTACTACGGCAATATTTGAAACTAATTCTCTAGGAATACTTATTTTTAAAAGTTCCTTAATTTGTCTTTGAGGCTCTAGAAATTTAGAAAACTCCTGAGAAACTAATTCTTGTTTTTTAATAAAGTTACGTTGTGCCATTTCTTCATTTGACTTTTCAGTAATTTTTGTGATTAAGTTACTTAACACAAATACTGAAATTCCAGCAAGAAGTATAGATATGATGCCATAGACCAAAAAGGCGCGTCTAGTAGTGGTATATTTTAATTTAAATTTCAAATAGTTAAGGGTTAAATTTCATATCACGATACTCAAATAATAAAAGTTAGTTGGCCACTGAAAATTGAGAATCATACAAATTTTTATAATACCCTTTTTCACGACTAATTAATTCTTGGTGTGTACCTTCCTCAACAATTAGACCTTTATCCATCACCACAATTTTGTCTGCATTAACTATAGTTGCCAAACGGTGCGCAATAACAATCGAAGTTCTACCTTTAGTAATGGTTTCAGTGGCACGTTGTATCAACTCTTCAGAATACGTATCAATAGATGAGGTTGCTTCATCTAAAATCAAAATACTAGGATTACTTACATACGCTCTCAAAAAAGCAATCAACTGGCGTTGTCCAGACGACAGCATAACGCCACGTTCTTTAACGTCAAAATCATAACCATCAGGGAGACTCATAATGAAATCGTGAACACCAATTTTTTTGGCTGCTGCCAAAACTTGATCGCGCGTAATATCAGGATTATTTAATGTGATATTATTAAAAATAGTATCGGCAAAAAGAAAAATATCTTGTAACACAACGGCGATTTGTTTTCTTAACGAACTTAAAGTATACTGTTCGATATTGTTATTATCAACATAGATAGAACCACTATTAATTTCGTAAAAACGATTTAGTAAATTAATAATAGTAGATTTTCCTGCTCCCGTAGAACCTACAATTGCAATAGTTTGCCCAGCTCTTACTTCTAGGTCAATTCCTTTGATCACTTCCTCATCAGGAATATAACCAAAATGAACTTTCTTAAAGGTTATGTCTCCGTTAAAAACAGGTGCCTCTATAACTCCAGTATCTTGTATTTGATCTTCAGTGTCTAAAATATCAAAAACACGATTTGCTGCAATCATACCCAATTGCATCTCATTGAATTTGTCTGCAATTTGTCGCAAAGGATTAAATAACATTGCAATAAACATTGTGTACGAAAATAAATCTCCAAAGGTGGTAAAGGTATCACCGTTTAAAATCTTAAAACCTCCGTAAAGAACTATAAATCCTAAAGTCAAGGAGGAAATAATATCTGCAATAGGGAAGAAGATAGAGTTATAAAGAATTGTTTTTATCCAAGCTTTTTTATGTTTATCATTAATTTCTTTAAATTTTTCTGATTCAATTTTTTCACGATTAAAGAGTTGTACAATCTTCATTCCCGTTACACGCTCTTGTACAAAAGAGTTCATATTGGCAATTTGGTTTCTAACTTCCTCAAAAGCAACTTGCATTTTTCTCTGAAATATACGGGTAAAGAAAACAAGTATTGGCATAGCAACAATTACTATCCAAGTCAGTTTCCAGTTCATGTAAAACATAAAAAGCAAAACCACGACCATTTTCATAAGGTCACTAATAATCATAAATAAACCTTGACTAAAAATACGAGCAATAGACTCAATATCCGAAACAGAACGAGTTACTAATTGTCCTACTGGAACAAGATCAAAATATTTCATTCGAAAACTTAATATATGCTGAAATAGTTTTACACGAATGTCTTTTACAATATCCTGACCCAACCAGTTTGCCCAAAATACAAAGTAAAATTGCGAAAATACTTCTAATAAAAGTACAATTCCCATTAAAACAACATACAATAATAAACCATGCTGATCTTGGTTCGAGATGTAACCATCTACAGTTTGTTTCAACAAATAGGGACGCAATGCTGCAAACACCGAAAGGGAAATGGCAAAAATAATTACACCATTAAAACGCCATTGGTAAGGTTTTGTATATTTTAAAATTCTTTTAAATAATCGGGTATCAAATGCCTTTGCTTTCATATTTTTTTTTAGGAGCTATTTCCTGCTATTCGTTTCAATCTTTAGGGTTTCGTTTCGCAACGATTCCCTAAAGGATTTTAACTGCTATCAGGGCTATTTTGTAATATAATCGTACTCTATTTCGGTTAAATATAAGCCATGTGCCGGAACCGAAAAACCAGCTTTGTCTCTGCTTTTACTTTTTATAATGTTTTCAAAATCCTCTAAAGTGATTTTGTGCAGACCAATATTAATCAAAGTACCCACAATAGCGCGTACCATATTTCTCAAAAATCGATTGGCCGAAATCGTAAAAATTAATTTTCCATACTCTTCTTTTGTTGACCCTAAAGTCCAATGGGCTTTAAAAATGGTACAATCAAAAGTGTTTACGTCTGTATTTACTTTAGAAAAACATTGAAAATCAGTATAACTAAATAATAATTTTGCCGCTTCATTCATTAGATCAATATCTAATTTTTGGTAAAAATACCAACTTTGTTCCTGTAAAAAAGGATCTTTGAATGTGTTTATATGGTATTCGTATGTTCTTTTTACCGCATCAAAACGGCTGTGTGCTTGATCAGAAACAGGAATGATCGTATAAACTGTAATATCCTTTGGTAAATAAGAATTTAGCTTGTGTACCAGACTCGGGATATTAAATTGTTTATCATAATCAAAATGGGCAAACATCTGCTTAGCGTGAACACCAGTATCTGTTCGGCCAGCTCCCATCAAGTTTATTTCAGTATTTAATAAAGTAGAAACAGCGTTATTCATTGTTTCTTGTACTGAAGATGCGTTAGGTTGTAATTGCCAACCATGATAACGGGTTCCGTTGTAAGCTAATTTTATAAAATATCTCAAGTCTATTTTTTTGAAGCTACAAAGATACTTATTAATTTTTTGGCTACGAAGTCACCAATAGCCAAAGTTTGTTAAGTTTCTAATGGATTTTTTATTTGGAATCCTAATGTCTAATTTTGCAAGATTACATAGCCCAGATTGTAGAGGAAATCCTTTTTGTTCGCTACGGTGAACAAAAAGATTGAAACGAAAAGCTGGAAATAGCTCCAGAAAAATATTTAACTTGCATTGAGATTAAAAAAATGAAAAAAATTCTTCTTCTATCCGATACGCATAGTCATATTGATGACACGATTTTAAAATATGTAAATCAAGCAGATGAGGTTTGGCATGCAGGTGATATCGGCGCGTTGACAGTCACTGATACAATTAAAAAACTAAAGCCATTACGAGCTGTTTTCGGCAATATTGATGACGCACAAGCCAGACTTGAGTTTCCTTTGCACAATCGTTTTATGTGTGAGGGAGTAGATGTCTGGATTACTCATATTGGTGGTTATCCCGGAAAATACAATCCCAATATTAAAGAGGAAATTGCTAGTAATCCTCCTAAATTATTTATTTGTGGTCATTCGCACATTCTAAAAGTGATTTATGATAAAAAAAATAACTTTTTACACATGAATCCTGGTGCAGCTGGTAAAAGCGGTTTTCATCAAGTGCGAACCATGTTGCGTTTTGTGATCGATGGTGATGCCATCAAAGATTTAGAAATTATTGAGATAGAAAAACAGGGTTAATTGCTTTCTTGGGATAGGTGATAGGTACTATGATTTTTATTGAAGTTCCAAGATTTATTTTAGAATTAATATCCATAGTTCCTTTGAGATTAGTAAGGCGCGATCTAATCTGATTAAGTCCAAAACCTTCTAAAATATGGAATTTCTTGCAATCAAAACCTTTCCCATTGTCTATTATATCAATTTGCAAAGAGCCGTTATCTTCCTTAAGACTTAATTTGGCCTGATTTGCTTGGCTGTGTTTGATAATGTTGTTTAGGAGTTCCATAATGATGAAGTAGATTTTTATTTCAAAATCTTCATCATAACGTGTTTTTCTTTCTACACAGCTTGAATATTTAAAATTAAGAATTGAATTAGAATTCTTTTCGCATAAATCTTCTAATGCATCAAAAAGTCCAAATCGCGCTAATACAGAAGGCATTAATTCATGAGAAAGATTTCTTACTTGGTCGTGTGCTTCCTCTATAATGGTCTTTGTTTTAATTATTTCTTGAGAGGGTGATTCGCTTTGAGAAATATGCGCATACAAATGCATTCCGGCTGAAGAAAGTAAAGCGCTAATGTTATCGTGCAAAAAAGAAGCTATTTTTTTTCGTTCTAATTGTTGTCCATTTATAGTGGCATTAATTGTATTTTCCTGAACTTTACTTCGTAAATCCTTAAGTTTGTTTTTGTGTTTTAATTTTACGTTTTGAGAGTAAAAATAAAATAAGAAGAATAACAATAGTAACATGGATAGTAAGACTATGAAAATCTTTTTATTTCGGGATTGCTCATTCAATAATATACTTTCTTTACTTTTTAAACGGTTTTCTATTTTATCTATTTCTCTTTTAAATTCGTCAATTTGAAGATTTATACCCGCCACATTGGCTTTATTTTTTTTCTCTTCACTATTCAGTTCTTCGTTAAGAGTATTGTAAATGGCTAAATTTTTGTACGCATTTTGATAATCACCATTTTTACCTAAAAACTTTGAATATTCATGATAAGAATAGGATAAATCTGATTTTTCATTTCCTTCATTTCCTAATAATATGGCATTCTCAAAGTAGTATTTGGCTTTTGGTTTGTCATTTTTATGATTATAGTACATTCCGTTTAGCATGTTCAACACTACAACTGTAGTCGAGTCGCCATGTTTCTTATGGTACTTATTTATGTATTCTAGATAGGGTAATCCTTCTTCAAACTTATCAATATCAAAATAAGCCCATGTCAAATTGACTTTGGTAAACACTATTCTAGAGGAATCTTTAATTTTGATACTGTATTCTAAGGATTTTTTGTAATAATAAATTCCTTTTTCATATTGCTTTTTATCAAAGCAATAAATATTACCCAAGTTGTTATTTATCCAGTTCTTTAAAATGTCATTATTGGTCTTATTAGCATAAGTTAAGCCTTTGTGATAATAGTAAAACGCTTTGTCGTATTCGGACAATTGATCAAAATTGGCGGCGATTGTATTGTAAGCACTAGCGATTAAGTTATTGTCTTTTGAACAAATTGCTAGTTTTAAACCAAGTCTAGAGCGTATTAAAGATTTTTCATAGCTTCCATTTCTCATTAAATCAATAGCTTCTTTAATAATTGCCTCAGCATTATTTTCTACTTTTTTGTCTTTAGCTGCTAAAATGGTAAAAGAGAAAAAATTGAATCCCAAAAATAATGCAATAAAAAGATGTTTTAGCGGCATAAATAGTTGTTTTGAGCTATTGGTTAAATAGGTTTTTGGTTTAGTTAGAGTAGTATTGTTATAGTATAAAATTGATGTTTAAGACTTTTTCCTATAATTAGGATTTTATTCATGCTTGGGTAAAAGTCTCTTTTAGGGTTTTATCAATTTATTTTTAATGGCGTATTTTACCAGACTAATGGAGTTCTTTGCGTCTAATTTTTTCATGATATTTTTACGATGTGTTTCTACCGTATTGCAACTAATAAATAATTGGTCGCTAATCTCTTTTCCGCTAAATTCTAATGATATAAGAATGATAATCTCCAGTTCTCTTTCCGTCAAAATATCGTTACAAGGTAATTTTGGATTGTCTAGTTTTGGATTTCCTTTGGTGACTTTACTAAAAATTTTCTCTCGAACATCTTTACAGAAATATTCTTCACCATTAGTAACAGCAAGAATAGATTTTATAATGTTTTCTCCGGCGCATTTTTTAGTTAAATAACCGCTACTGCCTAGTTTCATTACTTCTTTGACAATTCTTAAGTCATCATGACTCGACAAAACGATAATTTTACAAGGAAAACCTTTTTCTGCAAATTCTTTAATAACCTCAATTCCGTCTTTTCCGGGCATATTGATGTCTAGAATTAGCACATCTGTTTTGTTCTCAACTACTTCGTCATATAAATTGTTACCGTTTATAGAACTGCCAACAACTTCAAATGCAGCGTTGGTGTGCAATATAGTTTTAATGCCATCCATAAGAATTTGATGGTCATCAGCAAGGTGGATTCGTATTTTTTCTGACATAGCGTAATTATTCACACCAAATTTAAAAAAAATATGTAGTTAGCGTCTCATTTTGTTGTTTTTGTTTAGAAAATTTAGATTTTGGATACAAAAAAACCCGAATTGTTACATTCGGGTTTCCTTCGCACTAATAAACTAAAATTTATAGGTTTACCTCAATCTGTCCACAGATTTTACAAGATCTTCATCCTTTTTGATGGCCTTATTAGCTAAAACTAATAACACGACAGCAACTACAGGTAGAAACATCCCAATACCTTTCTCAGAAACAGCAGGTGTCTCTCCAGATAAGTTTAGTGAACGATATACAAACAATCCTAATAAAATCAAATTTAATAAGATATTCAATCTGCCGATAACAAATTGATTCTGTCTTTTTTTATAATATACTATACTTACTAAGGACAAAGTAGTACTTAATCCTAATAATATGGTATAAACTTGGCTTTGCATAAAATAGTATGGTTTATTATCGCTCATAGTCCATAACGGAATGAAAAATAATAAGATGCCCGTAACAACAAAGGCAAGAAATAAATATATGGTTTGAATTCTCTGTATCATTTGCTAAATATGTTTCACAAAAATATATTTTCTTTTTTAAAAATACTATTGTCTGATAAAAATTTATTCGTATTATTGCATCATAATACCGTAAGCACTTCATACTGCGGTTGATTCAATTTAAAGTTACTACCTATCTTTTACAGTATTCCTCAAAAAATTAATTAAACTCATAGAACATTCATGTTTGATATTTCTGCATTAAAAGAAATGAAGCTTTCTGAGCTTCAAGAAATAGCTAAAGCGGCTAAAACTATAAAATTTAACGGTGTAAAAAAAGAGACTTTAGTTAGTCATATTTTAGAGCATCAAGCAGCTCATGTTGAATCTACTACTACAAAGACAGAAAGTAATCTGCAAGAGGATAAAACTAAAAGAGTTCGAATTCTACCCGTAAAAAAAGTTGCTATTCAAAAGAATAAAGTAAATTCTCTTTTTGAAGCGGAGCCTATTGTAACAGAAAAAGAGGTTGCTCTTGAAAATAATGCTACTATCCAAGCAGATACAATAGAAAAAGAAGAATCTCTTAATAAAGAATCTTTAGTAGAGGAGAAGAAGGCTGGAAAAGCCATAAAATTTAATAAATCTGCTTACGAGAAAAAAATTGCCTTGAAAAAGGACAAGGAGGAATTAAAAGAAACTTCAAAAGAACCAGAAACTGTTGTTGAAGCTACAGCAGAGACTACAATTGATAGTAAAGCTGAAGTTGCAACTCCCGTAAAAAAAATAAATCCAAACCAATTGCAAAAACAGAATCCAAATCCAAATCAAAATGGAACTGCAAACGGGAACGGAAATCAAAATCAAAACCAAAATCCCAACTTCAAAAACAAAAAAAGCAATTTTGCTGCTTCTGATTTTGAATTTGATGGAATTATAGAAAGCGAAGGAGTTCTAGAAATGATGCCTGATGGTTACGGTTTCTTAAGATCTTCAGATTATAATTATTTAGCTTCGCCAGATGATATTTATTTATCAACTTCTCAAATCAGATTGTTTGGTCTTAAAACTGGAGATACTGTAAAAGGAGTGGTTCGCCCACCAAAAGAAGGAGAGAAATTTTTCCCATTAGTGCGTGTTTTAAAAATAAACGGACACGATCCTCAAGTAGTTCGTGATCGAGTTTCCTTCGAGCATTTAACTCCTGTTTTTCCATCGGAGAAATTCAAATTAGCTGAAAAACAAAGTACTATTTCAACTCGAATTATTGATTTGTTTTCACCAATAGGTAAAGGACAACGTGGAATGATTGTGGCGCAACCAAAAACAGGTAAAACAATGTTGCTTAAGGATATTGCAAATGCAATTGCAGCCAATCATCCAGAAGTATATTTAATTGTTTTATTGATTGATGAGCGTCCAGAAGAGGTTACTGATATGCAACGTTCGGTTCGTGGAGAAGTAATTGCTTCTACTTTTGATAGAGAACCACAAGAGCATGTTAAAATTGCCAATATCGTACTAGAGAAAGCAAAACGTTTAGTAGAATGTGGTCACGATGTAGTGATTCTTTTAGACTCTATTACGCGTTTGGCAAGAGCTTATAATACCGTTCAACCTGCTTCAGGAAAAGTATTAAGTGGAGGTGTAGATGCGAATGCGTTACAAAAACCAAAACGATTCTTTGGAGCGGCTCGTAATGTAGAAAATGGTGGTTCGTTGAGTATTATTGCAACTGCACTGACAGAAACGGGTTCTAAAATGGATGAGGTTATCTTTGAAGAATTTAAAGGAACTGGTAATATGGAATTGCAATTGGATAGAAAAATTGCGAATAAACGTATCTTCCCAGCTATAGATTTAACTTCTTCCAGTACAAGACGTGATGATATGTTGTTGGATCCAAAAACATTACAACGCATGTGGATTATGAGAAAATACCTTTCGGATATGAATCCTGTGGAAGCAATGGATTTTATCAATGATCGTTTCAAGAAAACTAAAAATAATGAAGAGTTTTTGATTTCAATGAATGATTAAAAAAAATAAATCAAAACATTTTAAAGTTGATTAAACATAAAAAAAAACTCCAATTTTCAAATTTGAAAATTGGAGTTTTTTTTATTTTACTAATAAGTATTTTAAACTGTCTGTTCGTTTCTTTCTAGCAATGCCATATAAAAACCATCAAAACCAGACTCAGAAGCTAGGATTTTTTGATCTTTTATAAATTTAAATTGTTTTCCAATATCAGTTGTAAGGAAACGAGCCACTTGGTCTTGATTTTCAGAAGGTAAAACAGAACAAGTTGCATATACTAATTTTCCACCTGGTTTTACAATTTTAGAATAACTTTCTAAAACTTCCGATTGTACTTTACGAATATTGTCGATAAACTCTGGTTTCAGTTTCCATTTTGCATCAGGATTTCTTTTTAGAACTCCTAGGCCACTACAAGGTGCATCAATAAGAACACGATCTGCTCTTTCATGTAGTTTTTTGATGATTTTTGTAGAGTCGATAATGCGGTATTCGATATTAAAAGCGCCGTCTCTTTTTGCTCTAATTTTTAATTGCTTCAATTTGCTTTCATACAAATCCATAGCAATCAATTGTCCTTTATTTTCCATTAAAGCGGCAATGTGCAACGTTTTTCCACCAGCACCAGCACAAGTATCTACCACACGCATTCCTGGTTTTACATCTAGGAAAGCAGCAACTAATTGTGAGTTGGCATCTTGAACCTCAAAGAAGCCTTGTTTAAAAGCATCCGTCAAGAATACATTAGCTCTTTCTTTAAGAACCAAAGCATCTGGTTGATTTTTTAAGGTTTCTGTTTCAATGTTTAAATCCATTAGAATAGCACGAAGTGCTTCTCTAGTAGTCTTAAGTGTATTTACCCTTAAAATCACTTTAGCAGGTTGGTTTTGAGCTGCAATTTCAGTAGCCCAAACTTTTTCACCTAATTCTTTAACCCCTAATTCATCCATCCAATCCGGAATAGATTCTTTCAAAGCTCTCACTTTTGAAAGTTCGTCAAAGCGACCTTTTATTTTTCGATCAGGAGTTCCTTCAAGCTGACGCCAATCCGGAATAGGATAACCTCTTAAAACAGCCCAAACAGAAAACATTCTCCAGAGATTATCTCTGTCAAACGGCTCTTTTACTTCGGCAATTTCTGCGTATAATCTCTTCCAACGTACAATTTCGTAGATGGTTTCTGCAACAAACTTTCTATCTGAACTTCCCCAACGTTTGTCTTTTTTTAAGGATCTTGCTACTACTTTATCTGCATATTCCCCTTCATTAAAAATGGCGTTTAATGCGTCTATTGTTGTGTAAACTAAATTTCTGTGTAATCTCATTTTAAATAATTGAGGTGCAAAGGTACTATTTATTGATTGAATGTTATATTTTAAATAATGATTCTTATTTTTTTAATTTTTAAACAAAAAAAACACTGTAAGTGATACAATGTTTTTAATGTTTTTGGATGATAAAATTATTTTATTCTAATTAAATCTACTTTTTCAGGAGCATGAAGCACCATAGGAAATTTTTCAATTTTAACAGAACTACTATCTAAACCAAAAGCTTTTTCCTCGGACAAACTTAATTTTTTAAGTAGGAAATAGGAATTCATTATTATCTTTTCGTGCCATCTTAAACGACTGTCATTAGAAAGGAATTTTTCTGAAAGTACAAATTTAAAGTCACCAATAATATTATTTTTATTTAATGATTCATATCTACTGGTAATATCTACTTCGCCTTTTTTAACCATGTCTTTAATGACCTCTCTAAACATTAAGTTTATTTTGGTAGGTTCTCTAAAACCAAGATTAAAGTCGACACGATATAAATCATCTTTTGCGATTTCAGTAACTTTATATTCCGCTTTGTAAGGTTCTGACAATATGTTTACATGAACAAACCAGTAAATATCAGCTCTTTTAGGTCTTTTTTGTAAAATAGAGTACATTACTTTTTCTTCTATTTCATCAGTTCTACCTGCATTAGTCATATAAACTAAGTGGGTTGCATATTTTGGAATCGATAAATCAGCACTCAATTCAGCAAGTACTTTTTTATAATCTTCTACTTTAACAAGTTTAGTGTAGCTTTTGTTAATTTGTTTAGCAAGATACCAAGTTGTCATTATGCTAATTAATATCGCTGCTATGATTAGTGTAACATAACCACCATCGGCAAATTTTGTAATATTTGCGGCTAAGAAACTAAATTCGATTAATAAATAAGTTGTGATAAGCGGTACAATTAGATATAATTTTACTCTTTTCATTATCAAATAATAGTTAAGTAAAATGGTTGTCATTATCATACATAATATAATTGCCAAACCATAAGCATGCTCCATATTATTTGATTCCTCAAAGTGTAATACGATTCCAACACATCCAAAAAACAACAACCAGTTTATAGAAGGTATGTATAACTGCCCTTTTAATTCCGTTGGATATTTTATTTTTACTTTGGGCCAAAAGTTTAATCTCATAGCTTCATTAATAAGAGTAAAGGAACCACTAATCAAAGCTTGTGATGCAATTACAGCGGCTAGAGTTGCTACTACAATACCAATTGGCTGAAACCAATCTGGCATGATAAGATAGAAAGGATTCCCATTCTTTCCTCCTAAGGTTTGTAGTGTTTCACCTTCTTTACCGATTAAATAAGCTGCTTGTCCAAAATAATTTAGGACTAAAGTTGTTTTTACGAATACCCAACTTATTCTAATGTTTTTGCGTCCGCAATGTCCCATGTCTGAGTACAAAGCTTCTGCACCAGTAGTACATAGAAATACAAATCCTAAAACAAAGAAACCTTCCGGATGAATAGAGAGTAAATGGTACGCGTAATATGGATTTATCGCTTTTAGAACTGTAAGGTTTTGTCCTATTTGTGATATTCCTAATACTGCAAGCATGGCGAACCAAACCATCATCATCGGAGCAAAAAACTTACCTACTAATTTTGAACCAAATTGTTGGATAGCAAAAAGCACGAATAAAATACCAATAACGATTGGAATTGTATTTATTTCTGGATAAAATTTTCTAATTCCTTCTACAGCGGATGATACAGAAATTGGTGGTGTGATAATTCCATCGGCTAGAAGTGCACTTCCTCCCACAATTGCGGGGACAATTAGCCATTTTATTTTTGTTTTTTTTACCAAAGCATATAAGGCAAAAATACCACCTTCACCATGATTATCAGCACTTAATGTTATCATTACATACTTTATGGTGGTTTGCAAAGTAAGAGTCCAAAATACTGCTGATACTCCTCCTAAAACAACATCAGCATTTATAATGTGATCGCCAAGTATGGCTTTCATTACGTACAAAGGTGAGGTTCCAATATCACCATAAATTATTCCTAAAGAAATTAATAAACCGCCTAAAGTTAATTTACTATGCAGGTCTTTGTGCGATGCGCTCATGTAGTGATTTTAAATAACTTGTCAAAAATACAATTTTAAAGTAAATTGTAGCTTTTTATACAATAAAAAAAACACGGCTAAAAACCGTGTCTTAATTTCTTTAAAAGAGTTTATTTAAATTCGTCTATTATTATTATTTCTAGGAGAGGAATTACCTCTTTGTGATTCACCTCTTTGAGGTGCTGATTCACTTGCTCCGCTTCCTCTATTTTGTGATTGCGCTCTCTCAGGAGTAGACTCTCGAGCCGGACTCATTCTGTTCTGAGAATAATCTCTAGAAGAATTACCTCTTTGAGGAGTTGCTTCTGTAGAAGGGCTAGTTCTGTTCTGAGAATAATCTCTAGAAGAATTACCTCTTTGAGGACTTGCTTCTGTAGAAGGGCTAGTTCTATTCTGAGAATAATCTCTAGAAGAATTACCTCTTTGAGGACTTGCTTCTGTAGAAGGAGTTGTTCTGTTCTGAGAATAATCTCTAGAAGAATTACCTCTTTGAGGACTTGCTTCTGTAGAAGGAGTTGTTCTGTTTTGAGAATAATCTCTTGAAGAATTACCTCTTTGATGAGTTGCTTCTGTAGAGGGGCTAGTTCTGTTCTGAGAATAATCTCTAGATGAATTACCTCTTTGAGGATTTGCTTCTGTAGAACGGCTAGTTCTGTTCTGAGAATAATCTCTAGAAGAATTACCTCTTTGAGGAGTTGCTTCTGTAGAACGGCTTGTTCTATTTTGAGAATAATCTCTAGAAGAATTACCTCCTTGTAGGCTGTTTTCTCTTGATGAATTACCTCTTCTACTAGCATAACTTACTTCATTTCTAGATCCTCGTCTTTGATCAAGTTCGTAACGATTTACAACATTTACATTTCTTCTAGAAAAAGAATAATTTGGATTTTGTCTCTCATAACCATTCGATCGTCTTGAATTATAGAAAACCAAGGTGCGATCATTTCTTCTGTGATTTACATAATTGTAATTATTATTGATATTGATACTAATATTGATATTATTTCTATATCGAAACACTGGAAAAGGATTCCAAGCATAATAATAAGAAGGATAATAATTCCAGTTCCAGGTAGAATAATAAGGGCGATAATTGGTCGACCAAAATGAGGCGTAAATTATTGGAGGTGTATAATAAACGGGTTCGTATATGTAATTGTCTCCATACATGAACACATCACCCACAACTTGAACATGAATTTTATTATCTCTATCTTTTTCTACATCTATAGTAGCTACATCTTGATAAACATCTTGATCAAGTACAGATTGGATAATAATTAAGTGCGTTCTGTTTTCAACTGTTTCAATAACTCTTAAGTAATCTACTTCATCATCATTATTTAAATCTAAATTTGAAATTTGAAGCTCAGGATCGTTAAGGCGTCTTTCAAAATCTTGAAGGTCTCTAGAATCTCCAAAAATAGACGCAACTGCTCTCAAATCAAGATTATCACTTATTTCTGAATTCTTAGCGTTTACCGATGTTCTTTTTTGCGCTTGAATTTGTGTTGCGAAAACAGTAGTCAAAAGACTCAATAATAGTAATTTCGTTTTCATAATTTATGGGATTAAATGTTCCTTTTTTTTTACAATCCAATTACTATGCCAATAAAATTTAGAGTAAGATTGTAATTGTTCAAATAGTTGTAAATTGTCGCAAAATTTATTAGTTATGAAAAATTCTATACTATTTCTACTTGTCTTGATTTTCTTTTTATCGTGTAACATAAAACAAGCAAATACTTTAAGTCAAGAACACTTTAAATCAGTAAAGATTGATACTTTATTTCAAGATAAAATAAGTATTAGAGCCATACAGATTGACAAAAATAAAATTTGGTATGCTGCTGATAAAGGGAGATATGGTTTTTTTGATTTGAATACCAAACAAAAAAAAGAGAATTTAATCACCAAAGATTCTTTAAAACTAGAATTTAGAAGTATAGCGCAAACAGCAAAGCACGTTTTTGTTTTAAGCGTTTCAAATCCAGCATTACTCTATCAAATTTCTAAACATGACGCTACTGTAAAATTAGTTTATCAAGAAAACCATGAGAAGGTTTTTTTTGATAGTATGCAGTTTTGGGATAACAACCAAGGAATTGCTATGGGCGATCCAATAAATAATTGTTTGAATATAATTATAACTAAAGATGGTGGAAAATCATGGTCAAAAATCCCATGTGATAAATTACCAAAGGTAGAAGAAGGGGAAGCCGCTTTTGCAGCAAGTAATACTAATATTGTTATAAAAGGAAATGATACATGGATCGTTTCTGGTGGCAAAAAATCTAGAGTTTTTTACTCTCCAGATCGCGGTGCTAAATGGATGGTTTATGAAACACCGATTGTTCAAGGAAAAGCTATGACAGGAATATTTACAGCTGATTTTTATGATTCGAATATCGGATTTGTTGCCGGTGGTAATTATGATGATTTAAAACAGGATTTTTCTAACAAAGCACTTACTATAAATGGAGGTAAATCATGGAATCTTGTTGCGGAAAAGGAAGGTTTTGGTTATGCATCTTGTGTTCAGTTTGTGCCTAATACAAAAGGCAAATCTCTTGTAACGGTTGGAACTTCAGGAGTGTATTATTCTTCAAATAGTGGAACTTCATGGAGTCAATTAAGTACAGATAAGAGTTTTAATACCATACGTTTTATAAATAAAAATACTGCTATTGCTGCTGGACAAAATAAAATGGTTCGCATGCGCTTTGAATAAAAAAACCTAAAAAGTAAAAATAGTTATACTTTTTAGGTTTTTTATGAATTAATAAAAAAAATAAGAGGTTATTTTTGTATACTTTTATTGCGATATTGTTGTAGCAATTTTCTATTGAAATCCTCTTCGGCTTTTCTAAGCTTTATAATTTTTGTAGCGGGTAGGACTGCTTTTACATTTTGAGTGAATTTTTTTCGAAGTGCAAATAATTCTTCTTCGGTGTCCTCAATTTGGCTTAAAAAATTACTCGCTTCTTTTTCCGATAATTTGTCAAGAGAACCATCATTCATTCTTTTCATAAAAGCTCTCATTTTTTGATGTCTTAACTCAAATTGATTGTCATCATAAGTGTTGTATAATGGCCAAAATTTTTCAGCTTCAGCGTTGGTCAAATCTAATTCTGTCGTGAAAAAAGCAACTTTTAGAACTTTTATTTTTTCTTTTTTTTCTTTCATGCTTTCGTTTTGAGCATAAAAGGAGACAGAAACTAGTACTAGTAAAATTGATAATAGTTTTCTAATGTTCATTTTTTTTATTTTTTTTAATTGTAATTTAAATCACGGTTAGTGGTTATTCTAAAATAAGATTTTCTAAATTTGAATTTAATGATAACACATCTTCTATGGCCTTGTCTTCAAGAACCATACTTATTTTTATGTTATTAATATCTTCTGTTTCCAATACATTAATTAAATCATATTGATTTACATTCGTTTGATAGGTAATGTAATTTTCTAATGCAGCTGCATCCATATTTGATTTTTGCGGAGTAGAATAATTATATAAAGTTGGAACTAGAAGTGCAAGCACTAAAATTGCTGCTATCAGGAGAAATAAATTCTTTCTTCTATGAAATATTGAAATCACTTTAGGTTCATTCATAGGTAACCTCTCCATCATTTTAGCGGAGAAATTATCAAAATAATTATCTGGTGTTTTAAATCCAGATTCGATTTTAGTCTCGTTTTCTAATTTAAATGTTTTCATATGCTTATAAGACACTCTTATTTTAAAAAGGTTTAATTTCTATTGATAAATGCTTCAATTTTTTTTACTGCAATGTGATAAGAAGCTTTTAAACCGCCTACTGATGTGCCTAAAATTTCGGAAATAGCTTCATATTTAAGTTCTTCAAAATATTTCATTTTAAAAACCAACTGTTGCTTTTCAGGTAATAACGCTATTGCTTTTTGTAATTTTAATTGTATTTCATTTCCATCAAAATAAATATCTGCTTCAAGATTTTCTATAGCTTTATTTTGAACCGCTTCAGAAGGAATTTCATTTCTTTTTGATTTTTGCTTTAAAAAATTTAATGCTTCATTAGTAGCAATGCGATACATCCAAGAGAAGAGTTTACTTTCTCCTTTGAAATTTTTTAAATTTTGAAAAATTTTCACAAAAGTATTCTGCAAAACATCATCAGCGTCATCGTGATTGAGAACGATATTTCTGATATGATTGTAGAGAGGCCTTTGCGAATCCACTATCAACTTCTCAAACGCTTGGTTTTGCGTTTTAAGATTTAATAATTGGTCTATAAATTCCTTTTCTTCTTGCAAAATTGTTTTTTCTAGGTTAGAATAGAATTTAGTAAAAAGGTTTAATGTAAAGGATAAAAAAGTTAAAACTCAGATTGTTCCTCTGGCTTATTTACCGCAGGTTCTGTTACAACTGCAGGTTCTGGTTTTCTAACCGGAATATAGGTGTTTACTGGTACTACTTTGATTTTTATAGGAAAGTAAATCTCCGTAATCCATTTTGATGGACTTTTATTTTCAGACCTACTAGTTTTAAAAATTTCTAAGTGAGAGAATGATTTATCCAATTCTATAACATTTGTGTTACTGTATGCTATAGTTTTTTCTATTGCTTTTTTAGTATGAGAATAATCTCCTGTCATAGTTGTTTTAACAGCGTCAAATCCTTCGAGTTTTCCGCTTAAAATATCGCTTCCAGAACTCGTTAATATTTGATTTTTTATTGGTACACAAACAGAAATTCGTGTTAAGTCATTGGTGACATCGTAATTATGATAAATAATAAATGGCTTGCCATTTAGATCTATTTTGTTTTGATTACAGAACTTAATAATCTTATAAAATACTATTCTTGAATTTTTTGTTACATTAGTAATTTTACTAGTAAAAGTTTGATTTAAATAGAAAGTGGTAGCTACTTTTGATAAACCATCTACTTTTACGTTGTATGTATTTATTTCGTAATCAAGAATCTTATCTAAATTGGCCAAACTCTTTTCGTACGTTTTACCTATAATTCTGTAAATTCCGCCATTAAAAGCAGTACTCACTTTCATATAAAAATTCATTTTACCAATGGTTTTCCAAGTTACCTTAGTACCGCCTATTGTATCTTTGAATTTCCAAAAAACTGACGATGAAGTACCGTCATAGTTCATTTTTTGTGCAATACTATCGTTTTCTTTTACAAAAATAGTTTTCAAATCACCAGCGCCCTCTTTGCCTTGCCAAGTGTATGAAGCGCCAGGTCCAATTGTTTTGTTTGAATAGTTGATTTTTATAGTGGGATCTTCAATCAATAGTGAACTAAAATCTTCCCAATTTCTTAAATCATTCACGTAGCTAAACACGTTTGCTTTTGAGGAATTTATAATTTGACTTCTTTCTACAGTAAAATCCCCTTTTTGAGTTGCAACAAAAATAGATATAGCAACTAAGCTAAGAAGTAGTAAAAGAAACAAATATTTTAAAATCCTCATAATACACGGGTTTATTAATTTCTGTAAAGTTAAAAATTTAATTAACAAGTTATAGAAACTGTTAAATAATTATAATGGTATTTTCTGAATAAAACTTTAAGGTAAATATTTAATTTTTTTGAATGATTTAATAAAAATCACCCTTTTGTCTTTAAATATTTTGCATTCCTAACTGATGTTTTTTTTAATTATTTATCACTAGTTTTTATTTGCAAACATTTGGTTTTTAGCTATCTATTAAGTTTTAAGAGAAATGTAAAGAATAAATACTTTTAAAATTTTATAAAAAAAGTCCACCAAAAGGCAGACAATAGATGGTTGAAATTAAAATTTATCTTTTAAAGAAAATTTTGATTAAAAATAAAATACCAATAAAAGTGATAAATCCGATCAATATTTTATAGCTTCCTTTATAAAATATCCTATGTAGTCCTATATCTTTTCGATAAGCAAATGTTATTGCAATGACAAATACAATAAAAAAAAGACCTGCAAATATTAATTGATCCTTACTAAACATAATTAAAAATATTTTTTTACAAATTTAGGGATTAGTTTAATAATAGTTTACTAATTTGTCTTTTCATTTTATAAATAGTAATAGATGCAAAAACAAATAAATGCCGTAAAAGAATTTCATACAACTTTTAAATTAAATTTTAATGAAATGCCTACTGCCGACTTGGGATCAAATACGCATGAACTTCGCTATAATTTAATGAAAGAAGAGAATGAAGAATATCTCGAAGCAGTACAAAATAACGATTTAACCGAAATTGCTGATGCTCTTGGTGACATGTTATATATTTTGTGCGGTACAATCTTAGAACATGGATTACAACATAAAATAGAGGCTGTTTTTGATGAAATTCAACGCAGTAATATGAGTAAGTTAGATGAAAACGGAAATCCTATTTACCGAGAAGATGGAAAAGTAATGAAAGGGCCAAGATATTTTAAACCTGATTTTTCTTCTATTTTAAAATAGTAATTTAGAAGCTGTAATTTTACATTAAATAGAAACTGCAATAAATTTTTCATAAATAAAAAAGGCGATAATCATTACGTTATCGCCTTTTTATATTTGGTATTCTACTTTTTTAGATCTTAACAGTCCATCCAAAAGTATCCTCTTCTAATTTATTTTGAATATTAGTTAATTTATCTTTCAATTGAATAGCTACTGACTTTTCAATTTTAGGCAAGTCATAATATACATCTTGATATGAAAATCCTGATATTGGGCTAACAACTGCTGCTGTTCCTGCACCAAAAATTTCTTTTAAACTACCGTTTTTTGCAGCCTCTACAAGTTCAGAAACTAAAACTGGACGAATTTCTACCGCTATATTTTCACTTTTAGCCAATTCAATAAGTGTTTTTCTGGTTACACCGTCTAAAATACGCTCACTTACTGGAGCAGTAAATAAAGTATCATTTATTCTAAAGAATACATTCATTGTGCCTGCTTCCTCTAGTTTTGTATGTGTAGCGTCATCTGTCCAGATAACCTGTTGAAATCCTGCTTGATTAGCTAGGTTGGTAGGATAAAATTGTGCTGCATAATTACCAGCTGCTTTTGCAGCTCCAATTCCACCATTTGCAGCTCTACTAAAGTGTTCTGCAATAAGAACTTTTACATCACCAGAATAGTAAGAAGTCACAGGAGATAAAATGATCATAAATTTATAATCATGAGATGGGTTAGCAATTACACCTGTACCTGTTGCAATCATAAAAGGACGAATATACATTGCATTCCCTTTTCCTTTTTTTATCCAAGCTTCGTCCAATTGCAATAATTGATTTAGTCCGTTCATGAATATTTCTTCAGGAACTTCAGGCATAGCCATTCTCAAAGCTGATTTGTTAAAACGATTGTAATTTTCATCAGGTCTAAAAAGCCAAACATCATCATTTGCATCTTTATAGGCTTTCATTCCTTCAAAAATCGCTTGACCATAATGAAAAACCCTACTTGATGGGTCTAACAAAAAAGGCGCATAAGGCTTAATGACTGGTTTTTGCCATTCCCCATTTTTAAAATCACATTCAAATAAATGGTCCGTAAAAACTGAACCAAAGCTTAAGTTTCCAAAATCTACTTCGTTTATTTTTGAAGTAGCAGATTTTAAAATTTCAATTTTGTTAGTTTGAGTAGTACTCATAATATTGTATTGTTTTTAATTTTAATGTTGTAAGCATTTTTTTAAATATAGAATGCTTAATAAGCTGTATTTTAATAACTGCAAAATTAGATAAAAAATAAGCAGAACTCTTATCTAAACATTATTATTTATAGCTTTTAACTATCTATTACAAATCAGTTATAAAATTTGATAAAAAGAATAGCTATTCTATTGATTTTATAATAAATAATACCTTTTTAGGAAGGGAGAGTTTTAGTTTTATTAAATTTGACAACAGGTAAATATTTAGTAACCTAACTTTAAAATATAATTTTGAAAAGAGAAATAATACAAACACTCGATGGTTCTACAACCATACAACTTACAGATTGGGATGAATGTTATCATTCTAAACATGGAGCGATTCAGGAAGCTCAACATGTTTTTATTAAAAACGGACTTTCTTTATTTAAAAATAGAGAAGTGGCTATTATGGAAATTGGATTTGGTACTGGGTTAAATACATTCATTACTGTTTTGGAATCTCAAAAAATGGAACAAAAGATTGATTATGTAGGTGTTGAGGCTTATCCAATTTCGGCAGAAGAAGTAAAGCATATGAATTATGTTGCTGAGTTAGGAGCGCAAGCAGAGAGTGTAATTTTTGAAAAGATACATGAAAGTAACTGGGAAGAAAAAATCTTATTGAAGGAAAACTTTTCACTAACTAAAAGGAAACAGTTTTTTGAAGAAATTATTGATGAAAACAAATTCGACTTAATTTATTTTGATGCTTTTGGATATAGAGTTCAACCGGAATTATGGAGCACAGAAATTTTTAGAAAAATGTACCAAGCTCTCAAGCCAAAAGGTGTTTTAGTCACTTATGCTGCTAGAGGAGTGGTCAAAAGAAGTATGATTGAAGTTGGATTTACAGTTGAAAAACTTGCAGGGCCACCAGGAAAAAGAGAAATGTTTAGAGCAAGTAAATTATAAAATTGAAAAATTAATTACTTAAAAATCAGTCAATTATAATTTAAAAAAATAAAAACCAAAAACTTCGTTAAATTATGATGCAGTAACTAAAAAGGATGTATTTTTACATTGATTTAGAATTTGAATATAACCAAATCTGCCTTAAATTATGTCGAAAATTATGTATGATTATACGAAATCAGTTTTAGAAAGAGTAAGTTTTGATGCTAGCCTTTTTTGTAAGGAACTAGAAAAAGCAATCAAAATGTTGTTACCTTATGAAATGGAACAATTGAGAGAATGGTTAGAAAATTTCACCATGGAGAAACCAGAATTAAAACAATGCTTACTCATAGTAAATTCATAAAAAAAAGGAACCCAATTGGGTTCCTTTTTTTATTTCTTATGTATTGAACTTATAATTTGTACATTTTGATAAACAATAGCCCCTTTAATAACTCCAGCTATAGTGCTTCGGAGGGCTTCAATAATCTGAATTTTCAACTCGTTTTTTGGAAAAATCAAGCTAACTTCTCTAGCAGGTTTTGGCTCTTTAAAATGACGCAGTTTTAACTTGTCACTCTCTTTTAGATCAAGTGTATGCAAATAAGGCAACAATGTTGTCCCTAATCCTTCATCGGCTAATTTAATAAGCGTTTCAAAACTCCCACTTTCTAACTGAAAATGACCTTTATCGCTACGAGGAGAATTTTTGCATAAATTTAAAATTCCATCTCTAAAACAATGTCCGTCTTGTAATAATAGAATTTCATCTAAGTTTAAGTCAGAGATTTCTATTTCTTCTTTCTGAAAATGATGATGGCTTTCTGGTATGTATGCTACAAAGGGCTCAAAATACAGTACAATTTCTTTGATTTTCTCTTCCATCAAAGGAGTAGCAGCAATGGCAGCATCTAGATGACCGTTGTTGAGTTTTGTAATGATTTCATCTGTGTTTAACTCTTCAATAATCAGTTTTACTTTTGGATATTTTTTTATGAAATTATTCAGAAACATAGGAAGTAAAGTGGGCATTATAGTAGGAATGATTCCTAATCTAAACTCTCCTCCAATAAAACCTTTTTGCTGTTCTACGATGTCTTGAATGCGATCCGCTTCATTGACAATATTTTTGGCTTGATTTACTATTTTGAGACCAATATCAGTAAGTTTGATTGGTTTTTTGGTTCGATCAAAAATTTGAATGCTCAATTCTTCTTCTATTTTTTGAATTTGCATACTCAAAGTGGGTTGCGTCACAAAACATTTTTCAGCAGCTAGCGTGAAATTTTTGTGCTCAGCAACTGCAAGAACATATTTTAATTGTGTGATTGTCATGGTATACTTTTTTCTAATGCAAATTTAGTAAAACAATAACTTTTTATTATGGTGTTTTTCTTTAATGTTTGACTAAATTTACAAAACAACCTAATTAATAAAAATTGAACAATGAAAACTAACATTTTAGGACTACCAGTTAAGGAATCTGAGTTGATTATTAATGATCTAAATACGCTCTTATCAAATTTTCAAGTATATTATCAAAATTTAAGAGGAATTCATTGGAATATTAAAGGAAAACGATTTTTTGATCTACATGTAAAGTTTGAAGAATTATATACAGATTCGCAATTAAAAATTGATTTGATTGCCGAAAGAGTTTTGACAATAGGAGGAACCCCTCTTCATACGTTTGAAGATTACATTAAAAACAATACTTTAGTTGTTGGTAAAAATATTTCTGTTGACGAAAAAGCAGTTCATTTGATTGTGAATTCTTTATCCCATTTATTAAAAATTGAAAGAGAAATTCTTAATAAATCTGCCGAAATTAATGACGAAGGAACCAACTCAATGATGAGTGATTTTATTGCTGAACAAGAAAAAACAATTTGGATGATGCAAGCTTGGTTAGAAGAAAGTTTATAATATTTATTAAGTTTTTATAACAAAGCAGAATACTAATCAGTTAGTGTTCTGCTTTTTTTGTGGATGTTAAATTTATTTAAAATTTTTAATAGTTATAAAATTTATTCTTCCTTATTAACTATTTTTGCCTTAATGAAAATAATAGCAAGTCTTTTTTTATTCTTATTTATTGCGTTTTTATCTACTCCTGCAATTGTAACAGTGATAGAAAAGTCTTGTGATATATCTATGTTTTTTAATATGTCTGAAGAGGAGCATCACACTCATAAAGAAATTAAAAGCATAGTTTATATAAATAATTCTTCTTACATCGGTTTTAACGATGAAAAAATCAACAACTCTAGTTTAATACTATCTGAAAACTTATCTAAACATGATAATGTTTCGGCATCTATTTTTTCTCCCCCGCCTAATAAAGCATAATATTTCGATTAAAATTAAATTACTACATTCTTTGTGATATGTAGCATATTAACTTACAATTTAATGTAATATTATGTCAAAAAAAGTCAATCTTTTGGCCAATTTAAAATCTGATTTTGCATCAGGATTGGTCGTTTTTTTAGTTGCACTTCCTTTATGTTTAGGGATTGCAATGGCCTCAGGCGCACCATTATTCTCTGGAATTATCTCTGGAATTATAGGTGGTGTCGTAGTGGGTTATTTAAGTCAGTCTCATATTAGTGTTAGTGGACCTGCAGCTGGTTTAACAGCAATTATTTTAACAGCAATAACCGATTTAGGAGCTTTCGATGTTTTCCTAACGGCGATTTTTATAGCAGGATTATTGCAATTAGCGCTAGGTTTTCTGAAAGCGGGAAGCATTTCTAATTATTTTCCAACGAATGTAATTGAGGGAATGCTTGCAGGTATTGGAGTAATAATTATTTTGAAGCAAATTCCTCATGCTTTTGGTTATGATGCTGATTTTGAAGGGAATAATTCTTTTGCGCAGAACGATGGGATTAACTCATTTTCTGCATTATTTGAAGTCTTTAACCATATTCAATTGGGAGCAGTTGTCATTACATTAGCCTCTTTGGTTATCTTAATTTCATGGGATAAATTTTCTTTTTTGAAAAAATTGAAACTAGTGCCAGGTGCTTTGGTCGCGGTAATAATAGGAATTATTTTAAATGAATTATTTATACAAACAGGAAGTTCATTAGCAATTTCCAAAGAACATTTAGTTAGTTTGCCTATTCCTCAATCTTTTGAAGAGTTTAAGGCTATCATTGTAACTCCTAATTTTGCTGGAATTACAAATCCTCAAGTATGGATAGTTGGTTTAACGATTGCCATAGTTGCCTCAATCGAAACATTATTGTGTATTGAAGCCTCCGACAGAATGGATGCTCAAAAAAGGTATACTGATACTAATATTGAGCTAAAAGCGCAAGGTATTGGTAATATTGTGAGCTCTCTCTTAGGAGGATTACCTATGACATCAGTTGTTGTTCGATCATCTGCTAATAATAATGCTGGTGCTAAATCTAAAATGTCAGCCATTATTCATGGTGTATTACTACTGCTAAGTGTATTGGTTATCCCTGCTATTTTGAACAAAATACCATTGGCAACTTTGGCAACAATTCTTATTTTAGTTGGATATAAACTAGCGAAACCAGCAACTTTTATACATTTTTGGGAAAAAGGGAAGTATCAGTTTGTTCCTTTTATTGCCACTTTGGTTGCAGTTGTGGTCACAGATTTACTTAAAGGAGTGTTATTGGGGATTATCATCAGCGTTATTTTTATCCTAAGAGGAAATCTAAAAAGAGCATATAGTTTCAAAAAAGAGCAATATGTTGACGGTGATATTATTCATATCGATTTAGCTCAAGAGGTGTCTTTCTTGAATAAAGCGGCGATTAAATTGACTTTGAGTGAAATACCTGAAAATTCTAATGTGATTATCAATGCTAAGGATACAGTGTATATTTCTCATGATATTCTAGATTTAATAAAGGAGTTCAAAGCAACGAGAGCAGTAGACGAGAATATTAAGGTAAAGTTAAAAGGTTTTAAAAAGGCTTATGAGCTAGAAAATACTCCAGAATTAACAAATCACGTTACGTTTGAACATTATTATGATGTAGCCAAAAGAGCAATGGTTAAAAAGGAAAAATTTAATGAAGTTTATCAAAATTAATAATTAAACAAATAAGAGGCCGATGTAATTCAAGCTTTAAAAAAAAGATTTTATTATCAATTTTTTGAAGTTCTGTGCCAAATTTAAATTAAAAAACAAATAGAAAGATGAGTGATTTTTATAAGAAAATATTAGAGAATAATAAAAAGTGGGTAGAAAATAGCTTATTAAAAGACCCAAACTTTTTTAAAGATTTAGCAAAAGGTCAAACACCACCCTTGTTATGGATTGGATGTTCCGATAGTCGTGTTCCAGCCAATGAGATTATTGGAGCTAAACCCGGAGAGGTTTTTGTTCATAGGAACATTGCTAATATGGTGGTGCATTCCGATATGAATATGCTAAGTGTACTGGATTATGCAGTAAATGTTTTGAAAGTAAAGCATGTCATTGTTTGTGGACATTATGGATGTGGAGGTGTAAAAGCTGCAATGGGTAATGATTCAGTAGGTATTATTGATAACTGGCTTCGTCATATCAAAGATGAATATCGTTTGCATGACAAATATTTAAATTCCATTGAAGACGAAACGGAACGTTTTAATACTTTTGTTGAGGTCAATACTAAAGAACAAGTTTACAACCTAGCTAAGACTTCAATTGTACAAGGGGCATGGAAAAATGGCCGAGATTTAACTATTCATGGTTGGGTTTATGGATTGAATTCAGGTTTTGTAACAGATTTAAAAGTTAATATTGGCTCAAATGAAGAGCTTGATGATGTGTATCAATTGCTAAATTTATAAGTAATAAAAAATCGCCTTCGGGTGATTTTTTTTATTAGAAGAAGCGTGTAAAGTCTGCACATACTATTCTTTTGTTGCACGTTCTAAACGATCGTTTATAGATTTTCCCAAACCTTCTTCCGGAAATTTTTGTGCAATTATTAAATCTAATTTTAATTTATCAAGTCTATGCATTGCTGCATATAAATTGGACATTGCTTGTTTTAAATCTCCCTTTTCTGAAAGAATTTCAGTATAATTAATGTTTGTTTTATCTATTATAGTTTTAAAAACGATAACTCCAATTCTTTTGTCAGTATGTAAGGATAGCTCTTTTTCTATATCTTCAACTAAAATAGTTTTTGTTTTTGGAGCATAATGCCGAGATAACATTCCTGGTGATTCTGGTAACTTTTCACTGTGGTTTTTTACTTTAAGCGGTCCAACTAGTACTTCGATTTCCTCAATACTTATGGATCCTAAACGATACATAATAGGTTCATCGTTTTTAAAACCTATAATGGTAGATTCTATACCGTTTTCACAATTGCCACCCTCTAAAACCATGGCAATATCATTTGAAAAATAATCGGCTACATGCTGAGCTCTGGTGGGACTTATAGATCCAAATGGGTTTGCACTAGGTGCAGCCAAAGGAAAATTTAATACTTTTAATAATTCCAAAGTCAAAGGATGATTAGGTACTCGAACAGCAACTGAATTTCTACCTGCAGTAACAATATCCGGTATTTTATTATTCTTTTCTAAAAGTAAGGTTAGTGATCCCGGCCAGAATGCATCCGCTAATATTCTTGCTTTTTCTGGTATATTTATCGCTATTTCATCTATTAGCTTTTTATTGTGAATGTGCACTATTAAAGGATTATAGAAGGGTCTTTTTTTGGTCTCAAATATTTTTTTTATTGCAGTTTCGCTGTAAATATTGCCTGCTAAACCATAGACTGTCTCCGTAGGAATAGCTACTAATTCATTGTTTTCAAGAATTTTTTTGGCTTTGTTTATATCTGTAGATATTTCAATCATCATTTTATTAAGGATTACAATTGTCACAATAGGTTGGATCTTCCTTTTCAATACCGCGAGGAAATTTTTTTTCATGCGTATAGGCGCATTTTTTACATTGATAAGTATAACTCAAAGTGGAGCGTGTAGGAAAAGAGCAGCTTTCACAAGGTAAACCTGGTTTGGCTGAAATAATATCAAAACCAGGTGTTTTACATCTTGGACATTCATTTTTAATTTTCGCTATAAGATTTTCAGTTGCTTTTTTAATAGCCTTCATACGAGTCGGATTGTAAAGTGCTCGCATATCCGTTTCAGCAGTTATATTTCCATTCTGATTTTTTAAAGTGTTATACAACAGCAGTAAGTCTTCTATATCTTTAAATTCCTTTCTAATTTTTGTACTATTATTTTCTTCTAATTTTAGAATAATTCCATGCGATGGAAAATTTATTTTTTTTGCGAAATCAATTAGATTAGCTTGTGTTAGTATAATTTCACTATCCATATTAGTCTCTAGAGTTAGTTCTCTTCCCACAATCTCAAGATCATTTTTAAAATCTTTCAGCATTACTAGCTCTTCATCAGCAGCTGCAAAAAACAGAGTAGGATGAGCTCCAAAAGAACCTTCACTAGCAACTACTAAATCACAATTGGTGAGCTTGTGACCTAAAATGCATTTGTTTCTTAATGTTGACAGTGCATCTTCTTTCCTAGAAATTTCTCCAGAAAAAGTACCTAATATATCTGTATCCAAGAAATCAGAGGTGTAACAGTACGCCCCAAGTTTACTTTCTAAAAGTGGGGCAATAACTGTTTCTTTTTTATGTTTGGTTGCAATAAAAATTGATCTTCCTTTATACATATTATTTTTCCGTACGAATTGAAATGGTACCTTGGATAATTAGATTTTCATTATTTGCTTTTGAGTTCTCTATGATTTGCTCAATTGCTTCTTTTGATTTAATTAATTCTACAATTCTATTTTTAGAATAACCAATGTCTTGATTAAACCGAATATGATTGCTGAAATCTTGTCTGCAGTGGTAGTCAATTTTATAATTAAAAAGCGCTCCTAAGAGATCACTGGCTTCTTCAGTTGTAAAACGACCTTCAATTAATTTAAAATCTCTTTGATTATCCATACATTATTATTTAGGAAGTTTGATATAAAAATAGACAACTATTTAATTTGTATAGATGATTCAAGATGTACACTTGTTGCATTTTTACTCAAATTAAGTCTGATATCGTGTATTGAATTTTGAAGTTTTTTTATTTTATTTTCTCTGCTTTTAATATCTTCTTCTTGATGGGAATTGCATATTTTTCCCTCATGAAATTTTATTTTTACAGCAATCATTTTAGTAATTAATTCTAAAGCTTCATTTGTATTAAATTCGCCTTCAAGAAGTTGTATGTTCATAGTTTTTGTTTTTATTAATTATTGTCCTTGACCTAAAGAATATCCTGCTTTTCCATCAAATTCATAAAGATTTTCTGTTTTAATAACATCTATTTTTGATAATTGTGCATTTGATAAAAGAGCTATAATTTGTCCTTTGGTCATTAAGCTACCATTTGTTGGCTTAAAGCGACAACGCCAGTGATCTGTGCAGAATGTTTCTTTAAAGCCTTCTGGCCAAACTTTTATACCACGATTAGTAATCATCGTGAGATTTATATTTTCAAGGATAATCCTTTTCATTTTTTCTGCAATTTCATCAGGATCTGTACCTTTCCAGTCTACAAATAAGTCAACTCCAACTAATTCTTTTTTAGCGCTTGGTTTTTTTACATATTTTGGTAGGTTTAGAACAGCATCTTTAGAAAAGGAAACTTCTTTTAAAATGCTAGGTTTATTTCCTAAATTAGTGATAACTGCTTGCGCAAACTCTTTGGTTCCTACTTTTTGTTTACTAATTCCTTCTTTAAAAATATCATAAGTATGAATACCATCTTCTATCGTTTTAAGCCAAGCGTTTTGAACTTTTTCAGCAATTTCGGTTTGTCCGATATGATTTAGCATCATGACAGCTCCTTCTAGTAAACCTGAAGGATTGGCCATATTTTGACCCGCTCTACGTGGTGCCGATCCGTGAATGGCCTCAAACATCGCACATTCTTCACCAATATTTGCTGATCCTGCAAGACCTACCGAACCTGCAATTTGAGCAGCAATATCTGATAAAACATCACCATAAAGATTTAAAGTAACTATTACATCAAAAATTTCTGGTGTATCGGCCATTTTTGCAGCACCTATATCAATAATCCAGTGTTCGTTTTCAATTTCAGGATACTCGAGTGCTATTTCGTCAAAAACTTGGTGAAACAATCCATCTGTTTGCTTCATAATATTGTCTTTGGTAAAGCAGGTCACTTTTTTTCTTCCATATACTTTTGCATATTCAAAAGCATAGCGAACAATTTTTTCACAACCAGGTCTACTTATCAATTTTAGACATTGAATTACTTCGTCGGTTTGTTGATGTTCGATACCAGCATATAAATCCTCTTCATTCTCCCGAATTATTACAATATCCATTTTTGGATGTTTCGTTTCTACAAAAGGGTGTAAGCTCATACAAGGTCTTACATTCGAATACAAACCTAGAAATTTTCTTGTGGTTACATTTAAACTTTTGTAACCACCACCTTGTGGAGTGGTAATGGGTGCTTTTAGAAAGATTTTATTTCTTCTAATGATGTCCCAAGATTCAGACGCAATACCTGATGTGTTCCCCGATAAATAAACTTTTTCACCAACTTCAATCTCATCGATTTCAATTTGCGCTCCTGCAGCCTTAATAATTTCTAAAGTGGCATTCATGATTTCTGGTCCAATTCCGTCTCCTTTTGCTACTGTAATTCGTGTCATGTTGTTTTGTGTTTTACAATTTGATGGGACAAAATTCGAATTTTTAATTCATATATTTTTATTTATATTTGTAATGAAATACATAAAATAAATTTATGAACTATACTTTGCATCAGCTTCAGGTTTTTTTAAAAGTGACTCAGACTTTAAGTGTTACTAGAGCGGCTGAAGAATTGTTTTTGACACAACCTGCCGTTTCTATTCAGTTAAGAAATTTTCAAGATCAGTTTGAAATACCATTGACAGAAATAATTAAAAAGCGTTTGTATGTAACTGATTTCGGAAAAGAAATTGCTATTGCTGCAGAAAATATTCTTAATGAAGTTCACGCTATAAATTATAAAACAGTAGCCTTTAAAGGTAAACTTTCGGGTAGATTAAAACTTTCGGTCGTTTCTACCGGAAAATATGTAATTCCTTATTATTTGAGTGATTTTTTAAAATTACACAATGAAATAGAATTGGAAATGGACGTAAATAACAAAGTGAAAGTCGTAAAAGCATTAAAAAATAATGAAATAGATTTTGCTTTAGTTTCTGTTTTACCAAAAGATTTAGATATAGAGTCGGAAGTTTTAATTGAAAATAAACTTCATTTGGTTGGAAATTCAAACGTAATTCAGGTTACAAAGAAAAATTTCCTTACTTTATTTTCTAGTGCACCACTTCTTTCTAGAGAATTAGGATCGGCAACGCGAATTGCAATGGAAGAGTATATTATTAAACAAAAAATAGAGCCCAAAATGAAAATTACTCTAACATCTAACGAAGCAGTAAAGCAAGCTGTTATTGCCGGAATAGGGATTTCTATCATGCCAGTAATTGGTCTTAAAAATGAGTTAGATAATGGTAGTTTGATCCTGCTTCCAGCCAATGGATTACCAATTATTACATCTTGGAGACTGATTTGGTTAAAAGGAAAGAAAATGAGTCCTGTAGCAAAATCTTTTTTAGAATATATTACAAATAATAAAGAAACGATTCGAGAAAATCATTTTGCATGGATAAATAATTATTGATCTTCTAGATTTTCATTAAATGCAGAAGGTAGTAATTGCGGGATGAATTTGATCAAAATAGGTAATAATAAAGTACCTCCAGGCAATAAAAAGATGGCTAATGAGGGAACTGTTTTACAAATTTCTAATAATTGCTTTTTTACCTTTTTTTTCTCTTTTTCGTCTAAATCTCTGCGTGTAGAGTAAGATAACAAAACAACCAATTCTTTGCTTTGCATAATTTCCTTTATCAGCCTATTTTTATTTCTACTAATTAAGGTAACTACGCTTTGAGTAGTTTGATCATAGAAGTGCTTTACAGGATTGGAATAATTGAAATAAGGAATTTCCTTTTTATGGTTAAAAATAAAGTCATGGGTATTAGCAACACTCTCCTCTACAAATTTATCTGGTATTGACAGAATTTTACCCAAAGTATGTAAAAAATACATTTCGTCATTTTCAATCTTTGCATCACTCCATAATGCCATACCAGCCATGTCTATCAAATAATATTTTTCTAAATCGGTTGTAAAATAGTTTAGCTGTAGTGTTTCTAAACTTTCAACAGAAACCTTTGAAAATTTTGTATACCGTATTGAGGCTTCAAATAGTTTAATTAATAAGTCATCATATTGAGACTTTTTGGATTTTACCTTTAATGCTATTGTAACAATATTTACAATTGTTTCCTCAATTTTTTTAAGGTATTTATCGGGTATTTCTCCGTGAATTAGATATTGTCTAAAAGCTAGTACATCAATAAATAATAAGGCATTTGTTACCAGATGAGAAAAGTTTTTACTGATAATGCTATCATTAGTTTGAACTCGCTCATCAATGATTTTTTCTAAAGTTAGAGAAGGAGAGCTCTTAGGAAGAATTTTTTGAAATAGATTAAAACCTTGCGGATGCATTTCATTATAAAAACGAACTGTTTTATCAATGAACTTTATAGGACTTATATCGGTATTGTTTATGCAAAAAACACCGTATAAGGTGTTTAGTAATGCTACTTTAGAGATTTCATCTTTAAACCAACCTTTGGTTTCAATAGGCTCTACAGTATGAAAAGAAATTATATGGCCGTATATAAATCCGGTGTTTCTTACATTAGTATAAAAAATATCCGTGTTTTTAGAAATGGTTTCTTCTGAGAATTTTTGCTTAACAAAAAACTTATCTATCCAACCAGATGCCGAAGGGTTTATCATTATTTTAATTTGGTGATGCAAAGCTATACATTTTTAGCCCCACTGTAACTTTTTATAGTTTAGTTTAACATAGAAATAATCTTGTAAAACCAATGAATTCATAATTTTTTCAACTCTTTTTTAAAATAAGGCTCTAAAGTATTCTTGTAATTTAGAGCCTCAAAAATATAATTTAAGAATTGAATAAATTTTCAGCAGCGTCCCAGTTTACTACATTCCAAAATGAAGTAACATAATCTGCTCTACGGTTTTGATTTTTTAAATAATAGGCATGTTCCCAAACATCTAAAGCCAAAACAGGTTTCCCTTTTAATCCTTTACCGCGCAATCTCATCAAAGGATTATCTTGGTTGGCAGTAGAACCAATTACTAATTTTCCGTCTTGAACAACTAACCAAGCCCAACCGGAACCAAATCGCTTCATCGAGGCATCACTAAATTGTTTTTTAAATTCCTCAAAAGAACCAAAGTCATTATTTATAGCTTCGGCTAGCTTTCCTTTAGGATTTCCACCACCGTTTGGTTTCATTAATGTCCAAAATAAACTGTGGTTGTAATGTCCTCCAGCATTATTCCTTACTGAATCAGGAAATTTTGATATTTTTTCAAAAATATTTTCTAAAGTTTTTGATTGTTCAATTAGATTTTTATTTAATGATTCAATTGCTTTATTCAAATTGGTGACATATCCCTGATGGTGTTTCTTGTGGTGAATTTCCATAGTCGTAACATCTATATGAGGTTCTAAAGCATCATATGAGTATGCTAATTTAGGAAGCGTATAAATATCTTCGGCATTTACAATTGCTGCCTCTAAAATGTGTTTCTCTGAATTTGTATTCTTTTCGGAAGCAAAAGCAGTATTAAATAAACTGGATCCAATTATAGTTCCTGTTGATAAAATGGCTGTTTGTTTTAAAAAATTTCTTCTTGTATTGCTATTTTCCATAAGTAGTGTATTTATTCTTAAAGTTGTCTTTAAATATTTCACATAAATTTATACATAAATTTTTTAGTAGGGATTAAATCATTTAAAATTAACTTAATCTTTACATTATCATTGGTATTTAAGGCTAGTAATTGTTAGGAATTATGTAAATTATATTTCAAATTGCTAGCTGCGGTTTTTGTAATTTTGAATTTGTAGAATAGAAACATATATGTATGAAAAGTAAGAAGGTATTTAAAACTACTTGGGGTTTATTAAAACAAACCTATCAAGAATTTGATAAAGACAATGGCATAAAACTAAGTGCATCGCTTTCCTATTATACTATATTTTCATTACCTCCTTTAATGATTATTATATTATCTATTTTTAGTTTTTTCTTTGGTAGAGATGCAGTTACGGGACGTTTTTTCAGTCAAATTAACGGTATGGTTGGTAACAAAGCAGCTATTCAAATTCAGGAAACTATAAAGAACATAGAATTATCAGATAGCAATACTTTTGCTGCAATATTTGGTGGAATTATGTTATTAATAGGAGCTTCTGGAGTTTTTGCTGAAATACAGAGTTCTATTAATTATATCTGGGGATTAAAAGCCAAACCTAATAAAGGCATTATGAAATTTGTTAAAAACAGATTGATGTCTTTTTCTATGATTGCTTCAGTAGGTTTTTTATTGATGGTGAGTTTAATGGTCAATACGGTGATGGATGTTATGAATGCAAGGTTAGTGATCTACTTTCCGGATACTGCTGTCTATATATTTTATATTTTCAACATTTTAATTTTGTTTGCAACAACCACAATTTTATTTGCTATCATTTTTAAAACCTTACCAGACGGCGATATTGCTTGGAAAGATGCATTGATTGGCTCTAGTTTTACTTCGTTTTTCTTTATGTTTGGAAAGTTTGCTATTGGTTTTTATTTAGGTAGTTCTACTGTAGCTACTGTTTATGGAGCAGCAGGTTCTGTTATAATAATATTGATTTGGGTATATTACTCTGCTATTATACTATACTTTGGAGCTGAATTTACTAAGGTCTATTCTAACGAAAAAGGAAATAAAATCACGCCAAATTCCTATGCAGTGAGTATTGTCACGGAAGTTTTAGAAATTAAGAAATAAAACAAAATAAGAAGTCTTTTTTTAACGAATGGTTTTCAAAGAGGTATGATAATTTAAGAAAATAAATAAATAAAAAAGCAAATTGGCAATGTTCTTGCCTTATATCAATTTTAAAATAATAATAAACAAACTATCTAATGAAAAAATTAATCCTATTGCTTGCTATCTCATGTATGGCATTCGTTTCTTGTAATTCTGCTAAAAATGACAACACCAACACCACCATGCTTCAAGGAGAATGGGAGTTAAATTATATTTCTGGACCTAAAATTGCTTTTCAAGGTTTATATCCTGATGAAAAACCAACCGTAAATTTTGATTTGAAAACAGATTTAGTCTCTGGTAATACTGGTTGTAATCGTTTTTCAGGCAAATTAGACGTAGTTGGAAATAAAATTAATTTTAAAAATGATAATATGGCTTTAACAAAAAGATATTGTCCTGGTGAAGGTGAAAGTGTTTACTTATCTACACTTCAAAAAATTGATTCTTATTCTATTTCTGAAGATGGAAAAACGTTAAGTTTTATAATGGGTGAAGTTGAGATGATGCGTTTTGTAAAAAAATAGATTTTAAAAAAGATACTCTTTAACGAGTATCTTTTTTTTGTTTAATGGACTTAATTTAAAAGTAAAAATTATGATACATAAAAAAATAATTACACCAGTATTTTTATTGTTTTTCGTTGCATTTAGTTTTAGTCAAATAACAACTCGGAAACAACAAAAAGAAAATATTAAACAGGAAAGAGTAAGCCAAATAATCCAATTGGTAAATTCAAAAGAATTTAAATTTGTAGCAAGAAGAGCATTTCCGCAAGGATACCAATCGATTGATTTAAGCACCAACAACAATTATATCGAATTTAAACCAGATTTTATTACTAGCGAAATGCCATTTTTTGGAGTAGGATATAGCGGAATAGGATATGGTAGAGACAAGGGCTTAAGTTTTGAAGGTAAACCAATAGAATATTCAATAATAAAAGTAAAAGAGGTATGTGAGTTAATAGCTAGAGTAAAAGGAGATCAAGATTTTTATAGGATATCGTTATCTATTTTCTCTGAAGGTAATGCAACACTTACGATTAGTTCTAACAACCGCAGTTCTATTTCCTACGAAGGTGAGATTTCTAAAATCGTAGTTAATAAGAGTAATTAGATATAAATTCTTGATAAATTTTATTTTGAAAATTTAGAGTTGAGGTAAAGTTTTACAAATAGAAATTTATTCAATTATTATTTTAAGGTTTAGTTGAGTTAAATAAATATTTAGCTTTGATATAAAAAAAAACCGTCTTGTTATAAATAACTTGACGGTTTTTTCAGCATTTTGAATTAGTATAATTGTTTGCTATTAAAAGCAATATGCATTTTCAGCAACTACTTTTGAAGTAATAGTTTCTCTTAAGGCAACAATATTAGGCATATTAGTATATTTTGTAAAACGTCTTAAGCCCATAAGCATCATACGTTGTTCATCACCTTCTGCAAATGAAATTACACTTTCTTTTCCTTTTTGAGTTACGATATCAACTGCTTTGTAAAGATAAAGTTTAGCCATTGCAATTTGCTCTTGAACTTTTGATTCTCCTTCTTTTTTAGCTAATTTTTCAGTTCTAAGAATAGTACTTTCTGCCATATAAATTTCAATTAATATATCAGAAGCTGCCATTAATAGCTGTTGGTGTGAGTCTAAATCCGGACCGTATTTTTGAACTGCTCCACCTGCTACCATAAGGAATGCTTGTTTCAATTTTCCAATCATTTCTTTTTCTTCAGCAAACAATTCAGAATAATCTGGAGTTTCAAATGAAGGAATACCCATTAATTCTTCTTGTACTTTAGAAGCCGGTCCTAATAAATCAATATGGCCTTTCATCGCTTTTTTGATTAACATACCTACAGAAAGCATTCTGTTGATCTCATTTGTACCTTCGTAAATACGAGCAATACGAGCATCTCTCCAAGCGCTTTCCATTGGTGTATCTTCAGAGAATCCCATTCCACCAAAAATTTGAATTCCTTCATCAGCACAGTTTTGAACATCTTCAGAAACTGCTACTTTTAAAATTGAACATTCAATAGCAAATTCTTCAACCCCTTTCAATTCTGCCTCTTGATGAGTAGAACCTTCTTGTTCACGAATAGTAATACGATCTTCAATATCTTTAGCTGCACGATACGTTGCACTTTCACCTGCATAACAACTCGTTGCCATTTCTGCAATTTTTGAGCGAATTGCACCAAATTGAGATATAGGAGTTTTAAATTGAATTCTTTCGTTTGCGTATTTTACAGAACTAGTGATTACTCTTCTTTGAGCATCTAAACAGGCTGCTGCCAATTTAATACGACCAACATTTAAAGCATTCATCGCTATTTTGAAACCATTTCCTCTTTCAGAGAGCATGTTTTCAACCGGTACTTTAGTTTCATTAAAGAAAACTTGACGCGTAGAAGAAGCACGAATACCTAATTTATGCTCTTCTTCATTCATTGAAATTCCGTTATCAGGAGTGTTTTCAACAATGAATCCAGTAATGTTTTTATCATCACCAATACGTGCAAAAACTATAAATACAGAACAAAATCCAGCATTCGAAATCCACATTTTTTGTCCGGTGATCGAATAATATTTTCCGTCTTCAGATAAAACGGCTTTAGTTTTTCCTGAATTAGCATCTGATCCTGCTCCAGGTTCAGTTAAACAGTAAGCACCAAACCATTCGCCAGAAGCCAATTTAGGTACATATTTTTGTTTTTGCTCTTCTGTACCGTATAAGGTAATTGGCATAGTACCAATTCCTGTATGCGCACCAAAAGCCGTAGAAAACGAACCTGTAGCGCCAGAAATGTAATCACAAACTAATACTGTATTTACAAATCCCATTCCCATTCCACCATATTCTTCAGGTACAGCTACGCTTAAGAAACCTAAGTCTCCTGCTTTTTTCATGCTTTCTTCTGTAAAAGCATAATCTTTTTTCTCAAAACGATTTTTATTTGGCCATAATTCTTTATCAACAAACTCTTTTACAGAGTCACGCATCATTATTTGCTCTTCATTGAAATCTTCTGGAGTAAAGATATCTTCACACTTTGTTTCTTTTACTAGGAATTGTCCTCCTCTTGTTTTGTCGCTCATTTTTTTATTTTTTAAAGATTTTAGAAATAGAATGTATATTTAAAACCATCCTTATTTAAAAAGGTCCTGTTCTATATTTCAACTATTTCTTTTCTAATTTTTTAACTAACTTTAATTTCTAAAATTTACTTATGTTTAAATTGGTATTACATCAACTCGTAAATCCCAGCACTACCTTGTCCTGTTCCTACACACATGGATACAATTCCGTATTTATTACCTCTTCTTTTCATCTCGTCGAATAATTGAACCGATAATTTAGCACCGGTACAACCTAATGGATGACCAAGTGCAATTGCACCACCATTTACGTTTACGATATCAGGATTTAATCCTAGTTCACGTGTTACTGCTATTGCTTGAGAAGCAAATGCTTCGTTTAATTCAATTAAATCTATATCTTTTAACTGCATTCCAGCTTGTTTCAAAACTTTAGGGATAGCTTTTACAGGCCCCATTCCCATGATTCTTGGTTCAACTCCAGCTGAAGCAAAGTTTACTAAACGAGCAATTGGTTGTAAATTTAATTCCTTTACCATTTCTTCACTCATTACCATTACAAAAGCAGCACCATCACTCATTTGTGAAGAGTTACCCGCTGTTACACTTCCATCCGCTGCAAAAACAGGTCTTAATCCCGCTAAAGCCTCTTTAGATGTTCCTGCTCTAGGACCTTCATCTTTGTTTACTACATAAGATTTAGTTTCCTTTTTGCCATTTTCATTAATGAATGTTTGTTCAATTGTGATGGGTACGATTTGTTTGTCAAATTTTCCTTCTGCTTGTGCTTTTAAAGCTTTCATGTGAGAATGATAAGCAAATTCATCTTGATCTTCTCTTGAAACATTAAACTGATTGGCAACAGCTTCTGCTGTAAGTCCCATTCCCCAGTAATAATCTTCGTTTCCCGCTTTTGCAACAGCATAATCAGGAGTCGGTTTGTAACCTCCCATAGGAATAAAACTCATGCTTTCTGCTCCACCTGCAATAATACAATGTGCCATTCCAGATTGAATTTTAGCAGTTGCCATACCAATGGTTTCTAACCCAGAAGCACAATATCTGTTCACAGTTACTCCAGGAACATCTTCTACTTTTAATCCCATTAAAGAGATTAATCGTGCTACGTTTAACCCTTGTTCTGCTTCAGGCATGGCGTTTCCTACCATAACATCATCGATACGAGTTTTGTCGAAGTCAGGTAACTCATTCATCATGTACTGAATGGTTTCTGAAGCCAATTCATCAGGTCTTTTAAATCTAAAAACTCCTTTTGGTGCTTTACCAACGGCAGTTCTGTATGCTTTTACTATATAGGCTGTTTTCATAAATGATTGTATTAAGATTGGAGAATTAAGAATTAAGATTTTCCAATTTTTGTGTTTATTTTATCTTTTAATGCTCTTTGAAATGAAAAATTCATATTTGAAACCTCTACTAATTGATTAATAGTTGGTTGGATTAAATCTTCATTGACAAGATTAAGTCTTTTAGCAAGTATTAATTGAGTTATTAATTCAAAAGTTGAACCATTTGCAATTCCTAGAAAATGCATGAATTCTTTGTCTGAATTTCTACCAGAACCTTCAGCTATATTTGAAGGAATTGATACCGCACATTTTTTTATTTGATGAATTAAATTGAATTTTTCATCATTGGGTAACAACGAAGAAATTTCATAAACATGAACCGCTACATCCATTGCTTTTTGCCAAATTTTTAATTTTTCAAATTGGTGCATCTCTTAATACTTAATTCTTATTACTTGATACTAGTTTCTTAAAGGTTTCCCTTTGGTTAACATAAACTGAATTCTTTCTAACGTTTTTCTTTCTGTACAAAGTGATAAGAAAGCTTCACGTTCTAAATCCAATAAGTATTGCTCTGTTACTAATGTTGGTTCAGATAAATCACCACCGGCCATAACATAGGCTAATTTATTAGCGATTTTTTTATCGTGTTCAGAAATGTATTTTCCAGCTTCCATTTGGTCTGTTCCTACCAAGAACATACCCAAAGCTTGTTTTCCTAACACTTTCACGTCCGTTCTTTTTATTGGTTGTGTATAACCCGCTTCAGCCATTACCAATGCATGTTTTTTAGCCTCTGCAATCTGACGGTCTTTGTTAACCACTATAATATCTTTACCATGTTGTAAAAGTCCTGTGTCAAAAGCTTCATAACCAGAAGTAGATACTTTTGCCATTGCGATGGTCAAGAAATACTCTTGTAATACATTCAACTCAACATCATTTTTATGGAATAAATCGGATGCACGCAATGCCAATTCTTTCGAACCTCCACCGCCAGGAATTACTCCAACACCAAATTCAACTAATCCCATATAGGTTTCAGCAGCAGCAACTACTTTATCAGCATGCAAACTCATTTCACATCCTCCACCAAAAGTCATTCCGTGGGGTGCAACAACAACAGGAATTCCTGAATAACGTACGCGCATCATTGTGTCTTGGAACATTTTGATTGCCATATTTAATTCATCGTATTCTTGTTCTACTGCCATCATAAATATCATTCCGATATTAGCTCCAACAGAGAAATTTGCTGCTTGATTACCAATAACTAATCCTTGATATTCTTTTTCAGACAAATCAATCGCTTTATTGATCGCTGTTAAAACATCGCCACCAATAGTATTCATTTTCGATTGGAATTCTAAATTTAAAATTCCGTCTCCTAAATCTTGAATAATTGCACCACTATTGCTCCAAACTTTTTTGCTTTCGCGAATGTTATTCAGAATAATAAAGGAATCTTGTCCAGGAACTTTAGTTTGCGCTTTAGTTGGAATGTTGTAGAAAAAAGTTGCGCCTTCTTTTATAGAATAGAAACTTTTATTTCCAGAAGCCAACATTTCATTTACCCATGCAGCAGGTTCTAGACCTTCTGCCTTCATGATTTCAATTCCTTTTTCGACACCGATAGCGTCCCAAATTTCGAATGGACCATTTTCCCATCCAAAACCGGCTTTCATCGCGTCATCAATTTTGTATAGATCATCTGAGATTTCAGGTATTCTGTTGGATACATAAGCAAACATTCCAGAAAAGCTTTTTCTGTAGAATTCTCCTGCTTTGTCTTTTCCTTTTACTAAAACTTTAAAACGGTCAATTGGTTTATCAATCGTTTTTGTTAGCTCAAGAGTGGTAAAAGAGGCTCTTTTATTCGCACGATATTCTAAAGTGTTTAAATCTAAAGTAAGAATATCTTTTCCTTCTTTTTTATAAAATCCTTGACCTGTTTTGCTTCCAAGCCAATTATTTTCCATCATTTTGTTTACAAAATCAGGAAGTTTAAACAATTCATGTTGTTCATCATTTGGACAATTTTCATAAATACCATTAGCAACATGCACCAAAGTATCTAAGCCAACTACATCAACGGTTCGGAAAGTAGCTGATTTTGGACGACCAATAACTGGACCTGTCAACTTATCTACTTCTTCAATGGTTAATCCCATTTCTTTTACCAAATGAAATAAACTCTGAATTCCGTAAATCCCAATTCTATTTCCAATAAATGCTGGAGTATCTTTGGCTACAACCGAAGTTTTTCCTAAGAATTTCTCACCATATACTGTTAAGAAATCTAAAACCTCAGTAGAGGTTTGTGGTCCAGGAATGATTTCGAATAATTTTAAGTAACGTGCTGGATTAAAAAAGTGAGTTCCGCAGAAGTGTTTCTGAAAATCTTCACTTCTTCCTTCGCTCATAAAATGAATAGGAATTCCAGACGTATTTGAAGTTACTAATGTGCCTGGTTTTCTGTACTTCTCAATTTGCTCAAACACCATTTTCTTGATGTCTAAACGCTCTACAACAACTTCTATAATCCAATCGACACTAGCAATTTTTGCCATATCATCCGTTGTGTTTCCAGTTGTAATTCTAGAAGCAAATTTTTGACTGTAAATAGGAGAGGGTTTCGACTTCAATGAATTAGCTAAATGCTCATTCACTAAGCGATTACGAACAACCTTACTTTCTAAAGTTAGGCCTTTTTTAGCTTCCGCTTCCGTTAGTTCTCTTGGAACAATGTCTAGAAGTAAAACTTCTACACCAATGTTTGCAAAATGACAAGCAATTCCCGAACCCATTATTCCGGATCCAATTACTGCGACTTTTTTAATAGTGCGTTTCATATATTGATATTTGTTGTTTTTATGGCACCTTCTAATAATACAAACGTAATATGATTTTCAAAATCATTTTATGTCTTTTAGTTTACTATTAGGTTAATTTATTTTATGTTAGTCGATTCTTTTTCAGGATTTTCAGTATAATTAAAAATATTTTTATCTTGAATCAGTTCATTTATTTTTTCTGCTACTTCTATAAAGTGTTGTAGCTTTTCTTCCGAAATAGTTTGCTTGACACTTTCATTAAATTTTAGAACAGTTTTTTTTGATAAGTCTCTTTTTTCTTTACCAAATTCAGTTAGGTAGATTAAAACGCCACGTCCATCTTCTGGATTTTTTTTTCTAATAATTAAGCCTTTTTCCTCCATAGATTTTAAGGTCCTAGTCAAGCTTGTGGCTTCCATTCCCATTTTAGGACCTAAAGATGTCGATGGAGTTCCTTTATCTTTATCGATGCTTAGCAATGCAAATCCTGTTGCCATAGTAGCACCGTATTTAGAGGCTTCTTCATTATACATTCTGGAAACTGCCTGCCATGTAGCACGTAGGATATAATCTATCGTTTTGTCTTTCATATTTTTATATATACCGATTTCAAATATAATCAAAAATACTATGCGTGCATAATAAATTGAATTATTTTTTTGTTAAAAACTATTAAATATAAAAAAACTCCTCTAAATTAGAGGAGTTTTGTTTTGAAAAAGTATGGTTTAGTTGTTTTTTGTTTAATTAAAAGCAATAGAATTGATTAACTATATATTTTATCGAATAAATCTTTGTATTTATCCATTATAATTTTTCTCTTTAATTTTAAAGTTGGTGTTAGTTCTCCACCTTCTATAGACCAAATTTCAGGAGTAAGTTCAAATCTTTTTATTTGTTCCCAATGACCAAATTTTTCATTGTAAAGATCGATTTCTTCTTGAATACGTTTAATAACTTTTTCATTAGTAATAATAGCCTCATTAGTACTTCCGATATTCAGTTTGTGAATATTTGCCCATTCTTTTACGAAATCAAAACTAGGTTGGATAAATGCAGCTGGCATTTTTTGTCCATCTCCAATAACCATTATCTGATCAATAAAACGCGATTGTTTCATTGTGTTTTCAATAATTTGTGGCGCAATGTATTTACCGCCTGAGGTCTTGAACATTTCTTTTTTACGATCCGTAATTTTTAAAAAACCTTCTTTGTCAATTTCGCCAATATCACCAGTATGAAAATATCCATCTATTACTGCTTCGCTGGTTAATTTTTCATCTTTATAGTACCCTAACATTACGTTTGGTCCTTTGCAAAGTATCTCACCGTCTTCGGCAATTTTTACTTCTACATTGGTGATTACCTTACCAACAGTTCCTACTTTAAATCCTTTGTTTCTTAAATCGTTTACAGAAATAACAGGAGAAGTTTCAGTTAAGCCGTAACCTTCCATTACTGGAATTTCTGCAGCAGCAAATACACGAGCAAGTCTTGTTTGCAGTGCAGCACTACCAGAAACCATTAAATCTAGGTTTCCGCCTAAACCGTCTTTCCATTTACTGAAAATTAATTTGCGCGCAATTTTAAGTTGTAATTCATACCAAGAACCATTTGCTCCGTAAGGTTCGTATCTCAATCCTAAATCGATAGCCCAAAAGAATAAACTCTTTTTTATACCAGTAAGTTCAGTTCCTTTAGCATATATTTTATCATATACTTTTTCTAGTAATCTAGGAACGGCAGTCATTACATTTGGCTTAACCTCTTTAAGGTTGTCACTTATTTTGTCAATGGCTTCTCCAAAATAAACTGAAACACCGTAATATTGGTATAAATACAAAATCATTCTTTCAAAAATATGACAAATAGGAAGGAAACTTAAAGCCCGACTATTTCCAGCTTCAAATGGTATTCTTGAGGCGCTGTTGAGAACATCTGAAACAATATTATCATGAGAAAGCATTACACCTTTTGGTCTTCCAGTTGTTCCCGAAGTGTAAATAATTGTGGCCAAGTCATTTGGACTTACATTATTTTTTCTTTCTTCAACTTCAGCTTGGTTGCTTTGATCTTCTCCAAGAGTTAATAATTCTTTCCAGTTTTTACATCCTTCGATAGTGTTGAAAGAATATACTTCCTTTAAATGTGGAACTTTGTCTCTGATCAAATTTATTTTTCTAAGTACTTCTTCATCCGAAACAAAACAATACATTGCTTCTGAATGATTTAAGATGTATTCATAATCCTCTTCAGAAATAGTAGGATAAATAGGAACTGTTTGTGCAGCAGTTTGCAAAACACCTATATCCATGATGTGCCATTCAGTTCTATTATTAGTAGAAATGATGGCTATTTTATCATCTTTTTTGATGCCCATGCGCAATAAAGCTCTAGAGACACTATTTGCTTTGTCAATATATTCTTGGGTAGAAGTTTTCTCCCAAATACCGTTTTGCTTAGTTACCAACGCATCTGAAATATTAGAATATTTCTCTTGCTGATAATACGGGAAATCAAAAAGTCTGGTTACTGAAATCATTATAAAAAGATTGAATTTTGATGCAAATTAATTAAAATTTAAGAATAACGATTGTTTTTTCAAAATAAAATAGAAAAATTAAAAACTAGCTTTTTTGATGATAATCAATATCTCATTTGCTTTTTGTGTAATACTTTGATTCTTAATAGTTTGTTTTTAAGTTTAATATTTCATATTACCTTATCTCATAATACCAATTAATAGTAGTGAATTAGTGCATAAGTAACGTAGATATTGATTTTCCTACTTTTAATTCTATTCTTTATTTCAATTAAAAAAAAGTCTTATAAAGTCCTTTTCGCTATCACATTTTTTTTGAGTTGTAAATACTAGGCACGCATAGTATATTTGGTTATATTTGTTTTTAATATATAAATAATTATGACTAAGCCATCTTTAACTGCACTTTTAAATATTAATAAACCACTAATAATAGCTCCGATGTTTCTCGTTTCAAATACTAAAATGGTTATTGAAGCTATGAATTCAGGAGTTGCGGGATGTATTCCAGCCTTGAATTATAGAACCTTAGAGGAACTGCGCGAATCAATTTTAGAACTTAAAGCGGCAAAAGTGCAGGGAGGGAGTTTTGGATATAATTTAATTGTAAATAAATCAAATATTAAATATAAAGATCAATTAGCTGTTTTGTGTACAGAGAAAGTGGACTTTATAATTACGTCACTTGGGTCTCCAGAAGAAACGATTCGTGAGGCTCATAAAGTTGGAATTAAAGTTTTTTGTGATGTTACAGATCTTGCTTTTGCTAAAAAAGTAGAGTCTTTGGGTGCAGATGCATTAATCGCAGTAAATAATGTAGCGGGTGGTCATAGAGGTAATCTTGGACCAGAAGCATTAATAAAAGAATTAGACTCGAAAACTACATTACCTGTTATTTCGGCTGGAGGTGTTAGTACCAAAGCCGATTTAGATACTATGTTAGGTTATGGAGCAGTAGGAGTATCTGTTGGTAGTCCTTTTATTGCTTCATTTGAGTCAAGTGTTTCGCAAGAATACAAACAAGCTTGTGTTGATTATGGTGCGAAAGATATTGTTCTGACAGAAAAAATTTCGGGAACACCATGTACAGTTATCAACACACCTTATGTGCAAAAAGTGGGTACAAAGCAATCGTGGTTAGAAAAGTCTTTAAGTAAAAATAAGACCCTAAAAAAATGGGTAAAAATGATTAGGTATTTATTGGGTTCAAATGCAGTCACAAAAGCCGCTACAGAAGTTACTTACAAAACAGTATGGGTAGCTGGACCAACCATAGAAAACACGAAATCGATACAACCTGTTGCAAAAATAATAGACACAATTACTTTATAATTTTTGCCGAATGACTTTTATTTTAGTTCAATGTAATTAATGATAAAAAGAGCCGATTGTTTACTGTATTAAGTAAACAATCGGCTTTTTTTATCATCAAAAAGACTTATTAGTAATTTCTAAAACAAATCTGTTTAAACATAAGCAACCTATAAGATTTTTGTTGGTTTTTTATCTTTATCAAGTGCTACAAAAGTGAAATTTCCTGATATTGCTTTTTCGCGAACGTCAGAATACATTTGTTCTATAAATATTTCAACGTTTACATCTAAACTTGTATTTCCAATTTTAGAAACTTTTCCAATCAGTTCAATTATAGTTCCAGCTGGTATTGGTTTTTTAAAATCTATTTTATCCGAAGAAACTGTTACGCAAACTTTACGTGTAAATCGGGTAGCAGTTATAAAAGCTATTTCGTCCATCATTAGCATTGCAGTTCCTCCAAACATAGTATCATAGTGATTGGTTGTGTTAGGAAATACAGCTTTAAAAATTCTTGTTTCACTTTTTTTTATTTTTTCTTCTAGATTCATTTTATATTTTAATTAGTAATATTAAGCCAATTATTAATTTCAATTTCTCAAAATTTAATAACGATTAACTAAAGGTTTTTAAAGTCATTTTTATTCAAAAGTAATGAATAAGTAAGAAAAATAGTCTTTAAGCATCAATTATTATATACTTGTTTATATGTTTAACATTCTATGTAATTAATACTTAGTTTTTTAAAAAGTACTATTAATGTTTTTTTTCCTTGTCAATTTTGGCCAAAAATCGTCCGTATTTTTTTGATTTACCGTAATCTTCTGTGAATTTTTCATTTTCAAAAATTGTTTTTCCTCCAACTAATACTCTTGTAACAACACCATCGTTTCTATTTACTAATCTATCAAAGTTCCCAAATTCTTTTATAGATTCCATTTCAACGTTTTCATTTATGTTTTTAAAATTCTCAGGATTTAATAGTACCAAATCTGCTGTTTTTCCTTCGGCTAAATGACCACAATCTAAATTAAACCAATCACTTTGCTCCTTTGTAAGTCTCCAAATACATTTTTCCATTGACATTATCGGACTACCTGCTTCTATTGATTCTTGGACATTTTTTATCATTTTTAAAGGGAAATTATAAAAAGCCATGTTGTTTAGATGAGCTCCAGCATCTGAAAAACTAATTAAATTGTATTTGAAATTGTAAAGATCTTTGTATTTTTCTTTTCGATCATTTGCTATTGTTGTTGTCCAACGTATTTTTTTATCATAAAGAATTATGGTGTCTAAGAAAACATCAATTGGGTGGCTATTGCGCTCTTTTGCTAAGTCGTAGAAATTCTTACCTATTAAACTAGTATCTGGACAATCAATAATAATGGATTTACTTAAATCTTTGTGCCAAACTTTTGGAGCAAATTTTTTCTTGATTTCTTTTTTAAATCGTTCTCTGTACTGCTGATCTTTTATGAGTTCATTTCTTTGGTCTAATTCTTTTGCAAGATGTCTCAAAGCTTCTCCACTTGGAAATTCTTCAAACATAACTGAATCTACTCCATCGTAATACACCGTAAAAGGACAGGGAGGCGATTGCATTCTAAAATTAGCATTCCCAAATTTATTTATAACGCTAGAGGCTAAAGCAATTATTGGATATATATAACGATCTCCAATTAAGTCCATCATAGCAATCATAGTTGTTTTTAATGGCTTTCTAAAAACACCACTACTAGCAAACATATAATTAAGAGCATTATATCTTGTTACAAGGTTGGGAGCACCTTGAAGAATCGCATCTCGTTTTCGAAGCACATCAATTAAATTTTTTCTTTCTTTCCAAGACGAGTAAAAAGATGGAGTTTTATGCGACCAATAACGATCACCATCCATTTTATCCCAAGGATTATCCATAGTAGATAATCCTATAAATCCTTCATCAAGCGCGTCATTTAACATATTAAACATTGCCAACTTTTCCGCTTCTGTAGCTGATTCTTTTTCAGACAAAGAGCGATTAATGCCCATCGCTTTCATTCGTATATCTGAATGTCCAATAAAAGAAGCAACATTTATTCCTAAGGGAAGTTTGTTTATATATGCTTTCCATTCTTTTGGAGAATTCCAATTTTTTTCCTTCTGTAGTAATGGAAGCATAATATCTCTAGGAATTGCTTCTACTCTTGCAAATGAATCGGTTGTATCCTCTGGGTTATTAAATACTGCCGACACAGAGCAACTTCCCAATATTATGGACGTAACTCCATGTCTAGCGGATTCTTTAAGACCAGGTGATGCAAGAACCTCGGCATCATAGTGCGTGTGAGAATCAATAAAGCCAGGCACTATCCATTTTCCGGTAGCGTCTATGATTTCTATATCTGATTCGGGTATTGAATAGTTAGATCCAATTTTTTTTATTTTTCCATTAGAATCGATTAATATATCTTGCTGTATCGCTTTTTCATTTAGATCACCTGAAAACAAAAGCCCATTTTTAATAAGTGTATTCATTGTTTACTGCATATTAAAGTGTTGTTTTTTTAAGATGGGATTTTAAATTTATTTAACTATAAAATTTAAATGCTTGATTGTATACGTGTAAATATAAGCATAAAGCATATTTTATTTTAATATAATTTAATTATCAAATAATGTTTGTAAAAGCCATTCGATTCCATTGATTTCCTTTTGGCGTTTCCCATTCTAAAAAAGAGGCTATATCCGAGTTCGGTTATAGCCTCTTTTTTAGAATGGGTCGGGCTATTCGCTTCAAGTCCTCATTAAGTTCCGTTGTACTTCACTTGACTGTGGGCTTTACGCTGCTATCCCTAACGCGGTTTTGTTTTTCTCAGACGTTTAGAAAAGGTTAGGCGTAACAAACAATTTACTATTCTAGATCTGAGCCTGCTCAATAAGATTACTACACCTATATATAGGTAATAAAAAAAATACCTACCTATATATAGGTGTAAAAAACAGCGGTTTTATAAATGGTAGTATTGCTTTACCTATATATAAGCCAACAATAGCAATCCTAGCGCGATATTATATTGACATTTGATTGTGGCTAAAGAAGAAACTCCTACCTATATATAGGTATCAAAACGGTGTTGATGTAAATTCTAGTATCGCTGTACCTATATATAAG